>JBIJAG010000021.1:0-66886 GCA_044345855.1 Cyanobium sp. | reverse complement strand
CAGATAGGCGGTGGGGAAGAGCAGCAGCCCGGACCAACCAACGAAAACGAAGCGGTCGCGCTTGAGCCAGTCGTCGAGGACGTCGAACCATCCCCGCTGGGGCAAGCGCCCTGCAGCGATCGTCATGAGTTGCTTAACGAAGCTTTACAAGGGCATCGTACGGGCATCCGGGCCGGAAGTGGGGCGATCCTTCCCAGCCCACCCCTGAATGAGCATATGTGCTTATGAAGTTCCAACGGGCAGCGTTGGCGGCGCTCTTCCTTCCAGCTAGGCGGCCGCCCAGTGAGCAGGCTGGCCGCCCAACCAGCTTCGTGGTTACCGATACCGCAGCCGCCGCGGCCTCACCACCTGTGACCAGGCCATCGCCACCACCGTTCCGCCAGAGTGGCTGGAACCCTTCTTTTCACCATGCACGTCGTCGAGCTTTCCCTCCGGCTCACCCCCATGCCGATCGCCGTGCAGCGCAAGGAGCAGGAGGCGGCCCTGGCGCTCTACAGGGAGGTGCGCCAAGCGATCGAGAGCGGCCACCCCAAGGTGCTGGAGCTGCACTGCGAAAAGGACGAGCACAAGCACATCAGCCTGCTGAGCAGCGAGGTGGTGGCGGTACAGACCTACGAAAAATCAGCGGCATCCAGCGGCAGCAAGCGCCCCGGTTTCAGCCTCGATGGCTGATCCGCCTCCCCCGCCGCTGCTGCGGGTGAGCGGGCTGGTGTTCCGCTGGAGCAACGGCCAGCCGGCCCTGGACCACTGCGATCTCGAGATCTCCAGGTCGGGGCTTTGGATGTTGGTGGGCAGCAACGGCAGTGGCAAGAGCACCCTCCTGCGCCTGATCAGCGGCTTGCTCCAGGCCGATGGCGGCACGGTTCACACCCTCCTCAAGCCCGCCCTGGTGTTCCAGAACCCCGACCACCAGCTGCTGTTGCCGAGCTGCGGCAGCGATCTGCAGCTGGGGCTCCCGGCCGGCCTACCTGCGGCCGAGCGCACCGCCCGCATGGAGCGGGCCCTGCAGCAGGTGGGGCTGGGAGGCATGGAACGGCGGCCGATCCACACCCTCAGCGGCGGCCAGAAACAGCGCCTGGCGATCGCCGGCGCCCTGGCCAGCGACGCCGAGATGCTGTTGCTCGATGAGCCCACCGCCCTGCTCGATCCCGACAGCCAGCGGGAGGTGCTGGCCCTGATCCGCTCGCTCTGCAGCCGGGACGAGCGGCCGATCACGGCCCTCTGGATCACCCATCGCCTCGAGGAGCTCGACTGCTGCGACGGCGCCGCTCGTATGGAGGCGGGCCGGGTGGGACCCTGGCTGGATGCGGCCAGGCTCCTCCCCTTGCTTGCCGGCGCGGCCGAAAGGTAAGCTCCTTCGGTCCGCCACGGCGGTCATTCCTCGGTAGCTCAGTGGTAGAGCGGTCGGCTGTTAACCGATTGGTCGCAGGTTCGAATCCCGCCCGGGGAGTTCAGCTCACAGCGAAGGCTCCGGCCAGCGGGTCTTCGTGGTTGCCCGATCTCGCCCCTCTGACGACTAGCCGCGAGATCGGGCTACAAGCTGCGAGTTCGGGCCGTGGAAACGCGCCCCCTGTTAACGGTCGAAACCGGAAGACTTTCTAAAGATCACGGCAACTGCTTACGGACCATGCGTCGGCTGCGAAGGGCCTCAGACCTTTCCCCGGCTGGCTTCTTCAGAACGGCTCCCTGAAATCGCAGCAGCCGATAGCTCCAAAAATGTACAGTCCGCTACCGCAATGTCCGGGGCTGGTGATGCAAGCAGGGCGAACGCGAGAGAAAATGGCTCTCAATCCTGTGCCTCGCAGTCCCGCAGCTGCCGTCGCCCCGGTCCTGCATCCGAGAACCCGACAGCCATGAAGCCCTGCATCCTGCTCATTGAGGACGACAGCGACATGCGTGCGCTGGTGTCTGGCCACCTCGAACACAGTGGCTTCGATGTTCAGCGGGCTGAAGACGGCATCAAGGGCCAGGCCCTCGCCCTTCAGTACAGCCCCGATGTGATCCTGCTGGATCTGATGCTTCCCAAGGTGGATGGGCTCACCCTGTGCCAGCGGTTACGCCGGGATGAACGCACAGCCAAGATTCCAATCCTGATGCTCACCGCCCTGGGCGGCACCAAGGACAAGGTGAGCGGCTTCAACTCCGGCGCCGACGATTACCTCACCAAACCCTTCGACCTCGAAGAGCTGATGGTGCGAGTGAAAGCTCTGCTGCGACGGAGCGAACGGGCCCCCCTGTCCACCAAACACAACGAAATCCTTAGCTATGGGTGCCTCACCCTTGTGCCCGAACGCTTTGAGGCGATCTGGTTCGATCAAGCGGTGCGGCTCACCCACCTTGAATTCGAACTGCTGCACTGCCTGATGCAGCGGCACGGCCAGACCGTGGCACCCTCCCTGATCCTGATGGAGGTTTGGGGCTACGAACCCGGCGACGACATCGAAACGATTCGGGTGCATGTGCGCCATCTGCGCACCAAGCTGGAGCCCGATCCGCGCAAACCGCGCTTTATCAAGACCGTGTACGGAGCCGGCTACTGCCTGGAACTTCCCACCGGCGAACAACTCGCCAGCCTCCAGCCCATCATCGAAGCAGCCCGGAGCGAACGCCAAAGGGAACAGCGCCCCGCCCCCACGGCGATCGGATCCGAAGGGGATGGCACCGAAGCGGCCTGAGCCCCACCCCTATTCAGCGGCAGGATCCTCCCGCCAGCTCCAGCAGGGCCACCTCCCAGGCCAGCCGGGGTTGCACGAAGCTGCGCAAGTGGCCGCGGAGCCTTTCTAGCCGCCGCTGGGGCCCCACCTGCCCCAGGCTCCGCCACAGGGTCCATTGCCACCAACCCAGCAACCAAAGCTGCTGTTCGCCATCGAGGGCCTCGGTGAGGTCACGGGCCAAGTGGAGGGCCTCCACCGGATCGGGCCCCAGGCACCGCAATCGATCAGCCAGCCCCGCCGGCAAGGAACGCCACTGGTGGCGGTGGAACAGCAGGGCGCCCGGAGAGCCAGCCGCCAGATCGAGCAGCTCGGGGGGATCGGGCGGCACCGCCGCTGGAGCGGCTTCAACGGATGTCCCGGTGGCATTGGGCTCCACGGGGGGTAGGGAATCCAGCACCCGCTGAACCAACTTTGGGGACAGGCGGGAGAAGGGAATGGCCTGACATCGGGAGCGGATCGTGCTGAGCAACTGCTCCGGGGCTGCGGTGATCAGCACCAGCAGGCCTCCACCCGGTTCTTCGAGGGTCTTGAGCAGGGCATTGGCGGCGGCCTCGGCCATGGCCTCCACCCCTTCGAGCACCACCAGGCATCGGTCGCCCTCCACCGGGCGGCGGGCAAGGAAGCGCGACACCTCCCTCACCTGCTCCAGGCGTAGCTGGGGGGCACTGCGACGGTTCACCCCTTCAGCCTCGGCCCTGGAAGCCGGCACCAGCTGGCCCTGGTGGGAATAGGTGGGCTCCACCCAGAGCAGGTCGGGGTGGTTGCCCTGGCCGAGGCGCCGCCTCAGATGCGGATCGCCCTGCAGGCAGCGCTCAGGGGCGGTGAGCACCCCCTCCAGAAACCGCAGGGCCGCCAGGCGACGCCCCACCCCATCGGCTCCCACGAACAGGTAGGCGGGCGCCAGGCGACGCTGCGCCAGGGCAGCCTCCAGCAATCGCAGGGCGGCCTCCTGGCCCAGCAGGCCGGCAAAGAGCTCAGCCATCCGCACGCCCCTCGGGCGCCCCGGCGGCATGACCCAGCAGGACGGCCTGGCATTCCTGGGTCACCACCTCGCTGCGCTGGCTGGCATCGACCCGCTGCCAGCCCCGCTGGCGGGCCAGGGTGGCAAATCCCGCCGCCACCCGTGCCAGAAAGGCGTGGCCCGAGGCCTCGATCCGGTCGGCGGCCCTGCCGCCCCGCCGCCGCAGCGATTCCTCCAGGGGCAGGTCGAGCCAGAGGGTGAGATCGGGCTCCAGGCCGCCGGTGGCGAAGCCCTCCAGGGCCGCGATCCGCTCCAGGGGCAGCCCCCGGCCATAGCCCTGGTAAGCCGCGGTGGAGCCGCTGAAACGATCGCAAAGCACCCAGTTGCCGGCCGCGAGAGCGGGCCGAATCACCTGGGACACGTGTTGGGCCCGGTCGGCGGCGTAAAGCAGCAGTTCCGCATCGCTGCAGGGGGAGGCGCCTGTGGGGGGATGGAGAAGCAGCTCCCGCAGGGCACGGCCCAAGGGGGTTCCGCCTGGTTCCCGACTCATGAGGAGGTGGGCGCCGGCCGGCATCAGGCCACTGGTGGGCAACCACTGGCCTAGCTGCTCCAGCTGGGTGGTCTTGCCACAACCATCGATGCCCTCCAACACCACGAAGCAGCCCGGGGGGAAACCGACGGCCCCGGGGCGATCCTGCCGCGACGGCTCCCCTTCCCCCGGATAGCCCCGCGGCACACCTTGGGACACCAGGCCCTGAGGCCGCTCCACCCGGTTCACCCGCGCCGCTCCACCCTGCTGGCGGAGCCATCCTGCAGCAGGAGGGCATTCACCACGACGGTGATCGAACTGAGAGCCATCAACAACGCGGCCAGGGGAGGCGAGAGGCGGATGCCGAAACCGGGCAGCAGCGCCCCGGCGGCGATCGGCAGCACGATGAGGTTGTAACCGAAGGCCCACACCAGGTTCTGACGCACCTTGGCCATGGTGCGCCGGGCGATCTCTAGGGCCTGGGGCAAGCCATCGAGACGATCACCCATCACCACCAGATCAGCGGCCTCCTGGGCGATTTGGGTGCCGGTGCCCACGGCGATGCCAAGGTCAGCGGCCGCCAAGGCGGGGGCATCGTTGATCCCATCCCCCACCATGGCTACCGGCCCGCGGGACCGGGCCGCCAGGATGCGGTCGAGCTTCTGCTCAGGCCGCAGATCCCAGGCGAGCTCTTCGCTATGCAGGCCGACCCGGGCCGCCAGCCGCCTCACCGGGGCCTCCCGGTCACCACTGAGCAGACCCAGCGCCAAAGGCCGCTCCCGCAGCGCTGCCAGGGTGGCGGCCGCGTCGGGCCGGGGGCTGTCCTCCACGGCGATCAGACCCAGCAGGGCGCCATCGAGAGCCACCGCCAGCACGGAGGCACCGCCGCCCTCCAGGCTCTCCTGGCGGGCACGGCTGTCGCCCTCGACCACCACACCCACGCTCTCGAGCCAGGCCAGCCGCCCCACCCGGAGCAACGAAGGGGCCCCGGCAACGGGACTGAGCCCCGCCATGCGGACCGCCGACTCCTCGATCCGGGCTTCCAGCCCATCGCCCGCTAGCGCCCGGGGATCGCGCACCGGCAGCAGAGCCAAATCGCGCCGCTGAGCCTCCTGCAGCACCGCGTGAGCCAGGGGATGGCGGCTGTCGCGCTCCAGGCTGCCCGCCAGTTGTACCAGGCGATCGGCCGCGGAGGAAATCCTCTTCACCCCGGCTTGATCCTGAACGGATGGAAGGGCAAAGCCCTCCCCTGGGGCAGCGTTCAACGCGGCGGATTGGGGCTCAGCGGATTCGGGCTGAGTCGATTCGGGCTGAGCAGATTCGGGCTGGGCCGGTTCCACCGCCGTCACCAGGGGACGCCCGAGGGTGAGGGTGCCGGTCTTGTCGAACAGCACCACCCGCAGCTGGGCGGCGGTTTCGATCGCATCGCCGCCGCGGAACAGCAGGCCGGCGCGGGCGGCGGCACCGCTTCCCACGCTGATCGCCGCCGGGGTGGCTAAGCCGAGGGCGCAGGGACAGGCCACCACCAGCACGGCGATGGCCAGCTGCAGAGCCAGGCCCAGCGGGGTGCCCGCCGGACCGGGGGCGCCATGGCCGTGGGCGCCGTGGCCGGGGGGAGTCCCGGCCATCAGCACGGCGGGCCAGTGGTGGGCTCCCCAGAGCCACCAGAACAGGAAGGTGGAGGCGGCCATCAGCAGCACCGCCAGGGTGAAGCGGCCGGCCACGCGGTCGGCGAGCCCCTGAATCGGGGCCTTGCGCAGCTGGGCCTGCTCCACCAGGTGAACGATGCGGGCGATGGCGCTCTCGCCGCCCCGCCTCAGAACCTCGAGCTCCAGAGGAGCGGCCAGGTTGAGACAGCCAGCCGCGAGTTCGCTGCCGGCCTCGACAACCTGGGGGAGGGATTCACCGGTGAGGGAAGAGGTGTCCACCGCGGAGCTGCCCTCCCGCACCAGCCCATCCACCGGAACGCGGTCGCCCGGAAGGATGCGGATCCGGTCGCCGGGGCGCAGACCCCCCACCCGCACCGGCCGGGGCAGCCCGCCATCCACCAGCAGCAGGGCCTGCTCGGGCTGGAGCAGGGCCAGGGCCTCGATGGCTCGGCCGGTGCGGTAGCGGGCTCGCTCCTCGAGGAAGCGGCCGGCCAGCACGAAACCCAGGAGCATCACGGCCTCGTTGAAGAAACAGGGCCAGCCCCCCGCCGGCCAGAGCCAGCCCACCAGACTGGCGAGGTAGGAACTGCCCACCCCCAGACCCACCAGGGTGTCCATGCCGGGGGCCCCGGCGAGGGCGGAGCGCCACCCTCCCACGAGGATGCGCCGGCCCGGACCCGCCAGGGCCGCGCTAGCCAGCAGGGCATGGAGCCAGGGCTGGGCCAGGGGAGTGCTCGCCAGGCCGAGGGCAGCGGCATCGGCCAGATGGCCCAGGCCCGACACCAGCATCAGAGCCAGGGCCATCACCAACTGGCGCCAACTCTCCCACCAGTGGAGCTCCTGAAGACGCTCGCGGCGGCTTGGGGGGTGGTCATCGTCCTCGCTACGGGGCCGAGCGGGGAAGCCGAGCTCCTCCAGGCTCCGCAGCAAGGCTGGCAGTCGCTCCTCGGCCCGATCCAGCTCCACCCAGGCGGTGCGGGTGAGCAGATTCACACTGGCCTGTCGTACCCCATCATGTTGGGTGAGGCGCTGTTCCACCGCCCGCACGCAGCCGCCGCATTTCATCCCCTCCACATCAAGCAAGAGGGTGTGACCAACACCGGGCACGGATCCGGCGGCGGGCTGCATCAGGGCGGCAACCTCCTCGGTGGCCGAAGAAGGAGGGGGCAGGTGGGGCTCGATCGGGGGCTTCAGGCTAGGGAGATCGAACCATCACGCCCCGCCTAAGCGGCAGCGGCGGGCAGGATGGTGCGCAGAACAAGACGTGACGCCGTGCCCCGCTCCCAGCGCAACGACAACTTCATCGACAAGAGCTTCACGGTGATGGCCGATCTAATCGTGAAGCTGTTACCGATCGATCCCAAGGCCAAGGAGGCTTATGTGTACTACCGCGATGGCCTCTCCGCCCAGAACGACGGGGACTACGCCGAGGCCCTCGACAACTACGAGGAGGCCCTGCGCCTCGAGGAGAACGCCATCGACCGCGGCGAGATCCTGAAGAACATGGCGATCATCTTCATGAGCACCGGCGAGGAGGAGAAGGCCCTCGACTACTACCGCCAGTCGCTTGATGCCAATCCCAACTCACCGTCCTGCCTCAAAAACATGGGGCTGATCTTCGAAAAACGGGGCCGCATCGCTGCAGAGAACGGTGACCAAGACACCGCCGACCGCTGGTTCGACGAAGCGGCCGACTTCTGGACCAAGGCTGTGAAGCTCTATCCCGGCGGATACCTCGACATCGAGAACTGGCTGAAATCCTCGGGCCGCAGCAACGTGGACGTGTATTTCTAAGCGTCGGTGGCCTGCTGAGGGCCGTTTTTCAATCCTGGGCGGGATCCACCCCCAGGGCCGCCACGAGAGCTTCCGCCACGGATCCTGCCTCCAGCACCTGTAAATCGAGGCAGGCCTCCAGGCCGGGAGGCAGACCAGCGCGGGGCACCACCGCCCGCCGGAACCCCAGCCGGGCCGCCTCCTGCAGCCGAAGTTCCAACTGCCCCACCGGCCGCAACTGCCCCCCCAGCCCCAGCTCCCCCACCAACACCGTGCCCGGCGGCAGGACCAGATCCCGGTAGCTGGCCACCACCGCCGCGGCCACCCCAAGATCCGCCGCCGGCTCCTCCACCTCCAGGCCGCCCGCCACCGCCAGGTAGCAATCGAAGCGGGAGAGGGGCAGGCCGAGGTGCTTCTCCAGCACCGCCAGGATCTGGTGGAGGCGGTTGGCGGCGATGCCGGTGGCGCTGCGCCGCGGGCTGGCATAGCTGGTGGGACTCACCAGAGCCTGTAGCTCCACCACCAGCGGCCGGGTGCCCTCGCAGGCCACGATCGTGCCGGTGCCGGGCCCCTCGCCGCCGAGGAAGAGTTCGCTGGGGTTGGTGACCTCCACCAGGCCGCTGCCCCGCATCTCGAACACCCCCAGCTCATGGGTGGCGCCGAAGCGGTTCTTCACCGCCCGCAGCAGGCGGTGGCTGGCGAAGCGGTCGCCCTCGAAGGTAAGCACCGCATCCACTAGGTGCTCCAGCACCTTGGGGCCGGCCAGCAGCCCCTCCTTGGTGACATGGCCCACCAGCAGCAAGGCGGTGTGCTGGCGCTTGGCGATGCGCTGCAGGGCGGCGGCGCATTCGCGGACCTGGGCCACCGAGCCCGGCGCGCTGCCCAGCTCGCCATCGTGGAGGGCCTGAATGCTGTCGATGATCGCCACGGCGGGCCGCAGGGCCTCCAGCTCCTGCAGCACCAGCTCCAGGTCCGTTTCGGCCAACAGCTGCAGGCCGGATACGGCCGCCGCAGAGCCCCCGTTCTCCCGGTCCGCCGCGCCGGCGGGCCCGGCCCCCTCCCCCTCCTCCGCCAGCCGCCGCCAGCGCAGCTTCACCTGCTGGGCCGACTCCTCGGCGCTCACATAAAGCACCGACTGACCCACCGCCATGGTGCGGGCGCACTGGAGCAGGAGGGTGGATTTGCCGATGCCGGGATCGCCGCCCAGGAGCACCAGGGAGCCGGGCACGAGGCCGCCGCCGAGCACCCGGTCCAGTTCGCCGTAGCCGCTGGCCAGGCGCTGCAGTGGTCGGTCCCCGACCGCGGCGATCGGCTCGGAGCGCCGGGGACTCCCCGGCCCGCCGGAGCCGTCTGGGGCATCGGCGGCGGCCACCGGCCGACGGCGGCGGCTGTCGGTGGGAACAGCGGCCTGCTCCACCAGGGTGTTCCAACCTCCGCAGCCCGAACAGCGACCGAAGTACTGACGGGTGCGGGCACCGCAGCTCTGGCACACGTAGGTGGAAAGGGGGCGAGCCAAGGCTGGGGAGGGCGAACGGGGATACGGGGCGATGTTGGCGTCAGGGTCGGTGCCGGGCTGCCGCCGTCAACCTGCGGCAGATCCTGGGGGACCACTGTGTATGAAGAAAGGTGGCGTTCAGTGAACCTGGGGGCACTCTGGCCTTTTCAGTAGGCCTGTTGGGAGTAGTGCTTCGGCACCCGGCCTGCGGCCCGACCGCAGGGATCCACACTCTTTTCCCCAGATCCCCGCAGGGATCGATCCCTGTCCCCAGGCGTGATGCACCGACCCCAGGCCCGATTCCAGGCACCTTCCCAGGCACAACTCCAGGCACGATGACGGCCTCCTCCCCCGCCAAAGAAACGATCCTCGTCGTGGACGACGAGGCCAGCATCCGCCGGATCCTGGAAACCCGCCTTTCGATGATCGGCTACCAGGTCGTCACCGCCTGCGATGGCGAGGAGGCCCTTGAAGCCTTCCACCGATCCCACCCCGACCTGGTGGTGCTCGACGTGATGATGCCCAAGCTCGATGGCTACGGCGTCTGCCAGGAGCTGCGCAAGGAATCGGATGTGCCGATCGTGATGCTCACGGCCCTGGGCGATGTGGCCGACCGCATCACCGGCCTGGAGCTCGGGGCCGACGACTACGTGGTGAAACCCTTCAGCCCCAAGGAGCTGGAGGCCCGCATCCGTTGTGTGCTGCGGCGGGTGGACAAGGACCAGGGTCCCGGGATCCCCAACTCCGGCGTGATCCAGGTGGGGGAGCTGCGGATCGACACCAACAAGCGCCAGGTGTACCGAGGCGAGGAGCGCATCCGGCTCACCGGGATGGAGTTCAGCCTCCTGGAACTGCTGGTGAGCCGCTCCGGGGAACCCTTCAGCCGCGGCGAAATCCTCAAGGAGGTGTGGGGCTACACGCCGGAGCGTCACGTGGACACCCGCGTGGTGGATGTCCACATTTCCCGACTGCGTTCCAAACTGGAGGATGATCCCGCCAACCCCGAGCTGATCCTCACGGCCCGGGGCACCGGCTACCTCTTCCAGCGCATCGTTGACTCCCCTGCCTCCGAAGGAGCCTGAATCCGGCATGCTTGTCCCCGATCGGGGCAAGGGATCCCGCGGCAAGCAGAGCCGTGCGATCCGCCGATTGGTGATCTGGTATCGCCGGAATGCCGCGGTGACCACCCTCGTGGACACCGCTTCCGCCCTGGTTGACACCGCCAGCGCCACCGCCTCGGTGGCGGGCAGCGTGGCCGGAGCGGCCGGGAGCATGGCGGGCAATGTGGCTGGAGCCGCCAGCTCCGTGGCCGGGTCGATGCTGCAACCGCTGGTCCTCGATCCGCTGCGCCGCCTGCAGCAGGGCGGCGGCACGCTTCAGGCTGGAGGCCCATTCCTGGGAGGGAGCAACGACGGCCCCATCGACGACCGGCAGCGCCTCTGGGTGGCGGTGGATGGCATGGGGGGCGACCACGCCCCGGGCCCGATCCTGGAGGGCTGCCTGCGGGCGGTGAGCCTCCTGCCCCTAAGGGTGCGCTTTGTGGCCGAAAGCGGGCCCCTGCGGAAGGCCGTGGCTTCCATCGGACTCCAGGAGGAGCTTCAGACCGCCATCAACAGGGGACTGATCGACCTGGTGCCTAGCGGTCCTTCGGTGGGCATGCACGAGGAGGCCACCGCGGTGCGGCGCAAGCGCGATGCCAGCATCAACATGGCGATGGATCTGGTGAAGCGCGGTGAAGCCACGGCCGTGTACTCGGCCGGCAACTCCGGTGCCGTGATGGCTTCAGCGATCTTTCGGCTCGGCCGCCTGGCTGGTATCGAGCGGCCCGCCATCGGCGCCCTCTTCCCCACCAAGGACCCGAACCAGCAGGTGATGGTGCTGGACGTAGGCGCCAACATGGACTGCAAGCCCGCCTGGCTGCACCAGTTCGCCCTGCTCGGCAACATCTACAGCCGCGATGTGCTGCTGGTGAACCGGCCCCGCATCGGCTTGCTCAACATCGGCGAAGAGGAGTGCAAGGGCAACGACCTCGCCCTCAAGACCTACCCCCTGCTGGCCGGGGAACCACGCTTCAAGTTCGCGGGCAACTGCGAAGGGCGCGATGTGCTCTCCGGCGACTTTGACGTGGTCGTGTGTGACGGCTTCACCGGCAACGTGCTGCTGAAGTTCCTGGAATCGGTGGGGGGTGTGCTGCTTGATGTGTTGCGGGCCGAACTGCCCCGTGGCCGGCGCGGCAAGGTGGGCTCAGCCTTCCTGCGCAGCAACCTGATCCGCATCAAGAAGCGGCTCGACCACGCCGAGCATGGCGGCGCCCTGCTGCTGGGGGTGGATGGGATCTGCGTGATCGGCCACGGCAGCAGCAAGGCCCTCTCGGTGGTGAGTGCCCTGCGGCTCACCCATTCGGCCGCCAGCCACGGCGTGATGGACGACCTCCACGCTCTGGGTGCCGAGGTCGCAGGCCAGGGAGGCGATGGGATCGCAGCCCCACGGGAGACCAGCGAGGGGGCGGCGGCCACCTGTGGTTGACTGAGGCCGAGTGAGGGTGGATCCCAGTGTCGCTGCCTTCTGAAAGGGCGTTGGCTGACTCCTCCCCCGCGACACCCCCCATGCCGCTTCCCCTGGGGCCCAGCCCAGCCCATGCTGGCGCCGCCAGGGGCATGGCCTTGGTGGGCAGCGGCCGCGCCCTCCCCACCGCCAGCATCAGCAACGACGATCTGAGCCAGCGGGTCGCCACGGACGATGCCTGGATCCGCAGCCGCACCGGCATCGGCGCCCGGAGGGTGGCGGGCCCTGGCGAGACCGTGACCAGCCTGGCCGCAGCGGCAGGCCTGGCGGCCCTGGAGCAGGCGGGCTGGCGGCCCGCCGACCTCGACATGATCCTGCTGGCCACCTCAAGCCCAGACGACCTCTTCGGAACGGCCCCCCGGGTGCAGGCGGCACTCGGGGCCTCCAACGCCGTGGCCTTCGATCTCACCGCTGCCTGCAGTGGCTTTCTCTTCGCCCTGATCACCGCCGCCCAGTACCTGCGCAGCGGCGCCATGGAGCGGGTGCTGGTCATCGGCGCCGACCAACTCAGCCGCTGGCTCAACTGGGATGACCGACGCACCTGCGTGCTGTTCGGCGATGGGGCGGGCGCGGTGGCCCTGGAGGCCTGCCCGGCCGAAGAGGATGGCCTGGTGGCCTTCCGGATGCGCTCCGATGGCAGCCGCAACGGCTGCCTCACCCTCGCCCAGGTCGACCGGCACCAGCCCCTGCTTGGGGGCCTCAGCGCCCAGGTGGGGGGCTTCAGCCCGATCCAGATGAACGGCCAGGAGGTGTACAAGTTCGCCGTTCGGGAGGTGCCGGCGGTGCTGGCCGAACTGCTGCAGAGCAGCGGCCTTACCGCCGACCAACTCGACTGGCTCCTGCTGCACCAGGCCAACCAGCGCATCCTGAATGCGGTGGCCGAACGCTTCTCCATGCCCCACGAACGGGTGCTGAGCAACCTGGCCTCCTACGGCAACACTTCCGCCGCCACGATTCCCCTGATGCTGGATGAGGCGGTACGCGATGGCCGCATCCGAAACGGCCATCTGATCGCCAGCAGCGGTTTTGGAGCGGGCCTGAGCTGGGGGGGGGCCCTGCTGCGCTGGCGCGGTCCGGCCGCCTGAGGTGTGCCGGGCAGGGGCGGTCACAACCGCCGCCTAATCTCCTGGCCTCACACCATGCGGACTGGAATGGGCATTGCCTGGGTATTCCCCGGACAGGGATCGCAGAAAATCGGCATGGCCACCGCGGTGCTCGACCTTCCTGGTGCCCGGGATCGGTTCAGCGCAGCCTCCGAGCTGATCGGCCGCGATCTGCTGGCCATCTGCGCCGGAGAAGCCCCTGAGGGCAGCCCCGGCCCCACCGACCTGAACGACACCCGCAACACCCAGCCCGCCCTGTTCGTGATCGAGTCGCTGCTGGTGGACGGCCTGCGCGACCAGGGCCGCAGCCCTTCGCTGGTGGCGGGCCACAGCCTCGGTGAACTGGTGGCCCTCTACGCCGCCGGCGTGTTCGATGCAGCCACGGGACTGCGCCTGATTCGCACCCGCAGCGAGCGGATGGCCGCCGCAGGCGGTGGTGCCATGACCGCGGTGCTGGGCTTCGACCGGGCCGAACTCGAGGCCCTGGTTGAGGCCCACGAGGGGGTGGTGATCGCTAACGACAACGGCGAGGGCCAGGTGGTGCTCTCGGGAACCCCCGAGGCCGTGGCCGCCGTGTCGGGAGAGCTGCGCTGTAAGCGGGCCATCCCCCTGGCGGTGAGCGGTGCCTTCCATTCCCCCTTCATGGCGGAGGCCGCCGCCGCCTTCGCAGCCGACCTGGAGGGCGTGGCCTTTGCCGATGCCGCCATGCCGGTGCTGAGCAACACCGACCCCACCCCGGCAACCTCGGGCGCGGTCCTCAAGGACCGCCTGCGTCGCCAGATGACCACCGGGGTGCGGTGGCGAGAGACCATGGAGCGCTTCGCTGCCGATGGGATCGGCAGCGCCGTGGAAATCGGGCCGGGCAACGTGCTCAGCGGCCTGATCAAGCGCAGCTGTGCGGGGATCACCACCGCCCAAATCGGCAGCGCCGCGGACCTGGGTTGAACCCGCCCCCACCGGCCGATGGCCCGACCAAGGGCCGGAGTGGGGCGCCTGCCCGGCGCCCCGCAGGCGAGTCCTCAGCGCTCATCGTGGGCCGGCCGATCGCCAGCCCCCCCGCCCTGATCGGCTCGCCCCGACCCAGCCTCAGCTACCTAGCGATCAGCTACCTACTGGTGTTTCCGGTCTTCCGCTGGTTGCTGCGCGGACGCACCGCCGGCAACGCCAATGTGCCCCCCCAGGGGGCCCTGGTGGTGGTAGCCAACCATGGCTCCCACTTGGATCCACCCCTGCTGGGCCATGCCCTTGGGCGCCCCGTGGCCTTCATGGCCAAGGAGGAACTCTTCCGGGTCCCCCTGCTGGGCCCCATCATCCGGGCCTGCGGCGCCTATCCCGTTGCGCGGGGTGCCAGCGACCGGGATGCCATCCGGGTGGCCTGCCAGCGTCTGGAGGAGGGCTGGGCCACCGGAGTGTTCCTGGACGGCACCCGCCAGCGGAATGGCCGGGTGAATGCCCCCCTGCACGGGGCCGCCTTACTGGCGGCGCGCTGCGGCGCCCCCCTCCTGCCGGTGGCGATCCTCAACAGCCACCGGGCCCTCGGACCGGAGCAAAGCCGGCTCCGGCTGGTGCCCGTGCACATTCGCATCGGGGATCCCATCCCACCCCCGGCCTCCCGCCGCCGCGAAGATCTGGAAAGCACCACCCGAGCCTGTCAGGAGGCGATCAACCGCCTGATCGACGAAGGACTGATTGCACCGCCGGGCCGACTCGCTCCAGCCAGGGGGCAAACCGCACTGCCGCCCAGCCCCTGAGGTCGCGGCCGCTGATCACCCAGAGCGCCGCCCGTAGGCCATCGCCCCAAATCTTGGAGCGCCCCTCCGTGACGCAGAGCTGGCCGCAGGGCACCGGCACGGGTGTGAGCTGGATGCCCCGGCTACCCGCCACGATCCGGCCAACCAGCAGGGCGCGGGCCATGTGGTCACGACTGGTGACGAGCAGCGCATGGCGAATGCGGGCGCGGCGCAGGTCGTCCACTAGGGAGGTGAAGTTGGAGAGGGTGTCGCGGGCGCGGTAGTCGAGCTGCACCTGATGGGGGGAGAGCCCCTCCTGCTCCTCAAAGATCCAGTGGGCGTACTCGGGATTGCTGCCACCACTCACCACCACCGGCAGCCCGTGGCGCCGGGCCAGGTCGGCGGCCGCCAGTTCCCGGTCTTTATCCCCCCCCAGCACCAGGATCATCTGGGGAGGTGGGGGCTGGGGCCACCACCACCCCCGGGAGAGCCAAAGCAGGCAGCCCCCGGCGAGGCCGAGCACCCAGAGACGGGCAGCGCCTCCCCGACGCCGCCGGCGCCCTGTCCTCACGGCCCGGCGGGATCCACCGGACTGGTGGGGTAGAGGGGCAGCACCAGCGACCAGGGGGCCGGCCTGCCGGCGGCGGCGGCTTCCTGGCTGCAGCGCAGCAGTTCGGCCACGTCCGGGGGCTGGTGGACCTGGGCGGGGCATCGGACGGCGGGCGGAGGGGACAGCCCCTCGCCATCGGGGCCAATGACGAGGCTGGCCTCGACCTCGGCCAGGGCGGCGGGCTCACGGTACAGGCGAGGAGCGGCGAGTTCCAGTGCCCCGCCGCGCTGCTCCGGATCCGGGGCATAGAGCCCCGCCACCACCCCGCGACGGGGGAGGTCCTGCACCAGCCAAAAGGGAGTGGGCGGGCAGTCCGGCTGAGCCAGCCGACGCCGCGCCATCAGCAGAAAACTGCCGAAGCCATCGAGGGGAAGACCCAACTGCTGGGCCAGGGTGCGGGCCAGGGTCACCGTGAGCCGGGTGCCGGTGAAGCCGCCGGGGCCGGTGGCCACCGCCAACCGCGCCAGCTGCGGCCAGCGGGAAGCCGGCAGCACCGCCTCCACGCAGCCGAAGAGATCGTTGGAGAGGGCCCGGCCGAGGGGGAAGGCGGCGAGGCGAGGCGGTGCCCCATCCCCGAGCCGTTGCAGGGCCACCCCGAGGGTGTCGCCGGAGCTGTGCAGGGCCAGAAGCCAGGGGCCCGGCCCCGGATCGCTGGCCCCCTCCAGGCTGATCTCAGCGAAGTTGCCGCCCTCAGGGGGAAGCCTCAGCATCATGCTGGCACCGCCTCGCCGGGCCGCAGCCGCAGCCAGCGACCCGGGTCGGATTGGAAATCGGAGCAGGCCCGCACATCCCATTCCACCCCCACCGCCCCATCCGGTAGGTCATGCACCTGCACGTGAATGCGAGGCTGGCGCGGCCTGAACTCAGGCTGATCACAGAGGTGGGGCACCCCGTGCTCGCGTTCCACCGCGTGGTAGGCCTGGCAGCGATCCACCCAGCGGCAATCCACGCAGATGCACATGTCGCCGGGGCCAAGCCAGGCACCCATTGTGGCCTGTGAGCCCGGGGCGTTGGTCGGGGAGCTGTGGAGGATCCTGGCGCCCGAATCCTGGCCGGTGCCCCTGGAGGCCCTGCCGCAGGGAACCGTGCTGGTGGGAGGTGCGGTGCGAGACGCGCTGCTGGGACGGCTGGTGCCGCGGCCCGACCTGGACCTGGTGGTGCAAGGCGACGCCGTGGAGCTGGCCCGGAACCTGGCCCGGCGGCTGGGGGGGGCGGTGGTGGTGCTCGACCAGGAACGCTCGATCGCCCGGCTGGTGCTCCACGGCTGGACGATCGACCTGGCCCGCTGCCTCGGAGCCAACCTTCACGACGACCTGCTCCGCCGGGACTACAGCGCCAATGCGATCGCCCTGCCGCTGCAGGGATTCGAGCCGACCGGTGCTCTGCTTGATCCCAGCGGCGGCATGACGGACCTGGCGGCGGGGCGGCTGCGGGCCATCAGCGAAGCCAACCTGCTCGATGACCCGCTGCGGTTGCTGCGGGGCATGCGGCTGGCCTGCGAACTTAACTTCGAGCTTGAGCCCATCAGCCTGGGCTGGATCCGGCGTCACCATGCCCGGCTCCGGGATGTGGCGGGCGAGCGGGTTCTGGCCGAACTGGAACGGCTGGCGGCGGCTCCGCAGGGGGCCGCCGGCCTGGAGCTAACCGTGGCGTGCGGCCTGCTGCAGAGCTGGGGTGGCGCCTCCGCCCGGGGCGAACTGGTAAATAGCAATCCGGGAATCGGCACGGCCCTTGCCGACCTCGATCTGGCAGCCGCCGCCAGCCGGGGTCTCAGCCCGGAGGAAACGGCGAGGGCCTTGCCCCTGGCGCGGCTGGCGGCCGTGCTCGACGAGAAGGCCCTGGAGCAGCTGAGGGCCAGCCGCAAGCGCCAGCAGAGCGTGCAGCGGCTGCGCCACTGGTGGCAGCGACTTCAAGAGAGCCATGGTGATCCCGGGGGCCTGCCCGAGCCCGAACAGCTCCGCCTGCACCGCCAGCTGGAGGCCGATCTGCCTGCCCTCGCCCTGCTGCTCGACCCAGCCTGGGCCCGCCGAGCCCTGGTGCGCTGGCGAAATCAGCGCGATCCCCTGTTCCACCCCCGCCCGCCGATCGATGGAGCCGCCCTCCAAGCCTGGCTTCAACTGAAACCAGGGCGGGAACTGGGACAACTGCTTGAGCACCTCACCCGGGAACGGGCCTTCGGACGATTGCCGGCGCAGGTCGACGGCGATGATGGGGAGTCGCTGACCGAAGCACGCCGCTGGCTCTCAGAGGGTGACGTTCCTCGCCATGGTTAACTGCGTGTGCCTCGGCGTGATTCTTCGCGAGCCGAAGTCTTCCTGTCTTTCTTTCCTGCCCCCCGTCATGAGCATTCGCCTTTACGTCGGCAACCTGCCGCAGTCTTTTGATGCCAAGGAACTCGAAGCCCTGTTCGAGAGCGTGGGAGCGGGGGTGCGCTTCAAGGCCGTGAACGACCGTGAGACCGGCGGCTGCCGCGGCTTCGGCTTCGCCAACGTGGACGACACCACGCTGGCCGATGCGGTGATCGAACAGCTCAATGGCCGCGACTTCGGCGGCAACGCCCTGCGCATCGAAGTTTCCGAGCGCCGTGACAGCCGCCCCACCGGTGGCCCTGGCGAGCGCCGTGTTGGCGCGGCCCCCTCTCCCGCCAACCGCAAGGCGGTGAACAAGGTGGTACACGCCGACAGCGTCGATGCCGAGGCCCCCGATCCCCGCTGGGCCGGCGAGCTCGCCAAGCTCAAGAGCCTGCTGGCCAACCAGACCGTGGGCGTCTGAAGCCGGTGATCGCCGGACTGCAGACGCTGCCGTGGATCTGGCGGGGCCAGGCCATCAGCACCGTCTGCAGCCCACCCCAGAACGGCCTTCCAGATCGGGGGGCCGTTCTTCTCCTGCATGGCTTCGGAGCCTCCTGGCGGCACTGGCGCCATACGATTCCAGCCCTGAGTGCCGCGGGCTTTCGCGTTCACGCCCTCGACCTGCTGGGCTTCGGCGCGAGCGCTAAACCCCCCTCCCACCTGAGCGGCGACGCCCCTTTGGAAGGGGCGGTGAGCTACGGCTTTGACCTCTGGGCCGAACTGGTGGTGGACTACTGCAGCGCCAGGATCGGCCCTGGCCCCCTGCAGCTGGTGGGCAACTCGATCGGCGGGGTGGTGGCCCTCAATGCCGCCCGTTTGCTGCAGGAGCAGGGCAGGCCGCCCGAACAGGTGGTGCTGATCGATTGCGCCCAGCGGGCCCTTGATGGCAAGCGGCTGGCCGAACTGCCGCCGCTGCAGCGCTGGAGCCGCCCCCTGCTGATGGCCACGGTGCGGCAGCGCTGGCTGATCCAGGGGATATTCCAGCTCCTGGCCCGACCGGCCGTGGTGCGGCAGGTACTGGCCCAGGCCTATCCGAGCGGCGGCAACGTGGATGAGGAACTGGTGAATCTGCTTTTCGAACCGAGCCGCGATCCAGGAGCGCCGGAGAGCTTCCGCGGCTTCGTGAATCTGTTCAACGACCGGCTGGCCCCGCAGCTCCTAGCCGAGCTGAATCTGCCGGTGCGGATGCTCTGGGGAGAAGCCGATCCGTGGGAGCCGGTGGCCGAGGCGCGCCGCTGGGCCGCCACCTACCCGTGCGTTCGGGATCTAACAGTGCTACCCGGGCTGGGGCACTGCCCCCACGATGAGGCGCCGGAGCGGGTGAATCCGATCCTCGTGGCGTGGCTCAAGGAAAAGGGAACGGGCCCGGAGCAGGGAGCATCAGCATGTGCATAAAATATACGAGATATCCCGTTAAGATCCAATTTTTGTGCCCAACAGCCGTCGCTAGCCTGAATTGATCCAAAACATTGACTGCGTTCTGCTTGGAGCTTTTGAGCGCTATAAAATCTTGGCGACATGCTGATGGGATATATTTTCAAAGTTCTGCTAGAAAGAGCAGGAACAAGAGCCGCCTAGGCAAGTGTTCTGAAAAGCAATCTATCCAGCTATGGTGGCAGCATAATTTACTCGATTTTCGACTTCAATGATAGTGGCCTCGACCCCGCAACCCCAATCCTGCACGTGGGTGGCGAAGCGAAGTGGTGCCAACTTCTTTTCATGATGCCCTATTGGCGGATTCACCCTTAAACGCTCGATCGGCACAGGGTTGAAGCAGCCCACAGGCCCTCATTCGAATGAGCATGAATCAATTCTGCCGGTGCGGATGCTCTGGGGAGAAGCCGATCCTGGTGGCGTGGCTCAGCGCGCCTGGGCCACGATGAAACTGAACGGCAGATCGAGCAGCTTGCCGGCCCGGGGCACATAAGCCCGCTTGTTGAACACGTCGTAGTTGTGGCGCTCGATCACCGCCAGGATGCCGCGATAGAGCCGAAGGGAGGTCCACACGGGCCAGCGGGCATCGGCCGATAGCCAGCGCACTCCGGCCTCGGAGCGAGCGAACCAGGCGCGGGCCCGTTCGAGCTGGAAGGCCATCAAGGCCCGCCAATTGTCGTTGAGGGTGCCGGCCAGCAGCTCGGCTTCGCTGTAGCCGAAGCGCTCCAGATCCTCCTGGGGCAGGTAGATGCGACCGCGTCCACGATCTTCGCCCACATCGCGCAGGATGTTGGTGAGCTGGTTAGCGATACCCAGAGCCACGGCAGCCTCGGTGGGATCGGGTTGCTCGCTCCAGGGGGCGGTTGTGTAGGCGGGATCAAGCCCCATCACATCCTGGGTCATCAGCCCCACGGTGCCGGCCACCCGATAGCAATACAGCTGCAGTTCGGAGAAGTCTGCATAACGGTGTTTCACCACATCCATGCGCTGCCCCTCGATCATGTCGAGATAGGCCTGCATCGGCTGGGGGAAGCGCTCGATCGTGTCCAGCATCACGCGATCAAAGCTGTCGTGCACACGGCCTTCAAACAGGCCCCGGGTGCGCTCCTCCCAGGCATCGAGCCGCTCCAGCAAGGTAGCGGGTGGTAGGGCTTGGGCCGCCGGACTGTCCATCAGCTCATCGGTGCGGCGGCACCACACGTAGATGGCCCAGATGGCGCGGCGCTTGGCCGGCGGCAGCAGCAGGGTTCCCAAGTAAAATGTTTTTGCCCACTCGGCTGTTTCGCGCCGGCAGACCTCGTAGGCCTCATTGAGGCCGGGAGCTAGAGGTGGGGAAGTGAGCGTCACCCTCAGACCGGAGCCAGGCCGGCGGCGGCGGATCCAGTGGAGATGGACGCCGCAGCCGCGATCAAGCCGGCGGACTCCGCCGCACCGATCGCCTCGGCGCAGAGCCGACCGCTCAACACCGCTCCCTCCATCGAGGCGAGGTAGCGCTGCATGGTGTAATCGCCAGCAAGGAAGAAGTTGGGGATCGGACTGGTCTGATCCGGCCGCAGAGCTTGGCATCCGGGCACGGTTTTGTACACCGAAAGCGGAGTTTTCACCACAATCGCCTTGCGGAGTGTGGCTTGATTCCCGCCGGTGAAGTGCTGGGGGAACAGGCGTTTGAGCTCTTCGAGGGTGGCGGCCACGATGTCGTCATCGCTGCGGCCGATCCAATCCTTGGCGGGGGCGAAGACCAGCTCCAGCATCGAACGATCGGGGTCTTCGTACTCGCGGCAGGTGTTGCTCATGTCGGCATACACACTGAGCAAGGGACTGCGACTGAACAACAAATGGTCGATCGCAGTGAGCTTGCGATCGAACCAGAGGTGGATATTGATCACCGGAACGCCATTGAGGCCATCCAGCTTGCTGAAATAAGCAAGCTGCTTCCAGGCCTCGGGGAGCAAAAGCTTGAGCGGATCCACGGGCAGGGCACTGACGTAGGCATCGGCCGTGATCGTGCGACCATTCTGGCTCTTGATGCCACCGATCCGGAACCCCTCCACCCGTCCATCCTCGGCCAGGCTGATCTCGCGCAATGGCGCATCGAGATGCACCTCTCCTCCTCTGGCGATGATGTGATCAACGATCGGCTGGCAGAGACGCTGGGGCGGGTTGCCGTCAAGGAAGGCCATCTTGGAACCATCACTCTCCTGAAGAAAGCGATTCAGGGCCGTGAGCACCACGGTGCTTGAGATCTCATCGGGATCGATAAAGTTAAGCGCCTTAGCCATGGCGATGAACACTTCGTCGTTGACTCGCTCAGGGATGTTATGCAACCGCAACCATTCTGTCCAGGAATATTGATCACATTCCTCCACGTACGACTGACCCCGCAGCATCGCCGGCACCAGGCCTAGGCCAAAGGAGATCTTCTCCGGCCAGGTGAGCATGTCGTTGTTGCCAAGAATCGCTGCCACTCCGTTGAAGGGAGCGGGGATGTCGGGGAAATCAAAACGGCTGTAGGTGCCGGGGTTGTCTTTCTGGTTGAAGATCATCGAGTGACTTTTCCACTGCAGCCGGTCTTCGATGTTCAGCTCGGCGAACAGGCGGCGCATGTTGCGATAAGCGCCGAAGAAGATGTGCAGGCCGGTCTCGTACCAGTCGCCGTCGTCGTCCTGCCAGGCCGCCACCTTGCCGCCCAGCACGTCGCGGGCCTCAAGCACGATGGGTGTGTGGCCGGCGTCGCTGAGGTATTTGGCGCAGGAGAGTCCTGCCAGGCCGGCTCCGGCAATGGCGACACGCATCCTGCAAACCACTCAACAGGCTGCAACCTTATCGGCCCCCCTCCCCGGCTGCGCGGTGGGGTGGAGGGGCCCGGCTGGACAAGGGCGCACGTCCCTAGAGTTGTTACCAGCGGGCATGGCCAATGGGAGGGTCCGTTGCTCACCCTTGCGCCCCCTCGCCTCCAGCCAGCCTTCCCTCCAGCCAGCCGACCCGATCCATGGCCGACACCCTGCTGAAGTCCACCACCCGGCACATCCGGCTGTTCACGGCCCGGGTGGAGAACGGTGATCTGGTCCCCGATCCCGATCAGCTGACGTTGGACATCGATCCCGACAACGAATTCCTCTGGAACGAGACCGCGCTTGAGAAAGTGCGCAGCCGCTTCCGCTCCTTGGTGGCCGACTACGCAGGCGCCGACCTCAACGACTACAACCTGCGCCGCATCGGCTCGGAGCTTGAGGGTGAGATCCGCACCCTGCTCCAGGCTGGGGAGATCCGCTACAACCCGGACAGTCGGGTGCTCAATTACTCCATGGGCCTGCCCCGCACCAGCGAAAACCTGTGACCTACTCCCGCGGCGACGGCCGGCCCGAGCGCTCCCCCCGCTCCCGTTACGGCCCCTCCCGCCCGGCCGAACCGGGCTACGGCCGGCAGGGACGCTCCGATCCCTACGGCCGCGGCTTCGATGAGCCCGGCTACCGGGATTCCGATCGCATGCCGCCCCGCAGTAGTGGCAACGGCGGTCCGCCGGGCCCTCCAGGACCTAGCGGCAATGGCGATGGCTCCGGCAAACCTCCCTTCAACGTGGGCGGCGCTGCCCTACTGGCCGGTGTGCTGGTGGTGGGCATCGGCATCGGCAGCGCCGTGACCAGCACCACCCAGGGGAACCAGGGCAACATCGCCAGCAGCCAGCAGCTCGACATGGCGGTGCCCGACCCCGAGTTCTGCAAACAATGGGGCGCCAGCGCCTTTGTGATGGACGTGGAGCTGTACACCACGATGAACCCGAGCAGCAGCTTCGTGACCCAGCCCACTCTCCAGGCGGGCTGCGTGATCCGCCGGGAGAACTGGGCCGTGCTCCAGAAACAGGGGGCGGTCACCGCTGAACAGATGCGGGAGTGCAAGCAGCGGATGAACACCTTCGCCTACATCGGCTCGATCCGCGACAAACCCGTGGTGCGCTGTGTGTATCAAACCGATATCAGCGGCAACAAATTCCAGACCCCTGGCGTGGCCGGTGCCGCCGACGATGCGGCGGGGGTGACCCCCGAAGGCGACAAGTTCTGATCGGGCTCAGGCCGCCGGCGTCCCAGCCGCCTCGGTGCGGGGCTGGGGCTGGCGCAGGGGGCTATCGGGGCTGGCGAACACCGGCAGCACCTCCCGCCGGAAGGCCTCCGCGGCCCGGGAGCAGTAACGGGCGGGATGGGTGATCAGCTTGAGCTGGCGCCGCACCATCAGATCGGCTACCTGGGGGCGATGCAGGGTGCCGGCCGCCAGCTCCCGCTCGATCGAGACGACGGGAAGAAACGCTGCACCGAGGCCGGCCTGCACGGCGTTCTTGATCGCCTCGAAGGAGTTGAGCTCCATCTCGATCTTGAGGCGCTGCACATCAAGCTTGGAGCGCAGCAGCAACTGGTCCACCATCTTGCGGGTGGTGGACTGGGCGTCGAGGCACACGAAACCGAGCCGGTAGAGGTCGTCTTTGGTGAGCTCGGGAAGGCGGGCCAGGGGGTGCTTGGGGGGCAGCACCAGGGCAAGCTCGTCGTTGGCGTAGGGCAGCACCTGGAGCAGATCGTTGAGATCGGCTGGAAGCTCACCGCCGATGATCGCCAGATCCACCTGACCGTTGGCCACGCTCCAGCCGGTGCGGCGGGTGCTGTGCACCTGCAGCTGCACCGCCACATCCGGATACTTCTGGCGGAACAGACCGATCATGCGCGGCATCAGGTAGGTGCCGGTGGTCTGGCTGGCGCCCACGATCAGGGAGCCACCCCGCAGGTTGTGGAGATCGTCAAGGGCGCGGCAGGCCTCCTGGCACTGGCTGAGGATGCGGTCGCAGTAGCTGAGCAGCAGGTGGCCGGCCTCGGTGAGCTGGGCCTTGCGGCCGCCCCGATCGAACAGCGAAACGTCCAGCTGCTTCTCCAGATTCTGGATCTGCAGGCTCACCGCCGGCTGAGTCACATAGAGGCTGTCGGCCGCCTTCTTGAAGCTGCCCTCACTGGCGATGGCCCGCAGAATGCGCAGCTGATCGAGGGTGAAGGGCAGATCGGCCATGGAGGGACCCGGGGGCCGGCACCGTCGAGCACAGGGAAATCTAGGCGGGTCCCCACGAACCGCTGCGGCTGGCTTCACATCCGGCTGCGGTTGGACCACCGGGCGCCGCCAGAGGAGGAGCGGGCGCCGGCCCCCGGTAGCACCCGGGAACCGGGCAGCATGGCCGCCACAGCCCCCTCCTTCCCATCCCCCCATGCCCACGGCCATGCCCATGGCATCCCCCGACCCTCACCACAGCAGCCTGGTGATGCTGGCCCTGCTGCTGGCCTTCGCGGTGCTGCACAGCGGCGGAGCTTCACTGCGGGCCTGGGGAGCCCAGCGGATCGGTGAACGGGCCTGGCGGCTGTTGTTTGCAGCCGTGAGCATCCCGGCGGCGGTGGTGGTGATCGGCTATTTCCTTGCCCACCGCTATGACGGCATTCGCCTCTGGAACCTGCAGGACCAGCCCTGGATCGTGCCGCTGGTCTGGGCGGGCACCGCAGTGTCGTTTCTGTTCCTGTATCCCGCCACCTACAACCTGCTGGAGATCCCGGCCGTGCTGAAGCCCCAGGTGCGGCTCTATGCCACCGGCATCATCCGGGTGAGCCGCCACCCCCAGGCGGTGGGACAGATCCTCTGGTGCGCCACCCACCTGCTCTGGATCGGCACCAGCTTCACCCTCTGGGCCTGCTTCGGCCTAATCGCCCATCACCTGTTCGCCGTGTGGAACGGCGACCGGCGGCTGGCCAACCGCTTCGGGGAGGCCTTCGAGGAGCTGAAAGCCAGCACCTCGGTGATCCCGTTCCGAGCGGTTCTCGATGGCCGCCAGACCCTGGTGGTCAGCGAATTCCTGCGGCCCGCCCAGCTGGGCATCGCCATCGCCGTGGCGGTGTTCTGGTGGGCGCACCGCTTCATCGGCCTGGGGGCGACCGCCTTCTCCCGCTCCGGCCTGGCCCACTGGCTCGGCTGACACGGCCTGCCTCAAGCCGCACCTGGCCTCAGGGACAGTCCGATCGCTCGGACGGCCCGCCGGGCGGCAGAGCCTGACAGGGCCCTGAACAGCGTCGCCACCCTGCCTACACTCGGCCCAGCCCGCCCCTTCCAGGATGCCCTCCGCTTCAGAGCTCGCCTGGTTGATCCCCCTGCTGCCCCTGATCGGGGCCGCGATCACGGGGCTGGGTCTGATCAGCTTCAACCGCACATTTAATCGCCTGCGCAAGCCGGTGGCGTTGCTGCTGCTCACCTGCGTGGGCATCGCGGCAGTGCTCAGCTATGCGGTGCTGGCCGAGCAGCTGGCCGGGGCCGGCGCGCGGGAGGTGCTGTTCAACTGGGCCAGCGCCGGCGACTTCAACCTGCAGATGGGCTATCGGGTGGATGCCCTTGGGGCGGTGATGCTGGCCCTGGTCACCACCATCGCCCTTCTGGTGATGGTGTATTCCGATGGCTACATGGCCCATGACAAGGGCTATGTGCGCTTCTTCACCTATCTGGCCCTGTTCAGCAGTTCGATGCTGGGTCTGGTGATCAGCCCCAACCTGCTGGAGATCTACGTGTTCTGGGAGCTGGTGGGGATGTGCTCCTACCTGCTGGTTGGCTTCTGGTACGACCGCGACGGTGCCGCCAATGCCGCCCAGAAGGCCTTTGTGGTGAACCGCGTTGGCGACTTCGGGCTCCTTCTGGGCATCCTCGGCCTGTTCTGGGCCACCGGCAGCTTCGGCTTCGAGGAGATTGGCACGCGCCTCAGCGCAGCCGTGGCCGGCGGCAGCCTCAGCAATGGTGTGGCCGTGCTGCTCTGCCTGCTGGTGTTCATGGGGCCGATGGCGAAGTCTGCCCAGTTCCCGCTGCATGTGTGGCTGCCCGACGCCATGGAGGGCCCCACACCGATCTCGGCCCTGATTCACGCGGCCACGATGGTGGCCGCAGGCGTGTTCCTGGTGGCCCGCCTCCAGCCTGTATATGCACCCTTCCCGGCCGTACAGCTGGTGATCGCGATCGTTGGCACGATCACCCTGTTTCTGGGGGCCTCGATCGCCCTCACCCAGCAAGACCTCAAGAAGGGCCTGGCCTACAGCACCGTGAGTCAGCTGGGTTACATGATGCTGGCCATGGGCTGCGGCGCCCCGGTGGCGGGCATGTTCCACCTGGTGACCCACGCCTTCTTCAAAGCGATGCTCTTTCTTGGCTCGGGATCGGTGATCCATGCCATGGAGGAGGTGGTGGGCCACGAACCGGCCCTCGCCCAGGACATGCGTCTGATGGGCGGCCTGCGCAAGTACATGCCGGTCACAGCAATCACCTTCCTGATCGGCTGCGTGGCGATCGCCGGCATCCCACCGCTGGCTGGCTTCTGGAGTAAGGACGAGATCCTGGGCCAGGCCTTCAACACCTATCCCGTGCTCTGGGCGGCTGGCTTCATCACCGCCGGCATGACCGCTTTCTACATGTTCCGCCTCTACTTCCTGACGTTTGAGGGCAGCTTCCGCGGCAACGACAAGGCCCTGCAGGCCCAGCTGCTCACCGCCGCCGGCAAGGGCGGTGAGGCCCACGACGACGGCCACGCCCACCACGCCGACCACCCCCACGAATCGGGCTGGCAGATGGCCATGCCCCTGGCGGTGTTGGCGGTACCTTCGGTGCTGATCGGCCTGCTGGGCACCCCCTGGCACAGCCGCTTCGCCGAGTTGCTTGATCCCCACGAGGCGGCGGAGATGGCCGAACACTTCTCCTGGAGTGAATTTCTCCCCCTGGCGGGCGCCTCGGTGGCCATCTCCGTGGCTGGGATCAGCCTGGCGGTGCTCGCCTACTACCTTCACCGCATCGACCTAGGCCAGGCCGTGGCGGCCCGCTTCCCGGCCGTGAATGCCTTCTTCGCCAACAAGTGGTATCTCGACGCCATCAACGAGAGGTTGTTCGTGCAGGGAAGCCGCAAGCTGGCCAAGCAGGTGCTGGATGTGGATTCCAAGGTGGTGGACGGGGTGGTGAACCTCACCGGCCTGCTCACCCTCGGCAGCGGCGAAGGTCTCAAATACTTTGAAACCGGCCGGGCCCAGTTCTATGCCCTGATCGTGTTCGGCGGCGTGGTCGCCCTAGTGGTGCTGTTCAGCGCCTTCGGCTGAGAGTTTCCCCACGACGGCAGCGGGCGCCCAGCTGGCCCCCAGCTCCAGCGCAGAGCACCCTCATTCCCCCAAGAGCCCCTAAACCAGCTCCCCCGCTGCCGTCGCCCTGCGCTGGGGCGGCGTCAGCGACCAACGCGAGCATCGCCGCCCCAGCGCAGGGCGACGGCAGCTCAGGAGTGTGTGACAACCCCCATCGGCTCCCGGCCAAACCGGTCGCTATTTCTACACTCCGGCCATACGGTGCGAGTGGTTGGTGCCTTTTCCCTGGCTGAGCGCCGCGATCCTTTTCCCGATCGCCGCTTCACTCCTGATCCCCTTGGTGCCCGATAAGGGCGACGGCAAGACCGTGCGGTGGTACGCCCTCGGCGTGGCCCTGCTCACCTTCCTGCTCACGGTGGGGGGCTACCTGAACGGCTATGACCCGGCCGTGGAGGGGCTGCAGCTGGCCGAGCGCTACACCTGGCTGCCCGACCTGGGCCTGGCCTGGTCCGTGGGAGCGGACGGCATCTCGATGCCACTGATCCTGCTCACCAGCTTCATCACGGCCCTGGCAGCCCTGGCGGCCTGGCCGGTGACCTTCAAGCCGAAGCTCTTCTTTTTTCTGCTGCTGGCCATGGATGGCGGCCAGATCGCCGTGTTCGCCGTGCAAGACATGCTGCTCTTCTTCCTGGCCTGGGAGCTGGAGCTGTTGCCGGTTTACCTGCTGCTGGCGATCTGGGGAGGGAAAAAGCGGCAATATGCCGCCACCAAGTTCATCCTCTACACCGCTGGCAGCTCCCTGTTCATCCTGCTGGCAGCCCTCGCGATGGCGTTTTACGGCGGGGGCAGCCCCAGCTTCGAGTACACCGTGCTGGCCGCCAAGGGCTTCCCTGTGGGGTTCCAAGTGCTCTGCTATGCGGCGCTGCTGATCGCCTTCGGCGTGAAGTTGCCGATCGTGCCGCTGCACACCTGGCTGCCCGATGCCCACGGTGAGGCAACCGCCCCTGTGCACATGCTCCTGGCTGGAATTCTGCTCAAAATGGGCGGCTACGCCCTGCTGCGCTTCAACGTGCAGTTACTGCCGGCGGCCCACGTGCAGTTCGCGCCGCTGCTGGTGGTGCTCGGGGTGGTGAATATAATCTATGCGGCCCTCACTTCGTTTGCCCAGCGCAATCTCAAACGCAAGATCGCCTACAGCTCGATCAGCCACATGGGCTTCGTGCTGATCGGCGTCGGCAGCTTCAGCGCCCTAGGCACCAGCGGCGCCATGCTCCAGATGGTGAGCCACGGGCTGATCGGGGCCAGCCTTTTCTTCCTGGTGGGCGCCACTTACGACCGGACCCACACCCTCCAATTGGATGAGATGGGCGGCGTGGGCCAGAAGATGCGCAAGATGTTCGCCCTCTGGACCGTGTGTTCCCTCGCCTCCCTTGCCTTACCGGGCATGAGCGGCTTCGTGAGCGAGCTCATGGTGTTCGTGGGCTTTGCCACGAGCGATGCCTACACCCTGGCCTTCCGCGTGGTGATCTGCGTTCTGGCGGCCATCGGGGTAATCCTCACTCCCATCTACCTGCTTTCGATGCTGCGGGAGATCTTCTTCGGCAAGGAGAACGCCGAACTGGTGTCCCATACCCATCTGGTGGACGCCGAACCCCGCGAGATTTACGTGATCAGTTGCCTGCTGGTGCCGATCATCGGCATCGGCCTTTACCCCCGCCTGCTCACCGACACCTACAGGGCTTCGATCGAGGCCCTGGTCAAACGGGAAACCACCGCCATGGCTCTGGTGCAGCACCCACCCGGAGCCGCTGTGATGCGCCAAACCTCCCTGGCCGTGGCTCTACCGAGAGCCCTCCAGGCTCCAGCCCTCACCGGCTGGCAAAGACTCATCCCTCGGGCTGGCTGAATCCCGCGGCGGGGTAACACAGTTCTGCGCCCTCATGGCCCGATCACTGGGGGATCGATCGGCTCGATACCCTCAGCTCATTCCGACCGAATCCCAGCGATGCGGCAGCTGAATTTCCTGCTGATTTTCAGTTTTGGCCTGGCAGCAGTGACGTTCACCCTCGAACACGGAGCCGACCACAGCCCATTTCCTTCCGGGGATGGCCACCACCCTCCCCCTGGCCGTCCTGTTGCTTCTGGTGGCTGGCATCGGGGCGACCGCGCCCGGATCTTCGCGGTGTGGAGCGGGGTGGTGAAGCAGGTGGAAACCCTCCAAGAGAGCGGCGAGCTGGAGGCCCAAAAGGTGCGCATCCAGGAACTCGAGGATGATCTGCAGCGCTACCGGGCCACCGTGGATGCCCAGCTGGGCCTGCTGCCGGCCGCCGGTGGCAGCAGCGCACCCTCCGCCGCACCCGCCGAAACGATGTCGGTGGATTGAGCCCCGCGATCGGAGTCTCCGGGAGATCCCAGGCGTGACGGCGCCGGTCCTAGCCGATACCGTGAAACGCAAATGGGCTTCGGAGCGCGGCTGAGCGAGTGGCAGAAGCAGGCGCCAGGCTAGCCATCCGGTTGCTCCAGGACGCAGCCGAGCGGGGCGAGATCGACCCCTGGGATGTGGATGTGATCGGGGTGATCGATGGCTTCCTTGATCAGCTCCGCCAGAGGATCGCCCTGCCACGCCTAGCTGCCGCCCAGGGCGGCAGCTTCGAGCGCGATCTGGCGGAAAGTAGTGAGGCCTTTCTGGCCGCTTCGGTGCTGGTGGGCCTGAAGGCGGAGGTCCTGGAGGCCGCCACTTTCCCTCCGGAACCTGTATTCGAGGATCCGTTCGATTGTGATGATCCCCAAGACGGCTTGCGCGCCCCCTCCATGGCGCTCCCCCGCCGGCCGGAGACCCACCTGCGGCGGCGCCCGGTGGCCCCGCCGCCCCTGCAACGGCCGGTGACCCTCGGCGAACTCATCCGCCAGCTGGAGGAGATCGCCGAACGGCTGGAACAGGAGGGACCTCGCCCCCGCCACCGCCCCCGCGGCCGGGCCTACAGCGAATCGGCGGCCATCGCCCAGGTAAGCGCCCTGGCCCACCGGGAGAAACTGCCGGAAACCACGGCAGCCCTCAGCCTGTTCCTGCTCGAGTGGAATGCCGCCCACGACGAGCGCTGGGTGGGTTTCGATGAGTTGGTTGAGGCCTGGAACACGGCCGGACTCCTCTCGGAGGACGACCTGGATCGGGACCGGGTGGGTGTGTTCTGGGCCCTTCTCTTTCTCTCGGCCCAAGGCAAGTTGGAACTGCAGCAGGATGGTGGTTTATTCGGCAGCCTGCGGCTGCGGCGCCTCAGCGAGCTCGAAACAGCAGCAACGCTCCCGGTTCTCAGTGGCCAAGGGCCAGATGGGGGGCCGGCTCTGGAAGCACGGGCAGCCTGAGAGGGGTCCGTAGGCTGTCTCGAACAATCTGAAAAAGTCAACGCCGATGAAGGCGATGATCCTGGCGGCTGGTAAGGGCACACGGGTGCGACCGATCACCCACACCACGCCCAAGCCGATGATCCCGATCCTGCAGAAGCCGGTGATGGAGTTCCTGCTCGAACTTCTGCGCCAGCACGGCTTCGATCAGATCATGGTGAACGTTTCCCACCTGGCTGAGGAAATTGAAAACTATTTTCGAGATGGCCAGCGCTTCGGTGTCCAGATTGCCTATAGCTTCGAAGGCAGGATTGAGGATGGGGAACTGATTGGGGATGCCGTAGGCTCCGCCGGTGGGCTTAAGCGTATTCAGGACTTCCAAGCCTTCTTCGATGACACCTTTGTGGTGCTCTGTGGAGATGCACTGATCGATCTCGACCTGAGTGAGGCTGTGCGCCGTCACCGCGCCAAGGGCGCGATGGCGAGCCTGATCACCAAGCGCGTTCCCCACGACCAGGTGAGCAGCTATGGCGTGGTGGTGACCGACCCCGACGGCCGCGTCCTCTCCTTTCAGGAAAAGCCGGCGGTTGAGGAAGCCGCCAGTGACATGATCAACACGGGCATTTACATCTTCGAACCAGAAGTACTCGACTACATCCCCAGCGGTGAATCCTTCGACATCGGCTCCGATCTCTTCCCTAAACTTGTAGAATCCGGTGCCCCATTCTACGCACTTCCCATGGAATTTGAGTGGGTGGATATTGGCAAAGTTCCCGACTATTGGCAAGCGATTCGCAGCGTTCTTCAGGGCCATGTGCGGCAGGTGCAGATCCCCGGTGTCGAGGTGAGGCCAGGCATCTTCACTGGTCTGAATGTTGCGGCCAACTGGGACAAGATCAACGTGGAGGGTCCCATCTATGTGGGTGGCATGACCCGTATTGAAAATGGTGCCACCATCATTGGTCCAGCCATGATCGGTCCCAGCTGCCATATTTGCGAAGGTGCCACAATCGATAACTCAATCATCTTCGATTATTCCAGGATCGGAGCCGGTGTGCGTCTGGTCGAGAAACTCGTTTATGGCCGCTACTGCGTTGATCGCAACGGTGACCATTTCGATCTCCAGGAAGCTTCCCTCGACTGGCTGATCACCGATGCCCGCCGTCAAGACGTGCTCTCCCCCTCTCCGCAGCAGAAGGCAATGGCCGAACTCCTCGGCAGCGATCTCGCCCTGAAGGCCAGCTGAAGGCTGGGGCCCCGATTCCCGGCAAGATGCCGATCGTGTCGTAGCCCTGGCTAGGAGAGACCAGGCTCCATCGAGAACTCTTGCTGAACGGCTGCAGCCCTGACCTCTGCTAGTTGAGGGACAGGATCCCGGCCCGATCCAGGATGCAGGGGATCCGTTCCTCCGCCTTCACCGCCATCAGATGCACCCCCTGGGCAATGGTGCGGTAGGCCTGCACCTGCTCCGCGGCGATCGCCACCCCCTCCGCCGCCGGGTCCTTCGCCGCCTCCAGGCGGGTGATCACCACTTCGGGAATGCAGGCGCCCGGCACCACGCGGTTGATGAAGCGGGCATTGCGGGCCGACTTGAGCAGAAACACCCCGGCCAGCACCGGAAGCCCGAGCGGAGCGGTGATCTCCTCCACAAAGCGCCGCAGGGCGGCTTCATCCATCACCATCTGGGTCTGCAGAAAACGGGCGCCGGCGGCCTGCTTGCGGCGCACCCGAGAGGCCAGGCCACTCCAGCTGGGGGACTGGGGATCGGCTGCGGCTCCAGGGAACAGCAGGGTGGGGCCGTCGGGGAGGGTGCCTTCCACCGGATCCAGCCCGGCATTGCATCGGCCAACCAACTGGAGCAGACGCACCGCCTCGAGCTCATTCACCGGCCGGGTCGCCGGCTGATCGCCGGCCCGCACCGGATCCCCGGTGAGACAGAGAAGGTTGCGGATGCCGAGGGCATGGGCCCCCAGCAGATCGGCCTGCAGGGCAATGCGGTTACGGTCGCGGCAGGTCATCTGGAGCACCGGTTCGATGCCGGCCTCCAGCAACAGGCGACAGAGGGCCAGGCTGCTCATTCGCATTACCGCCCGGCTGCCATCGGTCACGTTGACGGCGTGGACCCGGCCCCGCAGCAGGGAGGCGACCTCCACGGCCCTGGAGGGGTCACCGCCGCGGGGTGGGGTGACTTCCGCGGTAAGCGCGAATTGACCAGCCTGCAATGCGTCCTGGAGCAACACACGCCCCTCTCCCCCTCTGGCTGCCCATCATGCAGCACAGGCCTGCCTAGAGTGAATCATCAAGGCGGAGCATGGCATGCCCGAGCGCGGGACATCGGAGCGCACCAGGCAGGAGCCTGGGCCTGTCGAGCGTTCTCCGGCAGCCCGATTCAGCGCCTCAGCCCGCAACGATCTCTCCGATCGCGAAGTGGAGATTGTGGAACTGGTGGCCACCGGCCTAACCAACCAGGAGATCGCGGCGCAGTTGATGATTAGCAAGCGCACCGTGGACAACCACGTGAGCAACATCTTCACCAAGACAGGCGCGAAGAACCGGGTGGCGCTACTCAACTGGGCCATGGATAACGGCAAGATCTGCCGCGATGGCTTCAACTGCTGCGTTCTGCCCCCCGCCGGATCTGCCGGTCCAGCCAGCGGTACCGGGAATCCCTGACCTGATCCCGGATCCGGTTCAACCCTTCCCCAGCGCCAGCGACTGGTCTGCCTGGCTGCGGCGGGGGGCAGGCTTGGACTGAAGCGGGCGGGGGGCCTCCAGGGCCTCGAGGCTGTAGCGATCAGCGGCAAGCCCAAAGAGCTCGGCGTAGGCGAGGCAGTCCTCGGCATCCCTGCCGGCGCAGCGGAGCACTCCCTGGTTGTCGTAGAGGCCGGTCATCAAAGTCCCCCCGCCGCTTCGGGCGCTGCAATGTGCATCGACTCCACCCTACCCATGCAGTAGTTCGCGCTGCTCGGCCTCGCTCCAGTTGGCGAAGGGATGGTGCGCCAGGGCGGCATTGCTCAGCTCCCGGCGGTCGGTGACCTCCCGCCCGCACCAGGCAGGAATCATCACGGCCTGATCGGCGCTGGCGATCTCCACCTCCGCTACCACCAGCGGTGCATTGTCGCCCTCGAACACATCCAGAACCCAATCACCACCGCTCAAATCGAGGCCATGGCGCCGCTTGCGCAGCGAAGCCGCCGCCATGGCCAACAGCTCCTCCCCATCAGCCAGCGGAATCGCATACTCGAATTCCAGCCGGCAGAGGGCCGGGCCGCTGAAGCCGGCGGGGGGAGGGGCCTTGAGGGTGAGGAAGGCCTCCGGGGAGGGCTTCGCCCGGCGACCCCCAACTCCGGCGACTTCAGGCGCCCCGGGTTCCCCCAGAGGCGCGCTGGTGCGCACCCGCAGGGTGATGGCCTCGGCGGCTGCCACCAGATAGCCCTGGCGCAGGCTGCGAACCCAGAGGCTGTGGTGGCGCCAACCCTCGCCCACCACCAGAAAGCGTCGTTCGATCTCCAGCGCCACGTCCTGCCACGACCAGAGGTCGCCTGGAAAGGAGCATTGTGAAACAGTCCAGGCCTGGAGCCCCGTCCGAGCGCGGCGAGTCTGGCGCTAAACCCCTGGATCCACCGGGGGGAAGCCGCACTCCGGCCTCAGCTGATGTCCTAGTTCGAGGAGGCCTCGCCGTTGGTAAGGCTGCCGGCCCAGTGCAGCTTGTGGGTGAGGGTGCGGTAATAGGAGGGGCTCTGCTCCAGTTGGAGCAGCAGTGCCGGATGGGGCCCCTGCTGAACCACACAGCGATCGCCAGGATCGAGCAGGCTGGCGTGAGCGCCATCCTTCCAGAGCTTCACCCGCCGGCTGCTCTCCCCGAGGGGCCACACGGTGAGCCTTGAGCGGGGAGGCACCACCACGGCACGGCTGGAGAGACTCATCGGACAGATCGGATTCACCACGATCGCCTCGATGCCGGGATGGAGGATCGGCCCCCCCGCCGCCATGGCGTAACCGGTGGAGCCGGTGGGGGTGGCGATGATCAGGCCATCACCGCGGTACTGATCCACCACCTCGCCATCAATCTCGAGCTCAAGCAAACAGGTGGGCGACACCTCATCAAGGCAAGGCCGGAAGTAAAAGTCGTTGAGGGCGCCGTGGGGCCCATCGGCATCCACATCGGCAGCGGCGAAGGATGCACGGGTGCGGACGGCAGCGGTGGCGCTCACCCCATCGCCCCGCTCGATGCGGGCCTCGAGCATCATGCGGCGCTCCAGGGCGAAGCGATCGGCCAGCAGCCGCTGCCAGAGTGAAGGTTCGACAGAGTCCTCGTCGGCGAGCCGCAGGAGGCTGCTCTCATGGGTGAGAAATCCCAGGTGCCCCCCCACATTGAAACTGAGGATCGGCACCCCATGGGGGGCGAGGTGACGGGCCGCGCCGAGCACGGTGCCATCGCCCCCGAGCACCAAGGCGAGATCGGGCGGAGCCGGTTCGGTGGCCAACAGAGCCGGGAAGGGATTCTGGGCCAGGCCACTGGCGGCCACGATCACACCAATGCCCTGAGCTCTTAGGTCCTCGGCGCAGCGACGGGCCTGAAGCTGGGCGGCGCGGCTGCCGCTGCGCACGATCAACCAAACCTTCTCGAGGCGCATGGGGCGAAACGCCGCAAATCAGGTGTCCCCAGCCTGGCTACCAACGCAAGAGGTTGAAACGCTCCATGTCCACCGTTTCGCGGTTTCGATACAGGGAGAGCAGGATCGCCAGACCCACCGCCGCCTCGGCCGCAGCAACAGTAATCACGAAGATGGCAAACACCTGGCCGCGGATCAGCTGGCCATCGAGGTAATTGGAGAAGGCCATCAGATTGAGGTTCACGGCGTTGAGCATGAGTTCGATGCTCATCAGCACCCGCACGGCGTTGCGGCTGTTGATCAGGCCCCATACACCGGTGCAGAACAGAACTGCGGCCAGGACGAGGTAGGCCTGTAAGGGAATCCCGTTGCTGAAACCGGGAAGAACCAGGGCGAGAGTCATGAGGTTTTCTCCAGGGCGGGCTTTTCAAGCAGGAGGGGTGTGCGGGCCTTCTCGATCAGCCCCTGGTCCACCGGTTCCCCGGTTATCACGTCACTGGTGAACACATCACGGCGGGCCAGCACGATGGCACCGATCATCGCCATCAGAAGCAAAACCGAAGCCAGTTCGAAGGGCAGCAGGTAATCGCTGAACAGATGCTCTCCGATCCTGATGGTGGCCTCTTCACCCACCGGAGTGGGGCCAGGCAGGGCCCAGTCGGTGGTGAAGGAGACCCGGAGCAACAGCGCGAAAAGACCGGCGCACACCGCCCCGGAAAGAACCCGCCGCAGCAGCAGACCAGGGATGGCTGCCAGGGTTTCCTTCTTGTTCACGAGCATGATCGCGAACAAGATCAGCACGTTCACCGCCCCTACATAGACCAGTACCTGGGCAGCGGCCACGAAGCTGGCATTGAGCAGCAGATAGAGGCCGGCCACCGAGAGGAACACACCGCCTAGAAGAAAAGCGGAATACACGATGTTGGGGAGCAGTACCACCCCTAGGGACCCGGCCACCAGGGCGACCGATAGCACCAGGAAGCAAATGAGCTCTGTGGTGGAGGCGATGGTCATGGCTGGGGGGTGGCGCCTGCGTCGGCGGTGGTGGCGGCGGAGTCAGAGGCGGCCGTCGCCGCCTTGGGCAGGGTTTCGAGCACCTGCTCGGGGAGTCTGCCGACCCGCGGCGTGGTGGCGGGCAGATCATGGGGATCCATCACACCCTTGGGTAGGTAGACCAACTCCCGCAGCGGAGCCACGGCCGGATCGCTGGTCACGCTGGTGGGAAGGCGCCCCAAGGCGACGTTGTCGTAGTTGAGGCTGTGGCGATCGAAGGCGGCCAGCTCATATTCCTCGGTCATCGAGAGACAGTTGGTGGGGCAGTACTCCACGCAGTTGCCGCAGAAGATGCACACGCCGAAATCGATCGAGTAGTTGCGCAGCTCCTTTTTCTTGGTGGCCTTGTTCATCACCCAATCCACCACAGGCAGGTTGATGGGGCAGACCCTCACACACACCTCACAGGCGATGCACTTATCGAACTCGTAGTGGATGCGGCCGCGGTAGCGCTCCGAGGGGATCAGCTTTTCGTAGGGGTACTGCACCGTGATCGGCCGGCGGCGCAGGTGGTCGAAGGTGACCCCCAGACCCTGAGTGATGTACTTAGCCGCGCCCACCGCATCCTGGGTGTAGTCGCCGACTTTCTTGAGGAACCCGAACATGGGGGGAGGGAAGCTCAGGGAACGGGGGTGGCCCCCATGATGGCGGCCGGGAAGGGGATGTGTCGCAGCCGCTGAAGCAAGGGACCAAGATCCCGGCCGGGCGGCGTGTCTGGGGCAGGGTCAGCCGCCAAAGGCGCCCGGGAAAGCAAGCTTCAGGGCGGCGGTGACCAGCAGATTGACCAGGGCCAACGGCAGCAGAAACTTCCAACCCAAATCGAGAAGTTGGTCGATCCGAACCCTTGGCACGGTCCAACGCAACAGGATCGCGAAGAACACCAGCAGGTAGGCCTTGAGCACGGTCATCACGATGCCGAGGCTGCCGGTGATCACCTGCACGAGCGGCGCATCCACCGACTGGCCCAGCAGGCCGGCCAGCCACTCAACCGGGATCGGGAAACCCCAGCCGCCCAGGTACAGCACCGACACCAGCAGGGCCGAGAGCACCAGATTGATGTAGCTGCCCAGGTAGAAGAGAGCGAACTTCATGCCGGCGTACTCGGTCTGGTAGCCGGCCACGAGCTCCTCCTCCGCCTCAGGAAGGTCGAAGGGGAGGCGTTCACACTCAGCCAGCACGCAGATCCAGAAAATCACGAACCCCACCGGCTGACGCCAGATATTCCAGCTGAAGATGCCGGCACCGGCCTGCTGATTGACGATATCGACAGTGCTAAGCGAATTGCTCATCATCACGATCGCCAGCACGCTCAGGGCCAGAGGAATCTCGTAGCTGATCGACTGGGCCGCAGCCCGCAGGCCGCCGAGCAAAGAATATTTGTTATTGCTGGAATAGCCGCTCATCAGCAGGCCGATCGGCTGGATACTGCTCAGGGCGATCCAAAGGAATACACCCACGCCCACGTTGCTGATCAGCAGGTTCTGACCGAAGGGCACCACCAGCCAGCTGAGGATCACGGGCACCAGCACCAGCACCGGGCCGAGGGTGAAGAGGAGGCCGTCGGCCTTGGCGGGGATGATGTCCTCCTTGAACAGCAGCTTGAGGCCATCGGCCATGGGCTGCAGGATGCCGAGGGCGCCGGCGTACTCAGGGCCGATCCGCTGCTGCACGGCAGCGGAGATCTTGCGCTCCAGCCAGACGTTGACCAGAACGCCGACCACGGCCGACACCAGCACCGTGAGCATGGGAAGCGGCAGCCAGAGCAGATGGGCGAGCCCCTGGCTCACGCCAAAACCCTCGAGCAGATCGAGGAAGCTGGACTGCAGGTCGAGGCCCGGTGTCACGACCGCGAAGGTCTGCATGGCGGGTTGGGCAGGTGGGGGGACGTTAAGCCCCCCCCAGCTCGGCTGGGGGGGTAACGGTGGGTTGAAGCGGAGGCCGGACCCGATCAGCTGGAGGCGGGTCGGCTCTCAAGCGGCAGCCAGGGCCGCTCGGCCGAGCCGGTGTAGATCTGGGTGGGACGATAGATGCGGTTGGCACCGAGCTGCTCGCGCCAGTGGGCCAGCCAGCCTGCGGTGCGGGCGATGGCGAAGATCGGAGTGAACAGATCCCGGGGGATGCCGAGCTTGCGGTACACCAGGCCGGAATAGAAATCCACGTTTGGATAGATACCCTTGGGGCCGAGCCTGTCGGCCGCCACCTCCTCAAGCCTGCGGGCCACGTCATACATGGTGTCGTGGCCGAAACGCACGAACAGTTCTTCGGCAAGGCCCTGCAGGATCACGGCACGGGGATCCTTGACCCTGTATTCACGGTGGCCGAAGCCCATAATCTTCTGCTTTGAGGCAATCGCCTGGTCGAGCCAGGCCTCCACCCGGTCTACCGTGCCGATCTGATCGAGCATGTCGAGCACGTCCTCGTTGGCGCCACCGTGGAGCGGACCGGCCAGGGTGCCCACCGCCGAGGCCACGACCGCATAGGGGTCGGTGAGGGTGCTGGCGGTGACGCGGGCGCTGAAGGTGCTGGCGTTGAGGCTGTGCTCGGCATGGAGGATCAGGCAGGAATCGAAGATGCGGGCCGCCAGGGAATCGGGCTCCCGCTCAGTGAGCATGTAGAGGAAGTTGGCCGAATAGGCGAGATCGTCGCGGGGCTGGATTGGATCCTGGCCTTTGCGGATCAGCTGGAAGGCCGCCACCATCGTGGGGATCTTGGCGATCAGCCGCACCACCGCCTCGGTGACGTATTGCGGGTCGTAGAGGGCACGGCGGGAATAGAAGAGCCCCAGCGAGGCAGCGCTTGCCTGCAGGGCATCCATCGGGTGCCCTGAGGCCGGGAAGCACTTCATCATGTCGCGGATGCGGAAGCTCACCCGCCGGTGCATCTGCACCTCCTGCTGGAAGTCGTTGAGCTGAAAGATCGTGGGCAGTTCGCCCCAGATCAGCAGGTAAGCCGTTTCCAGAAAGCTGCTGTTGCGGGCGAGCTGGTCGACCGGCACGCCCCGGTAAGTGAGCACCCCCCGCTGGCCGTCGATGTCGCAGATGGCCGACTGGGTGGCCGGAACGCCTTCAAGGCCAGGCCGGAAGACCGGTGGAGCAGCTGTAGTCGCCGGTGCGGCAGCGGCGGCGGCAGAAGTGGTGGTGGCTTCCTCAGGGGTGGTTTTCGCCGCCATGCCAGGTGCCATGAAGATCCAGAATCCAAAACCTAGGCGTGGGGCCGCCTCGGCGCCGTAGCGGAGGCTGCCAGTGGGGTGGCGCCACCGCTAAGCCAGCAGGGTCCGGGGGGTGAGCAGCTGCTGCAGGCGCCAGGCGCCAGCCGCCGCCTGATCCTCTAGGTGGCCCTGGGCGGAACGGGGTAATTCGAGCAAGGCCAGGCCGGCCTTGCGTAGGGCGATCGATCCCAGGGGAGCCCCCAGAAGCCTGGCGGCGAGATCCCCCAGGTCGGGTTCATGGCCCACCAGGGCCAGACGCAGGGGCCAGTCCGCTGCCGGAGTGGAAGGGTCGGCCCTGGGGGATGAAGCCGCGCCGAGTGGGGGCGACCCGGGCGTCTGGGGCACCACAGCGGTGGGGGTGGTCAACCAGCGGGCCAACAGCGGCAAGGGATCGGCGCCGGGCTCCAGGGCCGTGGCAAGCTCCAGGCAGGGAGCCAGGCCGGCGCGAAGGGCGATCTCAGCAGTCTGACGGGCACGCACCAGGGGGGAGGACATCAGCCGGTCCGCCGTTAGCCCCAAGGCCACGGCCCGTTCCAGCACCGCCGTGGTGCGGCGGCGTCCAGCGGGGGTGAGGGCGCGCAGGCGATCGGGTCGATCTTCGCTGCGGTCTTCGGCGATGCCGTGGCGCACCAGCAGGAGTCGGGGGCCGAAGGGTGCCATGGAAATGCTGTGTCAGGTGTCTCTGGAGCGGAGGATCGGGCCGATCGCGCTCATCGGCCCGATCCGAATTCAAGTCGGGCCCGCAGCCTCAGGCCTTCGGCCCCGGGTTCCACAGCCAGGGCCAGGCCCCGCACGGGAGCATCCAAGGGACCTCCGGCCAGGGACGCGAGGCGTCGCCAAGGCAACCAGTCACGCAGCAGGGAGCGGGCCGGCTCAGTCGCGAGGGCCCACTGCAGCGGTGCGGCAGGACGATCCAGAGCCTCGAGTTGCCGCTCGCGCCGCTGGGCACCCCGCCCGTCTCCGGCCGCCTCCAGCAGGGCCAGGCTGCGCCCCCACAGGGCCTGACCGTCCTGGTCGCCGCGCCAGCCCTCAAGGGGAGCCTGGAGGCGATCCACGCCCTCCCGGTCGGGTCGGGCGCCGCGGCCGGCCACCAGCCGGGTCCAGACGGTGACCGGGCGGCCTTCCAGCTCCAACGGCGCCGGGATCAGGCCTGCGGCGGCCAGGGGAGCCTCGAGGGCAGCGGTGGCCGGCCGATCCGGCGGCGAGGCCATCAGCCAGCCGGCGGGCGCCTCGGCCACCACCAGGGGACCGTCTGCTGCAGCCACCAGCAGGGGGGGCAGGGGGCCCGCCCCGGGAGCCAGGGCCGCCACCCGCTCCACCAGGGGGCGAAGCAGGGGGTCGGAGAGCAGGGCCGCCGGGTTCTGGAGCAGGCCCAGCCGCTCGGTGGCAGCGGGGGCCGCCGCCACCAGGGCGCGCCGCACGGCCAGGGAGGTGGGATCCAGAGCCCCGGCTGCCACCGGCCCGGCACCGGGCCTCTCGACCAGAGCCTCCAACCACAGGGCGGCTCCATCGGGGCGGAGGCTGGCCAGAACCTGGGCAGCGGGACCAGGATCGGCCGGAATTCCCAGACCCACGGGGAGTCCGGCGGCCCGCGCCACCAGCAGGGCCGCCCCCTCGCCGAGGTCGGCAATCCGCTGGCGCAGCGCAGGATCGGCGCCCTGGTTGAGCTCATCGATCTGGGAAACATCGAGGGCCTGCTCCAGCACGCCCCGGCCGGAGGCGATGAGCAGCAGGTCGTCGTCGACAAGGGCGGTGGCGAGGGGCAGCGGCTGGCGGCCGAGCAGGGCACCCCGGCCGCTGATCAGGCCCATCCCCCGATAGCGGCTGACCTGTAGGTCGGTGCCGGCCAGGCTGCGGGTCTGCCAGAAGCGCTGCACGAATTGGCGGGCGCCATCATCGTCGCGGCTGCGCAGGGCCAGCAGCCAGTTGCCGGACCCCGAGGCGGCGCCGGGATCCCCATCCGGAAGATCGAAGAGGGCGAGACCGATCTCAGGAGCGAGCCAGGCGGCCAGCTCGGTGGGGTAATCGAGGCCCGCCGCGGCGAAGGCGCCATCGCGCAGGCGCTCGATCGCGGCGGCGGCCTGCCGGCGGTTCCGGGCCGGTGCCACGGCCCGGGCATAGGCCACGGGTTCCTCACCATCGCTGAGCAGGTAGAGGCTGAGGGGGGCCTGGCGCGGCACGAAGCGTGCGGCCCGCGGCAGGCTGGCCGCACGGTGCTGGAGGGCCAGGGGGCCCCGCTGCCCCACCAGCCACCAACCAGCTCCGCCCAGGGCGAGGGCCAGCAGGCCGAGGGCCAGCAGCACCGCCAGGAAAGGCCTGGCCTTCATTCCCCTCTTGCAGGATGGGGCCATCCTGACGCCCGCCCGACCCGGCGCCCACCATGAGCACCCCCGCCCCCCGGCTGCCCGGCACCCTCAGCGCCCCTGACCTGGCCGAACAACTGCGCGTCGGTGGCCCGCTCCAGTTGGTGGATGTGCGGGAAGACCAGGAACTGGAGCTCGCGCGACTGCCTCACCCGGTGCTGCATCTGCCCCTGAGTCGCTCGGCCGACTGGATGGAGCGGATCGGCGATCTGCTCGATCCGGCCAGGCCCGTGGCGGTGCTCTGCCACTCCGGCATGCGCAGCTGGCGCTTCGGCTGCTGGCTGGCCCAGGAGCGGGGCTACCCGGAGGTGTGGAACGTGGAGGGGGGGATCGAGGCCTGGAGCCGCGAGGTGGATCCCTCGGTGCCCCGCTATTGAATGCAAGCGGCGCGCTCCTGAGGCAAGCCGCGCATCATTGGCTCACGAAGCCCTCCAGTGGGCAAGACAGGGCCCGGGCGATCGACCCGCCGCCGGCTTCCCGCCCATGACAAAGCATCAGCCACGGGCCCGGGCTGCCTACGATCGCAAACGTGCCTGTAGCCGATGTCCCGTTGGAGAGCCTGCCCCGCCGGCAACAGGAGGTGCTGCAGGCCACCGTGCGGCACTACGTGGACACGGTCGAACCCGTGGGAAGTCACATTCTGGTGCGGCGCTTCGGGCTTCCCGCCAGCCCGGCCACGGTGCGCTCCGCCATGGGGGCCCTGGAGCAGCGGGGCCTGCTCACCCAGCCCCACACCTCCGCCGGCCGCATCCCCAGCCAGCTGGGCTACCGCCTCTACGTGGACCAGCTCCTCCCCTCCCCGGGTGCGGCGGCCCTCCAGCTGGAGCGGGAGCTGGCGGGCATCAGTCTCCAGTGGGCAGCCCTTGATGATCTGCTGCAGCATCTGGCCCGCCGCCTGGCCGATCTCACCGGCCTGCTCAGCCTGATCAGCCGGCCACGCCGGCCACGCCCTCACCTCCAGGAGGTGCGGCTGGTGGTGAGCAGTGACCGGCTGCTGGTGTTCCTGGTGCAGGGGGCGGCCCTCACCACCAGCCTCAACCTGCGCCTGCCTGGAGGCAGCTCCGACCAGATGCCCCTGCTGGAGCGCTGGACCAACGAACAGCTGCGCAACCGCCCAGCCGGCCGCATCGCCTGGGAGCGGCTGCCGGCCCAGCTGGGGGCCAGCGGCGGGCTCCTGCGTCAGGCCCTGGAAAGCCATGCCCAGCTCGGCAGGGTGGGCGACTTCGACGGGGTGGTGGCGGCCGGCCTCGGCGGCCTGCTGGGCCAGCCCGAGTTCAGCCGCACCTCAAGCCTGCTGCCCCTGGTGCAGCTGGTGGAGAGCGGCCCCCAGCAGGTGCTGGCTCCCCCGGGTAACGGGCAGACGGCCGAAGGCGCCGGCAGCATCTGGATTGGCACGGAACACCCCCACACCGCCCTGGGCCAGTGCTCCGTGGTGCAGGCCCCATACCGCACAGCCGATGGCTCCCGGGGGCAGGTTGCCTTGGTCGGTCCGATGCGGATGGCCTACGCCACGGCCCGCTCGGCGGTGGATTCGGTGGCCTCGATCCTGCAGCGTCTTCTCAGTTAACCGGGAAAAACAATCAGACAATGAAGGAAAAGCGAGTCTGACCATGACTTATTGCGTTGGCTTCCTGCTCGAGAGCGGGCTGGTGTTTGTATCCGACTCCCGCACCAATGCGGGGGTGGATTACATCTCTAGCTACAGCAAGATGCATGTGTTTCAGCCCGCGCCGGATCGGCTATTCGTGCTCATGGCAGCGGGAAATCTCGGCACCACCCAGGCGGTGCTCAATCGGATCCGCCGGGATCTCGCGCTCGACGAGGCCGCCGCTTCCGCCGCGATGGTGAGCGCGGTGAACGACGGTCCTGGGGCTCCCCCCCCTATGGCGGAGCCCAGGCCCTCCGGCACTGCGGACGAAAGCCATGATCTCCTCACAGCCCGCTACCTCTTCGAAGCTGCTGACTATGTGGGTCGGCTCAGCGTGGCGGTGCAACGGGCCTTCTCCACGCCCCTGCAGCAGGCAGGCGCCAGCGGTGAAGCCAGCTTCATCCTGGGGGGCCAGATCGCCGGCCAGCCCCACGGGCTCTACCTGATCTATCCCCAAGGCAACGCGATCATGGCCACGCCGGAAACCCCCTTCCTGCAGATCGGCGAAAGCAAATACGGCAAACCCCCCCTCGATTACGTGGGCCACTCGCGCCTTTCGCTCGAAGATGCGGCCCGCCTCTGCCTGGTGTCGCAGATCGTGACACGCCGCTCCAATCTCACCGTGGGGCCACCGTTCGAGATCGCCCTGGTTCCGACCGATGAGCTGCGGGTCTCCCGCCGCCTCAAGCTTGAAAAGGAGCACAGCCAAGTGACCCGCTCGATGGAGATCTGGGCCCGCAACATGCAGGAAACCCTCAGCAAGCTGCCGCGCTTCCAGTGGGAGGAGGATCCGCTTTAGGAGACTGACCCGGTGTCGTGCCCCGCATGGCTCGGCCAGTGGCCACTCACCCCCCCATCCGGTCCCCCAGCTTCTCGGCCACGGTGTTCACGTCCTTGTCGCCGCGGCCGGAGAGGTTGAGCACCACCTCGGTGCCGGGAGGCAGGGTGGGGCAGAGCTTCTCGAGCCAGGCAAAGGCGTGGGCCGTCTCCAGGGCCGGGATGATGCCCTCGAGGCGGCAGAGGAGCTGCAGGGCATCGAGGGCTTCGGCATCGGTGACGGCGGCGTATTCGGCCCGGCCGATGCCCTTCAGGTAGCTGTGCTCGGGCCCGACACCGGGGTAATCGAGGCCGGCGCTGATCGAGTGGGCCTCCTGCACCTGGCCCTCCTCGTCCTGGAGCAGCAGACTCATGGCGCCATGAAGCACCCCGACTCGGCCCTCCGTAATGGTGGCGGCATGGCGGCCGCTGGCTACCCCCTCGCCGGCGGCCTCGACGCCGATCAAGCGCACGGAGGGGTCCTCCACAAAGGCATGGAACAGCCCCATGGCGTTGGAGCCGCCACCCACGCAGGCCACCAGCACATCGGGCAAGCGCCCAAAGGCCTCGGCGCACTGTTGTTTGGCCTCCTCGCCGATCACGGCGTGGAAGTCGCGCACCAGCATCGGGTAGGGGTGGGGGCCGGCCACCGAGCCGAGGATGTAATGGGTGGTTTCCACGTTGGTCACCCAATCGCGGATCGCCTCGCTGGTGGCGTCCTTGAGGGTGGCGGTGCCAGCGGTGACCGGCTGCACCGTGGCGCCGAGCAGACGCATGCGGAACACGTTCAGCGCTTGGCGGCGCATATCCTCAGCGCCCATGTAGATCACGCACTCCAGGCCGAAGCGGGCGCACACCGTGGCGGTGGCCACGCCGTGCTGGCCGGCACCGGTTTCGGCGATCACTCGCTTCTTGCCCATCCGCAAGGCCAAAAGGCCCTGGCCCAGGGCATTGTTGATCTTGTGGGCGCCGGTGTGGTTGAGGTCTTCGCGCTTCAGCCAGATGCGCGGGCCGCCCTCGGCGCGGCGATAGTGCTCGCTGAGCCGTTCGGCCTCATAGAGCGGGCTTGGCCGGCCCACGTAGGTGCGCAGCAGGTGGTTGAGCCGCTCGGTGAAGGCCGGATCGGCCCAGGCCTCGGCGGCGGCAGTCTCCAGCTCCGCGAGTGCGGGCATCAGGGTTTCTGGCACGTACTGGCCGCCGTATGGCCCGAAGCGCCCCAGGGGATCGGGCCGCACCGCGGGCACCAAGCTGGCGGGATCGGGGCTGGTGGCCTGACGGGGGGGAACGGTGGTGGTCACCGGCGGCAACATGCAGTGGGGCCAGCCTAGGGAGAGGAGGGTCGTAGAGACGAAGCCGCCGCAGGCCAGGAAAGGCCGGTGGTCAGCGGCGCCTATGCCGGGTGAAGAGCCCCATGAGCACAATGCCCCCAAACCCAGCGCACTCTGCACTGGCGAGCGCCGCAAACATCTCTGTTCTAAATGGGCAATTTTGGAGCTGAATTGAGGTCGATTGGCCTGGTTTTCCTTCCAGACCCGGCCACGCAGCACAAACAGCATCTCCACGGCATGAACGTGGCGGTGGGGCGGCACCCGGTCACTGGGGTCGTGGATTTCGAGCAGCAGGGTTGGGCCGCTGCTGTGGTGGGCCGGATCACAGATCAGGGCGAGGCGCGCCAGGACTGGAGCTGCTCGGGGCGGAGCAGCTGGGGGAGGAGAGGCATCGGCGCTGCGAACCGCAAGAGAGCGGCTTCATGGTGCTGGGCCTGGCCGATCGCGTCAGCGGCATGGCGGCGCGATGGCGATGGCGGAGTCAACACCGCCGGGCCCACTCTGGGCGCCTGGATCACCATGAACTGCCGGGCGTGAGGCTGAAGGCACACAATTAAAAGGTCTTCCCTAAGCCCGGCCATGACGGCATCCCCCGCTCTTTCCCTCGCCACCTCCCCGGCCCGTACGGCCCCGGCGAGCCTGGAATGGCTGGATCTCGACCTGCAGCAGCGGCTGGCCCAGGCTGCCGGCAGCGCCGGGTTGGATGCGACGGAAGCCTGCAAGATCTGGGTGCGGGAAGGGCTGGAGCGTCTTGAAGCGGAGCAGGCCGCCGCCGAGGCCGCCGGGCGCTGTTCATTGCGCACCGGCACCTGCACCACCGGCCCCGTGCCGCTGCCGGTGCAGCAGTAGGGCCAGGCCGCAAGGTTCCTGTGCCGCGAACTGCAGGCGATGGTCGCTGAGTTCCACTGAACAGAGCCGTTTTCCGGTGCGGCGCCAACCAGAATCGGCACCAGCGGCTCCGGGTGCGGCATGGCTAAGAAAGGCGGCTGGCAGGAATTCAGCGGCAGCGCTGCGAGCACGGCCCGGCCCAGCGCCGGCTCGGCGGCTGCCGGGGGGGCCACCACTCCGAAGGCCCAGCAGAAGGTGCGGGTACAGCGCACCAAGGCCGGCAAGGGCGGCAAGCTCGTGACCGCGATCACTGGTCTGGAGATCCCCGAAGCTGAGGCCCGCGCCCTGCTCAAGACCCTCAAGGCCTCCTCCGGCACCGGCGGCACCCTCAAGGACGGCGTGATCGAACTGCAGGGCGATCAGGTGGCGCCGGCCCTGGCGGCGCTGGAGAAGGAGGGCTTCCGGCCAAAGCAGGCGGGGGGGTGAAGGGAGGGCTGATTCGCAACCGGCGACGCTGGACCCCTTGCTATGGGCCTAGTCGTATCGGAATGATCTGAACCAGGCCATGGGCCGACTGAGGCGCGACGCCAGTCAATATCCGGCGGTGCGGAAGTCATCGCCGGTATAGGCCAGCGGCGCCTGATCCCTTTCCGCCAGGGCGGCGGCGAAACAGTCGCCGAAGTTGAGCTGGGCGGCATGGCCCTGGCCCTTGCCGAACCGCTGGAAGATCCGGCAGGCCCGGCGGGCCAGATCCCCATCCACGGGCACCACATCGGCATCGAGCAGAAGGAGAAGATCCTCAACGGCCTCCAGCACACCCCGGCAATGGGCCACCACCAGCAACTCCTGCAGGGTGCCTGCGGAGATCCGCAGCAGCGGCGCCTGCCCCAGCTGGCTGCGGAGTTGCTGCCAGCCAGGCTCGCGCTGAATGATGGCGATGACGGCGGAGGTATCGAGGATCATCCGGGCAGGCCATCGGCGCCGTAGAGCTCGCTCGGATCAAACGGCCGGGCCCCTGCAGCGGCCTGATCCTGCAGGGAAGCGAGATCCTGCTGAAGGCGTGCGGCGCGGCGTATCCGGCGCTGCCGCTGCAACTCGTGCTCTAGGGCATCCCGCACGATGTCGGTGGCACCCCGGCCGGTGAGCTGGCGCAGCTGGGCGAGCAAGGCGTCCACCTGGGAACTCTTGATGTTGACGGGCATTCCACCATCAATGGGCAGAAAACCATTCTATCCATCATGTCTTTCGCTCGCTGTCAGTCTGGCGGCGAGGACGGAGGTCGATGGTCCAACGCCCCACCCCGGCGCCGGTGAGCGTGGTGGAAGCGGTGGCGGCCTGATCGCGGGCCAGCAAGGAACGCAACACCCAGGACGGGCCGCCAGGGACAATGGCCCCATACCCTCGAAGCTGCGCCGCCGATGACCAGCCCCCAGGCCCCGCTCAGCCCAGCCACCGACGGCCCGGCCGGCATGGCCACCAACATCGTGTGGCACCACTCCACCGTGACCCGGGCAGCCCGGGCGCACCAGCGGGGCCACCGCAGCGCCATCCTCTGGTTCACGGGCCTGAGCGGCGCCGGCAAGAGCACCCTCGCCAATGGGGTGAACTCGGCCCTGTTCGAGCAGGGGCTGGCTTGCTACGTGCTCGATGGCGACAACGTGCGCCACGGCCTCTGCGCCGACCTGGGCTTCTCCGATGCCGACCGGGAGGAGAACATCCGCCGCATCGGCGAGGTGGCCAAGCTGTTCCTCGATGCCGGCGTGGTGGTGCTCACCGCCTTCGTGTCGCCGTTCCGCGCCGACCGCCGCCGGGCACGCGCCCTGGTGGAGGGCGGCGATTTCATCGAGATCCACTGCGCCGCCGATCTGGGGGTGTGCGAGCAGCGCGACACGAAGGGGCTCTACGCCAAGGCCCGCGCCGGCCAGATCAAGGACTTCACCGGCATCTCCAGCCCCTACGAGGAGCCCGAAGCCCCCGAGCTGCGCATCGACACCGGCAGCCAGAGCCTGGAGGAGTCGGTGGCCCAGGTGCTGACCTACCTGGAGAGCCAGGGGGTGGTGCCAGCGGCAGGGAAGGGCTAATGAAACCGAGCTCGACAAGGGGAAGCAGGCCGCCATAGCGCAGCAGACGGGGAAAGACTTAACCGAACGACAAGCTATCCTTAACCTGATCGAAAGGCTATCGTTATATGTTTAAGATTAAATTATCATTAATTTTTTGTAGCTTGCACCTCAAGGCGTCAAGGGTTCAAGGTTTTGCCTGGATTGCTTCGCAAGCCTTTAGTGCACTTAGCCCTGATCGCCACGGCCTGCCCAACAGGAATGGCCCTGCCGACCATGGCCGCTCCCACTTACGTGAACAGCCTCACGATCCCTGGCAACAGACAGGATCTCTCCGGGGACACGACAGTCATCAACAGACGTTTTGGTGCCTTTTCCGGCCTCTATTATCTTCCTTCGGTGAACCAGTGGTTTGGCCTTTCCGACCGAGGGCCGGGCGGGGGCACGCTGGACTACAACACACGTCTGCAACGCTTCAGCCTGGACGTTGACAAAACCACGGGTGCCATTTCGAACTTCCAGATCCAGCAGACCATTCTTTTCCGAAACGGAAGCAGCTATCTCAATGGCCTGGCACCCGCCTCGGCGTCCAATCTTGGCAACTCCTTCGACCCCGAGGGAATCGTGGTGCTGCCCCGCTCCGGCAATTTCCTGGTTTCCGACGAATATGGCCCTTCGGTGTATGAGTTCACGCGTGGCGGTCAATTCATTCGCGCCTTCTCAGTGCCCAGCAACATCCTCCCGAAGTCGAGTGGCAGCACCGATTACCTGGCGTGCCCAAAGCCAGGCACGCTGACCAACCCATGCACCCTGACCTCAGGACGGGAAGGCAATCGAGGCCTTGAGGGGCTGGCGGTGAGCCCGGACGGCCGCTTTGCCTTTGCGATGCTCCAAAATGGTGTGATCACCGACGGCAATTCGAGCGGCAACGAATTTGCACGCAGTGGATATACACGCATTCTCAAATATGACGTTGACTCCGGCAATGTGGTTGGTCAATACGCCTACCAGCTTGCCAGCACCAGCCAGGGGCGTGGCATTTCGGAGATCGTTGCTCTCGACGACCATCGCTTCATGGTGATTGAACGCAACAATCGCGGCGTGGGAGTGCCCAACGCGAATCTCGCCGCCCCCGACAAAAATGTTTTCGTGATCGATCTCAATGGCGCCTCCGATGTGTCAGCGGTCGATCTCACCACACCCCTTGGCGCCGGCATCGTCCCGGTCACGAAAAGCTCAGTCTTGATCGATCTAGACGCCAACACGATCGCCGCCTTCAACAACAGGTCACCCGAAAAATGGGAAGGGCTTGCCGTGGGACCGCAACTGAACGATGGTTCCTATCTCCTGCTGACGGGCACGGACAACGACTATTCCGTGACTCAGAACGGATCAAACACCCAGTTTGACGTTTACTTCAATCCCAACGACGGCAAGCGACTGCAGTGCGATCTGGGTGCGACAACCAACTGCTACGAAATCGCCGCCAACGGCAACACCGGCACCACAAACCTTGGCAACTTACCCACCGGGTATGAGTTGATCCCCAGCCTTCTGCAGGCCTACAAGGTCTCGGCAGCGGATCTGGGCGGATACACCCCGCCCACTGCGCCCACCCCTGGCCCCCTGCCTTTGCTGGGTGCGCTATCAGCCCTGGGTTGGTCACGGCGGCTGCGTCGTCGCCTGGGTCGCTGAGCGGGTCTGCAACGATCAGGGCATGGCCCTGCTGAACCGGCTTCCCGTTGCGCACCTATCCAGGCTGGCCGCCATCGCCCTGGCACTGGCGACCAGCCAGGCTCCGGCGCTCGGTGATCCGGTCATAGCCCCCACAGGAACAGGAACCGTTAGGCCCGAACACACCCCGTCGGCCCCTGCCCGGCCGGTGGGGGCCCGGCCGGTGGTGGTGCCGGTGCCCTCGGTGGAGCTCAACCGTTATGTCGGCGGTTGGTATGAGATCGCCAGGATCCCCAACCGTTTCCAGCGGCAATGCGCCCGCCACACCATCGCCGTGTACAGCCTGCGGCCGGATGGACGGCTGGGCGTGCTGAACCAGTGCATCAAGCGCAGCGGCAACGTGGATCAGGCCACCGGCGTGGCGAAGGTGGTGGATCCGGTGTCCCGAGCCAGGCTCAAGGTGGGCTTTGTGAGCGTCCTGGGCTGGCGACCGTTCTGGGGTGACTACTGGGTGATCGGGCTCGACGACGACTACCGCTGGGCGGTGGTGGGCTCGCCGGACCGCCGCTACGGCTGGGTGCTGGCCCGCTCGCCCCAGCTGGATGATGCCAACATGACCAGCATTCGGGGGTTGCTTGAGCGCCAGGGCTATGCCTGGTCGAGGTTTGAGCCAAGCAATCCTTCCCTGACGCTGGAACGGCCAGCGCCCTGAGCCAGCAGGCCGGCGGCAGCCGCTGGGTTGCCGCCGGCCTGCTATTCCCGAATCCCATCCGCCGCCGCCAGCGCCGCCTCCCCCGCCCGAAGCCGCACCGCCCAGGCATCCAGAAAGGTTTTGCCACAGCTCGCCAGCGGCACCGCCAGCAACAGGCCCAGCAGTTCGCCCAGCCCCAGCAGGCTGCCCAGGCGGGAGCCGATCGGCAGGCTGATCAGCAGCCAGGCAGGCTGCAGCCCCACGATGCTGCCCATCAGGCGGGGCTGGATCACCTGATCCACCACCTGGCCCACCGTGATCGCAGCCGCCAGCACTTCTAGGCCCTGCCGCGGTTCCTGCAAGGCCAGCAGCAGGCTCACCAGCACGATCGTGAGGGCGCTGGCGTAGGGAATCAGGGTGGTGAAGCCGATCGCCACGGCGAAGAGCACGCCGTAGGGGATGCCGAGCAGGGTGAACACCACCATCTGCAGAGCGCTGAGGATCAGCGCCAGCACCACTTGGCCGCCGAAGTAGCCCCGGAAGGTGCGGAACAGCGTGCTGGTGACAAGACTTCGAACTCCCGGCGGCAGCCATTCGGCCAGTCCTTCGGCGATCCGCTCCCCGCCGATCAGCAGAAACACGGTGAGCACCAGCACGATCACCGTGTTCACCGTGAGGCCCACCGTGGCCCCCAGCAGGCTCAGCAGCTCCTGACTGAGCTGGCTGGCGAGCTTGCTGGTGCGGGTGATCACCTCGCTGCTCAGGTTCCCGAAGTCAGTGGGCAGGCCCTTGGCCACGGCCCAGTCCTGGAGCTGGCCGAGCAGGGTTTCCCCCTGGGTCAGCCAGCCGGGCAAGGCGGTGATCAACTCATCGAGCTGGGTGACCAGACGCGGCAGCAGCCACAGCGCCGCCAGCACCACCCCTCCGAAGGCCAGCCCCAGGACCAGCAGCAGGGCCAGGGGGCGGGGCAGCCGCTGCTCCACCAGCCAGCGGGTTGGCAGATCCAGCAGAAACGCCAGCAGGGCCGCGGCCAGGAACAGGGCCGGGAACGGCGCCAGGGGCACCAGCAGCTGGCGCAGCACCCACAGGTTCAGCACCAACAGCGGCAGGGCCAGGCCGAACCGCAGCCAGGGGGGCAGCACCAGCCGCTCAAGCATGGGGTTGGGGGCGGCGGAATCCAACCGCGCCGGGGATCGTGGGGTCAGCTTGACGGATCCCCGGGCCGGGCAGCACGCCGTTGGATCCGGCAACCCGATCGACCAGTACCCGCGATCGACCCGGGCCAAGGCTCCGGCAACCCAGGATCGCCGCTGGTCCACCCACGCGCCCAAGCGCCCCGGCGCCCTGCGTCGTGTTGCTCACTGATCAGCGCCCCAGTTCACCCCCCCATTCCCTCCAGATAGGCGGCGCTACCAAGCTCCTGCAGCCGCTGGTCCTTGGCCACCACCTGATCGTGCAGTTCCCGGGCGTAGGCGGCCAGGCGATCGGCGAGGGCCCCATCGGCCGTGGCCAGGATTCGCACCGCCAGCAGGCCGGCGTTGAGGCCGCCGCCGATCGCAACCGTGGCCACCGGGATGCCGCCGGGCATCTGCACGATCGAATGGAGCGAATCCACCCCCGAAAGGGCCCGGCTCTGCACCGGCACGCCGATCACCGGCAGGGTGGTGAGCGAGGCCACCATGCCAGGCAGGTGGGCCGCCCCGCCGGCCCCGGCGATGATCACCTTCAAGCCCCGGCCGGCGGCGGCGCGGGCGAAGTCCACCATCTCCTGGGGGGTGCGGTGGGCCGAGAGCACCCGCACCTCCGCCTTCACTCCGAAGCGCTCCAGCAGCGCCACGGCCGGCTGCATCGTGGGCAGATCGGAATCGCTGCCCATGATCACGGCCACGGCCGGATCGCCTGCCGCGCCGCTCAGCTGCAAGTTGGCGGGATCGGCGGCAACCACGGCACGAAGGCAGCGAGGATGGCATTCTCCCGCCCGAACCATCCGCCATGGAGCCCTCCCGCCACGGTCCGCCGCTGCCGGATCGGCCGGGTCTCACCTGGCTGAGCCGGGTGAGGCTGCCGGAGAGCGGCGCCTGCGGCCAGCCGGAGCGCAAGGACCGGGGCGGCGACGCTCCGGCGGAGCTGGATCCGCACAGTCGGCTCTGGCGAGTGGCGATCGATGGGCAGGGCCTGATCGCTGCCCTCCATCCGATCGCCCCCGGCAGCCGCGCCGCCGGCATCGACTGGCGGGGCGACTGGCTCAGTCCGGCCGGGGTGGACCTGCAGATTAACGGCGGCCTCGGCCTGGCCTTCCCCGAGCTCACCACCGCCGACCTGCCCCGGCTGGAGGACTTGCTGGAGCTGCTCTGGCGCGATGGAGTGGAAGCGATCTGCCCCACCCTGGTGACCTGCGCCGTGGAACCCCTACGGGAGGCCCTGGCGGTGCTGCGCCAGGCCCGGGCCGCCCATCGCCCCGGTCGCTGCCGCCTGCTGGGGGCCCACCTGGAGGGTCCCTTCCTGGCGGCGGCGCGGCGGGGGGCCCACCCGCTGCAACACCTCTGCCCGCCCTCCCCGGCGGCGCTGCAGGAGCGGATCGGCGGCTTCTTCGGCCCGGATGCGGGGGCACCCTCCGCCGGGTGGAGCGAGGAGGCGGCCGGCAGCCGCCACGACGACAGCCCTGGCGGCGCCGCGCCGGACTGGTCGGCTGGCGCCGCCGCCGCCGACATCGCCCTGGTGACCCTGGCCCCGGAACTGGAGGGAGCCAGCGCGGTGATCCAGACCCTGCGCCGCCAGGGCGTGGTGGTGAGCCTGGGCCACAGCGAAGCCACCGAAAGCGAGGCAACAGCGGCCTACGACGCCGGCGTGGCGATGGTGACCCATGCCTACAACGCCGTTCCCGCCATGCACCACCGCGCCCCGGGGCCCGTGGCGGCGGCGGCCCTGCGGGACGATGTGGCCCTCGGGCTGATCGCCGATGGCGTGCACGTGGCGCCCACCATGGCGGTGCTGCTGCAGCGTCTGGCGCCCCAGCAGGTGGTGCTGGTGAGCGACGCCCTGGCCCCCTACGGCCTGGCCGACGGCCTGCACCGCTGGGATGAGCGCACCCTGGTGGTGGAGAACGGCAGCTGCCGGCTGGAGGACGGCACCTTGGCCGGCGTGACCCTGCCGCTGCTGGAGGGTGCGCTCCGGCTGGCCCGCTGGAGCGGCAGGCCGGAGCGGGCGATCGCCGCGGCCACCGTGCTGCCGCGAAGGGTGCTGGGTGAAAAGCGGCCTCTCAGCGAACTGCTGCGGGGCCGGCCGCTGGCCGAGTGCCTGCGCTGGAGCCAGGGCGCTGGCGGGCTCCGCTGGCAGCGGGCCGCCTGAGCTGAGGGGGCCGGACGGGGGGCACCGGCCTGGTGGAATCTGGGGGCGGTGGCTGAGGCGCAAGGGAGTGGGGCGTGATGCGATGGGGGGAGGCGCGGCGCATTTGGGGTGCGGAGTGCTCCGGTTAGGCGGAACCCCGGCTCCGGCGGTGGCTCTCCTCACCAGATTGAACTGACTGCGGCCGGCTAGCTGTCCCCGTCCAACGACGGCTCTTCGGCCGGGGCGGCCCGATCTACAGGTTCCACCCATGCGCGTGCTGCTGGTCTACCCCTGCTTCCCGCAGACCTTCTGGAGCTTCGATCGGGCCGTGGCTCTGATGGGGCACCAGGTGCTACTGCCGCCCCTAGGGCTGATCACCGTGGCGGCCCTGCTGCCTCAGAACTGGGAGTTCCAGCTGGTGGACTGCAACATCCGTGCCGTGGACGAGGAGGAGTGGCGCTGGGCCGATCTGGTGATCCTCTCGGCGATGCTCGTGCAGAAGAAGGATCTGGCTGATCAGATCGCCCTGGCCAAGGCCCACAGCTGCCGGGTGGCGGTGGGGGGCCCCTTCGCCAGCTCCACCCCGGATGCCCCCGAGTTGGCCGAGGTGGATTTCCTCGTGCTCGATGAGGGGGAAATCACCCTGCCGCTACTGGTGGAGGCCCTGACGCGCGGTGACGCCGGAGGGCGCTTCACGGCCGGCGGCGAGAAGCCGGATCTGGAGGCCACGCCGCCGCCCCGCTTCGATCTGCTGGAGCGGAACGCCTACGCGATGATGGCGATTCAGTTCTCGCGGGGTTGCCCATTTCAGTGCGAGTTCTGCGACATCATCGTGCTCTATGGCCGCAAACCCCGCACCAAGACGCCGCAGCAATTGATCGCCGAACTGGAGGCGCTGCGGAACCTCCACTGGCGCGGTGAGATCTTCCTGGTCGATGACAACTTCATCGGCAACAAGCGCAACGTGAATCGACTGCTGGCCGAACTGGAACCCTGGCAGCGGCAGCGCGGTTACCCCTTCTCTTTCACCACCGAGGCCTCGGTCGATCTGGCCAGCGATCCCGACCTGATCGGCCGCATGACCGCCTGCGGCTTCAACCGGGTGTTCCTCGGCATCGAAACCCCCGACACCGGCAGCCTGAGCGGCGCCGGCAAACACCAGAACACCCGCAATCCGCTGCTGGAAGCGGTGCAAACGATCACCGAAGCGGGCCTGCTGGTGATGGCCGGCTTCATCCTCGGCTTCGATGGCGAGCAGGCGGGCGCCGGCGAACGGATCGTGGCCTTCGTGGAGGAAAGCGCCATCCCCCTGGCCATGGTGGGCATCCTGCAGGCCCTGCCCAACACGGCCCTGTGGCACCGGCTGGAGCGCGAACAGCGCCTGCTGAAGCTCGATCCCCAGGTGGAGGCCAGCCTGCGGGGCCGCTTCGATGCAGGTGTGCAGACCAACCTGTTGAACTTCCTGCCGAGCCGGCCGATGGAGGAGATCGCCGCCGAGTTCCTCGACGCCTTCGACCGGCTGTATGAGCCCGCCACTTATCTAGCGCGCGTACAGCGCTACGCCAGCCGGCTCGGCCGCCTTCAAACCCGGCGCCGGCCCTCGATCCAGGGGGTGCTCGGCCACCTCGGTCGTCCGGCGGCGGTGGCCGGCCTGCTCACCATGATCTGGCGGCAGGGGGTGCGCCGCCCCAGCCGCGGGCTGTTCTGGCGCTGCCTGCTCGACACCCTGCGCCATCGCCCCCAGCTGCTCGATCAGGTGCTGTGGATGTGCCTGCTCAACGAGCACTTCCTTGAGTACCGCGCCCTGGTGCGCGAGCAGGTGCAGGGCCAGCTGCGCTGGAGCCAGACCCATCCGCACGCCCTCGTGGCGGCCTGAGACGGCCCCTAGGATCGGCGCCCCGTCCCAGCCCCAACCATGCCCGCCGAACTGCACGACGCCACAGCGGGGCAGACCGCGGCCAGCAGCCAGGCGGCCCAGCCAGTCCAGCAGGCCGATGCCAAGCAGGTTGATGCCAAGCAAGTCGAGAAAGCGGAGGTGCAGGCCTACTTCGAGAGCACCGGCTTCGAACGCTGGAACCGCATCTACAGCGATAGCGAGGAGGTAAACAAGGTCCAACGCAACATCCGCATCGGCCACCAGAAGACGGTGGATGAGGTGCTGGCCTGGCTGCAGAAGGAGGGCAACCTGCCCCAGCGAAGTTTCTGCGATGCCGGCTGTGGGGTGGGCAGCCTCAGCCTGCCCCTGGCCCAGCTGGGGGCAGGCTCAGTGGCCGCCAGCGACCTCTCGGCGGCGATGGTTGCCGAGGCCGAACGACGCGCTCGCGCCGCCGGCATCGGTGCCGAGCAGCTCAGCTTCACCGCCTCCGACCTCGAAAGCCTGCAGGGCCGCTATGACACGGTGATCTGCCTGGATGTGTTCATCCACTACCCCCAGGCGGCCGCCGAGGAGATGGTGGGCCACCTGGCCGGCATGGCCGAGCATCACCTGCTGGTGAGCTTCGCCCCCTACACCCCCCTGCTGGCGTTGCTGAAGGGCATCGGCCAGCTGTTCCCCGGCCCCAGCAAGACCACCCGTGCCTACCAACTGCGCGAGAGCGGCATCGTGGCCGCCGCCGAAGCCGCCGGCTTCAAGCCGGTGCGCCGCAGCCTCAACCAGGCGCCCTTCTACTTCTCCCAGCTGATCGCCTTCGAGCGGGTCTGAGGGCGGACCTCGCATCAAGGCCGGATCGCTGGCGGCTCAGGGGAGCCGCAACAGCAGCAGGGTGCAATCGTCCTCCAGGGCGCCGCTGCCGCAGAAGCTGGTGAGCGCATCACGCACGCCATCGAGGATCGTCGGTAAGGGGGCTTGGCTCCGCTGGATCAGAAGATCGCGGCACGGATCGATCCCGAAGGCGCTGCCCTCGTGATCCTCCGCCTCGCTGAGTCCATCGGCTCGCAAAGGTATAGAGCAACACATCGGCATCGTCCTGTTCGCCCTGCGGTCCTGTTGCTTCTGGATGGTTCTGAATGGTTCTGCTGACATGCTCAGCTCCGATGGGATTGTGTTGTTCACCGTCCGGCGCCATGGATCCCGAATCGCCCTCGCCATCCCGACCTGCCGCTGTCCACCGGGTGCCCATGGGCGTCACCGAGCCCGCAGCGAGGCCTGAGCTGCCCCGCGAACTGCCCCGCGAAACGGTGGCCTTCCTCGGCCTGGGGGCCCTCGGCACCCCGATGGCCGCCAACCTGCTGGCGGCGGACTTCCCGCTCACGGTGCACAACCGCAACCGGCAGCGGGAGGAACCCCTCGCCGCCCTCGGAGCGCGGCGAGCCGCCACCCCATGGGAAGCCGCCACGGGCAGCACCCTGCTCTGCCTGTGCCTTAGCGACGATGCCGCCGTGCGCGCCGTGCTCCTGGAAGGCCCCGACGCCGCCAGCGCCGGCCTGGCCCCGGGCAGCCTGGTGATCGATTTCTCCACCATCGCCCCCGCCAGCAGCGAGGAGCTGGCGGCGCGGCTCCGGGAGCGGGGGGTGGCCTATCTCGATGCCCCGGTCACCGGCGGCACCGAGGGCGCCAGGGCCGGCACCCTCACGGTGCTGGTGGGGGGAAACGAGCAGGATCTGGAGCGGGCCCGACCCCTGCTGGAGGTGGTGGGGTCACGCGTGAGCCACTTCGGGCCGGTGGGGGCGGGCCAGCGGGTGAAGGCGGTGAACCAGGTGCTGGTGGCGGGCAGCTACGGGGCGGTGGCCGAGGCCCTCGCCCTGGGTGAGCGGCTGGGGCTGCCGATGGAGCAGGTGTATGAGGCGCTGATGGACGGGGCGGCGGGCTCCTGGGCCCTGCGGCACCGCTCCGCCAACATGCTCGCGGGCCGATTCCCGCTGGGTTTCCGGCTGGCGCTGCACCACAAGGATCTCCGGATCGCCTTGGAGGCCGCTGCCGCCACCGGGTTGGAGCTGCCGCTGAGCGCGCGGGTTGCGGCGATCGAGGCGGAGCTGATGGCGGCCGGCCACGGCGATGAGGATGTGTCGGCCCTGGCGCGCTGGTTTGCGCCCCATCCGGTGCCTCCGCCCTTGGCTACGCCCTCCCCAGTGCCCTCCGCCGAGGCGGCCGCCTGGGACCAGCGCTACCGCGAAGGCCGCGATGGCTGGGAGCTGGGCGCTCCGGCGCCACCCCTCGACGCCTTCCTGCGCGAGGACCCGCGGCGGCCGCTCCCGCCCGGCGAGGTGTTGGTGCCCGGCTGCGGCCGTGGCCACGAGGCGGCCCTGCTGGCGGAGCTGGGTTTCGAGGCGATCGGCCTCGACCTCAGCGGCGAGGCCCTGCAGGAGGCCCGGCGGCTGCATGGGGCAGAGCGGCCCGGGCTGCGCTGGCTGCAGGCGGATCTGCTCGAGGCCGCCGCCCTGCGGTCGGCCGGACTGGCCGATGGCAGCCTGCAGGGGGTGGTAGAGCACACCTGCTTCTGCGCCATCGATCCCTCCCGCCGGTCCGACTACCTGGGCGCCGTGACCCGGCTCCTGGCCCCCGGAGGCTGGTTGCTGGGGCTGTTCTGGTGCCACACCCTTCCGGGCGGGCCGCCCTTCGGGAGCGATCCCCAGCAGCTCGCCGATCAGCTTCGGAGGGCGGGGCTGATCCCGCTGCTGTGGGAACCGGCCCGGGGCTCACGGGCGGAGCGAAGTGGGGAATGGCTGGGGCTTTGGCAGCTTCCCGCCGGGCGTGACTGAAGCGGCGAGGCCGAGGTTCGATCACCCCAGATCCGCTGCACCCGAACGCCAGAGCGCCCGATCCGATCCCACCGGTCATCGGCTCATCGGCTTAGAACCCTGCCGAGATCCCTTTCATCCACTCGATCCAGCAGGCCATTCAGCTGGTGGTGCTCGGAGATCCAGTCACCCGGGCATGGAGGTCTCAGGGACGTCTGCTCAGGCTGCCAGCGTAGGAAGCCCTTCTGCTTCCGCCAGCCGAAGTCACTTGGCATAATCCATTGCCGCCCAAAGGATCTGGGTCGATTCAGGGGCCGATGGGAGGATCCAGTTATGAATCACCTTTCCACAGCTTGCTAGCCCCCCGATCCGGCTACCCCTCCAGCTGCAGGGGGTGGGGCACCTCCAACGCCCACCTTTCGCCGCTGGGAAGCTCCAGCTCCAGCCGCCAGGCCTGCAGCCGATAGCCCCCGTCGCCCGGCCTGGCGTCCGCCGCCGCCAGCCCGCCGGGGCCGTAGAGGGGATCACCGAGCAAGGGGGCCCCGAGGGCGGCGCAGTGGATGCGGATCTGATGGGGGCGGCCGCTGGCGATCGCCACCTGCACCAGGTCGGCCCTGGAACTGCGCTCCAGCAGGGTGAGGGTGCTGCTGGCGGCCAGATCACCCTGCTGCTCGCGGCCATCGGCGGCGCACCAGATGCGGCCCAGCTGGGGGTGAGGGCGGCGGCCGATCGGCACCGTGATCGGGAGCGACTCCCGCGGCTCCAGCGCCAGCACCCCGGGCACAAGCAGGGCCCGGTAGAGCTTGCAGCAACCAGCTGAAGCGGAGGCTGACGCTGACCGCAAGGGTCGATCGGCGCCATGCGGCGCTCCTGTGGTCGGCTCAAGGCCATGATCCAGCCCTGGATCGGGGAGAGGCTCGGGGAGCCCGGCCCTCGTGCTCTCCCGCAGGCAGGCGCTCAGCCAGGCCCGCGTTGCCGGCCGCCGCGCGCAGACCAGGAGACCGCTGGTGAAGCGGCCCAGCCGGTGCACCGGCAGCGGAATGCCGCCGGGAGCGCCACGGTGGCGCCGCTCCAGCAGCCGCAGCGCCGTGTGCTCCAGCCAGCCGCCGGCCGGCAGCACCGGAAGCCCGGCGGGTTTGTCGATCACATGAAGGTCGCCGTCGTCGTACACCACCGCCCAGGAGGCCGGAACGGCGCCCTCGATCCAGGGGGGGCGGTGCCAGGCCAGGCGATCTCCCACCACCAGAGACTGGTCCTCAAGCAACACCGCTCCGTTGCGTTGAATCTCACCGGCAGCCAGACGGTCGCGCCAGACGCCTCGATCGGAATGGCGATGGCGTGCGGCATAGAAGGCGCTGACCTGCAGACCGACCAAAGCCAGCGGCACCTGCTCGCGATAGATCCAGCCCTGGTTGGGAGCTTCCGGTAGCCAGCCCGCAGGAGCTGGCGGTGAGGATCCCATCGGTATCGGCGGCGGCATCGAGTTCAAGGGCGAGGACGAGTTCGGCGTCGACGGCCGCGGCCGCGGCCCGCGCTCGATCAACCGCCCCAGCCAACGACCGAACCCAATAACCGAACCCCATAACGGTCTCAACAGCGAGCCAAGCCCCGAGGACTGGGCCTGCCCTTCCCCGGGCGTTTGGGCCTGGGCTCGGAACGGCAACACCGGCCTGGTATCACCCCTAATCCACCAGCCCATGCTCCAGGGAGTAGCGCACCAGCTCGGTGCGGCTGGCGGTGCCGGTCTTGATGAAGAGGCGGCTCACATACTTTTCAACGTTGCGGATCGAGGTCTCAAGCCGCCGGGCGATCTCCTTGTTCATCATTCCCTCGGCCACCAGCTGCAGCACGCTGGCCTCACGGGGGGTGAAGTCGAGCTTCACGTCGGGGGCGGCCTTCTTGACGCCGCCGGTGCCGAGCATGGAGCGGATCTCCGTGATCTGCTTGGCCATGGCGCCGATGTCGGCATCGGCGAAGCGGGCCGCCTCGACCAGCAGCCGCTCCTGGCGACGCACCACATTGCGCACCCGCGCCACCAGCTCATCGGGGTCGAAGGGCTTGGGGATGTAGTCGTCGGCGCCGGCCTGGAAGCCGGCGATCCGATCGGCCGTCATCCCTTTGGCGGTGAGGAAGATCACTGGCGTGCCCCCCAGGCGCTCGTCGCCACGCAGGCGCTTGAGCAGGCCATAGCCATCGCAGCGCGGCATCATCACATCGGTGATCACCACATCGGGCAGCAGGGTCTGGGCTGTGGTCCAACCCTCCTCACCGTCGTTGGCGGTGGTCACCAGGAAGCCCTCGTCTTCGAGGTAGGCCTTCACCGCGGTGCGCAGGCCCGGTTCGTCGTCCACCAAGAGCAGGCGCACGGGTGGGGCGGGCACGGCCTCGGCGGGGATGTTGACGTCGCCCTCGGGATCGGGCAGACCGGCGGCGCCGGTGGGAAGGGGGTTCACCATCGCCGAAATCTATCGGGGGCGCCGGATTCGGGCAGCCACTTGACCAGCGCCGTTCCGGCCGGCCCAAGGCTGCCGGCTCCTGCCCCACCAGAACGGCAGCTCCCCGCTTTCCGACCCCTCAGGGGTGGGGCAAGGGCGGCACCGACAGCACCTCGAACTGTTCCGGATGGCGACCATCAAAGCCGAGGCTGCGGGCCAGGGGGCCCAGCCCGGCCGGATCGCGCCCCGCTTGCTCGGGGAAGCAGGTGGCCCACCAGATCTGGTGATCCAGCCGGTTGGCGGGGTTGATTGGGCCGCCGGGATTGAGGGTCTGCACCACCACCTTGGAGGCGGTCACCCCGGCACGGGTGGCGCGGCCAGGCCGGCAGTCGATCGATTCGGTGGTGATCTCGACCCGATCGCTCCATTCCCGCCAAATCTTCACCCGCCAGAGACCCGGCTGGTCCGGTTCCGCCAGCCGCCCGTAGACCCCCAGCCAGTGGGTGCCCTCCCGCATGTTGGTTTTTTCCACCAGGATCTTCAGATCGGGGGGGCGTGGCGCCGGCTCGGCCCGCAGGGGGGTGACCAGCCCAGCGCCCAGGCCGACCGCCAGAAGGGCTCCCAGGCGAGTCGCCAGCCAGGCGGCGCCTGGGCAGGCCGGCCGGAATCGGTGCCATCGTTCGGCCCCCTGTTCGCCTGGCTGATCGAGACGTCGCTGGATCAAGGGCACGATTGCCACTCCGTTCTGGACGCCCTGCTGCGGCACTGACGTGAACCCGAGATGTGTTGCCAGCATGGCCCCATGCTTCCCTATCTCGACCATCAGGCAACCACGCCCTGCGATCCAGCGGTGGTGGCGGCGATGGCGCCCTGGTGGAGCGAGCGGTTCGCCAATCCTTCGAACCGCCTGCACCGGCCCGCCCTCGAGGCCGCCGCCGCCGTGGAGCTGGCCCGCCGCCGGCTGGCCGAAGCCGTGGGGGGCCAGGCCGAGGGGGTGATCTTCACCAGCGGTGCCACCGAGGCCGCCAACCTGGCCCTCAAGGGCGTGGCCGAGGCCGCCGAGGAGCGGTGCGAGCGCCGCCGGGGCCTAGTGACCCTCGCCACCGAACACCGGGCCGTGCTCGATCCCCTGGCCTGGCTGGCGCGGCGCGGATTCCCCGTCACCGTGCTGCCGGTGGGGCGCGATGGCCTGGTGGATCTTGATCAGCTGGCCGACGTCGTGGGGCCAGACACCCTGCTGGTGTCGGTGATGGCCGCCAACAACGAGATCGGCGTGCTCCAGCCCCTGGCCGCCATCGGTGCCCTCTGCCGCGAGCGGGGGGCCCTGTTCCACTGCGATGGCGCCCAGGCCGTGGGCCACATCCCCCTGGCCATGGAGGAGCTGGGCATCGACCTGCTGGGGCTCAGCGGCCACAAGCTCTACGGCCCCAAGGGGGTGGGGGCCCTGGTGCGCCGCCCCGGGGTGGCCCTGGCCCCGCAGCAGCACGGCGGCGGCCAGGAGGGCGGCCTTCGGGCCGGCACCGTTCCGGTGCCCCTGGTGGTGGGCCTGGGGGCGGCGCTGGAGCTGTCCCGCGCCGACCGGGAGGCCCGGGCCGAACGGCTCGGGGCCCTGCGGGACCAGCTCTGGGAGGCCCTGGACGCGCTGGGCGGGATGACCCTCAACGGCCATCCCAGCGCGCGGCTGGCCCACAACCTCAACGTGGGCGTGGGGGGGGTGGATGGAAGCCGCCTGCACCAGTTGCTGCGTCGGTCGATCGCTGTGAGCAGCGGTTCGGCCTGCAGCCAGGGCAGTCCCTCCCACGTGCTGGCCGCCCTGGGCCGCAGCCGCCAGGAGGCGGCCGCCTCGATCCGCTTCGGCCTGGGCCGCGCCACCCAGCCCGCGGAGATCACGGCCGCCATCACCGCCGTAACCGGGGCGGTGGCCGAGCTTCGCCTTCCCCCCTAGCCTTGAATTCCAAGGCGTTCTGATCATGGCCCCCAGCAGCGGAGGCTTCGGCGGGCCCGCCATGAAGCGCCTCAACATCGGGGATGCCGTTCACGACGGCTGGACCGCCTTCTGCAGGGCTCCCTGGAGTTTCGTGTTCTTCGCCCTGCTGCTCACCGGGGTTCAGATCCTGCTGCAACCCCTGCAGGAGCAGGTGCTGCGGGGAGCCCGGGGCGAGACCCTGGGGGTGCTCGACTGGCTGCTCTTCCTGGTGGCCTTCACCGCCAGCCTGGCGGTGAGCTGCTGGGGGAATGTGGGCATGGTCCGCGGCGCTTGGCGGGCCCTGGCGGGTGAACGTCCCACCCTGGGCAGCCTGCTGCGCTGGGATGGACCGGGGTTCCGCCGGGTGTTCATGGCCTGGATCGCCCTGAGCAGCCTGCTGTCGATCCCGCTGTTGGTGGTGCTGGCGGTGCTCGCCGGGGCCCTCGGCCTGACCTGGCTGCTGGAACGGGGCGGCCTCCAGATCACGGATGCCAGCCTAGGACTGCCGCTGCTGCTGATGGGCCTCCTGGTGATCCTCCTGCTGGGCCTGATGCTGGTGGCCCTGCTGTATTTCGGCGTGAATCAGCAGTTCATCTCCCAGATCGCCTTGCTGGAGAACCGTGGGGCCATGGCCACCGTGCAACGGGGTCGCAGCCTGGTGGATCCCCAGTGGCTCCTGCTGTTGCTGCTGGCGGTGATCAAGCTCCTGCTGCTTGGCGTAGGCCTGGTGACCTTCGGCATGGGGCTGATGGTGGCCTGGCCCGTGACCAGCTGCATCTCCACAGCCGCCTATCGCCATCTGGCGAAGACAGAGACGCTCTGATCGCCAAAAATCGAGCCGGAGCCGATCAGCCGAGCACTCCGGTGCTCAACAAAACGAACCCAAGCACGCCCACGAGGGAGAGCAGGAACTGGGCGAAGCGGCTCACCAACATGCCGGCCACCACCGCCAGGCCCACCAGCAGGGAGCGCTTTAAGCGCAGCAGGCCGAAGGGTCCCAGGGAGGTGGGGGCACTCAACAGTTCGCCGATCGCCGCCCCCAGCAACGGCCCCACCAGGGCCCCAAGCAAAGGTCCTCCCACCGGCAGGGCTGGCAGCAGCCCCAACAGGCCCACCAGCAAGCCGAGCCCCGAGCCGATGTAGGCCCAACGGGTGGCCTGCATCCGGGCCGCCCCCAGCACCAGCCCCAGGGCATCGGCCCCCCAGCCCAAGACCAGCAGCAGCGACGCCAGGGCCAGCACCGGCCAACCGGCGGCAAAGCCCACAGCCCACACCCACAGCAGGGCTCCCAAGGGCAACAGGGCCAACCCCGGCAACACCGGCAGCAGGGTGCCGGGGATGGCGGCGGCCTGAATCAACAAGGCGCCCCACCAGAGCAGCTCGGTGCGGGGCAGCGCCGAAAGGGCCGGCAGGGGGATCGCCCCGGCCATAGCCAAGGGCGGAAGGGGGAGAGGCAGCGTCATGGCAGGCGGCGGGCCAGCCTCAGCTTGGCCGAGCGACTGCGGGGGTTGGCCTCCGCCTCGGCCGCATCGGCAACCACCGGTCGCCGGGTGATTCGCTCGAGCCTTGCATCGCCAAGAAACGCCCGTTTCACCAACCGATCTTCCAGGGAATGGAAACTGATGATGGCCAGCACCCCGCCAGGCAGCAGCCAATCCGGCGCCCGCTGCAGCAGGCGCTCCAAGCAGCCCAACTCATCGTTTACGGCAATGCGCAGGGCCTGGAAACTGCGGGTGGCCGGATGGATGCGGCCGTGGCGGGCCTTCGGTGGATAGCAACCGGCCACGGCATAGGCCAGCTCGCTGGTGCAGCGCTCAGCCCAGGGCTTCGCCTCCCGTTCAGCTACCAGCCGCCGGGCGATCCGGCGCGACAGGCGCTCATCGCCGAACTGAAACAGCACATCGGCCAGCGCTCCTTCCTCCAGCCGATCCAGCAACTCCGCAGCGGTTTCGCCCGCCTCGGGGTTCATGCGCATGTCGATCGGGCCCTCGGCGCGGAAGCTGAAGCCCCGCTCCGGCCGGTCGAGTTGGGGGCTGCTCACCCCCAGATCCGCCAGCACCGCGTGCACCGGTGCATCGGGGCTGTAGGCGGCGAAGTTGGTGGCCACGATCCGCAGCCGATCCGCCCAGGGGGCGAGCCGTGCGGCGGCGGCGGCGCGGGCGGTGGCGTCCTGGTCGAGGCCGATCACCTCCAGCCGGGGATGGTCCTCCAGCAGCAGGGCGCTGTGACCGCCGCCGCCGAGGGTGGCATCAATCAGACGGGGGGGCGCTTCGCCGGCCCCTGCGGGGAGGGCGGCAAAGACCTGCCGCACCGCGTCGGTGAGAACGGGGAGATGGGCAAAGGCATCCATGCCCCATTCCTAAGCGGAATCGACCGGGGCAGCGCTCAGGAGACGGGGCCACCCAACCGGCCTGACCCCAAGCGATCCCGGCAGCTTTCGGCCAACGGACTCCGCTGACGTTACGAAAATTATCAAATGTCCACGTCCTTCATGGGTCATTCATAATGAACGAATCTTTCTTCAACCAATTCTTGGTGGCCTCCCTCTCCTACCGTAACCTTACGCTGCTTGGGCTAGGACTAATTTTTTGGCCTGCAATCGCAGCACATTCCGCAATCGTGCTCACCGTAAAGCAGGTTGGCAGCGACGTCGTGGTGATCGGCAGCGGTACGGCTAATACTACCAACGGCCTCGCTGCTCCGATCTCAGACAATGATTATACGAACATTCTAACTGACACCCAAATCTATGCAGGACCCGCTGCCTTCTCAAACGACCTAAATACTCCTGACGTTGCAGTCAAGCTCTGGGGTGGTCTCACCGGTCCAAGCTTGATCGGCAATGACCCAGCTATTTTCGAGAACCCAATCTTTGGCTCTGGTGATCTTTTCGGCATCTTCGCTGACAACGGCACGGGGCAAAGTCTTCTTGTGCTGCCTTCCAGTTATATGAGCGGCGCCAGCCTCAATGGCACCAGCCGATTCAGTGGTTTCACACTTGCGAACCTCGGCCTGAGCCCCGGAGTTTTCTCTTGGACCTGGGGCACAAATCCAAATGCCGACAGCCTCGAACTCAGGATCGAACCTGTGCCCGCGCCTGGTCCCCTGCCCCTGGCTGGCGGAGCTATGGCCTGGAGCCTGGCGAAGCGAATGCGCAGAGCCAGCCGTGGACAGCGCCTCCATGACCACTCCAAAAATCCAACACTTGCCTGAAGGGTACCTCAAAAAATTCGAGTTCCGGCGAGATGCAGCAATTGAGACTCATTCCCGCATCAGTCCCAGCTTGAGAACAACTTCTTTCGATAGCTGATTTTTCGAGGCGCTCTTTAAGAACATTGAAAGCTGGCGGAAGAAAATAGAAAGCCATTGCCTAAACGTCTCAAGCCTTATTCGCTTTTGACGAATTCAAACTTACCCACACAATTGCTGAACTCAATGGCGATCCCACAACTTGTTGAGCTGGCCGTCGACGGCACAATGCTCGCTTTGCGCTACAGCGAGGTTCTCAAAAGTACTCTCCCCAGTTTCGGCCGCTTTCAAGTCTCCGTCAACGGAGTCCGCCGCAGCATCACCGGCCCCGCAATGCTACGTGGTGGCAGCACCACCATCCGCCTAAACCTCGCCACGGCGATCCTTGCCACGGACATCGTCGCGGTTACTTATGTAAGCGTGAATGGATTTTACAAGACTGGCTACGGCGACATTCGTTCTTTAAGCACCAATGAGAAAGCCGCCTTCTTTCGAAACTTCAACGCCACCAACCTCACCGGCGTCGCCAATAGCTTAACTATCAATAGCAATGATACTTCCATCATCACTG
>JBIJAG010000058.1:0-6535 GCA_044345855.1 Cyanobium sp. | reverse complement strand
CTGATGGTTCCGCGGGCCGAATCGGGAAGGGTGGGGCAATCATTAGCCCGACCCGTGTTCACGATGTCGTCGTAGGTGGTGTTCGACCGGTCGAGGGCCTTGGCGCCTCCGCTGCATGCGGTGACCAGGGTCAGACACAACGCCAGCACGAGAGCCAGCAGGGGACGGAAGCGCATGGGGGAAACGCCGCAGAGACGGACAAGGACTGGGCTGGCCGGGATCCTACCGGTGCAAAACGCCCACTCCTGATAGCTTGCAGCGGCTCTCAACAACCTGTATGAGAGGCGCATGACCTCCGAGCCGCCCACCCCCTGCCACGATCCAGCCGCCGCTGAGGTGCCCTCCGGTGGCTCCGGACCTGCCACGGGACGAAGGGCAGGCGATGAGGAGCTCAGGGTTCTGCTGGCTTTAGCCGAAAGCCTCGAAGGCGATCCGGCCGCCCTGCTGGATCTGCTGCGGCGGCTCGAAAAGCTGCACCGCACCATCCAGGATGGCGCTTTCCGCAACAGTCTCCCCGAAGACCGCAACTGCCTCTACCAATTGCTGGAGTCGATGGAGGACAGCGGCGGCTGGCCCTATATCCCCCGCCTGCAACTGCGCACCTTCCTGGATCTGTTGCAACGGGAGGCTCCCCGGGAGGCGGGTGCCGAAAGGGAGCAGCCGCTGGCGGCCTGATCCGATCCGGTGGCCCGGGTTCAGCTCGCTTGCTTCAAGCCCACGACTCGCTTGCTTCAAGCCCACGAATTGATGCCCAATAGAGGTAAGACCGCCGGGGGATCGCTCAGGTTCCCGATGCCTGATACGCCTCCTGTGACGCCGCCAATGCGGTGAGCAGCTGGTGGGCGATCGCCAACTTGGAGGCGGCCTCCAGCGGTGTTTCCTGTGCATTCGGACCCAGGAGAACGCCAAAGTTGGTGGAGGTGGCGAAGCCCGCTCCGGGCCGATCGATCGGGTTGGCGAACAGCAGATCGCAGCCCTTGCGGGCGAATTTGGCGCGAACCGTTTCCAGATCTGTGCCGCTGTAGGCCGCAAAACCAAGAATGCGTTGGCCCGTGGACCGGCGGGCCACCAGGCCGGCCAGCAGATCCGGCACCGTTTCCCAACCGCCGCTGAGGGCCGCCTCCAGTTCCTCTTTGGCGATCTTGTCGGCCCGGGGGGCGGCGCGGCGGTGGTCTGCCACCGCAGCGGCCATGGCTATGGCGCTGGCCTGGGGCTGTAGCCGGGTGAGGGCGGCCTCCAGCTCGGCGGCGGTGCTGATCGGATGGCAGCACAGGCCCTCCCGCCAAGCATCCGGCGCCGTGAGCGGACCGTGCACCAGATCCACCTCGGCCCCCCGCAGCAGGGCGGCCTGGGCGAGGCAGAGCCCCATCAGCCCGGTGCTGGGATTGGTGAGGCAGCGGGCCGGATCGAGCGGTTCGCGGGTGGGGCCGGCGCTCACCAGCAGGCGGCGGCCGGACCAATCGCGCCGCCAGCCCCACACGGCAAGGGATTCCAGGCCCAGCAGCAGCCGCTCGGGTTCCGCCATGCGGCCATCGCCGATCCGGTCGCAGGCCAGCAGGCCGCTGGCAGGGGGCAGGGTCACCACCCGCTCCCAGCCCTGCAGGGTCTGCCAGTTGGCTGCCACGCCGGGGGAGCTCCACATGGCGGTGTTCATGGCCGGCGCCACCAGCACCGGCGCCTCGCAGGCCAGCAGCACCGAGGCCACCAGGGTGTCGCCCAGCCCGTGCACCCAGCGACCCAGGGTGGTGGCACTGAGGGGCGCCAGCAGCACCAGCTCGGCCCATTCGGCCAGCTCCACATGGAGGGGCCGGGGGGCAGCGGGGCTCCAGGGGTCGTCGTCGCCGTGGCAGGGGTGGCGGCTGAGGCTGGCCAGGGCCACCGGGCTCACCAGCCGCGCAGCGGAGGGGGTGACGGCACAGCGCACCAGGGCGCCGCGCTTCACCAGGGCGCTCACCAGCTGCGGCAACTTCACTGCCGCGATGCTGCCGCTGATCAGCACCAGCACCCGGCGGCCGGCCAGGGGATCGGCGGGGCCGCCGGATTCAGCCGGGGATGGAAGGGGGTCAGCCAGTGGGGGCAAGGGGATCAATCTTCGTCGAAGGGTTCCTGATCCACCAGATGCACGTAGGGACGGGCCAGCTCGGGGCGGTGGATCGCCAGGGCCCGCAGCAGGTGCCAGTCGGCCAGACCCGCGAAGGGGGAGGGGTAGTCGTCGTCTTCCAGGCGGCGGGCCAGTTCGGCCGTGGCGGCCTCATCAAAGGCCTCCAGCCGCTCGGGCGTGATCGGCTCACCGCGACCGTCGAGGGGAGGGGTGCCGGCATCAGCCAGGGAATCGCTCACGGGGGGATCCGCGCAAGGGTGTTCGCTGGTGATAATGGCGGGCGACGGGGGAATTAGCTCAGCTGGTAGAGCGCTGCGATCGCACCGCAGAGGTCAGGGGTTCGAGTCCCCTATTCTCCACCACCTCCAATTTGGGCGTCTCCAATTTGGGCGTGGCGCGGGGCTGGAAGGGTTGCTGGAGGCGGGCGCAGGATTCGATGAAGGCCACCAGCACCGTGACCAGGAGGATGAACTGGCGCTGGTCGGCATCGAGACCGCCCTGGGCTTCGAGGATCGCCTCCAGCGGGGGCCAGAGAGGGTTGGCGAGGGCTTCCTCGTAGGCGGGGGCGAGGCGTTTGCGGTGGTAGGGGGCGGCGAGGCTGGTGTCGTCAGCGGAGTGGGCGACGTCGTTGCGCACGCTGCGCAGGGCATGGAGTGCCTTCGCCAGGGCCGGATCGATCAGGGCGAGCCGGGAGGCCAGGCTGATCTGGGCGGCGAAACTGCCGAGGGAGCGCCCCGGTCGGAAGAGGGCGTCGTCTGCAGCACCACACTCCTGGCCTGTTCCGCAGCGGTGTGCACGAGCGAATCAGGTCTCATTCTTGCTGCCCTGATCGCGCAGGTCTTCGTAGAGGGTGGTGTGGTTGAGCAGGATGGTCTTTAGACCGGTGCGCGCCTCGGGCGAATTGAGCGCTTGGCTGCTCATGGCCTGATGGACATCAAGGGCGTCGATGATGGCGTCCATCAGTTCCCGATCGAGATCCGGTGAACTTTCAAACTGCTGCTTGCTGTTGGCCGCCGCCTGCTGACAGAGGGTCTTGGATTTGCGCAGTTGGTTTGGGAGAACGACGCAGGCAAAGTTGACCTGCTCCTCTGGCAGCCCAACGCTGAACAGATCATTGAGTTTGGCGATGATCTCGGCCAACTCCACCTTGTCTTTCTCCTGCACCCCGCCACCGCCTGGGGCCATGCCAGGGATGGGGATGCTTTCCCCCTGGCTCAGATCGAGCTTCATGGTGCCGAGATCGCGGAGGTGGTGGTGGGTGAGCACCAGCTTGGAGAGATCCACCGTGGTGATCTCCCGCTCAAACTCCAGCAGCGGCAGCAGGGCTTTGTAGAACATCGCCCGCTTCTCCAGGCCGGAGTTGGCGTAATAGAAGATCTGCGAGAGGAAGGTGTAAAATCGTCCATAGGTGCCGATGTCGCTGCGGAATAGGGTGAGGGAATCCAGTTCATCCTTGGCACGCTTGCTGGCCTCGCCGTCGTTGATCTCTGCGGCCTGGCGATAGGCGAGCCTGGCTTCCTTGTGCAGCGTCATCAATCGCTGGGCTACTGGTTCGATGGCCCCCATCAGTTGGCTCTGGCGGGCCTTGTCGCTGAGGCTGGCCTCCAGCAGCACCTTCACCACCCGCTCGATCTCGAACTCGTCGTAGTGGCCCTGGGAATCAAGCTTGGTTTTCAGATCGAGGATCAGGTTGGGATCGGTAGCCTCGGCCAGCTCGGCCGTGGCGTAGTAGGTCTTGAAGGCCGCCAGGATGTCGTCTGGTTCGTTCACGAAGTCCACCACGTAGGTGGTGTCCTTGCCCGGGTGGCAACGGTTGAGGCGTGAGAGGGTCTGCACGGCTTGGATGCCATCGAGACGGCGATCCACATACATGCCGCAGAGCAGCGGCTGGTCGAAACCGGTCTGAAACTTGTTGGCCACCAGGAGGATCTGGTAGTCGGTGCCCTTGAAGGCCTCGCGGATGTCGCCCTTGAGGCCGGGATTGAGGCTCTGGCTGTGCTCGGTGAAGCCATCGGGGCCGATCTCGGGATCGTTCACCTCACCGCTGAAGGCCACCAGGGTGCCGAGCGGATAGCCCTGCTCCTTGATGTATTTGTCGATGGCGAGCTTCCAGCGCACGGCCTCCTTGCGGGAACCCACCACCACCATCGCCTTGGCCTTGCCCTCCAGCAGGGGCCAGACGAACTGGCGGAAGTGCTCCACCACGATCTGAACCTTTTGAGCGATGTTGTGGGGGTGGAGCTTCACCCAGCCCATCAGCTTCTTGAGGGCGGCGCTGCGCTCCACCTCTTCGGTGGAGAGGCTGTGGCCGTCCTGGGCGAGCTGGAAGGCCACCTTGTAGGAGGTGTAGTTCTGGAGCACATCGAGGATGAATCCCTCCTCAATCGCCTGGCGCATCGAATACACGTGGAAGGGCGCCGGCAGGTTGCCGGGGCCGGCAGGCTCGCTGGGATTGGGACGCCGACCGAAGAGCTCCAGCGTCTTCGCCTTGGGTGTGGCGGTGAAGGCCACATAGGTGATGCCGGCCTCCCGGGTCCGGGCGCCCATCTGGGCCGCCAGCAGGGTTTCGATGTCCAGCTCGCCGCCATCGGCCAGATCGGCCACCTCAGCGGCGGAGAGCACCTGCTTGAGCTTGTCGGCCGCCTGGCCGGTCTGGGAGCTGTGGGCTTCATCGGCGATCACCGCGAAGCGCTTGCCGCTGGTGGCGGTGAGCTCCTGCATTTTTTTGATCAGGGCCGGGAAGGTCTGGATGGTGCAGACCACGATCTTCTTGTCGCCAGAGAGGGCGGCTGCGAGCTGCTCGCTCTTGATCCCCTTCTCGGTGGTGATCGAAGCCACCACCCCTTTACGGCGCTCGAAGTTCTCGAGGGTTTCCTGCAGCTGGCTGTCGATCACGCTGCGGTCGCTCACCACCAGCACGGTGTCGAAGACCTTGCGGTCGGCTCCGTCGTGGAGATCGGCGAGGAGGTGTGAGCTCCAGCCGATCGAGGCGGTCTTGCCGGAGCCGGCCGAGTGCTGGATCAGGTAGCGCAGGCCGGGACCTTCCTCGAGCACGGCCTTGAGCAGCAGCCGGGTCACCGCCAGCTGGTGGTAGCGGGGGAAGACGAGCCGGCGGATCTGCTTCTTCTTGTCGCGCTCGGCGATGCAGTAGCGACCCAGGATCTCCAGCCAGCTGTGGCGCTCCCACACCTCCTCCCAGAGATAGGCGGTGCGATGGCCGGCCATCACCGGATTGCCAGCACCGCAGTTGGGGCCGCCGGGATCGCTGCCCTGGTTGAAGGGCAGGAAGTGGGTGCGGGGGCCTTCCAGCCGGGTCGTCATCTGCACTTCGCGGTTGCTGACGGCGAAGTGCACCAGGGCGCCGCTGGGGAAGGAGAGCAGCGGTTCGGGTGTCTGGCCAGCGGCACGTGGTAGTCGGTCGGTCTTGTATTGCCAGATCGCATCGGCGATCGACTGGGTGTTGTCGGTCTTGAGCTCGGCGGTGGCGACAGGAATCCCGTTGAGAAACAGCACCAGATCGAGGCAGTTCTCGTTGCGGGTGGAGTAGCGCACCTGGCGCACCACCCGCAGGCGGTTGGCGTTGTAGCGGGCCAGGACCTGTGGGTTGAGCCCGAAGGCGGGCTTGAACTCCGCGAGCTTGAGAGCCTTTGGCAGCCCCAGCACCTCCACGCCGTGGCGCAGCAAATCGAGGGTGCCCACTTGATCGAGCTGCTGGCGCACCCGCTGCAGCAGCGTTGTTTCCGCCTTGGAACCGTGGTTCTTCTGCAGCACCTCCCACGCCTCCGGCTGGGCCTCCTGCACCCAGGCGATCAGGTCCGGCGGATAGAGAGCCAGCTCGCGGCTGTAGGCGGCAGCGCTGCCTTCATCGTGGAGCCAGCCGTTGGCGCCGAGATGCTCGCAGATCTCGCGCTCGAAGGCAATCTCGTGGTGAAGGCTCATCGGCTGCGGAGCTGCGCCAACAGTGGGCTACCGGAGCAGCCTAAGCGCATGAACAGCTCCAGGGCTGGAAATTATGCAGCCACTGGTTAGCAAAAAGGGGGCATTGAGAAGAGGGATGCGTTGTAGCTCAAACCCAGTTCTCCAGTAGGAGGCCGTCAACCCGCTGGAACTCACGAAGATTGTTGCTGACCAGCGTCAGGCCCTCGCTGCGGGCATGGGCAGCAATGTGCAGATCGTTCACACCGATCGGCAGACCCTGGCGCTCCAGGCCAGCCCGGATCTGACCATAGTGAAGGGATGCCTTGGGGCCATAAGGCAGCACATCCAGGCGACTGCAGAAGTTCTCCACCACAGCCAAGTTCCGCTCAGGTGCAGCACTCTTCTCCACACCGTGCAGCAACTCGGAGAGGGTGATGGCCGACATAGCCATGTGACCCGCATGGCGATTGAAGCTCTCCAAGAGTGGCCGGGGTCGCTCCTTGATCACGTAGATAC
>JBIJAG010000020.1:0-69398 GCA_044345855.1 Cyanobium sp. | reverse complement strand
CCTACGCCGCCAAATCGTACATCTGTTTCTGATGCTGCCAAAATGTGCTCCTTAATTGCGCTGGAACTGTAAATGTAATCATGAAATAGGAGACCGGCAACAGTTTGGCAGTCTGGCGCTGAATCCATTGTTGGCTGTCATGATGTTGGCAGTGAGGACAACTCCGATGACCACAAGAATGAGGAATTCGGATTGTGGTTGCACAGGGTTGGCATTCGAGCACCATGTGATCACTGCCTTCACGCCGGCAACGCCTCATCGCGCGCAGGGCCTGATGGTGGCTGGGCAGCATCTCATGGCCATGGATGCTTTCGAGGTCCTTCTGGTAGTGGTCGATCAGGTGGGAGAGGGCAATCATGGCTGATCCTCCCAGCGCAGAACAAATCCTTCCAGCAATGTCTGCAGTCGATCCGCAGTATGATCACGGCACGGCTTGGTAATGTGGGCATAACGGGCTGTTGTTTTACTGTCCTCGTGTCCCATCAAATCCTGAATCAGCCTCATATCCATTCCCAGTTCCAGAAGATGGGTCGCATAGGCGTGGCGCAACGATCGAATCGTTAGTCGCTTTTGAATGCCGCTTTCCCGCAGGGTTGCTCGGAATGCAGCCTGGACGGAGCTGGCATCCATGCTGGCTCCAGGACGCCTGCTGAGTGCCTCGTCGATGACCGGGCTTGGGAACAAGAGCCTGGGATGTCGATGGGTTGTCCAGAATCGTCGCAGCGCTTGTAGTGTCAGCTCTGGCAAAACCACATAACGATCTTTGCCACCTTTGCCGTCGCGAATGTGAACTCGGTGTTGGCTGCCATCGACATCACCCACCTCGAGCTTGAGGCCTTCGGTGGTTCGTAATCCCAGGCTATAAACGACAAGCAGGAAGATACGGAAGCGTAATTTTCTGACGGAGTTGATGATGAAGTGGACCTCTTCTCGCGTGGGGATGTCAGGGAGTGACTTTGGACCTTTCTGGTTGATAATTTTCCCCCATTCCACTTCTCGATTTAGGACATGACGATACAGAAATACGAGACTGGCAACTTGCACATTGACCGTGCTTGGCGCGTAGCAATTCAACATCCAGGCAAAATAGCTCTTCAGCTCATCCGCACTCAGGTTGTCTGGGCATCGGTTGAAATGTTTGGCTGCTTTCCATAAGTACTGGCGATAGGTTTCTATCGTTCGCTCTCGCATTCTTTGTAAGCGTAGAGCTTGGTCGTAAGCAGCAAGCAACTGCTTGAACTTCTCAAGTTCTTCTGCATTCATGGGAAAATCCTCCTGTGGGAGCAATCGGGACATGAGCTGCAATCAGGCTTTTCGCTGAATGCACTTGCTTCAGTGTCTTGATTGACCCAACCGCCCAACTGTTCAGCCAGCCCTAGTCAGAGAAAACTTCTGCTTGTATTAAGGCGTGTTGCCCAGGGCCCTGTCCGTCGTTGGCAGTTGCCTATGCTTACTTCATGAATCTGCCGCGTAGCGGCTTGGTCCAACGCTGCCCCTGAGTGGCAGGCAAGGAGCCTGTGGTGGCGAAGCTGAAAGGTCTTGGCGGCCTGTCCACTCAAGGGGCTTGTTCGAAGATTCTACTAATGACAAGAAACCTTTTATTTTGAATCGTGTGATTCCCATTTTCTAAAACGCGTAAGATCCTCCCCAAACTCAATTCTTTTTTTCTGCCAGAATTCATCCCACGAGTGCTCAGTGTGCAGGTCTTTTGGGATTTCGACTCGACGAGTAAACTTCTGTGATTTTATTTCATTAAAGACTTCCCTAAGGTTTCGCACCACCCTTGCATCATTTACGTACACGCCACATTTATGCCCTACAATCTCAACAGGGTCCAGCAAGTTTGGGAATACAACAAAGCAGTCACACTCTTCTAGGATTACAAATGTCATATAGTTCCCGTACTGAAGATAATTCATGTAAAATCTATAGCTTGATGTCAGGCTTCTTTCTCCGCATAGCATCTTCATTGACTCGATTGATTTATCAATATCACTCTCTTCTTTGATTGTCATGATTCGGTGGTAGGTGTCTATATATCCTTCTTTGATTGCCAAAATCACTGCTTCATAATACTTGGCTTCTTTGGCAACAGGGGAAGGATATCCTTTGTATACAAAGACCTGCGTACTATGGTTGCGGTCGTTTAGCAGAGCCTCCTCAATCTTATGAATGATAGACTCGTATTGCGAGAAAAACATTGAATCGGCTTTCGTTTCTCCCTTGAGAATGTCGATGCTCCTCTGAATCTCTTCAAGCTTGTCCATCACATCACTGTCCGAATTAAGCGAGAATAAGTATTCTACAATAAAGATTAGCAGGATGGATCCACCAACTTCTGTTCCTAAATTAAGAAAGATAGATTGCCGAGCGCCATTTCCTTCGCTAAGACCAATCATGATTAGAATTATCGCAACACAACCAAGAAAGAGATAAACCGCAAGCCTCAGTCGTGGTAGATACTTTTTCCTGGTTCTTCCTTCGCGCTTAGATATGCTCCCCCTCATTGAGCTCATACACGCCTTTCACAGCTATTCTTAGCAGAAAAAAGGCAGACCCGCGGCATGCGTAACAAAGCTTAACTTTAGTAATAGATTAATCTTAGGGGTCTAACTATTTTGTTCCCATCTAACTGGCTCTGTCGCCTCTGAAAAGTCAGCTCTTGTTATCGAATTTCAGATTATTACATACATCCCGCAGGGCTGGAGTGGAGATGCAAAACTCTAAATCCTCAAAACGATAGATTTTGCTTCTGTCCAATCTGAAAGCTTAAGAGAAGCATTTGGCCGGCTTTTCTTCGACTTATTGGAAGCTAGAGATACTAGTCTTAAGTCTAGTTACGGGAAATTATTTCGTCAAAGCTTCCGAACTTTTATTTGGGCGGATCCACCTATTTTGCACCGAAGCCCGCAGCTGTCCGCCTAAGACGCAGCACTCGCCCGGCAGCCACGTGACAGAAGCACTGCGACACAATGGATCTCATGGCTCAACGACCAACGCCGCTGCATCTTAGGCGGATCCGCATAAGATGAGTTCAGGATGCTACAAACGAGTGCAGGGGCAGCTAGAGGCGAAATAACAGAGCCTGGCATGATTGATCGACTTTGCTATCGAAAACGTGTAAACAACGCCGAAACCGCCACAGAAATGAGATGAAGACGGTACGATATTTGAGTATACACGGCCATGTTTGTCGATCCTCCGAACAGTTTGTTAGCAAATCACTGAGTTAGATGGGAGGATCCGCCGATAAGTGTTCAGAAGGTTACAAAAGGTCAGCAGTGCTGCACACGCCCAACGCCGGGTTGAGCTGCTGTTGATCTGCCCAGACCACGGCTCAGCGCGATGGCGCCAGAGGGGCAGCCTCTCGGGTCAAAGCCCATGCTGGGATCGTCCGTCCTTCGCCTGCTGCTGTGCGTCAACGTCCCGTGCTCATCGGTGCCAGCCTTGCCCTGCTGCTGGGCCTGGGAGCCGTGCTGCTGCTGCGGCCCGATCGCCGCAGTGCCTGGGACCAGGCGTCCCTCAGCCGCGATCTGCCGAAAGAGAACATCCCAGGCCAGCGCGGCCTCTGGGCCGACCAGCTGCGGCCTCTGCTGCGGGAGGCCGACGCCCTGGGGGCCGAACCCAGCGATCCCGCCAAGCGCCTGGCCTGGCGGCAGGCCCAGTGCGCCATCAACCAACAGCTCCAGGAGCTGCAGCGGCAGTTCGGGCGGCCGGTGGAAACGGCACAGCAAATGGGCCGGCCCCCCGCCTGCGAGCAGTTGGCAGGAAAGCCTTAAGCGGTGGGCTTGGAATGGGCCGAGCGGCCTGAGCGCTCAGTTCACGTAGAGCTGGCGGGCCTGCTCCAGGGTGGCCAGCAGGTCGGCGTTATCGAGATCGAGGGCTTCGGGCCAGAGAGCCTGGAGCCAGGTGCGGAACCGCTTGGGATCCGGGGCGGAGGTGGGGACGGCCAAGGCGGGAGCCAGGCAAGGTCTCAGATCCGGCCCTGGGGGATCACCGGGCTGGGGCACCAGGAACGCCTCGAAGAACTCCTCCTGGGCCGCCAGCACGCGGAACTTGAGGAACTCCAGCAGCCGCGCCCGCAGCCTGAGCGGATCGATCAGGCGGCAGCGGCGCGGATCGACACCCAGCTCCAGCTCCGCTCCGGGGTGAAGGCCGGGGATCCAGGGGGCCAGCAGCTCCAGGCAGCTGGGCGCCTGGTGGTGGGCGCGCTTGGTTTCGGGGTGGGGGTAATAGATGAGGGCGGCCAGACCGGCGGAACCAACGGCGGCGGCGGCTTCGGCGGGAACTCGCAGGCGGCAGTGCCAGAAGGAGAAGGTCTCCGGTGGATGGCGATCGGTCCACTCCAGGGCCTCGATGCGGGCATCGGGATCGCGGAGGCGCCAGTGGCCCCGAGCGGCCTCCAGGTTGAGAGTGCCGGCGAAGAAGGGCGACAAATCGATGCCCCTGGCCGCGAAATAGGGCGCCTGCAGGTGAATCGTGCCGGCCGGGTAGGGGCTGGTGGCGGCCCGGCCCGAAGCCACGCCATGGCCCGCCACCAACCGGCAACGCACCCATTGGAGCGCAGCTTCAGCCATGGCGTGAATCTCCCACCTGGGTGTGGCTGCGGCAGCCGAGCACCGCCTCCGGATCGCTGTAATGCTTGAACTCCAGCCAGTTGCCGGTTGGATCGATCAGGAAAAAAGTGTGGTGCTCCAGTGCTTCGCCGGCGAAGCGCAGCTTCGCTTCCACGCCGAAGACCAAGCCGGCGGCTCGGCTGCGTTCCAGCAAGGCCTGCCAGCTGGCCAGCTCAGCGAACATCAGCCCGAAGTGGCGGGGATAGATGCCGCGCTGCTGCTCGCCCAGAGCGGCCGGATCGGTGCGCTGAGCCACCAGCTGGTGGCCGCCCAGATCGAGGATTAGGGCATGGGCGCTGCGGCGGCCGGCCACGCAACCGAGCCCCTCGACATACCAGCGCTGGGTGGCGTCCAGGTCGAGGGCGGGAATGGAGAGGTGGAACTGGTCCATGACCCGTGAGGCTAAGGGTGCGGCAATGCTTTGGGCGGGGCCACAACACAACCCGAACCGATCGGACTTCACCGCGCCGAAGACCCATGCCGCAGCTGACAACACCGCCAACAGAGTGCGACGGCGGGGCGCAACGGCGCGGCACTCGATCCATAGCGGACCATGAGATAGCCATCAACCATCACCACGGAATTGTTGGCATAAGCTGATCAATGCCGCGCCGAACACCGGTCGATGGCGCTGTGATTCGCCGCTTTTCAGCACCACGAATCCAGTTCGGTAGCGATGGCATCCGGAAACCACGGGGATCCGCTGACATGGCGGGGGGATTGGTGCGGTTCGCCACCATTTCATCGGCGCAGCGGGCTGAATCTGCCGCCACCCCATTGCACCCTCTCTCCATGCTCACGCCGAAAACGAGGCTTCGGCTCCAGGAGATCATCGACCGCATCGCTGCCGCCGAACCGGTGAGCCTCGCCGAGCGCATCTACGTGCAGAAGTTCGCCGACCGCGATCCAACCGTGTGGAGCTGGCTGCGCCGGGCTCGACGCACCCAGGTTCAGGGAACGCCCAGGGAAGGACTGGATCGCTTCCTCGCCCAGATGGATCTCGGCGAAGTGGGGCCGGAGGGAGCCTTCGATCCCCGCCGCGACGATCTGGGCGAGTGGTTCTCCGGCGCACCGGGCTGGTTGCGGCGCAGTTGACCTTCAGGCCGCGCCGCTGGCGGGCCCGCCGGCTGGGCCGGCCACCGCCGCCCACCAGCGCTCCACCACCGCCGGGGTGCCGTACCAGACGGGTCCAAAAGCCCCGCCATGGGCCACCCCCTCCAACACGACCGCTTCGGCACCCTCCAGCAGGGCCGACTCCACCGGCACCAGGCCATCGCCCCGATCGGCCGGATCACCGGTGCTGTTGCGGTAGGCGGTGGGGGCCAGCCGGCGGGCCGTGGCGCTGGCCTGACCGGCCTCCTCGGCCAGATCAATCGCCCCCGCCACCGCCACGTAGCGCACCGGATCGGATTCGGCGCTGGCGAAGAAGGCCCCCGGCAGCTCCCGCGCCACCCGGGCCCGCATGGCGGTGGCCTTCAGAGCCGTATGGGGAGAGCCGAGCATCACCAGGGTGTCGGCCAGGCGGCGGCCGCTGTAGCGCCGCCCTTCGAAGGGGCCATCGGCCAGGAACAGCCGCAGCAGAATGCCGCCGGAACTGTGGCCCACCAAGGTGATGCGGCCGCTGGGGGAGCGGGCGGCCAGCTCGGCGGCCAGCGGCGCCACCCGATCGAGCAGCCGCGCCCAGCCGAAGGGAAACAGCGTCAGCAGCCAGTCGAGGCGCGACACCGGCACCAGCAGCACCGGCTGAGCGCTGAGCCGCTCCAGGCTGGCCACCAGCGGCCCATAGGCCTCCGCGCCAATCAGGAAACCGCCAAGCACCAGGATCGGCTGGTCCGGGGTGCGAGCCCTGTTCGGGACCAGCGGATCGGGATCGGACGACGCCAAGGGTGAAAAGCTGGAGGGGAGGTCATGCTCTCAGGGGCGGGCTTCGCGCCACCAGGCCCAGGCCTCGCGGTTGATCAGCACACCGATCAGCAGCAGCACCGCCATCAGCGCCACCTGGTCAGCGCGGGAATCGGGCACGAGGATATCGGCCACTAGATGGGGAATGTTGGTGAGGGTGTAAACCACGCTGATCCAGAAATGGGTGCGGCGCCAGCGGAGCCAGTGGCCGGGCCGCGTGGGCTGGCTGGCGGCCCAGGCGATCCGCAGCAAGGCGCCGAGCGGAATCAGGAAATACACCAACATCGCCCAGAACAGCAAGCCAAGCCGCGCCGGCGGCACCTGGGCGGCGATCTCCGGTGAGAGGCCATGAAACAGGGGCATCAGGCCCAGGTCCACGTGGAAGAGCATGGCCAGGAGGTAGGCCAGCCAGAGACTGCGCAACCGCAGGGCATGGTCGATCGGGTGGATCCGGGACTGAGCGCCGTGGCCGGCCACGGCGGCGCGGTGCAAGGACTCCGGAAGGCGGAGGGCACGCCCCCGGAATGGAGGTGGCGGGTGGGCCATCGAATCATTCTGATCGGATCTGGGATCGATGAATCTCTGCAAAGGTGGGCCTGCGCAGCGGACGCCCCTATGCCAGCTCCGATCGATGCTGTCTCCGCAGGCGGGCCTGCCGAGGAGGCACTGCCCAGTGGCGATGAGCTGCAGGCCCTGGAGCAAGTGGCCCGGCGGAAGGGATCGGGCCTGGAGAGCGAAGACCTGACGGGGCTCTGGCGGCTGGAGAGGGTCTGGTCCCGGGGACAGCGGCAGCCCTCTCCCCTTGCCGGGGTGGCGCTGCGGGCCCTGGAGGCCAGCCTGCGGATCGAGGCCGAACCGAATATCCAACCGGACGCCAGGCCTGACAAAGGACCGAATACCGGCCCGGATTCCGGGCTGAGGCCGCACCCCGGGCTGAAGCTCACCAATGCGGTGAAGCTCGGCCCCCTAGTGCTGCGCTTCCAGGGGCCCGGCTGGCTGGAGGGGCGCAGGCCCCTGCTGCGCTTCCAGTTCGATCAGCTCGAGATCCGCGCCGGCCAAAGGCTGCTCCTGCAACGCTCCCTGCCGGCACCAGATCCCCGGCGCGGGGCCTTCTTTGCCCTGATCGCCTGCGGCGCGGAGGGCCGCTGGCTGGCGGCCCGCGGCCGTTCCGGTGGGTTGGCGGTGTGGCGCCGCGACGGCTGAGGCCCACCACCACGTTGATCAGGCAGCCGCCGGCTCAGCCCCGCTGCGGCAGCTCGTTGCCGCTGAGGATGTCGGCCAGGATCTCGCCCGCCAGCGCCTCGGCCTCATCCACCAGCTGCTCGCCGAGCATGAAGGTGGACTGCCAGCCGATCCCCGCCGCGATCAAGGGCCCCGCCAGCGGAATCCAGCGGGTCGACTGGCGGCTCAGCTCGCGGCTGGCGAGGCGCTTCAGCAGACCGATCAGGCCCTCGCGGGCCAGGTATTTGGTGCCGAACTGGGCGAGTTTGGTGAGCAGCGAGGGCAGGGCCTTCGGGCCGAGCAGGCGCTTGATGTAGTCGAACTGGCTGCTGGTGAGGCCATAGATGGCGGAGATCTCCTCGCCGAGCTTGAGCAGCAACGACACATCGGCAGCCAGATCCAGACCGGGAATGGGATTGAGGCTGCCATTGGCGGCGGCCAGGCCGGCATAGGGGGGGATGCGCTCCTGGGCCACCTTGCGCTTGCGCTGGAGGGCGTCCTGGCCGTAGGCGGCCATGTCGGCCACGAAGCGCGATTGCTTCAGTCCCGCCAGGGCGGCGCCGATGTCGGCCAGCAGAGCCTGAAGGTCGTGCTGGGCGGGCTGGCGGGCCGAGGTGAGGTACACCCGCTCCGGGGGATCGGGTTCCAGCTGGCCACGGATGTCCGCCTCGATGATCCGCCGGATTTCGGCCTCGTCGTGGCCGTGGTCATGGCGGCCATCCTCGATGGCGCGATCGATCATGTTGCGCACCACAAAGCAGGGTTTGCCAAGGGCCCGCAGCTGCTGGAACAGGAAGGCGTCGTTCTCGTAGAAGCGCTGGGCCGTCACCAGCAGGAAGCAGTCGTAGCTGGCCAGATTGAGGCGCTCCACGTAGGTGTCCTTCGGCCAGCGGCGGGTGCCGCAGCCCGGCAGATCCACAAACGTGATGCCGCGGTGGCTGATCTCCAGGGGATCGTTGGTGGTCTCCACCACGCCCACCCGGGCGATGCGCTCACCGGCGATGGCATTGATCAGCGACGACTTACCGCTGCCGGAGGGACCGATCAGACCGCAGCGCACCTGGGTTTTCTCAAACTCCTCGATCCGCTCACGGCAGCGGGAGGCGAAATCGCGGATCAGGGTGGGTTGGTCGTTAGCCAAGGCCGTGGATGGGCAGTGGTAAGTGGCAACCATTGTCAATGCCCTGAGCTTTGCCGTCAGGGCGTTGTGGTGGCGGATCTCACCCTGGCGGCTGGGGGTTGGCCGCCCCCCAGCGCCGTGAACGCCGCCAGGCCATGCGGCCCTGTCATCCCGATCGATCTGGGCACAAGCGGAAGCTGGGCACAAGCGCAAGCCGTGCACCAGAGGCCAGCAACGCCCCGCTCGGCCCAGGTCGTTCAGACCTTGCCGGGGGCGGTGAGACGCTCCGCGAGTTGCTCCAGACCGCTCTTGAAAATCCTCAGCGACACCTCCGCCAAGGTGTTGAGCGTATCGAGATGGGGATTGATCTCACAGATTTCCCAGCAACACACCCGCGGGTCGTCGAGCAGGCGCCGCAGGATCGCCTCGGCCTCATCGGCCCAGAGACCACCGGGCACAGGGGTGCCCGTGCCCTTGCAGATGCTGGAATCCAGGGCATCCACATCGAAGCTCACGTAGATCCGATCCACCGCGGCGAGGTAATCGAGGCAGCGGCGGGCGGCGGCATCGGGCCCTTCGCGCCGCACCTGTTCGGTGCGGACCACCGGAATGGCATGGGAGGCCAGCGTTGCATCCTCGGCGGGCTCCGTATCGCGAACCGCGATGTAGATCAGGTCTCCCAGATCGAGGGCCGGTCCCTGAGATCCGCCCAGCTCCTGCAGCTGCCGCCAGAGCTGGCGGGTCATGGTATCCGGATCATTGATCGCCTCTGGCAGGTTGTCATGGGCGGCCGCGATCGCCAGGGGCATGCCGTGCATGTTCCCCGAGGGCGTGGTGAACGGGGAGTGGATATCAGCGTGGGCATCGATCCAGATCACCCCCAATCGATCGCTGGGATGGGCGCGGCGGATGCCGGCGATGGTGGCGGCGGCCGTCGAATGGTCGCCGGCCAGCACAATCGGAAACAGGCCCTGCTCGAGGGTGTATACCACCAGGTCGGCGGCATCGGCCATCACCTGCGTAATCGCCTCAATGTGGCGCGCATGGGGTGTGGCGGTGCCGGCTCCGACCTCCCAGCCGCGGGCGCTAACGCGGGCGGAAGGATCCTGTTCAGGCTGCACAGCCCCCCTGAGCAGCTCGATCCCCGATCCGGCTCCAGCGGTTCCCGCTCCCAAATCACAATCCACCTCCACCAACCCCACGGCGGCGAGGCGGGCCGTGCTGGTGAGATGTCCAAGGGTTGTCTTCAGCCGCAGGCTGATCTCCCGGTCGGCGTTGCACTCGAATTGGGCGACCTGGCTGGAGATCTCCTGCACTGCGAACAACACCAAGGGAAAGTGCCAGGGCCACACCTTCGTCGTGGCTCAACTGGAATCTCTGTGCTTACCGCTACTGACCCTTCCAGGACCTTCGCCGCTGGGCCAGCAGGCTGGAGGGGGGGATGCCAAAGCAGCGCTGGAAATCCCTGCTGAAGCTGGCCAGGCTAAGATAGCCACAGGCGCTGGCGATGCTGCTCACGTTGCACTCCTTCCTGGGGTCCTGCAGCCGGCGGCGGGCCAGCCAGAGCCTCTGGCGCCGCATGTACTGCATCGGACCACAACCGAACCTGGCTTTGAAGGCGTACTGCAGGCTGCGGCGCGAGTAGTGGGAGCGCTGCTCCAGTTCCGAGAGGCTGATCGGCTCGTGGCAGTGGGCATGGATCCAATCCACCAGCGCATCAATGGCACAGTCGGACCCCCCCAGATCGGGGGCGGTGCGATCGGCGAGCAGGGCCGGGGCCAGCACCTCCACGATCTGGCGCAGCAGCAGATCGTCGAGCCGCAGCAGATCCGGTACCCCGCCCTGGCGGAGCAGCAGGCCATCGATGAACAGCATCAACCGATAGAGCCGCTCGAAGCGCACAGGGTTGGAGGGCTGCTCCAGCTCCACCACGAGCGGATGGGTAGCCAGAGCCTGCCAGGCCTCCGGGGCAGCCAGGGGTCCGGCCATGGTCCGACCCACGCGACGGATCAGGGCCGGATCGAGCCGGATCGTGATGCCCCCCATGGCGTCGTTGCTGGTGCGCCAGGGTTCTGGGGGCAGATAGAGCAGAGTCCGGCCGGCAAGGTTGCGGAGGCTGCGGCGGCCGATCCGGAAGTGCCCCTGGCCCCGGTAGGGAAGGATGAAGCTGGCCTGGGCCGTGCCATCCACCTCGGCCCGAAGCCCCGGGCCCCAGATCGCCACCAGGCTCAGGGGCCCGAGCCGCAGGCCACCCGTATGGCACTGGAACGGCCGCGCCGGGGAGGGACGCTCCACGGCATCACAACTGCGCACGGGTAGCAGGGTGGCCAACCTCTCGGCCACCTGCACCGGGTCACCGAGCTGGGCCGAGGTTTCCGGCAGGCTGAGAAAGGGCACTCGCGGTTCGCTGAGGCAACACGGCCCCCAACGATCCGGGATGGTGAGCATCGGGTGCGGGCGGCGACATGCGCGGCTCAGGATAACGATCGCCGCACTGGCTGGCCTCGGAGCACGAGCGCCTGGTTGGGAATCTGTCTCGCGAGCGCCTCAGGGTCTTGGCGCCAGCAGCCGGTCCATGGCGGCCTGCTGGGCCGGATTGAGGGGCTTCTGGGGCTGGTCGTGGGGCACCAGACAGTTGTCCTTCTCGTTGATCGGGGCTGAGCTCGAGACCGATGCGGTGGTGGCCCCGCCGGCGCTGAGGGAGGGGTTGCGGTAGAGGCTGGTGCCCTCCTTGATCGTTTCCAGCACCTGGATCTCCTTGATGCTCATGGGATCCACCTTCAAGGGATTGGCGCTCAGCACCACCAGATCGGCCAGCTTGCCGGGCTCTAGCGAACCCTTGGTTTTCTCCTCATGGAATTGGTAGGCGCCGTTGATCGTGAGGGCCCTCAGGCCGTCGTAGGGGCTCACCTTTTCCTGGGGTGAAAGCACCACACCGGATTTGGTGGTGCGGTTCACGATGTTCCAGAGGGCATAGATCAGGCTGGGGCTGACGCCGGCGGGCATGTCGTGGTGGATGGTCCAGGAGATGCCGGCCCGCTGCACCGAACCCGCCGCCCCGGCCCAGGCCAGCCGCTCAGGGCCCATCAACCGGGCCAAATAGTCGCCCATCGGATAGATGCCGCCGGCGGTGAAGCTGGTAATCGCCCCCACCTTTTTGGCCCGCACGATCTGGTCGGGCCGCAGGAACTGGGCGTGCTGGATGATCGGCCGGTGGTCGGCCGGGCCCTGGGCGGCATAGGCCTTCTCGATCGCCACCAGAAAATTGTCCACCGCCTGGTCGCCGATGCTGTGGCCGGCCACCTGGCGGTTGCTCTTCCAAGTGGTGGCCACGCTGGCCTCCACGGCCGCCTGGGGGTCTACGGCCAAGCCGCGGAAGTTTTTCTCGGTATTACCGGGCGGATTGTTGGTGTAAGGCTGCGACATGAAGGCGTTATCCATGCTGCCGTCCAGCCAGAACTTCACCCCCGCCAGCCGCACCCGGTTCAGATAACGGCCATCACCGTCCACTCGCGGCGCCCGCGAGGCGGGATCGGCGTACTGGGCAACCACGGCGCTGCGGCCCGCCTTGGCCTGCTCCAGGAAGGAGTGCTTCACGAACAGCAGCAGGTCGATCGGCAGCAGCTTCTCATCGAGCATCTGACGCACCACATCGATGTCGTCATCGCTGAGGCCGAAGCCCATCTCAGAGGCCGTGGTTTGGCCATTGGCCGTCCAGAGGGCCACGGCCTTGGCCACACCGAGGCGAATCTGGGCCGGGGTGAGAGGCGCCTTGGCCGCCAGCACCGCAAACACCGGCGTTTCCGCGATGTGGCCACTGGGCTCGCTGCTGCCCGGTTTGCGCGAGATCACCCCCCCGGCCGGATCCTTGCTGCTGGCGCTCCAGCCCATCTGCTTGAGCAGCACGGAGTTGATCGAACCCTGGTGGCCGGAGCCGTCCTGCACGAACACCGGCCGGCTGGCGCTCACGCTGTCGAGCTCCTCCTTGGTGGGGTGGCGGTTTTCAGCGAGGTGTTCAGCCCGGTAGCCGAGGCCCTCCACCCACACACCCTCCGGCAGGGTGGCGGCGTGGGCCTTCATCCGCCCCAGCAGCTCGGGGATGCTCTTCACGCCGATCAGGTCGGCGTTGAGCAGGGTGTGGCTGGCCAGCACCAAGTGGCCATGGGCATCGATGAAGCCCGGCAGCAGGGTGCGGCCGGCGAGGTTCACCTGGCGGGCGCCGCCACCGGCCGCCTTGATCGCCCCGGCCAGGGGACCCACATAAAGGATGCGCCCGCCCTTCTCCACCAGCGCTTCGGCGTAGGCGGGCTTGGGCCCCGCCATGGTGAGGATGTCGCCGCCGCGATAGAGGGTGGCGGCGGGCTGCTGCAGCGGTGCCGCTCCCACCGGGGTGGCGGTGGCACCGATCAGGCCCAAGGCCAGGCCAAGGCCGGCGGCCCGAAGGCCAGGGACAACCAGGGGGGCTTTGGGGTTCACGGGGCGGCAAGGGATGGGATCGGGAGGGGGCGCACTGGAGCGATGGGTTCAGCGGGTGGGAAAGAGCAGGGTGGCCACCAAGCGGGCTCCCCAGCCATGGGGGCCGCTATCGGGTCCATCGACCCAATAGCGCACGCCCGCTCCCACCGAGAGGAGCTGGTTGCCCACCTTCGTCACCTTGGTCACCACCAGATTGAGCGGCACCGCCCAGCGCTCGGCGGCCCAGTCGTAGGTGGATTCGGTGTTGAGGCTGAAAGTCCAGGCGTTGGGGGTGGTGTAGGTCAGGAACGGCTGCAGGAAGGTGGCATTCACATTGGTGTTGGAGCCGTTGTTGGCCACACTCCAGAGGTGATTGGCCAGGGCGCCCACCGTCCAGGGGCCCCGCTGCACCAGAGCCACGCCGGTGGGTCCGAGGCCCCACTGGTTGAGGCCGCTGAGTTGGCCGGTGGCGGTGGGCAGCAGGGCCACCGGGCCGACGCCCCAGATCACACCCCCGGGGCCGGGCTTGGCGGGGGAGAGGAACAGGCTCTGCACGGTGTCGCCGAAGTTGAGCTGTCCGGTTTCCGCCCCGGCCGCGCCTTGGAAGTTCACCACCGGCAGGATCGTGCGGGAGATCAGGTTCCAGTCGGCCGAGAGCTTGAAGGGCACCACCGGCTGGATGTTGAGGTTGGCCCGCTGGATGTCCTCCTGCACGCCGATACCACTGTCGTAGTTGAACTGGAACGGCACGCTGATCAGCGAGGCCACCGGGTTGGCCAGCTGCTTGGCCAGGCCGGCCTCCTCAGTGCGGAGCCCCTGGGGTGTTTCCTGCCCTTGGCCGCCTCCAGCGGCTGGGCTCGGGGCCTGGGCGATCACGGGTTGGTTGGCTTGAACCGCCGGAACGCCAGGGCCGCTGACGGGGACTGCGGCGGCTCCGGGTGTTGTCGGGACCAATGGAAGCTCCGTTGCCAGGGCCTGCGGGGCTGGAAGGAACCCCAGCACCAAGGTCGCCAGCCCTAGGGCCACTTCCTCAGAGTTGCTGCGGCGTCGGGTCGGGGCGGAGGCCTGAGCAAACGGAGTCATCGGCGAAAAAGGCTTGGTCGAAACCGACCCGGTGGTGGCCATGCAAATGTTGGGGGAGCGCGCAAAAGTTAGGCCTGCCCTGGAGTGGATGCCGCAATATTGCGTTTTTTGCGCAATGCCCCCACAAGGCGGGCGTCACCGGCGGCAAGCACCCCAACGACCTATTGACGCTCGGGATGACCTCCTGAATCCAGGCTTCAAAATCCGCCATTGCTCGCTCATGCGCCGCACCATCTCGTGTGTGCCGAGCTCGCCTAATCACCGCGCCGATTGGGGGCTGGCCTCTCCACCCCGTGGTGGAACCCACCAGCGTGACAACGCCCGGACAGGGCGGAGAGATCACACGACCCAGATCTCATCCAGATCCAACCCCAGCCCCTGCGCCAGCTCGCTCCCATCCAGCCGGCTGGCGTTCTCCAGCCGTTCCCCCATCCCCGGCTGGCCGCACCGCCAGATTTCCACCGCCTGCTCGTGGGGGAGTAGGAGCCAGCCGAGGCGGGCGCCATTGGCCTGGTAAAGGTCCATCTTCCTCCGCAGGGCGGCCACACCTCGGGGGCCTTCGTCGCTGGTGCTCGCTAACTCGATCACCAGATCGGGGCTGAGGGGCGGAAAACTGCGGCGTTGTTCTGGGCTGAGGCCCTGCCAACGCTCCTCCAGCACAAGGGCGGCATCGGGGCTGAGCACGGAGCCATCCGGCAGGAGAAAGCCTGTGGAGCTGACAAAGATCCTCAAGCTGGGCTGAACGCGGCTGAGGGCTATGCCCAGCTGGATGAGCAGGCGGCTGTTGCGACTGCCCGTCTCCCCACCGGTTGGCGTCATGGCGATCAATGCTCCATCCGCACCCAGCTCCAGCATCGCCTCTGGATTGGCCTGGCACACCCGTTCGAACTGCTCCGGCGTCAGCCGCAGATCCCAGGGCAGCAGCAGCGGCTCCTGCTCAAGCCCAGGAACCTGGGCGGTTGCGGGTGGGGGCGCCAGGGCCATGGGTTGGGCCGATGTCGTCACTCAACCTTAATGGCGTTAGCGGAATGGCGTTAGCGGTAAATGGGCCACCGCTGGGCGTCAGCAGCCCTCAAGGCGCCGCCGAGCCAAACTGGTGTGTGGATACCAGACTGAGTGCCCAGGCCGCCCTCCACGGAGCAACCTGGGCAATCAAGAAATATGAAAAAGCGTGCAAACAAACCAGTTACACTAACTGGGAAACTGGCCACTGCAAGCGCCAGACAAGATTAGAATCGCCACAGCTATTCCGCATAGGGAACCGCTCCAGAGCCTGGGGCTGAGGTGGATAGAATGAACGCCAGCACATTACCGGGCTCCGATGTGGCGTCGCTGCGCAGAGCGGAGATCCGGCCCTGGACGGGGCTGGTGTATTCAGCCAGCACCTCACCAAAGGCGTTGCGCTGAATCGCCAGCTTTTGACCAGCCCTCACGTTGTCGGTGATTTTCACCAGCCATTCGATGAAGCCTCCCTGGCTACTGACGACGGTGTAAACATTCTGACCGATCAACACATTGGCGTCGATGGCGGTGCGCCCGATCGGGCCAGGAATCACGCCATAGTGCTTCAAGACATTCAGCGTGCCATCCACGAACAGAGGAATCATGTCCAGATCGAGCCGCCGCGCCGGGCCAATCTCAGGGGTGAAACAGGGAATGCCGGCTTTGATGAACGCGTTGTGGAGAACACTGGGATACACGGGATTGTCCCAGATCAGCGGCACGGGATAGAGCATCATCATCGTCTTGACCTCCGGGATGCGCATGTCACCGATATGAAAGGCGGCAGCGTCGATGCCCGTGGTGCCCGTATGGAAATCAATCGCCAGATCGGTATTGGGCCTGAGCAGCCGATGGAACACCAGGCCGGCGTGGCGGCTGGCGGCGCCGATGCCCTGTTCGTTGCCGGGCCACTCGCGGTTCATGTCGGTCAACTCCAGGCCCCGGCCCATACTCGGCCAGCGCCGCTGCATGCTCTCCACCGCCGGGCGGGCAATGTCGAGAACCGCCATCACGGTGCCTGTCATTTCAGCCGGCTTGAGGCGACCCATGATCGTCTGGACGGTGTGCACCGAACTCATCTCATCGCCATGGACACCACTGGTCAGGGTGAAACGCTTGCCGGGCCGGATCCCCTTGGCCACGATCACCGAGACATACCAATACTGCCCCGTGGACATCTGAACGCCCTGGAAATAAAGCAGGTGTTTGCGGCCGGGCTCCAGGTCGTCGGTATTGAGTGAACTAACCACTTTCTTGCCGTTGATCACATCACCGGTGAAAACGGTCCTGACCCCACCGGCCTTGATCCCACCGGCCTTAACCCCAGCCGGCGGCGCAGCGGCCCTGACCAGCTCTGGCGCCATGGCCAAGACAGCCAGAGCCCATGGGGCGATCAGCAACGACTGGAGGCGATGGCGGCGGCGGCGGTTAGAGCTCAAGATCGTGGCAAAACATCAACAACAATCCTATAGCCCCGCTAACCAAATCATTTCCAATCGGCCTATTTGTTCGCCTCCAGCTCTCCGGCCAGTCCGCAGACGCCGTATTGCCATCCCAGCTGCTGCCAGCCCCAGCGCTCCCACCGCCGCCGCACTCCCCGCCGGAGCTGCCCTGCCAGCCACGGCGCTTTCCCAGCCAGCCGCCGGTGCCGGGCCGGTGCGAAAGGCCGAGCAAAGGGGAGGGAACGCTGTAAGGGCATCGTTGAAACCAAACAGGTGATGGCCGTCGCAAGGCTGGGGCAGCGAGAAAAAAGTTGGCCTGCCCCAGGTCGGTCGTCGCAGATCTGCGTTTTCGGCGTAGTGACACCGCCGCTGATCGATGGCGGATCGCCGCAGCAATCGCGATCATCCAGCCAGCTTTGCCATTGCCTGCGTGTTGAAACGGTCTGGCCCGTGCCTGATCCCCCTGTTGCTGGCAGGTGGCGGCGCGATCGCCCTGCTTCCCCCCGCCCGGGCCGACGTGCCCCAACCGCCGGGCGTGGCGGCCAGCCTGGCGTTGCCGGGGTGCCGCCAAGCCCTGGGGTTGCCTGCCACCCCAACGCCAGCCGAGCTCCTGCGGGCTGATCCGAGCCTGGCGGCGAAGCTGGCCGCCGCCCCCGCCTGCCGCAACCCCGGCGATGCCCTGAGCCGGCTGGAGCGACTGGAGCAGGAGTTGGCGGCTTCACGCCAGCGCATCGCGGCCCAGCAGAGCCAACTGGCCGCCGAAACCTCCCGCCAGGACACCCTCGCCGCCGACCTGGCCCAGCTGCGTCAGCAACTCACCGGCCAGCCCGCCGGTGCCGGTGCTGCCTCAGGCACCCCTGCTGCCTCGGGCACACCTGCCGCATCAGCGCTTCCCGCCGGTGGTGCCCTGCCCATTGCGGCCTCTTCCCAATTCGCCGGCCCTGCAACCGCATCCGCCCCAGCGTTCGCCGCAGCTCCTTCCGCCACCATCACCCAAGCCGCCGGGGTTAAGGCAGCTGCAACGGCTCCGGGGGGCAAAGCTCCAGCCCCCGGCCCGGTGGCCGCCACACCCAGCGCTCCAGCCACGCCTGCAACCACCGCGGCTGAAGGCACCCCCAGCACCCTGAGCGCTCCAGCCCCTGCCGGGGCTCCCACCGCACCGGCATCCACGGCCACCTACACCCCCGGCAAGGGCTTCGCCCTCCAGGCCGGCGGCGCCAGCCTGCGCCTCTGGGCCGAGGCCAAGCTGCTGGGCTTCTCCAGCAGTCGTTACACCTTCAACCCGGGCCAGCCCCTGATCGTGAGCCCGAAGGATCCATCCCCCTCCTACGACCTCTCGGCCCAGCAGAGCATGGTGTACGCGGCCTTCCGCGGGCCGAAGTGGGGCTCCTGGACCCCCGGCGCCTTTGCCATCTTCTGGCTGCAGGACAACCTGCTGGCGGAGGGCTACAGCTTCACGCCGGTGGTGGCCTACGGCGAGATCGGCAATGGCGCCTGGCGGGTGGCCGCCGGCCAGAACTTCGATGTGTTTGCCCCTCGCGACCCGGACACCCTGCCCAACGGCAAGTTGGCCGCCACCGGCAACCCCGGCGCCTACCGGCCCCAGTTCCGGGTGGAGCGCAACTTCGAGGCGGGCCCTGGTTTCGGTGGGGTGGTGCAGCTGGCGGCCTCCTCGCCGGTCACCACCGCCCTGCCCAGCAACGTGGATTTGGCCAATCTCCAGGGTCAGGAGATCGTGGAGGACAACGGCTGGCCCAACCTGGAGGCGCGCCTGAACTTCGGTTTCGGCGCCTACTCCGACCGCGCCGGTGGCCGCAGCCTGCGGCCGGTGGAGCTGGGGGTGTCCGGGATCGTGGGCCAGCTGCGGGTGCTCGACAACATCCGCCCCAGCGATCCGCTCACCCTGGTGTCCGATCGCAGCACGGTGAACGTGTGGGGGGCCGCCATCGATGGGCAGATCGCCTTAGGCCGCCGTTTCGGCCTCAGCGGCGAGCTCTACACCGGCCAGGGGTTGGGCGAATACATGGCCGGCATCCTCCAGACCTACAACCGCGCCACCAATCAGGCCGTGCCCACCGCCGGCGGCTGGGGCCAGCTCTACGTGTATCTGGCCGACAACCTGCGCCTCAACCTCGGCTATGGCATCGACAATGCCCAGGACTCCGGGGTGTTCGGCCTGCAGGTCAACAGCGGCATCTTCGCCAACGTGCTCTGGGATGTGAATCCCTGGCTGCAGCTGGGCCTGGAAGGCAATTACAAACTCACCACCTATGACGTGTTCGGCGACAAGAACGCCTGGGTGGTGATTTCCCAGGTGATGTTTAGGCTGTGAGAGGTTTGAGAGGTTGAGGTGATCGGCTCAGCGGGCCAGGCCCAGAAACACCAGCAACGAGCGGTTGAGGCGCAGCAGGTCGACATCGGCTAAGCGGCCGATGCGTTGGCCCAGGCGGCTTTTGGGCACGGTGGTGACCTTGTCGACCATCAGGCGGCTGGCGGCTCGCAGACCGTTCTCCGTTGTGGGCTCGACGGGGACGCGAAAGACCAGCAGATCAGACGGATCGGTCGTGATCAGGCACACCGACCGTCACGGAGTCGCGGGCGGTAAAGGCGTCGTCCTGAACAATCACCACAGGGCGGGGCTTGCTGGCATAGCCGGAGCCGCCGGCCATGGTCCAGAGCTCACCGCGCTTCACTGGCTGTACTCGTCGTCAGGCCACTCGTACACCGAGTCGATGAAGGCCTGGATCTCGGCCTCCTCAGGGCTGGCATTGGCCAACAGACATTGCCGCCGGGCCTCGGCTGCGAACTCAGGTGAATGCACATCCGGCACCCAGTGTGCGCGCACCTTGCGGCGGGTGGCTGCGCGGCGGATGTCGTCGGGGCTGGCGCTTGGAGTGGCATCCGCTTCCATGGCGGCTTCCGCTGGGGTTACATGTAATGATAACTCGCCAGGTCGGTTTGGCCGATGAGAATCCGCCAGTCCTCGCAGAGTCCCGATCAAAAAACTATGCAGTTGGTGCATAGCCACGCCAGCATGGGTATGGAGATCGCACTGTATCTGCCGCTGCCTCGCTGTAGAACTACCCAAGCAAGGGCCAAGCCAGGACTCCGGATGCTCACCAACAGCTCCAGTTCGGGTCCTTCGCACGGCATCGGACCTGTTTCATGCCCCCAAGCCATCGTGAGATCACCCAGGTTCAGGTCCTGCCCCAGTCCCAGGCTCTGCTTCCCTGATCCCCAGCCCAGCGTCTCCAGCCCGCTCCGATGCCCGACCTCGCCGACCTCGTCAACGACCTGATCGCTCTGATCCCGGAGGACGGCAGCCGGATCACGAACGACGAGATCCGCATAGCCCTGGAGAGTGAGGCGGGAGAGCCCATCAGCGATGAGGTACTGAAGGAGCTCAAGAGCCAGGTGGTGGCCCTGGGGGCCGCGGAGGGTGTGAAAGGCCCGGCGGAGGCTTGAGAGCGGCTGGAATCGACCCGCCTCCACGCGCTGCGGCCCCAGCAGCCGGCTCCCGCAGCCGCCGCAGCGGCAACGGAAACGGTCCTGCCGCCCCCCAAGCCACCATCGCCCCAGGCACCACAGCGGCCTCGGTTCTCACCGGTGAGCTCCGCAACCAGATCGATCGGATCTGGGATGCCTTCTGGAGCGGCGGCATCGCCAACCCGCTGGAGGTGCTGGAACAGCTCACCTACCTGCTGTTTATTCGGCGGTTGGATGAGCTGGAAACCCTGGAGGAGCGCTGCAGCCAGCGTTCCGGCCAGCCGATGCGCCGCCGCATCTTCCCGGAAGGCGCGGATGAGCAAGGCCGCCCCTGGAGTGAGCTGCGCTGGAGCCGCTTCAAGGAACTAGGCGAGGCCGCCTCGATGTTCAAGGTGGTGGCGAGCGGGTGTTCCCGTTCCTGCGCGAGCTGGGTGGTGAGGAATCGGCCTACGCCACCCACATGCGCGATGCGCGCTTCACGATCCCCACGCCGGGGCTGCTCACCAAGGTGGTGGAGCTGCTCGATGCGGTGCCGATGGAGGACCGCGACACCAAGGGCGACATCTACGAGTACATGCTCGGCAAGCTGGCCACCGCCGGCACCAACGGCCAGTTCCGCACCCCGCGCCACATCATCGAGCTGATGGTGGCGATGACCGAACCCACCCCACGGGATGTGATGGTGGATCCGGCCTGCGGCACCTGTGGCTTCCCGGTGGCGGTGGGCGAATACCTGCGCGAGCACCACCCGGAAATTCTCAGTGATCCGGAGCTGCGTGAGCACTTCAACCATGGCCTCTTCCATGGCTTTGATTTCGACAACACGATGCTGCGCATCGGTGCGATGAACATGCTGCTGCACGGGGTGGAGAACCCCGATGTGAGCTACCGCGATTCGCTCTCCGAAGACAGCGCCAGTGAGGAGAACAAATACACCTTGGTCCTGGCCAATCCGCCCTTCGCCGGATCACTCGACTACGAGAGCACCAGCGGCAAGCTGCAGCGGGTGGTGAAGACGAAAAAGACCGAACTGCTGTTCATGGCGTTGTTCCTGCAGCTGCTCAAACCCGGCGGCCGGGCGGCCGTGATCGTGCCCGATGGCGTGCTGTTCGGCTCGTCCAACGCCCACAAAGAACTGCGTCGCACCCTGGTGGAAGACCATTTCCTCGAAGGCGTCGTGTCGCTACCGAGCGGCGTGTTCCGCCCCTATGCCGGCGTGAGCACAGCGATCCTGTTCTTCACCAAAACCGGCCGGGGCAGCACAGACTACGTCTGGTTTTATGACATGACCGCCGACGGCTGGAGTCTCGACGACAAGCGCAATCCGATGCTGCCACTAGAGAAACTCGGCCCGGCTCCCAAAGAAGCCCTGGCCGAAGGGGAACAGGAGAAGAACAACCTGCCGGATTGCCTGAGCCGCTGGAAACACCGCAAGGATTCAGAGCGGGAGCGCGAACGCACCGCCCAGAGCTTCTGCGTGCCCAAGGCAGAAATTGCAGCCGAGGACTACGACCTCAGCCTCAACCGCTACAAGGAGCTGATCCACGACGAGGTGGAGCACCGCCCGCCGCTGGAGATCCTGGCGGAACTAAGGGCGATCGAGCAGGAGATCCTGCAGGGGATCGAGGAGCTGGAGGGGATGTTGCGATGAGCAGGACCATGAACTGGCGAGCTGCTTCAGCCGGGATCGGGCTCCAGGCCGAGATAGAGGCGCAGGCCCGCATCGATGGCGGCCAGCTCCGCTTCGCTCACCTGGCCGTAGCGGCGGCGGATGCGTTGCTTGTCGATCGAGCGCAGCTGATCCACCAGGGCGTAAGAGGGCTTGGTGAGGCCGTTGGCGCCGGGGACCAGGGGCGGGTAGAGGGCACCGGGAGCGGGCGTTCCGGTGATCGGAACCACGGCCAGCAGCGGAAAGCGCTGGCTGGCGTTCACCGCCGGGTCGCTCACCACCAGGCAGGGCCGGGTGCTGCGCTGCTCATGGCCCAGGGTGGGCTCCAGATCCACCAGCACCAGGCTGCCCCGGGGCACGCTCATGGCTTGATCTCGGGGGAGCCGACGTGCTGCCAACCCGATTCCGGTCGCCAGTGCACCGGCTCTCCGGCGCTGGGATCGAGCAGGTCGCTGTCCGTTTCAGGCAGGGCCTCGACCCAGTCCGCCAGGCCAAGGGCCGCAGTGGCGGCGCTGTCGGGATGGGGAGCCTCCAGAGAACGCAGCAGTTCGAGGCGCTGGCGCCGCTGCAGTTCGTGGCGCACGGCCTCGGCGATGAAGCGGCTGCGGTTGCTCTCGATGCGATCGATCCCGGCGACCAGCTCGGACGGCATGGTCACGGTCACCCGTTCAGCAAGGGGACTGGAGCGCGCCATGACCGTTAAAAAGTATGCAGATCAATATGATCATACCCACCTTCTGATGGCAGGTCGGGGCCTGGAGCAGCAGATCCAGGAGCGGCCCAGCGGCCTACCCGGCGGCGGCACCCAGGGCTACGACCTCAGCCTCAACCGCTACAAGGAACTTGTGCACGACGAGGTGGAGCACCGCCCGCCGCTGGAGATCCTGGCCGAACTGCGGGCGATTGAGCAGGAGATCCTGCAGGGGAACAAGGAGCTGGAGGGGATGCTGCGATGAGTCAAGGGCGCCAACCAAGCCACTGAGGCGAATCAGCCTGGGGTGCCGGCACCGGAGCGCCCCACCGCCGACGAGAGCCGCCGCTGGCAGGAACAGCAGGTGTGGACCCTGACGGTGTTGGCTGAACGCAGCGCCAACGAGATCCTGGGCTATGGCGACGCCAGCCTGCAATGATGCGACCCAACCGTTCTGCGTAGCAGAACTATGATCCAGGCATGATCCGGTCGTTCCGATGCACCGATACTCAATCCCTCGCCAACGGTTGGGCGGTCCCTCGCTTCCAGGCCATCGAGCGGGTAGCCCGCCGCAAGCTCCGCCAACTCGAGATCGCCAGCCGGCTCGACGACCTCCGGATTCCACCCGGTAACCGCCTCGAAGCGCTGCGCGGTGATCGAGCCGGACAACACAGCATCCGTATCAACGATCAGTACCGGCTCTGTTTTCGATGGTCGGACAGCGGCCCTGAAGATGTTGAACTGGTTGACTACCACTGACACCTCCCCATGAATCGTCTCCCTCCGATTAGCCCTGGTGAACTTCTTCAGGAAGAGTTCCTCGAACCACTGGGCATCAGCCAGTACCGATTGGCCAAGTCCATCGGAGTCCCCGCATCACGCATCAGCGAAATCATTGCGGGCCAAAGGGCCATCACGGCCGACACGGACCTGCGCCTTTGTCGTGTGCTTCGGCTCAGTCCGGGCTATTGGTTGCGGGCACAGGCGGCCTTCGACACGGAAGTGGCCACTGTTGAACTGGCCGACATTCTCGACACCCTCCAGCCACTCGTGAGCTGCTGAGCCCATGATCAGACGAACGGCAGTCGTATCAGAGCGCGCGCTGCGCGACTGTGCTCCCTACTCAGCGGGCCACTCGTACACCGAGCGGCCAGGCGCGCCGACTGGGCAGAGAGCTCTGAGCGACCCAGCTCCGGGAAGGCTTCAGGTCCCGTGGCAACTCCCGAGACGGTTACATGTCACTTGGCCGGGCCTGCGGTTCTTGCCTGGCCTGATCCACGACGAGGTGGAGCACCGCCCGCCGCTGGAGAACCTGGCCGAACTGCGAGCGATCGAGCAGGAGATCCTGCAGGGGATCGAGGAGCTGGAGGGGATGCTGCGATGAAGGGCACGCAAGCGCGATCAGCGGGCCAGGCCCAGAAACACCAGCAACGAGCGGTTCAGCCGCAACAGGTCAGCGTCGGGCAGCTGGCCGATCTTTTGACCAAGCCTGCTCTTGGGCACGGTCGTCAGCTTGTCCACCATCAGGCGGCTGGTGTTTCGGAGACCGTTCGCCGGCGTCGGTTCCACCTGGATGCGGAGGATCGGGGCGTCGATCGGCTCACTGGTCAGAGGACAAACCGCAATCGAGAGCGTTTCCGCGAAGCCGTCCTCCTGAACGATCACCGCTGGACGGGGCTTGCTCGCGTAGCCAGGGCCGCCGGCCATGGTCCAGATCTCACCTCGCTTCACTGGCTGTACTCGTCATCCGGCCACTCGTACACCGAATCAATGAAGGCCTGGATCTCAGCCTCTTCAGGGCTCTGGGCCACCAAAAGCGACTGGCGCCGCGCCTCGGCCGCAAAATCAGGCGCATGCACATCCGGCACCCAGATCTGGATCGGCCGCATCCCCTGGGCCCGCAACCGCTGCCGGTGCTCCCTCACCTTCAGACGGGTGGCGGCGCGGCGGGCTTCCTGGGGGCTGGCGTCCGGGGTGGCTTCGGCGTCCATCGGGGCTTCAGCAGTGGTTACATGTAAGCCTAGCCCTGGCGGGATTCGCTACAAGGAGCTGGCGCACGAGGAGGTGGAGCACCGCCCGCCTCTGGAGATCCTGGCCGAACTGAGGACGATCAAGCAGGAGATTCTGCAGGGGATCGAGGAGCTGGAGGGGATGCTGCGATGAGGCACCCATGCGTTGCGCTTGCGGAGTGCTGTGAATTTCTCGATCACATCAGAAAGCCTGTCAAGGAATCAGAACGAGTTAACGGACCCTATCCCTACTTCGGCGCGAATGGTCAACAGGGGTGGATCAACGGCTATTTGTTCGATGAGCCGCTAGTGCTTCTAGCAGAGGATGGCGGGCACTTCTCCAACCCTGAAAGGGGAATCGCCTACAAGATCAATGGCAAGACCTGGGTCAACAATCATGCTCATGTACTTCGCCCAATCAAAGGGATTGTCGATGTCGACTATCTTGCTCACGCTCTCAAAAACAAGGATGTCCGACGACACTTAAGCGGGTCGACCCGTGACAAGCTCACAAAAGCCGGTGCCTGTCAGATCGAAATCCCCCTCCCCCCACTGGAGGAGCAGCGGCGCATCGCGGCGATTTTGGATGCCAGCCAAAAACTCCAGTCGCTTCATCGGCTGCGAATCGACGGTCTTTTCGGCCTTCGTCAATCGATGTATCAGCAGCTTTTCGCCTTGCCAGGCTCAGAGCCACTGCCCCTTTCATCTCTTGCAAAGATCACCAGTGGATACGCTTTTAAAGCTGCCGACTTCTGCGAACAAGGGGTTCACGTTATACGCATGAGTGATCTTAGTGGCGAGGATGTTGATCTTGCTTCTTCGGCGCTTGTGCCTGCAGAGGTCATTGAAAACTTGGAGCGCTTTGAGCTATTTGAGGGAGACATCCTTCTCGGAATGTCTGGGAGCCTTGGCAAGCTTGGAATTGTTCCCTGTATTCCCGCTGGCGCAAGAGTCTTTCTCAATCAGCGTGTAGCAAAAATATCCCTGCTCCCCAGTAGCCCAATCAGCCGCGAGCTTTTAGTTGAAGCGATTAAGTCAAAAGAGTACATCGGGCATCTCGAGCGATGCGCTGCTGGAGTTGCCGTGCGCAATGTCAGCTCCACTCAAATGCTGGATTTTCTCATCCCGGTCCTTACAGAAGAAGAGGGTCAAGCTTTCTCTACGGGATGCAGAACGGTCAGTGCTCAGATTCTTAGATCCGAGCATTGCATCGCCCAGTCGAGGGAATTGCAAGCATCTCTCGTCGAGGTATTGCTGGGCCAGTCATGAAAGCCACAGAAGCCAAGCTCCTTCAGATCCTGGGCGCCGTCTCCCAGATCATCATCCCGATTGATCAGCGCACCTATTCGTGGACGCAGAGGGAATGCCAGCAGCTCTGGGCTGACATCCTCCGCGCCGGATCCACCGAGGAAATCGGTGTGCACTTCATCGGCTCGGTGGTGCACATCGATGAAGGCCTCGGGCAGCCGAGCCGTATTCACTTGTACACGTCGCGCCGATGGCCGATCTGCAGAACGAGCACCACCAGTTCATGATCCTCGATGCTGCAGATCACGCGGTAATCGCCAACGCGATAGCGCCACAAACCAGAGAGATTGGCCCGCAAGCCCTTGCCGCGTTCGCGCGGATCCGTGGTTTCCAGCACCAGGCGGTTCAGATAGCGCAAGATCGCCTGGGCGTTGCTGATGTCCAGCTTCCCGAGCTGTCGCTTCGCCGTCTCAGAGAGTCGCAGGGTCCAGGCCAAGCTCGCTCACCACGTCGTCAAGGCTATGAGTGCTCTCCTGGCCCAGGCGGATGCGCTCCGCCACGGCGGCACCCAGGTAGGCATCCTCAAGATCGTCCAGCCCGGCTTCGATCAGCTGCCGTAGATAGAAGGCCTTGGTCCGTCCGGTCAGTTGCGCAAGCTGATCGAGCCGCTGCTCGGTTGCAGCCTCCAGCCGCACTGTGGTGGCCATGCAGTCACCTGAATACACCGGTTCATGCTAGTGGGGATTGCGGCTTAAGGGAGTTGGCATGTGAAGCCGCCCATAGGCATGCCTGCCGCGAGTTTGTCCAAGGCCAGCCTGCCTCGATCCAGCAGGCCAATCGACCAGGGATCCGAATGGAGTAGGGCAAGGTCAATCCCTAGGCCATCAAGACTGGTTCTGCCTTCCTGCCTGAGGTCCCTGGGCCAGCTGGAGCGCTGGGATGGGGACGCTATCCGCCAGCGCGGGGAGACCCTCGCGGCGCGAGCTCTGGAGGTCTGGACCGCACCCCAGCTCAGCGAGGAGCAGCGCCAGCTCCCATCCCCAGCTGGCCAACCCCCAGATCCGTGCGGTCTTCGATGGGCTGGATGCCCTGATCCGAGCGGTCTTTCGTTGACATCGTCCCCCAGGCGAAGCGGCTACGCCTCAGCCTCAACATGCCCTTTGCCGAACTGGACGATCCCAAGGGCCTAGCCAAGAACGTCGCCGGCATTGGCCGTTGGGGCAATGGCGAGGTCGAGATTGCTGTCGCCACCCTGGAGGAGGTTACTTATGCCCTCGGTCTAATCCGCCAGTCGCTGGATAGGCAGTTGGAGGAGGACGTGTGAAATCGCTTCGAACCCTTAGCCTTAGGTGCCGGCCCGCTCGCCGGCCGATGGCTCTGATCCGATGACCCAAGCCATTCCTGCTGTTGCCGTTGGGGCTCAAGGTCAGGCCTGGGCTGTCACCACCGAGAAGGTGAACGTCGTGGTGGACCGGCTTGTGGCTGCAGCATCACCGCTGCGCCTGATTGCCTTTGGTTCGGCCGCCCGGGGCGAGTTGGCCGCCGCCAATGATCTCGATCTGCTGGTGGTGAAGCCCGAGCTCACCAGCCGCTATGGCGAAACGGTGCGGTTGCAGAAGGCACTGCGCGGTGTGCTGATGTCGGTGGATCTGGTCGTGACCAGCCAGGCCCGCTTCGACGAGCGCTCCCGCATTCCCGGCACGCTTGAGTACGCCGCGCACCGCGCGGGTCGGGTTCTTCATGACTCGCTCTGATCAAGCACAGCTGCTGCAGCGCAAGGCAGCTCAGGACCTGGCCGTGCTCGACAGGCTGCTGGATGATGCCGCCATCGACGATGAGACCCTCGGCTATCACGCCCAGCAGGCGGCCGAAAAGCTGATCAAGGCGCTGCTTGCTCTTCACGGCCACGACTATCCCCGCAGCCACAACATCGGTCTGCTCCTCGATCTCCTCGAAAGCCATGGCATCTCTATGCCGGGGAACTTTGAGGATGTTCAGGCGCTCACGCCATTCGGCACCGTGTACCGCTACGACGACCTGCCTATGGACGACACGCCGGATCGCCGAAGCTGGCCGCCGCTGCTCCATGCGCTCTACCCCTTTGTGGAAGAGACAATCGAGTCGGGGGAGAGGCTCGGGCCCACGATCTGACTCCTCGGCTCAGGGGTCTGGTCGCGCCGAATCACCCAGGAGCACCGCTGCGTCTACCTCGTGAAAGCTGACCGCGTCGAGTTTCTGAAGGGGCGCTACCACTATGGATGCAGGAGATGAATAGAACCCTTGCTCAGTGCTGATTGCCAGGTGCAGCCCCTAGGCTGGGCGACATAACGCCAGATTCATTCGCGTTTGGTATGGCCCAATCTTCTGGTCGATGAGCTCCCAGTACGCCCTCATCGCCAGCCAGTGGCCTGAGCTCCACCAGGAGGCGCAGAAGGTCGAGCAGTTTGCCCTCTCCGATCCCCGCACCGCCTGCTTCTACGCCCGCCGCACGATCGAGCTGCTGGTGGAGTGGGTCTACGACAACGATTCCCAGCTGGAGAGGCCATATGCCGCCCAGACGCTGGCAGATCTGATGGTCGCGCGGGTCTTTTGCGATCTGGCGGGCGAGGAGATGCGCCGCTTCCGACTGCTCAAGGATCTCGGCAACAAGGCCGTGCATCGCACCGATCCGATCCGAGTCGGGGACGCGGTGACCGCCGCCCGCGAGTTGTTCCAGGTGCTGCGCTGGTTTGCACTCACCTACGGCCGTGATCCGCAGCGTGTGCGGGGCTTCAGCTTCAACGCAGATCTCCTCCCCAGCCGTGACGCCGCCACTGCCCAGCTGGGGCAGAGCCGAGAACAGCTGGAGGCCTTGGCCCAGCAGCTGGCGGAGCGCGATGGCCAGCTGCGCGATCAGCGCCTCGCCACCCTCGCCTCCCAGGAGGAACTGGATCGCCTGCGCCTGGAGATCACCTCCCTGCGCAAGGCGAATGAGGCCGCCGCCCAGCCCGAACCGGCCATCAGCGAATGCGACACCCGCACCTACATCGACCTCTACCTGGAAGAAGCCGGCTGGATCCACGGCCAGAGCTGCACCCATGAGCACGAAGTGCAGGGCATGCCCAATGCCACCGGCCAAGGATTCGTCGACTACGTGCTCTGGGGCGACGACGGCAAGCCCCTGGGCCTGGTGGAAGCCAAACGCAGCAGCCGCGATCCGATGGACGGACAGCACCAGGCTGAGCTGTATGCCAACTGCCTGGAGCAGCGCTACGGCCAAAGGCCGCTGATCTTCCTTTCCAACGGCTACCGGCACCGCCTGTGGGATGACCTGAGCTATCCGCCTCGTGAGGTGCAGGGCTTCTACAAGAAAGACGAGCTCGAAACCCTGATTCGGCGGCGGGAGATCCGTCAGCCCCTCTCTGAGGCCACGATCTCCACAACCATCGCCGGACGCTACTACCAGCAACGCGCGATCCGGGCGATCTGTGAATCCCTTGAGCAAGGACGGCTCAAGGCCTTGCTGGTGCAGGCCACCGGCGTCGGCAAGACCCGCACCGCCATCTCGCTCACCGATGTGCTCACCCGTTGCAACTGGGTGAAGCGGGTGCTGTTCCTTGCCGATCGCAAGTCCCTTGTCCTCCAGGCCGAGCGTGCCTTCCGCCGTTTTCTGCCCGATTGCTCACCCGTCAACCTGGTGACCAACAAAGGGGGTGAGGGGCGGGTGTTTCTCTCCACCTACCCCACGATGATGAACCTGATCGATGCGGAAGACAGCAGGGGCGTGAAGCGTTTCGGGGTGGGGCACTTCGATCTGGTGATCATCGACGAGGCCCACCGCAGCGTGTATCAGAAGTACGGCGCGATCTTCGCCTACTTCGATTCGCTGCTCAGCGGCCTCACCGCTACACCGCGTGAGGAGATCGACCGCAACACCTACGAGCTCTTTGATCGTGAGATCGGCCTACCCAACGATGAATACGGTCTTGATCAAGCCGTGAGCGACGGATTTCTAGTTCCCTTCCGCCCCATCTCTGTCCCGCTCCGTTTCCCGCGGGAGGGCATCAGCTACGACGCCCTTAGCGACGACGAGAAGGCCCAGTGGGAGCTGCTCGACTGGGAAGAGAACGTACAGAACGCCGGCCGAGTCGATTCCGGTGCAATCAACGCCTGGCTATTCAACGCCGACACCGTTGATAAGGGGCTGGAGGTGCTGATGACCCAGGGTTGTCACGAAGCCTCCGGTGATCGTCTCGGTAAATCGGTGATCTTTGCCCGCAACCATAAGCACGCCGAGTTCATCCGCGAGCGCTTTGATCACCACTACCCCCACCTGGCCGGCAAGGCCGCCCGGGTGATCGACAACCAGGTCAAATACGCCCAGTCCCTGATTGATGAATTCGCCGATCCAGGCAGCGATCTGCGGATCGCCATCTCCGTCGACATGCTCGACACCGGCATCGACATCCCTGAGATCGTCAATCTGGTGTTCTTCAAGCCGGTGCGCTCTCGCACCAAGTTTTGGCAGATGGTGGGGCGCGGCACCCGCACCTGCAACAACCTGTTCGGTCCCGGACGCAATAAGGAGTGCTTCTGGATTTTCGACCTCTGCCAGAACCTCGAATTCTTTCTCGGTCAAGGCGGCGCGGAATCCACCGCCGCCCCCGAAACCCTCAGCACCCGCCTGTTCCGCAGCCGCCTCTCGCTGATCGACACGATTGACCAGAAAGGTGACCAGAAAGGGCTGCCGTCGGTCCTGCCGTCGGTGCCCAACATGGCTATTCCCTCGCGAAACGGCCAGCCAGGCGATCACGACAATGCTCTACGGCTGCACCGCCACACGCTCGCTGATCTCCTGCGCTGCCATGTGGCGGCCTGCCCGGCCGACAACTTCGTGGTGCGTCCCCATCTGCAGTTGGTGGAGCGGTTCCGCCAGAGCCAAACTTGGGCCACTCTCAGCCTCGACGATCATCAAATCCTCAGTGCCACTGTGGCTCCCTTGCCCTCCGCATACGCGGAACAGCAGGGTGATACCGACGCTGACGCTCGCCGCTTCGATCTGCTGCTGTACACGATGCAGCTCGCCTTGCTACGCGGCGAACCGCGCTTCACTCGCCTCCAGCAGCAGCTGCGCGACCTGGCCGCCCAGCTGGAGGCCCGCGCCAACATCCCCCAGGTGGCGGCCGAACTGGAGTTGATCCGCGATCTGCTGCGTGATGAATGGTGGCAAGACGTGACCGTGCCGATGCTCGAGGAGGTGCGGCGGCGCCTACGGGCGTTGATGGGGCTGATCGAACCCATCAGCCGAGATCCCCTCTACACCTACTTCGCTGACGAGCTGGGCGAGCTGCGTGAGCTGGATGCCGCCGCCCTGCTAACCCGCGACGAGTTCCAGCAGTTCCGCCTTCGCGCCAAGGACTTCCTCAAGGCTCACGAGGATCACCTCACCATGCAGCGCCTGCGCCGTAACCAACCCCTCACTCCAGGTGATCTCGACGAGCTGCAGCGCTTCCTGCTCTCCCATGGTGTCGGCACGGAGCAGGCGATCCAGCGAGCAGGCGAGGAGTGCAACGGCTTCGGGTTGTTCATCCGTTCGCTGGTGGGTCTGGATCGCAACGCCGCCAAGGAGCTGTTCGCCGCGTTCCTGGCGGAGGGCACCCACACCGCCACCCAGATCCGCTTCATCAACGAAATCCTCAACGAACTCACCAGCCGCGGCGTGATGGATCCCGCGCGCCTCTACGACCCGCCCTTCAGCGACCTGGCGCCTACGGGCCCGGAGGGGCTGTTCTCAGAGGCGGAAGTCGACAACATCTGCCACCTGCTCGACATGATCAAAACGAGAGCCATGGCCGCGCAAGCCGCCTAAACGGCTCAAACGTCTACTACGGCAGCTCTAAAAGGCGACCTCGTAGTGGACATCGACATAGCCAATACCTCGGCCCATCAGCCGCTCGCGCTCAATCAGCAGCAACACTTCCGCATCGCTGGCCACCGTCGCTGCCGGCAGACCCTGCAACAGATCCAGTACTTGAGATCGGTTGCGCAGATTGCCGCAGGCCAGTTCGCCGATCACCCAGGGATGGATCAGCACCTCGCCTTCCTGCAGGAGCGTGGCGGGTGTCGACCAGGATCACGCCGCGCTCTGCCGGCGGGGGATCGTCTCCAGCGCGGGTTCACTGCCGCCCAGGGCCGCCAGTCGCTTGGCGCTCTCGCGCTGCACCAGAGCCCGCAGAGCTTCCTTCAACAGGGCGCTCCGTTCCAGGTCTCCGCACAGCTGCTCGGCCTTGGCCAGCAGTTCATCGTCGAGCTGTCACGGTGGTGCGCATTGTTCCGCCCAGGAGTCGCGACAGCGCAGGCATCGTTTGATGTCGCTTGTGATGCGCCGAGCTGCAATCGGGGAGCTTTGATCATTCACGCCATGCGCAGCACTCTCACCGCCCGTGGTCAGGACGTGGTGCCGGTGGCCCTGGATCCCCATCGAGAGGGCTGCTTGCACAAACCCCAATGCCACCCATTGCCCAACAGCCTGTTGGACCTGCCTGCTCCCAATCAGCCGCCAGCTGATTCCGACCTGGCCGTGATCAGATTCCGAGTTGGACGGCTCCAGATTCCGGATCAGCCGCTGCTAGCCTCCGGATCAGCTGCCGCGGATCCATGCTCTCGCAGCCGGTCTGGCCCCGCGGCATCGTCAGGCGCCTGCAGGAGAGCCTGGCCGATACGCCCGTGGTGCTGCTCAACGGGCCCCGCCAGAGCGGCAAGACCACCCTGGTGCGGCAGTCCGCCACCGAGCAGCGCCCTTACCTCACCCTCGACGACGCCACCACCTACGCCGCCGCCCGCGAGGATCCGCAAGGCTTCATCCGTCGCCTTGATGGGGCCGTGATCGATGAGGTGCAGCGGGTCCCCGAGCTGCTCTTGGCGATCAAGCTGGCGGTGGATGATCGGCGTCGGCCCGGCCGCTTCCTGCTCACCGGCTCCGCCGATGTGATGGCCCTGCCCCGTGTGGCCGACTCGTTGGCCGGGCGCCTGGAGGTGCTGTCACTGCTGCCGCTTGCGGGTTGCGAACTGGCCGGCCAGCCGAGCGCCTGGATCGATGCCCTGTTCTCTGCCCTGGCGGCCGAGACGGCGCCACCATCGCCACCGCCCGACCAGGCAGCCGCCCAGGTGGGCGAGGCCCTGGAGAAGCGGGTGCTCACCGGCGGCTACCCCGAGGCGTTGCATCGCATCAGCGAAAACCGCCGTCAGGCGTGGGCGCGCGGCTACCTCAACGCCATCCTGCAACGCGACGTGCGCGACATCGCCTCTATCGATAAGTTGCAGAGCCTTCCCCAGCTGCTCACGGCGCTCGCTCAGGTGTGTGGCCAGCTTTGCAACTACACCCAGCTGGGTGCCCGCATCGGCCTCGATGGCAAGACGGTGACGCGCTACATCACCTTGCTGGAGCAGCTCTTTCTGGTGCGGCGTGTACCGGCCTGGTCGGCCAATGCTCTGGCGCGGGTGGTCAAGACCCCCAAACTCCAGTTTCTCGATTCCGGGTTATTGAGTGCGCTCTTGGGGCTCAGGCTGGCTGGACTCGTGACAAATCGGACCGCTTTTGGTCCAGCGCTTGAGTGCTATGTCTATGCTGAATTATTACGTCTGGCCAGCTGGAGTGAAGACAGCTACGAACTCTTCATGTATCGCGACAAGGATCAACTGGAGGTGGATGTCGTGATCGCCAATCGCCATGGCCAGCTTGTTGGCGTGGAGGTTAAGGCTGCGGCCAGCGTTCAGGCGGCCCAATGCGCCGGCCTGCGCCGCCTCGCCAGCCAGGCCGATGATCGCTTCCTCGGTGGCGTGATCCTCTACGACGGCATCCAGACCCTGCCCATGGGATCTCTTGCCGGCCGCCCACTCTGGGCCCTGCCGCTCGCCAGCCTCTGGTATAGCCCTCCGCTGCCGTGACCCCAACCCCTACAACCAGGATCACCTAGTGGAGCAGCCCGCCCTGGCTCCATCCCCCAGCTGTTCTGGAGCAACGCCTTCCTGATCGCCAGTGAAGACGAACCCCGGCTTGTCGCTGGAGGTGCTATAGCGCGGCTCCTGCCAACCGCAGCGCCTGCTCGGCGCCGGGGCCACGGTCGAGCGGAAATGTTCGGTGAATACGTGTCAACCTGGTAAGCGACACTGCAGACAGCCAGCAGTCGCCACACAGCCAGGTGCAGTTCATGTTGAGATGGCAATTCCAACCCGACGAAGCCTTCGCTGCGATCTTGGACAGTTCGCTGAGGATCTGCATTGACCAGCTGGGTGATTACCTGAGTGATCATCTGGCAGGCACGACCGCCGAGGTGGAATTTGCTTGGCTGGATGGAACTCACATCTGGGAACTTTATGATCCCAGCCAACTTTTTGGCGAACTGCAGAAATTGCTAACGGCCCATCGATCGACCAAGCTGTATATGCCCAATGATTATCACTTTCTTGTTCTACACGAAGTTCTGGAACTACAGATAAGCTCTCACAATGATCGGGTCTCTGCCTGCGGTCACCCGCTTGCCTTTGGCAGTGTGCTGCTAGGCCAGGTCGACTTTGATTTCGTTAGGGACTACTTTTGGGACGAAGACTTTCTTTTGGATCCAGAAGTAATGGCCAGCCTGTCTGAAGAAAACAAAGCAGCACTAGGTTTCAATCAAGAGACATTTGCTCTAGTTCAAGGACTCAAGCCCCACCCTCAAGAACTAGAACTCCAGGAGGTAGATGCAGAGCCCGAATCAGGGCATAACTACTACAAGCGAGGCAAATGCTACCCCTGTGACGAAGTGCAGCAGGAATAAGCAATAGGCCGCAGCGTAGCAGTCGCCCGCGAGCTGGTAGAGCGGATCCAGGAAATGCTGGTGCTCAACTGGCAGCAAAAGTTTGATGCCAGAGCCAAGCTCAAGTTGGTCATCGAAGAAGCTCTCGACATCGGCCTGCCTCGCGCCTACACCCCGGAGCTGTACCAGCAGAAGTGTGAGGCCGTGTTCGCGCACATTGAAAAGGCCTACCCCGAGCGCGACCGCAACGTCTACTCGCTTGCTGGCCTGAGCTCACCGGCGCAGCAGCCAGAGCACCAGGGTCAGGCCGGCTGAAACCAGCAGTCCACTGGTGAAGGGGAAGTAGATCTGAAGGCCAGGACGCTGAATGCTGATGTCCCCTGGGAGCCGTCCAAGGCCGCTGCTGCTGATCAGGGGCCATAGGAGGCCTACCACCAGAAAGGCTGCACCGATCGTGATCAGCAGGCGTTGCATGGTCATTGCGGGTTGCGGGTTGGAAGTTTGCTTATGAGGCGGTGAATCAGTGGCGACGAATCAGTGGCGGTGGATCCGCTGCTCCGCCAGATCCGGAGTCGCGGCCACCCGGCTGGCGGCCTGAGCCGAGGCAGCATCGATCCGATCCACCCCGAGCCGGAAGATCGGCCGGCCCTCCTTGATGGTTTCCACCACCTTGATCGTGCGGATTGTGGTGGGATCCACCTGGAGTGGATCGCGCTCCAGGATCACCAGGTCGGCGAGCTTGCCGGGCTCGAGCGTGCCCTTGCTCTTCTCTTCGAAATACTGATAAGCCGCCCAGTCGGTCATCGCCTTGAGGGCCACATAGGGGCTCACCCGCTCCGCCGGCCCCAGCACGAAGCCGCTGCGGGTGGTACGCACCACAGCAGTTTGGGCCAGGCGCAGCATGTCGGGGGGCACCACAGGAGCGTCGTTGTGGTTGGTGAAGATCACGCCCTGGCGGTTGGCATAACCCGTGGGACTGATCCCCGCCGCCCGCTGCTCGCCGAAGCTCTGGCGGTGCCAGTCGCCCCAGAAGAAGGTGTGGGCGGTGAAGAAGCTCGGCACGATGCCCAGCGCCTTGATGCGGTCCACCTGGTCGTGGCGGGCCAGCTGGGCGTGGATCGCCACCGGCCGCAGATCCTTGGCGCCATAACTGGCGCGGGCCTGCTGCACCGCCACCAGGAACTGATCGAGGGCGGCATCGCCATTGGTGTGGGTGATGATCTGGATGTTGTTGCGGTAGCCGAAGGCCACCCAATCGCTCACCTCCTGCTGGTTCATCACCGGGTAGGCGCGGTAATCAGCCTTCTGACCCGGTGGCGGAACGGCGTAGGGCTGGCTCATGTAGGCGGTCTTGCCTTGGGGTGAGCCATCGCCGGTGAGCTTGATGCCACCGATCTTGAGGTGGTTGCGGTAGATCCCCACCTCCAGCTTGGCGGTGGTGACCCCATCGGCTGGTGGCGGCGTGGCCGCTTCGGCGCCGCTGGCGAATTCACGGCCGGCGTTCGACACCAATGAGCTGATCGGTGCAGTTGTCCCTGGAGCGTTGGCAGAGGCGGCCTTGCCGTTTGCGACGGCCCGTGGGTCGCTCCCGGGTTTGTGGATCACGGCCCTGCTGCTGGCCCGCGCATCGAGGCTGGCCAGGTCGCCCAGCACCCGGAAGAAGGGATAACTCACCACATCGAGGATCAGCCGCCCCTGCCGGCCCGCCTCCCGCAGCAGGGCCACATTGGCAGGGTTGCTGAGGCCGTCCTGGGCGGTGGTGATGCCGAAACTGGCCCACCATTTCTGCACTTGATCGAAGCGGCGCAGTTTCTCGGCCAGATCCGGCTGGGGGATCAGGGCCATGAAGGGCAGGCCGGCCGTTTCCTCCAGCACCCCATTGGGCTCGCCCGTGCCCGGATCCCGCTGGATGAAGCCCCCGGCTGGATCGGGGGTGGCCTTGCTGATCTTCACCAGGGCCAATGCGGGGCTGTTGGCCACCACCAGGTGGCCGGAGGCGTGGATCAGCAGGATCGGCACCGTGGCGCTCACCGCATCGAGGTCGGCGCGGGTGGGGTGGCGTTTCTCCTCCAACAGGCTGTCGTCGTAGCCCATGAAGAACTGCAGCTGGCCGGCCGGGGCGGGGTGGCTGGCCAGGTAGGCGCGCACCGTGGCCTGGATGTCGGCGATGCGGCGGGTGCTGCCCACCGGCGGTGGGCTGAGGTCCGGGCGGCCCCAGGTGGCCACGTAGTCGGGCAGATGACCGTGGGCATCGATGAAGCCGGGCAGCAGGGCCCGGCCGGCCAGGTTCACGCGCTTCGCGCCGCCCCCCGCCGCGCGGATCGCCCCGGCCAGCGGGCCCACATAGACAATGCGGCCGCCGCGTTCCACCAGGGCTTCGGCGTAGGCCGGTTTCGGCCCGGCCATGGTGAGGATCGGGCCGCCGGCGTAGAGGGTGGCAGGTGTGGCGGCGGCTGGGGGGGCCGCTACCGCCGCCGGCAGGAGTCCGGCCATGGGCGCAGCTCCGGCCAGCAGAGCGCCGGCGATCAGGGGGGAGCCAGACCTGGCGGCATGCCTTCTGGCGACTGATCGGGGCAGCGGAGAGACCATGAAATTCAGTGGACTGCTCGGGTTTTAGGTGGCCCGGCGGCGGCGGTCACCTGGGCGATGGGGTTTCTTCGTTTCCCGACAAGCGAAGGCGACCACCGATTCCCTCTGGTGGCCCCTGATCTTCCGGGAGATAACCACGGTGCTGGCCAACGGCGATGTGTTCCGGCTGGTGGGCTCTGCCTGGGCGGTGGGGCTGGGGCTGGGGGCTCCGGGCAGGCATCGAAGCGGCGCTCCAGTTCGCCGGTGGCCCAGCTCACCGCCTCGGCCCAGAGGGCTTCGCGACTGGGGAAATGGCGGAACAGGGCCCCATGGCTCTGCCGTTTCGGTCTGGGTCGCGGCAAGCGTTGTTGCTGCCGCTTCAGAGAAACACCTCCTCCTGGGGATACCCCACCCGGCTCGGCAGCCGCCGGCCGTAGAGGGCGGAGAGCAGCAGCAGGATCCCAATCCTTCCCACGAACATCCCCACCATCAGCACCAGCTGGCCCCAGCGGCCCAGGGTGGCGGTGACCCCCACATCCAGGCCCACGGTGCAGAAGGCCGACATGCAGGTGAACAACTTCTCCAGGAAGGTGGTCTGCGCCACCAGCGGCGGACCGCCGGCGGTGGGCCCGAGCCCCAGCAGCAGGGTCATCGCCAGCACGAACAGGGCCGAAGCCAGGGTCACCCCCACCGCCCGCAGCACCAACTCCGGCGCGATTAAGCGCCGGTGGATCACCACGTCGGTGCGGTTCTCCAGGGTGGAGCGGGTGGCCCCGATCAGCACCGCGAAGGTGGTGGTCTTGATGCCGCCGCCGGTGCCGCCGGGGCTGGCCCCGACAAACATCAGAGCGATCATCAGCAGCAGGCCCGCATCCGAGAGGGTGGTGATCGAGAGGGGCACGGTATTGAAGCCGGCCGTGCGGGTGGTGATCGACTGGAACAGGGTGACCTGGAGGCGCTGCCACAGCGACAGGGACTGGATCACGCCATCGGGGGCGAACTGCTCGGTGACCAGCAGCCCCACGGCTCCCAGCACGATCAGTAGGGCGGTGCTGCGCAGCACCAGCCGCGTGTGGAGGCTCAGGTGGCGCCGGCTCCAGAGCCGCGGCTGCCGCCAGTGGACCCGCTGATTCCAGAGATCCTGGATGACCCGCCAGCCAATGCCGCCGCTCACGATCAGGCTGCCGATCACCCCGTTCACAACGGGATTGCTCTGGTAATCCACCAGATTGTTGCTCCGGAGGCCGAAGCCGGCGTTGTTGTAGGCGCTGATGCAATGGAACAGCGACGCCCACAAGCGCTCAAGGGGATTGGCGATGTCGGTGAAGCCGAAGCCGAACAGCACCAGCGTGCCGAGGCCCATCACGCAGCCACCGCTGATCAGGATGCTGTTGAAGGTGGGGCCGATGCCCCCCACCCCGAATTCATCGAGGGCGCGTCCCTTGTCGAGCCGCTGACGCAGGCCGGAGCGTCCCTGCACGAAGCCCTGCAGAAAGGTGGTGATCGCCATCAGGCCGAGCCCGCCGATCAGGATCAAGCCCGCCAGCACCACCTGGCCCAGCGGGGTGAGCTCGCTGCCCACATCGATGATCGAGAGCCCCGTCACCGTGATCGCCGAGGTCACGGTGAACAGGGCTTCCCACAGACCCACGCTGTCGCTTGAGCAGAGGGGCGAAGCCAGCAGCAGGGTGCCGGCGGCGATCACGAGCAGACCCGTGACCACGGTGAACTGGGGCACCGTGAGCCGCTCCCGCCAGTGGTGCAGGCCACTCCACCAGGGGGCCAGGGGGCGCCGTGTCATCGGCAGGGCAATGGAAAACGGCACCAGTCTGCTAGGCGCGGGGTACCGGCGAGTGGTGGAGGCTCACTCTGTTTGTCGCTCCCTAGGGTGAGGCATCGATTCCTGGGCTGAAATCGATGGCGGCCGGCATGTCGGCGGCGGCCTGAAGGGTCACCTTTGGCAGGACAGCCTGCTCCCCCTTGATTCCAATGGCCTCCCCGAGCCTGCTGACCACCCTGCTGATCCTGCTGGTGGGGGTGCTGTGCGCCCGATTCGCCGCCGGGCCCCTGGCCCGCTGGGCCGTGCCCGCCATCCTGCTGGAGCTGGGCCTGGGATTCCTGCTCGGCAACACGGTGCTCCCGTTTGCAGCGGTCGCCCCTCTGGAGGGGCTTACCCAGTTGGGGGTGCTGGCGCTCTTTTTCCAGGTGGGGCTAGAGGTGCGGGGGGATCTGCTGACCTCAAGACGGGGATCGATCCTCAGGGTGGTGGCCCTCAGTGTGCTGGCCCCCCTGATCGCCTTTTGGCCGCTGCGATTCGGCTTCGGGATGGCCCCGGCCACAGCATTTCTCTGTCTGGCGGTGCTCTGCGCCACCGGCACCGGCGTGACCCTGCGGGTCCTGGGGCAGCGCCAGGCCCTGCAGAGTCCATCCGGGCGATTGCTGGTGGGGGTGTCCGTGCTCGACGACCTACCGGCGATCGCCCTGTTGGGTGTGGCCTCCGCCATGGCCGGCAGGAACCTGGCCGCCCAGGGCTCCGCCGCCCTGGGGGGCATGGCCTTCGGGAGCATGGTGTTGGGATTAATGCTGGCGGGGCTGAGCTGGCTGGCGGTGGACCGTTGGGCGGCGGCGCAACGGCCCACGGCTGGTCCGTTGTCCATCCTGCTGCTGCTCATCGGCTGCGCCTGGGTGGGGGAAGCCACCGGTCTGACCAGCCTGCTGGGGGCACTCTGGGCCGGCGTGCTGCTGGCCCGCCTGGAACCTCCGGCCCAGCCGCTGCGGGAGGTGCTGGTGCTGTTGGCCGAGGTGTTCCTGCCGCTCTATTTCATCAGCGTGGGCATGAGGCTGCCCGGCTCAAGCCTCCTGGAGCCAAGGGCCTGGACCCTGGCCGCCTTCCTTGTGGTGGTGGCCCTGCTATGCAAACTGGTCTGTGGCCTGGGAGTGTCAGCCGCGGACCGTCGGGCTGGGGTGGATCCGTGGGTGGTGGCCTTCGGGCTGATTCCCCGCGGCCTGCCAGGCCTGGTGTTTGCCACGACGGCTCTCGCACGGGGCCTGATCGACACCGTGCAGTTCGGGGCCCTGCTGATCATGGTCACCGTGACCACAGTGGTGGGGCTGATCCTGCTTGAGCACAGGCTGAGCCAGGTGGCGCAAACCTCAGGCCTCAGGAGCTGAGGGGGCGTCGCGGAACTGCTCGAGCAACAGGCCCCGCTGATATTCCGCCGACAGGCTGGCCAGGTGCGCCCTGGCCTGCTCGTGGAGTTGGGGATCGACCAACTCAAGGGTGGTTCCGTTGGGAACGCTCATTCTTATAACCAGGGCCATGGCATCGAACAGCCTCACCTGGTCGTTCTGCCAGCCCTGATAATCAGCCGCCAAGGCGGCGAGGGCGTCTCCCGTTACAGCTCCCCGTTCCACCTGCTCCCGCAGGTGCTGCACCTGGGAGAGTCGGGCCGAGGTCACAAGCGCATGGGCAGCCCCGAGAGCCGCCAGGGAATCGGCAGCCTCCCGCTTGAGCAGAGCCATGCTGCGGCTAAGCACGGCCGCCTCCACGGTGAGTGGCTCCCGGCTGGCGGGACTGAACAGGACCGCCGGGGGAACGGGGGGAACGGAGACGCGCGACTCAGCCAGCGGCTGGGAGGCCATCGCGTCAGCAGCAGCACCACCCGACTGGGAAGAAAGCGGCACTTTCACGAGCACCGCTGGACGGTCGGGAGGAGACTCCGCAGCGGGGGCGAGTCGATGGCCGAGCCGCACCAAGAACTCGCCAAAGCGTCGGCGCAGGGGGAAGGGGCTCTGCATGTGTAAAGGATCTGAAAAGAGATCCCTGAAGATGGCCATCAATCTGGCCCGGATCCACCCGGATAGCGAGGGTCGGATTCAGCGGTGCGAAAGCCCGGAAATCCGACCTTGCCCGTTCCGCCCCGGAAAGGGCGGGAAGGCTTCAATTGTGATCCCGCAATTTGGTGGTGCAGACGGTGATGCACTCTTGATCATCGAGGGAGCAGGTGGTGATGCATTCGAAATAGGCCTCAACCGCATCGAGACCATCATCAATCTCTGATGCACCGATCCCGGAAAGGGCCTCGAAGCCAGCCTGGGACTGGGGGAAGAAGCTGTTCATGGCGGGGAATGTCTGGGTTCCCACACCCTAAACCGATTGACAGAGGCCGCCATGCGGGTTGCCCAAAATTGAGCAGCACTACTCATCACAATGTGTGGAAGCGTTAAGGAGGCAGGAAGGCACCGCGATCCGGCCAGAAGTGCGTCCCCCTGCGTGGACTCTGGTGAACCGCCTCAGGGGCTCCATAATTGGCCCAGCGTGTAACCCAGCAATGCAACCCTCTCTGCTTCCCCGCACCCTGCACCATCCGCGCTCCAGAACGGCTCAAGTGCTGAGGCCACGTCTGAGCGGTCCGCGCCATGCCCGCCCCCTCCACCCTGCCCCTCCCACGGGCCAACGCCGCAGGCGGTTCCTGGTGGAAGGACTGGTGGCGGGTCTGGCCACGGTCCTGATGACCGGGGTTGCCCTGGCCTCACCGGCGCTCTTGCGGCAGGACCCGCTTACCAGCCTGCGCGACCTGGCGGCAACCGTGGTTCCGGCTCTGGGCCAGCCCAGCTCGCCCGGGCTCTACGAATGCCCCTGAAGCCGGCCATGACCCGTTGATTGTCTCCTGGAGGTGCCTGGCCTCAGGCCGGCTGGCGATCACCCTCGCTAGCACTGTCGGTTCGGCTGTCGATTCGCCGCAAGCCAAACCTGGAGCCGTCGAGGCGGGCATCCGCCACCTGGAGAGCTCCTGGGCGCGGCTCGACCAGGACCTTCGGCTGCTGGATCAGCAGTTGTCCCCACGCCGCCCGGACCTCAGCCCCCCGGCCCTGGCCCTCCATACCGCCGACATGGTCGGGATGGAGAGGCGTCATCTTTCCTGGCTGAGGGGGAGGGAAGCTTGACAAGCGCAAAGCTCTCGCGTTTATCTCGATTTCGATCTCTGCCAGGCATTGGCGCAAGTGCACGAAAGTCTCTGCCACAACGGTCTTGGTCTGCAGGGTCATCCGGGTTAATTGCGACTACAACCAGCATTCCCAGGGACGGACAACGCTTGCCTTGCCCCCCGTGATCAGAGCAGCCCAGTCGCGGGCAGCGCAATCCCTTCACTTCTCACACCAGACTGATGGCCGCATGAGATGAAGCCGTCTCCCTATAGCTGACCATGCTGCTGGTGTTGGTGGGTGACTGTTGCGCTCATCGGCCGAGCGCCGGTTGGCTCCCATGAACGGAGTTCCACGGCTACCTGTTCCCAATCGTGGCCGCCACGCCGGCCCCCTTCATGCTCCGCCGCCGGCAAGGGCTCAACGCGGTGGGGGCGTCCCGTCGCGGCGCCATTTGGCGTCTGCTGTTCATGTCCCTTACAAGTTGACGCGCTTCTGTACGCGCGATCCGGTTGCCCTGGTGTGGTCCTGCCAGCGCTCTTCGCTCTGGCTCTTGAGCAGACACCAGCGGGAGCCCCTGAGGCGCTGCTGGATCGATCACCCCTATGGGGAGGAGGAGATCACCCGGCTGGAGGATGAGCTGCTCCCGGCGATGGAGAGCTTCCTGGAGCGGATCGATGTGATCGATCAGCAGCTCAGGGAGGCCCAAGATAGGCAGGTGGCCCAGTTCGAGCTGAGTGGGTGCCGTGGATGCCCACCGCATCATCCGCCGGGTCGTCGCGCATCAAGGGATCAACGCTCAGCAAGTTGAGGTTCCCCTCAGCCGTTGGGTTGAACGTGCAAGCCAGCCACAGGCAGACTCCGCGACCAGCAAGAGCAGGCACTGGCCAGCCGACGCCATGACCGCCAACACAGCCCCCCTCGTGACCCGCGAAGCTCTGCAGGCTTTCACGCAGCGCTTGGTTAAGCACTTCGCTCCGGAGCAGGTGATCCTTTTTGGCTCCCAGGCCCGCGGCGAAGCTCGCTGGGATTCCGATGCCGACATCCTGGTGGTGATGCCGTTCGAGGGGCGGCCGCAGGACACCGTGAAGGGGATGCGCAACGCCTGCGAGCCGGCGTTTCCGCTGGATCTGCACCTGCGGCGGCCGGATGAGATCGCACCGCGCTACGGGTGGGGCGATCCCTTCATCCGCGAGGCCCTAAATCACGGGGTGATGCTGTATGGCGATGGGCTGTATGGCGAGGGGCTGCCTAACGCGCTGTGCCCTGGCGATGGAGGCCCGGTGTCAAACGCCAACGCAACACCTGGGGCCCGAGTTCACACCCCGACCCGCAACCCGGTGGTGAACGAATGGATCGAGCGAGCCGAACGCCACTGGCGGATGGCGGAGCAGATGGCGGATCTCACGATCTCGTATCAGAGCGGCTTGTTTTTGGCTCAGTTGTGCCTGGAGACCTATCTCCGCGCTGCCCTGATCGCCCAGGGCGTGGATTCACGCAAGTGCCGGGATCTGCAGATCTTGAGCGACAGGCTGCGGGTTCCGATCCCCGGCTGGCAGCCGAACCCTGAAACGCTCAACACCCTCACTCAGGGAGCGATTGCCTACCTCCAGCCCTGTGAAGGCCACCCCGAACCCACCCAGGATGGCGCCTGGGCCATCGCCCATGCGGGACCTTTGCGCGCTTGCCTGCGCGGCTGGTTCGACAGCCTGGAGGCGCTGAACTGATGGCCCCCGCAATCCCGACAAGCTCTCATTCACCGCAGCCAACCTGAACAGATCGCAGCCTGGATCGGCTCCTCCCTGGCGGGATAGCCGCCGCTGAGCACCTCAGCCATCACCTCCTCGCTCACCAGCACCTGGCCGAACAGAGCCTCCAACCACCCCAGCCCGTTAACGCGAGCCAGGGCGATCAGCGGACTGGCGTCGGCGATGAGCGGATTGGCGGCGGCAATGATGATTGCAGCCACTGCTCCAGGGTGTCGAGATCGGCGTGGGTTTCTTCGGCTGTGAGCCGGATGGCGGCAATGCCCAACCGCCCGAGATGGGCGATGAAGCTCGCCACATCCATCTCGGCGACATGGGCGGCACGCACCAGGGAGAGCTCACCGTCGCGGAACAGCGCCGTGGCCAGGGCGGCGCGATCGCCGGGAGCCTGCAGCAGCCCGCCCTCCTCCAGTCCGATCAGGACGGCATCAGGGTTGTTGCGGTTCAGAACCACCACCGGGCTGCTCCGGGCCTGACGCAGGGCCTCGGCCGGATTGTGCTTTAGTCCGCTGACGTTGACGGCATGCACGGCCCTTCTCCCCAGGGATGATTCCAAGGGATGACTCTAGGGGATTTTTCGGGCAGAGACCTGCTATTTGCCAGGCCAGAGGAGCACCTGTCACTTGTGTCGCTCGGGAGTCGCTCTGGATGCTCTGAGCCCCCGCTCTCGCTGAGCTCTGAATGGGCGCCGCTGCCGCAGGCCCCTCCATGGTCCGCGCCGCGCCAAGGGTCGGGGCCAGGCTCGCCGCCCTTTGATGTCCAGCGCTGGTGGGCCGAACGGGGCGGTGGCGAGCCCTTGATCGGCGGCGCGGAACCCTCCGGGGTCCTGCGTTGCTCGCGCCATGGCTCCCTCCGGCCTTCTGGTTCACCGCCATCAGTGGCAGGGCGGACAGTGCACAAGGATCCAGTCCCAGTCTGGGGGTTGCCGATCGTGGTGGAGATGTCCTCCTCGGTGGCGGGCAGGGTGTTCACCTGAAGCACCTTGCCCACGATGCCGCCAAAGCGGCTGCGCTGGTTCCACTGGGGCACCACCTCCACCGGCATGCCGTTCCGCAGCCGACGGGCATCGGCCGGGGCGAAGGTCGATCGGCAAGTCGGCCTCTACGACCTGAATCATTCCTTCAGGCTCAGCGCTCTAGCTCGGCGGCGGGCTCGCCGATTAGGTGCAGGTCGATGCCGAGGCCCCGCAGCTGGCGCTGCAGCTGTTCCGAGAGGGGCCGCCGCAGCAGGCCGGCCAGGCTGGTGGCGCGGCTCTGACCCAGCACGATCTGGGTGATGCGCCGGCTCCGGGCCACCTCCACGAGGGTGGTGAGCACCGCCCGGCCCTCCAGACGCAGGAACTCACCGCCCAGATCAGCGCAGAGTTGTTCGCACTGTTCCATCCGTAGGCCCTCATCGCCGCTGAGGAAGCGGTGCGAATCCAGCACCGTGAGCACCAGCAGGGGTGCATCGAGGGCGGCAGCCAGCCGGGCCCCCCGCCGCAGCAGCCGCTGGGCGCTGGGGGCGGTGGTGAGACACACCATCACCCGCTCCCGCAGGGCGGGGGTGGTGGCGGGGGCATCCTCCTCCACCCGGTCGGCCACCTCCCGCAGCGAGAGCTCCCGCAGGGCGATCAGGTTGGCGCGCTGGAAGTAGCCGGCCAGGGCCTGCTCCACCTTGCCGGGGGCATAGACCTTGCCCTCCAGCAGCCGCTCCTGCAGCGTCTCCGGGGTGACATCCACCAGCACCACCTGGTCGGCCTGCTCCAGCACACGGTTGGGGATGCGTTCGCCCAGAGAGCAGCAGGGCCTCCACGTCCTGCCAGCGCTTGGCCCGTTCGCTGCCGGGGGCATTGCTGTGGGCCAGCTCATCCACCAGAACGAGCTGGGGGCGGCGTTGGAGCACGGCGGCCACATCCAACTCCTCAAGCCCCACGCCACGGTGGCGGAGCCGTTTGCGGGGAACCTGCTCCAGCCCCTCGGCCTGGCGGGCGGTTTCGCGGCGGCCGTGGGTTTCGAGCAGGCCGATCACCACATCGCTGCCGTCCCGGAGCCGTTCGTATCCCTCCTGCAGCATGCGGCAGGTCTTGCCCACCCCCGGCGCCATGCCGATGAACACCTTGTGGCGGCCGCGGCGCTGGCTGGAGCGGATCATCGGGGCGGGGGAGGAGCTGTCGGGTCCTTCAGAGACAGGACGGTATGGGGCGGGGCAGCTGCTGCCGGTGGCGATGCCGCAGGGGCAGCAGAAGCGGCAGTGGGAGCGGCACTCAGAGGGGCCAAGGGCTCGATCGCAAGCGGTGCGGCCAGCGAGGCCTGCCTACGGCGTCCAGGGCCAGCACGGGGATGAGGCTGTAGCCATCATCCGCCCGCCAATGGCGGCGCTTGTTGTGGCCCTAACGTCGCCCCATGCGCCTGCTCCACACCTCCGACTGGCACCTCGGGCGGAGCTTCCACGGGGCCTCCCTGCTCGATGAGCAGGCCGAGGCGCTCGATCGCATCGTGGAGCTGGCCCGCGAGGCGGCGGTGGACCTGGTGGTGATCGCCGGCGACCTCTACGACCGCGCCATCCCGCCGGCCGAGGCGGTGTCGCTATTCACTGACACCCTGGCGCGGCTGCGCAGCGCCGGCATCGCGGTGGTGGCGATCGCCGGCAACCACGACTCCCACGTCCGCGTTTCGGTCTACGACCCCCTGCTCAGCGCCCTGGGGGTGACGATCCGGGGCGCCGTGACCCGGGCCGCCGAGCCGGTGCTGGTGCAACCCGCCGCCGGGGGCGCCGCGGTGGCCGTGTACCCCCTCCCCTACCTCGAGCCCGTGGTGGATGGTCCGCGGCTGCTGGCAGCCCCGGCCCCTGAGGGATGCAGCCCCGCCGAGGAGGTGGCCCTGGAGCTTCCAACCGACGCCCCGGCCCGCTTCAGCCATGAGGCCACCACCCGCCTGGCCCTGCAGGGCATCCGCCGCGACCTTGAGCGCCGGCCGGGAACCCGCTCGGTGCTGGTGGCCCATACCTTTGTGGCCGGCGGGCAGGGTTCCGATTCCGAGCGGGAGCTGAGCGTGGGCCAGGTGGACCGGGTGAGTGTGGAGACCTTCGCCGGCTTCGATTACGTGGCCCTGGGCCACCTGCATGGCTCCCAGCAGCTGGATGGCCCGCGGCTGGCCTACAGCGGCACGCCCCTTCCCTATTCGTTCTCCGAGGAGCGACACCGCAAATCGGTGCGAATCGTGGAACTGGCCGCCGATGGCACGCCGGCGGTGGAGGTGGTGCCCCTGGGCGTTGGGCGGAGCCTGCAGACGATCGAGGGCACCCTGGCGACGCTCTGCAGCGATCCGACCTTCGAGCGGGCCCGGGAAGCCCGGGTGCGGGCGATCCTCACCGATGAGGCCCTGCCCCTTCAGGCCATGGCCCGGCTGCGGGAGCGCTTTCCCCATGCCGTGGAGCTGCGCCACCAACCGCCGGCGGTGGAACGCTCCAGCGGCGACGAGCGCAGCCGGCGGATCCGCGAAGCCCGCTCCCCCCTGGAGCTGGCGGGTCTCTTCCTGGCCGATCAGCAGGGCCGGCCGGCCAGCAGCGCCGAGCTGGATCTCCTGCGCCTGGCCCTGGATGCCGCCGGCCGCGGGAGGGAACGGTGAAGCCCCACCACCTGGTGATCGAGGCCTTCGGCCCCTATGCCGAGCGGGTGGCCATCGACTTCGACGCCCTCAGCGACGAGGGCCTCTTCCTGATCCACGGCAGCACCGGCGCCGGCAAGACCTTCCTGCTCGATGCGATGAGCTTCGCCCTCTATGGCGAAGTGTCAGGGGAGCGGGGCGTGAAGGGCCTCCGCTCCGACCACGCCCCACCCCAGGCGGTGCCACGGGTGGAGCTCGACTTCTCCGCCGGTGGCGCCCGCTACCGGGTGGAACGCACCCCGCCCTACACCGCCACCAAGCTGCGGGGGAGCGGCACCACTGAGAAGCTGGCGGCGGCCGCCCTGTTCCGGGTGCTGGGAACGGAGCAGCAACCCGTGGCCAGCCGCACCGGCGAGGTCACCCGGGAGGTGGAGAGGATCGTGGGGCTGAATGCGGCCCAGTTCCGGCAGGTGATCCTGCTGCCCCAGGGCCGCTTCGCCGAGGTGCTGCGCGCCAAGGCCGAGGAGCGCGAAGCCCTGCTCAAGACTCTCTTCGAAACGGAAATCCACGAGCGGGCCGGCAGCTGGCTGGAGGAGCAGGCCCGTTCGGCCCTGCGGGCGATCGAGGAGCAGAAGCGGCACCTGGCCTGGTTGCGCGAGCAGGCCGCCCAGGAATGGCTCCCCTTCTCCTTCAGTGAGCCTGCCGGGAGCGCCGCTGCCACGGATGGCGATCGTGTCGATGACCATTCCAGCGCATCAGCCGACGCCCAGGCCAGCGCAGCGGTGAGCCCCACCGCCAGCGACAGTGCTTCACCTGTCATCCCAGCCGCCAGCCCTGCGCCCACCGAGCCCGGCACACCCACCGACCAGGCCGGCCTGGATCGGCTGCTGGAGCGGATCCGGCGGGTGGTGGCCGCCTGCGAGGAGACCCGGCGCCTGGCCAGCGAGGCGCTGGAGCGGGCCCAACGGCAGCGCGCCTCGGTGGTCCAGGCGGCGGATCGCTTTGATCGTCGTGCCTTGGCCCGGACCCAACTGGCGGAGCTCGAACCCCAGCAGCCGGCGATCGAAGCCCTGGCCCTGCAGCTTGCCACTGCCGACCGCGCTGAAGCCCTGCGGCCCAGCCTGGAGGCTGACCAGGCGGCTCGCCGGGAGCTTCAAGACCTGGAATTGCGCCTGCGGCGGGAACTGGAACGGGCAGCGGCGGTGCGGGACGGGGCCCGGGGCTTGCCGGATGCGGTGGTGGCCCTCGGCCTATTGAGCCTCCCGGAGAGCGTCGATCTGCAGCATGCCCGAACGGCCCTGGCCACACGGCGGGTGGAGGTGGAGGGGCTGGCCCGCCAGGCCGAGGAGGCCCGCCAGGCTCGGGACCGGGCAGCCAGGGCCCTGGCGCTGCAGCAGCAGGCCCAGGCGGAGATGGAGCAGGTGCAGCGGCAGCTCCAGCTATTGAGGGATCAGCGGCTCGCCGCCGAGGCGGCGCTGCAGGCCGCCCGATCGGCCGCCGATCGCCTCGACGGCCTCACCCAGGCGAAGAACTCCCTGGCCGAGCGGGCCCTGGCGAGCCGCAAGGTGCGCAAGGGCCGCCGGCTCGAAGGCGAAGCGATCGCAAGCCTGCGCGCCGCCGAGCAACGGCTGCAGCTGGCCACCACCGCCCTCAAAACCCTCCGCGACCGCCAGCTGGCGGGCATGGCGGCGCGGCTGGCCGGCGACCTCAGCGCCGGGAGCCCCTGCCCGGTCTGCGGCTCCAGCCACCACCCCCAACCCGCCCGGAGCGCCGCCGACGCGGTGCACGCGGGACAGATCGAGGCCGCCGAAGCGGCCCTGAACCAGGCCAACCAGGAGCAACAGGCCGCCGTGATGCACCTCGCCGACATCCGCGTCCGGCTGGAGGCCGTGCTGGAGAAGGCGGGGGCGGCTGCCGAAGATCCGGGGGCGGCCATCCGTGATGCCGAGCAGGCGGAGCTCGCCCTCACCGCCGCGCGGCAGCAGGCCGAGCGGCTGCCGCAGCTGGAGCGGAGCCTGGCGGAGCAGGCCCGGCAGATCGCCTCCCTGGAGACCTCCCAGCAGGCGGCCACCACCACCGCGGCGGTGCAGGAGCGCAGCGCCACCGACGCGATCCAAAGAGCCGTTGCAGGAGAGGCAGCTGTGGCGGCCGAGCTGGGCGAGGGGGTGGCGCCTCGCCAGGTGCTCGACAGCCTGAATGGGGTGGAGGAGGCCCTCGAGACCCTCGCCCGATCCAGCGAAGCCGACGCCCGGCTGCGGACCCGCCAGGAGCAGACGGCCGCCCGCCTGGAGCGGGACCTGGAGGCTGCGGGCATCGCCGATACGGCGGCCCTGGCGGCGGGCCTGCGCAGCGAGCAGGAGCGAACGGGCTGGCGGCGACGGATCGAAGCGTTCCGCGAGGCGCTCACCAGCCAGCGGGCGATCCTGGCGGCCCCCGACCTGCAGCAGCTGCCAGAGCTGCGACCCGACACAGCCGCAGCTGAGCTTGCCGAGGTCGCCGCAGACCGGGCCCGCACCGCCGCCGTGGAACGCCACAGCGAAGCCCGCGGCGCCGAGGACGACATCCACCGCCTCAGTGAGGAGCACCGCCGGCTCGCCGGAGCCCTGGCGGACCAGGAAGCCCGCTCTGCGCTGCTGAGCGATGTGGCTAACCGCTGCCAGGGCAAGACAGCGCCCTACATCTCCCTGCAGCGCTGGGTGCTCTCGGCGTACCTGGCCGAGATCTGCGCCTACGCCAACCAGCGCCTCGACCTGATGACCTCCGGCCGCTACCAGCTGCGACTCACCGACGCCGGCGGCCGTGGCGGCCGCAACGCCGGCCTCAACCTGCGGGTGCGCGATGCCTTCACCGGTGAGGAGCGGGAGGTGACCAGCCTCTCGGGGGGCGAGACCTTCCAGGCCTCCCTTGCCCTGGCCCTGGGGGTGGCCGACACGGTGCAGGCCCATTCCGGCGGCGTGCACCTCGATGCCCTGTTCGTGGACGAGGGCTTCGGCAGCCTCGATCCCGACAACCTCCAGCTGGCGATGGATGAACTCGATCGCCTGCGGGAAGGGGGCCGCCTGATCGGGGTGATCAGCCATGTGGCGGCCCTGCGGGAGCGGATCCGCAGTGGCCTCCAGGTGATCGCCAGCGACCAGGGCTCCACCCTGCGGGTGGGCAGCACGGCCATGCCCTGACCGGCAGCCCCCCGACGGCGGCCGATGCAGCGGCTGCATGAACGGCTGGCCCTCGCGATGATGACCAGACCCGCCGGGGTCAGCGACCCACCTTGAAGGATCGACGGATCTGAGCGAACCAGTGGCCTGGACGATCTCCAGAGCGCATTTGAAGGCTGGCCATGGAACGGACCAGCGGCAGGCCACCGCGCTGCAGCACCGCCGTGATGTGGATGCTCACGGCGAGGGCAATCAGTAGCCAGGCCAGCAGATGGAGGGCGTAGACGATGTGATCCAGCCGGCCATCCCGTAGCCAGTTCTCCTGCATGAGCTTGCCGCTGCCCACAGCAAGGCTCAGAGCCAGGAGGGCGATGGCGTTCGCAGGCTGCCGCAGCCGGGCCCGACCGGCTGTGAGGGCATAGAAGCCGAACAACAGGGCAATCGGCCACAGCACGACCCCGACGGTGCCGTGGATGTCGATCCACTCTCCTGAAAGCGTGAACGGCAGCCGGCCGAAGCGCCCGTCGTGGGCGGAGTAAACCAGCAGGCCCGTGATCCAGGCCAGCGGCACCAGCAAGGCGATGGCGCCATGCAGCAGCCGCAGCAGGGAGGGTTGGTATGGAGGGGGCATGGCAGGGAACGACAACATTCAGGACTCAGCTCGGGTCCTTCACCAGAGCAAGGATTCCTGGGATTCAACACTGCTCCCAGCGGATGTTCTGGTCAACCCGGAACTGAGCTCTCAACCACAACGACACATACACCAGGCTCACCAATACCGGCACCTCAATCAGGGGGCCGATCACGCCGGCCAGGGCCTGCTGGGAAGTGACACCCCAGATGCTGATGCACACCGCAATCGCCAGCTCAAAGTTGTTGCCAGCGGCGGTGAAGGCGAGGGCCGACGTTCTGCCGTAGTCCAGGCCGCTTTGCTTGCCCACCGCAAAAGCGATGCTCCACATCAGCACGAAATAGAGGAGCAACGGGATGGCCACTTTGATCACCTGGGCTGGATCCGAAGTGATCGCCTCCCCCTGGAGGGCGAACATCACCACGATCGTGAACAGCAGGCCGTAGAGGGCCAGGGGACTGATCCTGGGCAGGAAGCGCTGCTCGTACCAGCGGCGGCCCTTGAGACGCACGCCGAGCAGGCGGGTGAGGAAGCCCGCCACCAGTGGAATCCCCAGAAAGATCAGGACCGCCTTGGCGATCTCCCCAAACGAGAAGCGCACGATCTGGCTGTCGAGCCCCAGCCAGCCTGGAAGAATCTGCAGGTAGAAGGTGCCGAGCAACGCATAGATCAGCACCTGCAGCACCGAATTGATCGCCACCAGCAGGGCCGCCGCTTCCCGGTTCCCCTGGGCCAGATCGATCCAGATCAGCACCATGGCGATGCAGGGGGCGATGCCGATCAGGATCAGTCCGGTGCGAAAGGCCGGCTGGTCCGGCAGAAACAACCAGGCCAGGCTGAACATCAGCAGCGGTCCCAGGCCCCAGGTAAGCGCAAGGGTGAGGCTGAGCAGGCGCCGATCCTGGGCCATGGAGCCGAGCTCGCCATAGCGCACCTTGGCCAACACCGGGTACATCATCAACAGCAGCCCGAGGGCAATGGGCAGCGAGGTGTGCCCCAGCTGCACCCGACCCAGCAGCCCCTGCAGGCCGGGCACCAACCGGCCCAGCAGCAGCCCTGCGGCCATCGCCAGCAGGATCCAGAGGGGCAGCAGACGATCCAGCCACGGCAACCGTGCCACTGCCTCGCTGCCCCTGGCGATCGGACCGGGACGGGGGGGAGCAGGGGTGAGCATGGGCTGCGGGAGTCGGTGGTGGTTTGGGGCTGCAGGAGCGAGGGGATGCTCAGCAGCAGGGCGGAGCCGGGGTTCGGCAGCCGGCGGCCAGGTGTCCGAGCCAGTCCTGCAGGGCGGTCAGGGCGGCGGGGTCGAGGCGGTAATAGATCCAGCGGCCCTCCTGGCGGGCACGGATCAGGCCGGCCTCCTTCAGCACCTTGAGATGAAATGAGAGCTTCGATTGGGCCAGATCCAGATCGGTGGTGAGATCGCAGACGCAGCGCTCACCGCTGCCCAGCGCCTCAATCACCTGCAGGCGGAGGGGTTCGGCGAGGGCCCTGAGGAGCGCCCGGGCCTGCTCGGACTGGAGGGGTGGGCTGGCAACAGCACCTGGATCGGCCACGTGATCAGCAACACATCTCGAATCAACATTAGTTGATCTATGTTCGCAGCTCCGCGGGCTTTCCGAATGAAGATCGGCATCAACGGCTTCGGCCGCATCGGCCGCCTGGTGTTCCGTGCCCTCTGGGGCCGCCCCGGCATCGAGCTGGTGCACGTCAACGACCCGGCGGGAGATGCCGCCGCCGCCGCCCATCTGCTCGAATTCGATTCGGTGCATGGCCGCTGGTCCCAGGAACTTCACGCTGAAGCGAATGGCTTCCGAGTGGCCGGCCAGTCCGTTGGCTACAGCCAGCAGAAGGATCCCGCCGCTGTGCCCTGGGCCGGCGCCGGTGTGGATCTGGTGCTCGAATGCAGCGGCAAGATCAAGACGCCGCAAACCCTCGAGCCCTACTTCAGTGCGGCGGGCCTCAAGCGCGTGATCGTGGCCTGCCCGGTGAAGGGGGTGATCGCGGGACAAGAAGCCCTCAACATCGTTTACGGCGTCAATCACCACCTCTACGACCCGCTCCGACACCGCCTGCTCACCGCCGCCTCCTGCACCACCAACTGCCTGGCGCCGGTGGTGCAGGTGGTGCAGGAAAGCTTCGGCATTCGCCACGGCTCGATCACCACCCTGCACGATGTGACCAACACCCAGGTGGTGGTGGATGCCTTCAAGAGCGATCTGCGCCGGGCCCGTTCCTGCATTCAGAGCCTGATCCCCACCACCACCGGCTCGGCCCGGGCGATAGGGATGATCTTTCCCGAGTTGCAGGGCAAGCTCAACGGCCATGCTGTGCGGGTGCCCCTGCTCAATGCTGCCCTAACCGACGCGGTGTTCGAGTTGGAGCGTGCCGTGACTGCGGACGAGGTCAATGCCGCCTTCGAGGCCGCCGCCAACGGCCCCTTGCAGGGAATCCTCGGCTACGAAACCAGACCCCTGGTATCGATCGACTACGTCAACGATTCGCGCAGCGCCATTGTTGACGCCCTCTCCACGATGGTGACGGGCGGCACCCAGCTCAAGGTCTACGCCTGGTACGACAACGAGTGGGGCTACAGCTGCCGGATGGCTGACCTGGCCTGCCACGTGGCTGCGTTGGAACGTGCCGCCCTGGAAGCTGCCGCCCGATGAAACAGCTCACGGGATTGCAGCAGTACGCGGTCGTGACGGCCAACTACTGGGCCTTCACCCTCACCGATGGGGCCCTGCGCATGCTGGTGGTGTTCCACTTCCATCAGCTCGGCTACTCCACCCTGGAGATCGCTTTTCTGTTTCTCTTCTACGAGTTCTTCGGCATCGTCACCAACCTCTATGGCGGCTGGCTGGGGGCCCGCTTCGGGCTGCGGCTCACCCTCTGGGCCGGAACGCTGATGCAGGTGGCGGCGCTGCTGATGCTGATCCCCGTGGCCGACGACTGGCCGCGCTGGTGGAGTGTGGCCTACGTGATGGTGGCCCAGGCGATCAGCGGCATCGCCAAGGACCTCAACAAGATGAGTGCCAAGAGCGCCATCAAGACGGTGGTGCCGGAAACCCCGGGCGACCCCAGCCGGGGCGAGAACCAGCTTTTCCAATGGGTGGCGATCCTCACCGGCTCCAAAAACGCCCTCAAGGGGGTGGGTTTCTTCATGGGGGGATTGCTGCTCACCCAGATCGGCTTCAGCGCCGCCGTTGGAGCCATGGCCGCTGGCCTGTTTCTCTCCTTTCTGATCACCCTGGTGCTCCCCGGCGAGATCGGGCGCATGAAAAAGAAGCCCGCCATCACGGCCCTGTTCTCCAAATCAAAGGGCATCAACGTTCTTTCTCTGGCCCGTTTCTTCCTCTTCGGCGCCCGTGATGTCTGGTTTGTGGTGGCCCTGCCGGTGTTCCTGCAGGCGGCCCTGGGTTGGAAGTACTGGGAGGTGGGCGGTTTCATGGGCCTCTGGGTGATCGGCTACGGGATCATCCAGGCCTCGGCCCCGGCCCTGCGGCGCAGCTGGGGCAAAAGTGCGCCTCCGGGGGTGTCTGCCGTGCAGTTCTGGAGCGCCCTGCTGACGGCCATCCCTGCCCTGATCGCCATCAGCCTCTGGCGCGATGTGGGCAACCCCGGCATCGCCGTGGTGGTGGGCCTGGCGGCATTCGGGGCCGTGTTCGCGATGAATTCCTCGATCCACAGCTACATGGTGCTGGCCTACACCGATGCCGAATCGGTGAGCCTCAACGTGGGTTTTTACTACATGGCCAATGCGGCCGGCCGGTTAGTGGGCACCTTGCTCTCCGGTGCCCTGTTCCTGGTGGGCGGCCTGCAGGCCTGCCTCTGGACCTCCGCGGCTCTGGTGGCCGCCGCAGCGCTGGTGAGCTGCTGGCTGCCGGCGCCGCCGCGGGCTGTCGGTACTGCCCCCTGATGCCAAGCCAATGCCAATCGAGGCTTGCCTCGCGACTGGGCCACGGGGAGCAGACAGCGAAGCCAACATCCGTGACCTGCCGTGATCAGCTGGACAACAAATGCGAATGGGCAACAAATGCGAAGAATTGGCGGAGCAAAGCCTTAATGGAGCGTTACGGCAGATTTAGCGCTTTCGACTCATGCGGCGACCACCGCGGCAGAACCACTGCAGCAAGCAGCGCAGCAAATGCCTCAATGCCCCAGGTGATCAGGTTGCCGTAAGACCAGTGCAAGGTTTTCCAGAACACTTGCAAGGCCTTGGCCAGCCGAATAGGGTTTGAGGGTGCGCGCAACTGCGCCGGTTGGTGCACCGCAACCAGGTTATCGGATCCCTACTTTTCCAAAGGATCCAATGGATTTAATCTTTCTGAAATCATTCAGAATTAAATTTCCTGGCGCACCAAAATCACTCTCCCTCACTTAAAACCACCCAATGGCTACTCGTACCGTCATCGGTCTGTTTGCTGAGAATTCCCACGCCGCCAAGGCCCTTGAGGATCTGGCCGCTGCTGGTCTGCATCGCGATGCCCTCGATCTGCTGAGCGCCGATGACGCTTCGGATGCTCCCAAGCTCCGCGCCCTCTCCGATCTGGTGCCCGAGCCCGATCTCGGCATCTACCTCGAAGGCGTCCGTCAGGGTGGCACCCTGCTCACCGCCCAGGTGCCCCTCGATCGCGAAGCCCGCGCCGCCGAAATCATCGGTGCCAACACCCCGGTCAACATTCGCGAGCATGCCGTTACCCTCAAGGCTCGCAACCCCGAACTGAAGGCCGAACTGATCGACGCCAAGCGCGATCCCAACGTGCTGGAAGTGGTGGAAGAGGTTGTTGAACTCGGCAAGGAGAAGGTCGAAACCGGCCGTATGCGCATCTACAACGTGGTCTCCGAGTCCAAGGTCTCCAAGTCCATCGACCTGGTCGACGAGACCGTGACCGTTCAGCGCCGCCCCGTCAACCGCGCTGCCCTGGAAGATGCCTTCAAAGAGCGCGTGTTTGAACTCTCCGAGTTCGACGAGCGTGCCCTTGTCAGCAAGCGTGCCCAGGTTGTCGAAGAAATCAATCTCGCCAAGCAGGCCGAAACCAAGGGTCAAACCGTCACCGAAACCGTGCGTCGTTCCGATGTGCGCGTCGAGCGGGTGGATGCCGATGGCAAGGTGATCGGCTGATCTCCGTTGGGGCTGGGGCTCCGGCCCCAGCTCCTCCTCACACGGCCCCTTGGGGCATCCTTAAGGGGGGCCGCAAGGCCCTCTCTTTCTCCTTAACTCGGCATGATCCGTCGCATGTTGCGAGCCCTGCTGGGTTTCGGTTCGTCCCCTGCCGACGATCCTGTCGTCCTGCCTTCAACCTCCGCCCCCGCCAGCCCCCGGAGTTCCGCCTTGACCGCTTCTGACAGTCCTCAGACCAACAACAATCTCGTAGTCGTCGGTGAAAACGGCGAGCCCTACACGCTCCTGCAGCGCAGCATCGACAACGGCATCGAAACCCTGCTGCTGGGCCTGAGCGATGGCTCCCAGATCACCCTCCCCTTGACCGATCTCAGCTGGAAGGGTGCCGGCACCTGGTTGCTCACCGACGCCGTGCGCGATGCCCGTGGTCTGGTGATTCCAGTCGTGGAGGAACGGCTGGAGGTGTCCCGCGAGCGGGTGGAAACTGGCCGGGTCCGAATCAGTAAATCCGTCGAAGCCCGCGAGGTGGTGGTCGACGACCCCCTCAAGCGCGAATCTGTGCGGGTCGAACACGTACCGATCAACCAAGTGGTGACGGGCGCGGTTCCCCAGGTGCGCGAAGAAGGAGATGTCACTGTGATTCCGATTCTCGAAGAGCGTGTTGTGACCCGCACCGAGCTGGTGCTGGTGGAGGAAGTGCGCATCCACCGCGACCACAGCGAATACCACGACCCCCAAAGGGTGACCCTGCGCAAGGAAGTGGTGTCCGTGGAGCGTTTTGGCGAAGACGGCAGGCCTCTGCCCTCCTAATTTCGATCATCTTCACAGAAACAAGTGGTTCACACTCTGAGAAGAACGCAGACAAACTTGATTTTTCAGGCAAAATTATAGGCGGGCTTATCACCCAAACGGGTTCCTCTCCCTGATGGTGATGGTCAGCCCTATCCAGTTCTTCCTGCATCCATCCCAATGGAAGTCCCCACTTCTCCCATGAGCCACCGCAAGGTCAGAACACTGATGGCCAGCCTTGCATCGCTGGTTTTCTGCATCACTCTCCTGTTCAACGTATCCACCGCCTCGGCTGCGACCCTGGCGGATGACATGGTGCAAGCCAGTAAAGATGCGTGCATCAATTTGGCCAAGAAGCGCGGCTTCTCGGTTGAAACCGTTATCGACGCCCAACCGGCAGATGGTGACAGTGCTCACGTGGTGCTGAAACTGGCCAAGGGCGGTGATCGCTACGAATTCAACTGCGGTTTCTCCCAGAACATCCGCCAGTTCGTTGAAGCCACCCCGGTGGCTACCACCAAGCAATCAGCCCCCACCGCCTCGAACCAACCGAGCAATCGCGTTGTCGATACCAACAGGGATCGCACTGCTGTGGTCCAACGTGATCGCACTGCGGTGGTCCAACGTGATCGTCAGCGCCAGCGTGATCAGGTTGTGGTGGCTGAGCCGAAGCGTGATTCAGGATTCAACCCTGCCTGGTTGCTGCCCCTGTTGCTGTTGCCACTGGCCTTCCTCTTCCTGCGCAACCGTGAAGCCGATGCGGAATCGGGTGAACCCACCAAGGTGGGTGTCTACACCACCCCAACCAAGCCTGCGGCGGTGAAGGTGGACACCACCGCCACCACGGCGAACAAGGTGGTGGAAGCGCTGATCCGCGTTCAGGATTCGGCCATTGAAGTCCGCTCTGGCGCTGGACTCACCAACTCCGTGGCCCGGACCATCCCAGCGGGCTCCAAGGTTCGTCTGAGTGGCCGCTATCAGGACGACTGGGCAGAACTCGCTGAGGGTGGCTGGATCGCCATCCAATCCCTGGCCTCCGACCCCCGTCAGAGCTGAGCGTCACCTCTTGGGAAGGAAGGGGCCCGCAGGGAATCCTGTTCCTTCCTGGGCTTCAGCCTGGCCATCCAGCTGTGCGACTGTCTGGCATCACACTCCCTCACGGCCTGGCCTCACCCAATCGAGGCCAGGCCGATTCCTAGGCTGCATCGATTGGCAGCATCGCCTTGAGCGCAACTGATTTCCACCAGCAATCGCTGCATCGCAAACCGAGCCCTTCCGAGCCCGCCGCCAGCGAGACAGCCCTGGATTGGGATGTGATCGTGATCGGCTCCGGCATCGGTGGGCTGGTCACCGCCAGCCAGCTGGCCGCCAAGGGGGCGAAGGTGCTAGTGCTGGAGCGCTACCTGATCCCGGGGGGATCGGGCGGCAGCTTCAAGCGCGCGGGCTACACCTTCGATGTAGGTGCCTCGATGATCTTCGGCTTCGGCAAGAAGGGCCACACCAACCTGCTCACCCGCGCCCTGGCTGATGTGGGCGAGCAATGCACCACCATCCCCGATCCTGCCCAACTCGAATACCACCTGCCCGGCCGCCTCACCGTGGCCGTGGACCGCGACTACGAATCCTTCATCGCCGAGCTGACCGCCCGCTTCCCCCATGAAGCCAAGGGCATCCGCGCCTTCTACGACACCTGCGCTCAGGTGTTCCACTGCCTCGATGCGATGCCGTTGCTCTCGCTCGAGGATCCGGCCTACCTGGCCAAGGTGTTCTTCAAGGCGCCCCTGGCCTGCCTGGGCCTGGCCCGCTGGCTGCCGGTGAATGTGGGATCGGTGGCCCGCGCCCACATCCAAGATCCGAACCTGCTGCGCTTCATTGACATGGAGTGCTTCTGCTGGAGCGTGATGCCCGCCGATCGCACGCCGATGATCAATGCGGGCATGGTGTTCTCCGATCGCCATGCCGGCGGCATCAACTACCCCAAAGGAGGCGTGGGGGTGATCGCAGACAAGCTGGTGGCGGGGCTGGAGCGCCATGGCGGCGCGATCCGCTACCGCTCCCGGGTCGTGAAGGTGCTGCTGGAGCAAGGCCGGGCGGTGGGGGTGCGGCTCGCCGATGGCCAGGAGCTCCGCGCCCGCCGCGTGGTGAGCAATGCCACCCGCTGGGACACCTTCGGGGATCCGGATGGCGACGGGCAACAGCCCGGAGGCGCCGGCGAGCTTCCGGCTAGTGCAGTGCCCAGCCAGACCCTGGTCGATGGCGCCGACACCCCCGCCGCCGAACGCACCTGGCGGCGCCGCTACCGGCCTTCCCCCTCCTTCCTCTCGCTCCACCTCGGCGTGCGGGCCGACCTGATCCCAGAAGGCACCCACGTGCACCACCTGCTGCTGGAGCGCTGGGAGGATCTCGAGGCCGAGCAGGGCACGGTGTTCGTGTCGATGCCCTCGCTGCTCGATCCCTCCCTGGCCCCGGCCGGCCACCACATCGTGCACACCTTCACGCCGTCCTCTATGGAGGCCTGGCGCGGCCTTTCACCCACGGCCTATGCCGCCAAGAAAGAAAGCGATGCCAACCGCCTGATCGCCCGCCTCGAGGCGATCCTGCCAGGCCTGGCTGGCGCCATCACCCACCGGGAGGTGGGCACTCCCCGCAGCCATCGCCGCTTCCTGGGCCGCAGCGGCGGCAGCTACGGTCCCATCCCGGCGATGCGACTGCCGGGCCTGCTGCCCATGCCCTTCAACCGCACCGGGATCAGCGGTTTGTACTGCGTGGGTGATTCCTGCTTCCCCGGCCAGGGTCTCAACGCCGTGGCCTTCAGCGGCTTCGCCTGCGCCCACCGCATCGGCGCCGATCTGGGGCTCAATCCGTGGGCGCTGCCGGCCTGAAACAGACTCCAAACTTCCCCAGGACGAAGCGGCGCGGCCAGCCGATCCAGCGAGGGCGGGCCCAGAAGGGCAGGCCATTGAGCACCACCGCCACGGCGATCACCAGCGTCAGCAGCCGCGTGAGCCGATCGAGGTTGGGCCGGTAGCGGGGGAGGGCCTGCAGGGGGGGCATGGTGGCCCTCAGGCGCCCACGCCAGAGGAGCCAGGCGCCGAGGGCAGCGGCGGGCATACCGCTCCATTGCGCCGTGAGCAGCGCGGCGATCTGGGCGGCGTAGGTGGAACGGCTGGGCAGCCCCCAGCCCTGGCCCCAGAGACCCAGGCGAACGGCGGCCACCGCCAGGCCCATGGCCACCAGGCTGAACAAAACAATCCAGGCCGGACCCACGGGGCCCAAGGACCGGGGCCGCCCGCCGACAGCGTTGAGAATCGAGCCATCCCCTAGCCCCTGGCGCCAGCGGGGAAAGGCAATGATCTCGTAGCGATTCGCCCGCCACCGGATCTGATCGGCCTGGGCCAGGCCGTGGTTTCGCCGCGTGAGCGTGGCAAAACCATTGGCTTCGATGCGCAGATCGGTGAGCGGTGAGTCGGGTGCGCCGTTGCCGAGGCTGTAACCCAGATAAAGATTGCGTTGCAACATGACACGGCGACTTGGGCCACCCATCAGTTTCAAGAGATTCATCCACGCATCACCGGCCGCATGCAGACAGCCATGCTGAAAGGCATGGTCGATCCCACGCTCAACGCCGCAGGGGGTGACGCATGGGTGGCGGGGCGATCGGGATGGGTCCCATCTTGTCGCTCCAATCGTTCTCCTATGTACGAAGCCTCATCGCCACACCTCAACCACCGTGCCGCTGAGGGCCTGGGCCGGGAGCCCGAACCTGGCGCTCAGCAGAGCGATGGCAGCCCGCCATCCCAACAACCCCGCCTAAATTGGACTGAACGCCTCCACCGGGGAGATGACCCTCGCCCCCGCCGCCCCCCAGGCTCCAGTCCCTGGCCTGGAGCCCCTTGTGCTGCCGCCGGGCCTGAAGCTCAGCCCGGAGCAATTCGCCCTGGTGTGCGAGGCGAACCCAGAGGCGGTGCTGGAACTCACGGCTGCTGGCCAGGTGATTGCGATGACCCCCACCGGAGGCGAGACAAGCCGCCGCAACACCCGCCTGCTGTTTCGGTTGCAGGCCTGGGCGGAGCGTCGAGGAGGCTGGGAGGTGTTCGACAGCTCCGGTGGCTTCCGCCTCCCCGATGGCTCCGTGCTGAGCCCCGATGCGGCCGTGCTGCGGCTGGAGCGCTGGCAGGCCCTTTCGCCCGAACAACGCCGAGGCTTCCCGCCCTTGTGCCCCGATCTGGTGGTGGAGCTGGTGAGCCCCTCGGATGAGGGCCCCCGCGGCAGCGAAGCCCTGCGGAGCAAGATGGCCGCCTACCTCGCTAATGGCGCCCGGCTGGGCTGGTTGCTGTTTCCGCAGCAGCGGGCTGTGGAGATCTGGCAACAGGGGGCTGGCCCTGCGGCGCCGGTGGTGATGGAGCGGATCGAGGCGGCCGAGGTGCTGGAAGGGGGCGAACTGCTGCCGGGGCTGCGGCTGGAGCTGGCGGAGATCTGGGAGGGTTAGAAATTCCGTGGCAACGTGCCTGGATCATGAGCTTGGGCCATGGGCGGCATCAGCCTCGAAGACTTCACCCAGAGCGTGGCGGTCCGCTCGCTTCCTCCTCGGGGCCATCAAGAGGGTGGCCAGGGACCTGGCCATGGCGACAGTTGAAGCGGACCACATCGCGGCAGGCGTTGCCGGAGAGCGGTTTGAGCACCAGGCCGGGGCCATGCAGCGCCGCGTTCCACCAGCGCGGCTTTGTCGGCCAGGAGCCGCAGGGCCGGTCGGCAGCGTTGGGGCCTGGGCCAGGCGCCTGGGCAAGCGAGGGCCTGCCGGATCGAAGCCAGAGGCGGGAGCCTAGGCATGGGGCTTCCTGATCACTTGCCAGCCCCAACACGGTTGGGGATCTGACGATCCAGCCAGTGATGGGCCCAGGACCCGCGTTAGTGGCGGAAGGCGCTGCTGGTGGTCGGCTCCGGCATCGGCAGGGTCAGGCTCTCGAACCAGATCACCGACCGCTCGATGTCATCGAGCAGGGCGTCCGCCATGTCGCGGCTGAAGCCGGCCCGCACCACGAACCGCAGCACGGCCCTCTCCTGGCAGTCGGCCGGCAGGGTGTAGGCCGGCACTTGCCAACCCCGCTCGCGCAGCTTGTCGGAGAGGTGAAACACGCTCCAATTCCGCACGGCGGGATCGATCTCCACAGCGAACACCGGCAGTTGACCGAGCGGATGGCTCACCAGCCGCAGGGGCGCCAGATCGCGGAGGCCGTCGGCCAGGTGGCAGGCGATCGCCTCCAGGGTGGCCATGCGGTGGGCGAAGCCCTCGCGGCCAAGGTGGAGAAAGTTGAAGTACTGCGCCACCACCTGGGCGCCGGGGCGGGAGAAGTTCATGCCGATCGTGGGCATCTGGCCGCCGAGGTAGTTGACGTTGAAGCGCAGCTCCTCGGGCAGCAGGTCGTCGTGGCGCCAGAGCACCCAGCCCACCCCGGGCAGCACGCCGCCGTATTTGTGGCCGCTGCTGTTGATCGACACCACCCGGCTGAGACGGAAATCCCAGACCAGATCAGGGGAATTGAACGGCGCCACGAAGCCGCCCGAGGCGGCGTCCACATGGATCGGGATGTCGAGGCCGGTGCGCTCCTGCAGGGCATCGAGCTGACTGCTCAGCTCTTCGATCGGCTCGTAGCTGCCATCGAAGGTGCTGCCCATGATGCCCACCACCCCGATCGTGTGCTCATCGCAGCGGGCTACAGCCTCCTCGGCGCCGAGCTGGAGACGATCCGCCGTGATCGGCACCAGGCGCGGCTCCACATCGAAATAGGCGCAGAACTTATCCCAGCAGATCTGGGTGTTGGTGCCCATCACCAGGTTTGGGTTGCCGCCCCCCAGGCCCGCCGTGCGGCGCCGCTGGCGCCAGTGCCACTTCATCACCAGGCCGCCGAGCATGCAGCCCTCGCTGGAGCCCGTGGTGGAGGTGCCGATGGCCTTGGCGGAATCGGGGGCGTTCCAGAGATCGGCCAGGATGCGCAGGCAGCTCTGCTCCAATTCGGCAGTCTGGGGATATTCGTCCTTGTCGATGATGTTCTTGTCGGCGCATTCCTCCATCAAGCGCCGCACCTCCGGCTCCATCCAGGTGCCCACGAAAGTGGCCAGGTTGAGGCGGGCGTTGCCATCGAGCATCAGGTGGTCGTGGATGAGCTCGTAGGCGTTCTGGGCATCGAGACCGCGGGCGGGTAGTGAATCGCGGGGGATCTCGGCGGGCAGGTTGGCGGCGGCCAGGCGGGCGCTGAGGCCGGCGCTGATCCCGAGGTTGCTGGCGCGGCGTTTCGGCGGCGGGGAGCTCGCGGTCATGGCGGGGGGAGGACCAGGGGGCCGGAGGAGTGGAACGGACGGGCGGGCTGGGTGGTGCCGATGAGCTGGTCGGGCTGGACTGGGACGCAACCATCAGCTCATTCAAGGGGCATGACGGGGCGGCCAGCCGGGCCCAGGAGCACAGGGCAACAAGGCAGGCAAGGAACGAGACAGGCAAGCAACTCGGCGGCAAGCATGGTCTCGTCCTGCGCCGGCCAGTAGCTGTCGGAGGATCGTTCGCACTGCCACCGACCCAGCTCCCATCGCCTGACCCCTTGATCCCGAGGGACCTCGCCTACCGCCTTCACAGCTTCCTGAGGCCCACGCCACCGGCGCCCGGCGAGGGCCTGCGGCTGGGGATCTGGCAGGGCACCGGCATGGCGGCCACGCCCGAAGCCGTGGCCGAGAACCTCGAACGCCTCGAAGCCGTCTGCGGCCTCGCCGCCGCCCAGGGGGTGCAGCTGCTGGCCTTCCCGGAGCTGTACCTCAGCGGCCACATCGTGACCCCGGAGCTGGCCCGGCGCCTGGCCGAGCCGGTGGATGGCCCCAGCCTGAAGCGGGTCGCCGCCGCCGCCCGCCGCCATGGCCTGGCGGTGGCCTGCCCCTACCCCGAGCGGGCCCGGGTGGCCGGCGAGGAGCGCTTCTACGACGCCATCGCCCTGTTCGGAGCCGATGGCGCCCTGCTGCGCAACTACCGCAAGACCCACCTCTGGGGCCCCGATGAGAAGCTCTGCTGGAGCCCGGGCTATCTCCAACCGGAGGAAGGCGAGGCGTTCACGGTGCAGGCGGTGAACGGGATCGGCGTGGGCCTGCTCAATTGCTACGAGGCGGAGTTCCCCGAACTCACCCGGAACCTGGCCCTGCGCGGCGCGAAGCTCGTGCTGATCCCCACCGCCGCCGACACCTGGGCGCTGCTCAGCAATGGCCAGCGCACCGACCGCCCCTACCCCGATGTCTCCCGCACCCTGATCCCCGCCCACGCCTTCGGGAACGACTGCTTCGTGGCCTATGCCAACCGCTGCGGCGAGGAAACGGTGAACGGCACCGTGATGGCGGCCTACCTGGGCAACAGCATCATCTGCGGGCCCCACGGCGATGTCTTGGTGGCGGCCCGCCCCGAACCGACCCTGCTGCTTGCCGACTGCATCCCCTCCGACTACGGCCCCACCCATCCGGCCGGCACCCGTTACCACGAGGATCTACGGCCCGAGCTCTACAGCTGGGAGCGAAGGAGCTAGGCAGCAACCCTGGATGGGGCTGGCCCCCGCCCACGACAACCCGCATCCTGTCCATAGGGTGGATGCCTTACGGCGGTTTAGCCCGGCGATGGCCACCCCTCCCCTGCCCGCTTCCGAGGACCTGGCCCGCTTCTTTGAGGCGCGCGGCGAGATGGTCAAGCCCTGGACCTGGCACCTGTTGCGGCTGGCCAAGATTCGCGAAGCCAAGGACACCATGGACTCCCAGGAGTACCTAGAGCGCGTCCAGGAGGCCCACGCCGACCTGATGCGGCTCGGGGAGTTTTGGAAGGGCCGCGAGGAGGAGGTGTTTGGCGGTCGTTATCAGCCCGCCAGCGTGATCGAACCCTTGCCCGGTTCCCCGGAGGACCGTTGATCGGCCGTGCCCGAATCTCCTACCCCCAGCCTGTCCCGAGCCGCCGGAGCCCCTTCAGCGGAGAATGGCATCCACGCCATGGCCCCACTGATCCGCTACACCCTGCTGGCCCTCTATCTAGCTCTGGTGTTGCCCCTGCCGCTGATGGCCCCCGAGGCGCTGCGGCCCCTGCTGCTGGCGGCGGTGCCCCTGGGGCTGGTGCTGGTGGTGGCGATCACCAGTGAACGGGTGGAACTCGATGGCAGCGGGATCCGGGTGGGCCATCCCCCCTGGTGCGCCTGGCTGCTGCGCCGCGGCTGGCAGCTTCCCTGGAGTGCCATCCAGTCGCTCACACCGGTGGGCACCAGCCAGGGCGGCAGGGTGTATTACGTGCGAGATCAAGGGGGTGGGGCGTTCCTGCTGCCCCAGCGTGTGGAACGCTTCGAGGCCTTCCTCGAAGACTTCGCTTTGCGTTCCGGCCTCGACACCTCAATGGTGGCCCGGATCAGTCCACCCTGGACATACCGGCTGCTGGCCCTGCTCTGCGGCCTGATGCTGGCCGGTGAGGCAATCAGCCTGGCCTTTGCCATGGCCGGTCATTGAATGCGAATGGTTGCAGGTTCACAGCCATGCCACTTTGATCGGCATCAAGAGAACCAACTTCATGAGAAGCCAGCAGCGATCCAGCCAATCGTTGCCGGATTTGTTGGGAAAGGCAGATCAGTTTTGCTAGGCTTTGTAATTGCAACTTCAGCAACCCCCAGCGCCTCTTTGTAACAAAGTGAACACATCTTGGGCGGATCCGTCTAAATCGCATCAATTTTGGTCTTTGAGGCCTGAGATGCATTGCAGTGCAAGGCTTTTGCCGTCTGTCCCCCGTTCAACACCTGCGACTTAGGCGGACAGCCGAGAGCACTCGGGGCGACTTGGGCGGATCCGCCCAAATAGGAGTTAGACGAACAGAGAAAAAGGAACGCCAGCCCTCAAAAGCGGCAGCATCTGGGCTGCCTCTGATCCGAAATCAGCCTCACCCAGGATGTTCGAGCGCTACGAGCTTGGCTTCAATTTCGGTTTCTGGCAGGCTTTGAGCTTGGAGGATCTTCCGGTAGTTACCCTTCACCTTTTGGGTGTTGGGATGATCCCTTCCCAGGCTCGCCAGGAAGATCCGGGCAGCGCGCCCTGATAGCGGCTCCGCCTCCGCTAGGCGGTTGGTGGCCTGCAGTAGCAGCGCCAGGTTGTTGAGATCTATGGCCACGCTGAGATGGTCATTGCCGTAGCTGGCCTCATCAATCGCCAGGGCACGGCGCATCAGCGGCTCCGCCTCCGCCAGGCGGTTCGTGGCCTGCTGTAGCAGCGCCAGGTTGTTGAGATCCCTGGCCACAATGGGATGGTGATTGCCGTGGCTGACCTCATCGATCGCCAAAGCACGGCGGAGCAGCGGTTCCGCCTCCGCCAGGCGGTTGTTGGCCTGCAGCAGCCCCGCCAGGTTGTTGAGATCCCTGGCCACGTCGGGATGGTCATTGCCGTAGCTGGCCTCATCAATCGCCAGGGCACGGCGCATCAGCGGCTCCGCCTCCTCCAGTCGGTTGGTGGTCTGCAGCAGCTGCGCCAAGTTATTGAGATCGGCGGCAACTGCGGGATGGTCATTGCCGTAGCTGGCCTCATCGATCGCCAAGGCACGGCGATACAGCGGCTCCGCCTCCGCCAGGCGGTTGCTGGCCTGCAGCACCCCCGCCAGGTTGTTAAGAACAATGGCCAAGTTGGGATGATCATTGCCGTGGCTGGCCGCAACGATCGCCAGGGCACGGCGCATCAGCGGCTCCGCCTCCACTAGGCGGCTGGTGGCCTGCAGCAGCTGCGCCAGGTTGTTGAGCCGAATGGCCACGTTGGGATGGTCGTTGCCGTAGCTGGCCTCATCGATCGCCAAGGCACGGCGATACAGCGGCTCCGCCTCCGCCAGGCGGTTGGTGGCCTGCAGCAGCCCCGCCAGGTTGTTGAGACGAATAGCCAACTCGGGATGGACGCTGCCATATTTGGCATCAACGATCGCCAAGGAACGGCGCATCAGCGGTTCCGCTTCCGCCAGGCGGTTGGTGGCCTTCAGAAGCTCCGCCAGGTTGTTGAGATCCCTGGCCACGTTGGGATGGCCATTGCCGTAGCTGGCCTCATCGATCGCCAGGGCACGGCGGAACAGATGTTCGGCGTCTTCGTATCGGGCAATCACTTGCAGGAGGTAGGCCTGTCGATCGAGTAAGCCGGGAATGGCTGGATCGTTCGCACCCAGAGCCTTTACCGCCTCCTGCACGCCCTTCTCGGCAACCGCCAATAGCGACTGCCAGATTGTGCCCTCGCCCAGTTGCTCCAGCCTATTCTCCAACCAGGCTGCCCATTCGGCCGCCGGCTGAATCCAACGGGCATGACGTTGCGCACGCTGCAATCGCTCCGCATCGTCTGCCTGGATCGCCTTGGCCTCCAGCCCTTCCAGCGGACCATCGAAGTAAGCAAACCCCCAGCGGTGCACCGCCTTAAAAGTGCCTTCATCTCGCTTGCGCTCATCGGCCTGCAGGTGGTGGGCCATCTCGTTGTGGAGTTGCCAGCGCCCCGCGCCGATCGGCTCGATCGACCAGAACCGCCCCAGCTCCGCCGCGCCCGTGGCCGGGTAGCCCGTCGCGAAGTGGGCCACCGCCCGGCTGAACAGCTCCCGATCCCAGATGCCAAAGGCTGCCAGCAACTTCAAGGTCGCCCGTTCAGAAGCATCCAGGTGGGTGAGCAGCCGCTCGATCTGCTCCCGCTGGCTGCCGCCAAACACCTCCGGCGTGCGCTCCGCGGCAGGGGTCTTGTCGTAGAGCTGGGTTTCCAGCTCCAGATAGAAGGGCACCCCAGCCGCCTGGCTGACGATCTTCTCCACGATTGCAAGTTCCTTGATGCCCCGTTTGGCCAGGAAGCTCCTGGCATCGTCCTCGCTGAGCTGGCCCACCAGGTGTTGCTCACAGGCCTCGCTCCAGGCCTTGTCGTATCCCTCCTCCCAGCTCAAGCGATCCCGCCCGCCGATCACCCAAAGCACCTCGGGCAGCTCACTCACCAGATCCACCAGCCAGCGCTCCCGTGGCTCCCGCCGCCGCCCGCTTCTGCCCATCCCGGAGTGCCAGAGGGTTTCGTAGGTATCGAGGGCAATCAGGGGCGGCGGGCCGCTGTAAGTGATGGCGTCATCCCAGCCCTGATCCAGCTGGGAGGAGAGGGCCTGGCGGAAATCCCTGGCCCACTGGAGCGGCAACTGGGCCAGCAACTGCTCATCTGTGTAGCTCTGGCTGCGCTGCAACCAGGGCTCAGCCCGCTGCTGCACCCAGTCGGAGAGTTGCCGCTTGGCCGTGGCGGCGGCCTTCATGGCGCTGACGGCCAGCCCCACCCCGCTCAACTGGCCCAACACCTCCAGCCCACCGGCGAGCACATCGGCATAGGGCCCGGCCCCCTGCAACAACTCCTTGCGATCGCTGCCATACACCTGCTCCGGATGGAAGCGCCTGCCGTATTCCGCCAGCGCCAGGGAGAAGGAGGGAAAAGGGATGGTGGGGAACAGCCGCCGCAACCTGTACAGCAGCAGATCCGGCGGGGTGGTGTCGGCACCAGCCAAGTCCAGGCGCCCCATCAGCGCCTGCGGACAGCGCTGGCGGTGGAGCTGCTCCAGCTTCTGCAGCAGGGTGGTCTTGCCGATGCCGCCATCGCCGTAGAACACCAGTACACGGTGATCCTGTGGCTTCTTGTGCGCCAGGTTCCGCTCAAAGGCGGCGATCAGCTCCTCCCGGTCGGTGAACACATCCAGGGCTGATGGTCGCTGCTCACGCTCGGAGGGCCGCTGGATCGGCATGGCGTAGGGGGGGCTATGGAGCGTGGAGGCAGGGGTGGATTGTAGTAAGACGCCGGGGGGAGAATCGATAGGCCAAGAACAGAAGCACCAGGTCCTGCAGAAGATATCTGCGATTGAAAAATATTCGATAGCCAATCTGCTTCGTTTATGGAGTCGTCTAACAACATCATTCACCCGACCCGTCTTAAGGGGCTTGGCTTGGGCAGTAATTGCTTCGGGCGGGTGATGATGAGCGTTGGACCAAGCCGCTACGCGGCAGATTTCATGAAGTTAGCATAGACAACTGCCAACTGCGGACAGGGCCCTGGGCAACACGCCTTAATACAAGCAGAAGTTTTCTCTAACTAGGCCTGGCTG
>JBIJAG010000052.1:0-20918 GCA_044345855.1 Cyanobium sp. | reverse complement strand
ACTCCTGGGCGAGCGTCTTCCGCACGCCAGCTCATGCCTGCCTGCAATCAACACATCTTCGTTTAGGCGTATTTCGGAAAGTGGGCTATAGTGGGTTTGAATCTGCCGCGCAGCGGCTTAGTCCAACTACTATTTGGGCGGATCCGCCTAAGTCGCACCGAAGCCCGCGGCTGTCCGCTTAAGTCGCAGCACTCGCCCAGCTGCTAGGTGACAGAAGCACTGCTGCACAATGGATCTCATGGCTCATCGACCAACGCTGGTGCAGCTTAGGCGGATCCGCATAAGATTTGTTCATGATGTTACAAAGGAGTATAGAGGACAGCTAGAGACGCAATAACAGAGTCTTGCATAATTGCTCCTCCTTGGCGTGAGAAGCGTGCAGACAGTGCCGAAGCCGCTACCAAAATGAGATGAAGATGGTACGCTTTACAAATGTATGCGACCTGACTTGTCGTTCCCTCTAATAGCAATTTGGGCCGACACCCCGAAGATCCCATCCCTCGCCACCTGTCCGCCTATCCCGCCAGCTCGCCGGAGGCACACGGTCGGCAACCGTTTCCAAGGCTGCTGTCTTTTGATGTGATGCACTGGTAAAAGCAGCTTGGGCGGCTCCGACTATGCAGATGTTTTTGCTAGCGCATAAGCCAAGCTCTCACCCCAGCCGCATCAACCCAACCGCTCAACCCGGCCCCACCCAGCCCCGCAGCTTGCCGGGGTTGAGCAGGCCGGCCGGATCATGGGCCGCCTTGGCCGCCACCTGGTTGGGATCCACCACACCGGCACCGCCATCCTCCACGCTGAGCACGTGGGGATCGGCGCTGCCGGCGCCGTGATCGCGGCAGAAGTTGATCAGTTCGGCTAGCTCCGCGGCGTTGTCCAGCTGCACCACCGGCAGGGCCGACAGTCGGGCGCTGCCCCCCTGACGCACGCCTTCGAGGTGCCACAGAACCCTCTCCCCCCAGCGCTCGGCCACCGCCTCCAGCAGCGGACGCTCGGGCAGCGGCAGCGTCAGCTGCAGATAGGTCCATCCCCTATGGCGGGCCCGCCAATGCAGGGTGGTGTGGTTCCAGGTGAGTTCCCGCAGCGTGCCCCCCCGGCTCGAGCCCTGCGGCTGCTGCCAGCTCACCATGCCGCCCCGTTCCGCCAGCCAGGCCGGCAGCAGCGACAGGGCATCGGGAGCGGCCAGCAGCAGCAGCCGGTGCTGGCCGGCGGCGGGCGGCGGGCAGCCCTGAGTCCAGGGCATCCCCGCCGCCAGAGGCGCCTGCAGCAGGGTGAGGTCGTCGAGCTCCAGGGCGGTGCCGGGGAGGGTGCGGGCCACCTCAAGGGCAGCCCACCAGTCGGGGAAATCCACCACCACCTGCTGCCAGGCCACGGCAGGAGCGGTGGCCACCGTGACCGCCGTGAGGATGCCATTGGTGCCGTAGGCGTGGTTGAGCGGCTGGGCGGCTCCACCCTCCAGCGTCAGCAGCCGCGGCTGGGGTTCCACCGTGACCACCTCCAGGGCCAGGAGGTTGCCGGGATCGCGCAGGAAGCCCCAGCGCACCGAACCGATGCCCCCCGACCCACCGGCAATGAAGCCGCCCAGGCTGGCGCTGCGCCAGGTGCTGGGCGCCATCCGCAGCGCCCGGCCGTGGGGGGCGAGGGCGGCATCGAGTTCAGCCAGGCGGCAGCCCGCCTCCGCCTCCAACACGCCGCTGGACGGATCGATCCGCCGCACCCGGTTGAGGCCGGTGAGATCGAGCACCACGCCCCCGGCCAGGGGCACGCACTGGCCGTAGTTGCCGGTGCCCGCCCCCCGCAGCGTGAGCGGCACGCCATGGCGGGCGCAGGCCGCCGCCACCGCCATCACCTGCTCCACCGTGCTGGCAACAACGGCCAGCTGGGCAATCTTCCCCGCCAGCAGGGGGGTGAGCACCGGCGAGTAGTCGTGGAAATCCCGGGAGAGGCGCGTGCGCTCCTCGATCGAGCGATGCAGCACCAGGCCCGGCTCAACCGCCTCCAGCTCGGCGGCAAGGGCCGCGATCGTGGCCTCGGCGGGAGGCTGGGGCAGGGGTGGCAGGGCGAGATCGGGCATGGGCGGCGGGCGGATGTTCAGGAGCGGGGGGTGAGGGGCGTCGGGCAGATGCCCAGGAGCGAGGGTGAGGGCGGTGGGGGAACGGAAGGGAAGCGGAGCGATCCGGCGCGAAGGACGGCAACGGCGGGACTCTGGCAACGGCAGAACTATCGATAACAGCGGGAAGAGTCGGTGATCGGGAAGGCCTGGATGGAAGCCGGGGCTGCCCCGTATGGAGCCTGGCGCTGTGGACGAACTGGGTATCAGCTCCGGAGTGTCTTGAAATGGCACCGTGGGGGATCCCCTCCCTGCCGACCCGCGTTGGCCTCAGCCTGACGCGACCGGGGCCTCCAAGGCCGCCAGCAAGGCCGATGCAGCCTCCTGCTCGGGGGCGGGCAGCCAGCGGCCGGCGCGCAGCACCCGTCGCTGGGGGGGACGCGCCAATAGATCCCCCCAGCTTGATGCCCCCAGCACCAGCAGATCGGCCGGAGCCCCCTCCCGCAGCACCCCATCCCAGGGAAGATCCAGCAGCCGCGAGGCCTCGCTGGTGAACGGCGCCAGCCCCTGCCGCCGCCACGGCAGCTGGTGGCTCAGCAGGGGCGCCAGCCGCAGCAGCTCCACCGGATCGAAATCGCCGCCTGGATACCAGGGATCCTGCACGTTGTCGCTGCCCATGGCCACCCGCACGCCGGCGGCCTGCAGCTGCTGGATCGGGGCCTGGGGGCGCACCAGTGGTGTGGTTCCCTCACGCTTGCCGAGCAGCCAGAGATTGGTGAACGGCAAGGCCACCACCGCCACCCCGGCGGCGGCCAGGCGGTCGGCCCATCGGGCCAGCTCCGGCGCCGCCAGCAGGGCCAGGCTGCTGGCGTGGCTGCAGGTGATCGGCACCCGGCAGCCGCCGCGCCGCTCCAGCAGCCGCACCAGCGCCCGCACCCCGGGAGCGGGGGCGGCATCGTGTTCATCGATGTGAAGATCAAGGCCGCAGCCCAGGCTCTCGGCCTGCGTCAGCAGGGCCTCCAGACCCACCGCATCCCAGGCCAGCGGGGAGAAGGGGATCCCCACCACGCTGCCCAGCAGGCCCCCATCGCGCGCCACCCTTCGGGCCAGCAGGTCCCCATCGGCCGTGCGCCAGTAGCCCAGCGGCGCCAGGGCCACCAGCTGCAGATCCACCCGGCCGGCCCAGCGCGCCCGGAGCTGCTGCAGCGTCTCCCAGACCTCCAGGGTCGCCGGGGCCTGGCTGTCGACATGGCTGCGGAGCGCCCGCAGACCATGGCGCCAGGCTCGCTCCAGCGCCAGGCCGGCTCGCTGCAGCACCTGCTCGCCGCGGCGTTGGCCCAGTTCCCGCAGATTGGCCTCCAGGGCTCCAGCCATGGTGCCGGAGGGATTGGGGAAAAAGGCTCCGCTGAAGGCCTTGTCGAGGTGCACGTGGGGATCCACCGGCGGCGTGAGGGCCAGGGGCAGCTGCCGCGAGGCAGGTAGCTCCACCGGATGGAGGGCCGTGATTCTGCCCTCGGCATGCTCGATCCGCACCGTGGCCAAGCCCTCCCGATCGGCCGGTGGCAGGGAAGCCACGGGGTCGAGCAGACAACGGGGGATCCGCAGCGGCCCGAGCCGGTTCATCGGACGGTGGGCTCCGCGGCAGCCTGGTTGCTGCGCAGGATGAAGAAGCGTCCGGCACCGGCCAAGGTGATGGCGCTGTAGCGGGGGATCGACCAGTCGGGGAGGAGTTGCTGACCCCCCAGATCGGTGCGGTAGAGGCTGAGCAGGCCGAAGTTGCGGCGCCGGGTGGCCGCCAGGGCCAGCCGGCCGAGCAGGTCGTGCTGGGCGGCGATCAGGCGGGGACAGTCGTGCACGATCATGCGGGCCAGCATCGGCAGGCCTCCCTCTTGGCAGAGCTCCAGCTCAGCCGCACGAGTGATCTGGTCGGCGGCAAAACGCTCGAACTCCTCTTCATCGGGATTGGTGGCAACCAGACCCAGGCCCAGGGCGGCGGCAACGGCAAGTCCGAATAGGGAACGGATACCCACGGCGCCCAGCGTGGATGGGTGCGGGGTCGCTGCAGAGGGCGGAACCTGCCGGTGAACGCGAACGGAATCGGTGACGGGGAGGTGATGGGGCGAGAAATCAGGGCGTGCCGAAGAGCGCCGCAGGAGCCGGGAGCGGGCTGTCATGGCGCGGGCAGACACAGCTCGAACCAACAGGCCTTGTCCAGGATGGCAGAGATCAACCGCCCACGGGGGACAAGTCGTGGAGAGGGGATCTCCATGCCCGCATCGGAGCAGCCCCAAAGCCCCGATGATGCCGAAAGCCCCGGTGATAAAGTCGAATCATGCGGCGAGCGTCGCCAAGCGGTTAAGGCAGCGGCTTGTGGTGCCGCCATACGGGGGTTCGATTCCCCTCGCTCGCCCTGTTGCCACAACACCCCACCCCTGGTTCGTCCACGGGGTGGTTTTTTGTTGGCGCCGCGGCCCGGCTGGCTCGAACCGGGAGGGCGGCGACAGCGCGGTCCGACAGAGCGCCCCTCAGCCCGCAGCGACGGCCCAGCCCTGCCGCAGGTCGGCCAGCAGGGACTCACCCCCATCCCGCACCGGATCGTGACAGGGCAGACCCGTGAGGGCGGCCATCGCCTCCAGGGCGGCCGCGGCCTCATCGGCCGCCAGATGGCCGGTGTTGAGGGCGATCGCCGCTACCCGGGCCGGTGGGGCCGCGGCCGCGCCCGGGCGAGCCAGGGCGGCCAGCGCCTCCAGGGCAGCGATCAGCCGCTCGATCGGGGGCAGGGGGATCTGGGGCTGGTTGCGGATCGTGGTCTGGCCGGCGCGGTGCACGAGCAGCAGGTCGGTGGGCTGGCTGCCCCGCAGCAGCGGCAGGGTGGCGGTGGAGCCTGGGTGGCAGATGGAGCCCTGCCCCTCCACCAGCACCAGGGCATCGGGGCCGGCCCCCTCGGCCGCGCGCAGCACCGCCTGCTCCACCGCCCCGGCGGCGTAATCAACCCGCACCGCATCGAGGGCCAGCCCACCTCCGGCGATCAGGATGCCGGCCTGGCCCGTGGCCACGAAACGGGCATCAACTCCAGCCCGCAGCGCGGCCGCCTGCAGCTCAAGGCAGGCGCTCATCTTCCCCACCGACATGTCGGAACCCACCGCCAGCAGGCGTCGTGGCGCCAGGGCTGCTGCCCGGGCCGATCCCACCACCAGGTCGTCGGGTTCGCGGCGCAGGTCCCAGATCCAGCGACCTGGCCGCAGCAGGGCCGCCAGCTGGGGATCATCGCCCAGGCGGCTGTGGAGGCCACTGGCCACCGACAGCCCCGCCTCCAGCCCCACCACCAGATCGGCGTGGAGTTCGGTGGGCAGGCGGCCACCGGAGGGGGCTAATCCCACCACGGCCACGGCACCGGGGGCGCCCGCCGGGATGGGATCGGCGAGGGCGGAGGCAGGCAGCAGCGGCAGGGCCTCCCGCATCGAGCCCACCACCGGCACGGCCCGCCGGATGCCCGTGAGCCGCTCCAGATCCTCCCCCGCATGGTCGGGATCGATCACCGCCACCACCGGCCCCCGGCGATAGCGGAGCAGGGCCAGGCCGGTCTTGCCGCCAAGGTTGTCGAGACCATGGTGCTGCAGGAGCACCACGGGGGTATCGGGGCTGAGCATCACGCCCCGATAAGGGGCCCCGGGCCCTCGCTACCGGAGCGATCAACCCGCGCCGTGGCGTTTCCGGCCAGCTCCGTGGTGAGCGCCACCCCCAGGCCGGGGCTGACCCCGGGATGAAGGCGATCGGCCTCGAGCGTCGGACCCGCGAAGGGATCGTCCACCAGATTGAGGTGGCTGTCCAGATCAGGCCAGCGCACCAGGGGGAGCAGCTGGGCTGCGGCGCCGTTGAGCAGGGCGCTGTCGGAATAACAGCCGAGCATCACCTCCAACCCCAGCCGGCGTGCCGCCTGGGCCATCAGCAGGGCCTCGGCAAGCCCGCCGCTCTTAAGCAGCTTGATATTCACCCCATCCACATAAGGCGCCAGCCGCACCACATCGGCCAAGGTCCAACAGCTCTCATCGGCTACCAGCGCGATCGGACAATCGAGCTCCAGGGCTGCAAAGGCGGCGGAATCGGCCTCCGGATCCTCGATCGGAGGCAGGGGCTGCTCCACCAGCGCCACCTGATGGTCGGCGAGCCAGCCCACCATGGCGCGGGCTGCCTCCAGATCCCAGCCGCCGTTGGCATCCACCTGCAGCTCGGCGGCGGGCCCACCGATTTGCTGCTGGCGATCGAGGGCTTCGGCCACCGCCTCCACCAGGGCCCGGTCATGGTCGAGCCCCTCCGGACTGCCGAGTTTCAGCTTGATGCGGGTGGCCGGTAGCTGGGTCCACCACCGCTGCAGCCGCGCCAGCACCGTCTCAACCGACCCCAGGCCGAGGGTCACGCTGGTGGGAACCCCCAGCTGCGGATCCAGACCCCAGAGGCGATGCAAGGGAACCCCGAGCCGCTTGCCCCACCAGTCGTGCAGGGCCAGATCCAGGCCGCAGCGGGCCGGCGGCGAAAGCGATGCCAGCAGCGGCTCCAGGGCCTGCAGGGGCTGGGGGGCCAGGTCCCGCAGACGGGGGGCCAGGGCCTGAAGTTCGGCAGCGATGGCAGCGGTGGTGAACTCACGGTGTCCGGTGTCGAAGCCACCGGTCTCACCGATCCCGGTCAGGCCGTCCTGCTCCACCTCCACCAGCAGGTGCTCCACGGCGGCAGTGGTGCCGCGGCTGATCGCCAGGGGCACGGCCTTGGTCAGGGGAAAGGACAACAGACGCAGTTCCATGGCCACAAGCTGGCACAACCGGCCGCAGATGCACTGCCGCGGTGGCCTCTCGTCGGAGGGGTCCCGGGAATCGGCCGGGCCGCATCGGGATCCTGAGGTTCTGTGAAGTTCTGACTTAAGTTGCTTCGAATTCGAGCTATCCGGCCGTTGACGATCCTTCCCAAACCTCTGCGCAGCAGCGAGGCAGCCGGCACGATCAAAAGCTGGAGGGCAGAGCATCCCGGCGATCGCGGCCACCGGACGGATGCCGAGCCCTTCCAAGCCGGAGCCAGAGCCGTGGATCCGCCTGTGAAACCGGAGATCACCCAGGGCTGGATCCTGGCCAGCATTCCGATTGGGATGATGCATCTGGCCTGCCTAGGCGCCTTCTGGACCGGGGTGAGTGGCGAGGCCCTGCTGGTGTGCCTGGCCTCCTATGCGATCCGCATGTTCGGCGTGACGGCCGCCTACCACCGCTATTTCTCGCACCGCAGCTTCCGCACCGGCCGCCTGTTCCAATTTCTGCTCGCCGTGCTCGCCACCTCCTCGGCCCAGCTCGGCCCCCTCTGGTGGGCGGCCACCCATCGTCACCACCACGCCAACTCGGACACCGAACAGGATCCCCACTCGCCTCGGCATTACGGCTTCCTCTGGTCGCACATGGGCTGGTTTCTCCACCCCGGCAACCGCCGCGACAACCTCGCAGGCATCCGCGATTACGCCCGCTTTCCCGAACTGGTGTTCATCGATCGCTGGGCACTGATCAGTCCTGCCCTGCTGGGAACCGCCACCTTCGCCCTGGGCAGGGTGCTGGCGGAGGCAGGCCGACCCACCTCAGGAGCGCAGATGCTGGTGTGGGGGTTCTTCATCTCCACGGTGCTGCTGTATCACGGCACCTACACGATCAATTCCCTCTCCCACGTCTTCGGCAGTCAGCGCTTCGACACCGGGGACGACAGCCGCAACAACCTGCTGCTGGCTTTGATCACCCTGGGAGAGGGCTGGCACAACAACCATCACCATTGCCAGTCGAGTTGCCGCCAGGGCATTTATTGGTGGGAGATCGATATCACCTATCTCACCCTGCTGGTTCTGGCGAAGCTTGGCCTGGTGTGGGATCTGCGGCCGGTCCCGGCCAAGGTGTACGCCCAGGCGGCCGAGGCGCGGCGACCGAGCCGGCCCACCTGATACGAGATTGAGCGAGGGTATCGCTCGTTACAGCCAGGAACCCGAAGTCGCCAAGGGATCGACGCAACGATGCCCTGGGAATGCCCAGTCCCCAATTCACGGCAACGGCGCGATCCAGAATCTGATTGAGGAGGTGCATGTTCGCCTCCGTGGGCGCCTAGAGGGCAAGGTGGCCGATTACCAGCTCGGGCTGCACCTCTACAAGCTGCACCTCTACAACCAGAATCCCCGGGCGATCAACACGATCCGCCGCAGCTACGCCGGCAGCTCCCGCCGCTGGCGAGACGCCACCGAGGTCGGCATCCTCGAGGAGCTGGGCAGCCGCATCCGGGTGGTGCATGCCCGCGGGGTGCTCGACTTCGCTGCCACCGAACAGCTGCTGGCCAAACTCACGGCGATCAGGACTCTGTGGGATGGATGCAGTGAGATGGATGCTGGGCGATGGAGGCAGTGAGATGGATGCTGTCGGAAGATGGGCCGATGAGCCTCCCCAACTCCAAATCAGCGCTGGAACATCCCGCTGGCCAACCGACAGCCGGCGCCAACGGGGTGAACGCGGAGCCGGGGCTTCCGCTGGGCAGGCCCCGACTCCGCGGCAGCTACTGGATCACCACCTTCGGCTGCCAGATGAACAAGGCGGACTCGGAGCGGATGGGGGGCATCCTCGAAGCCATGGGCTACACCCCCGGCAGCGACGAACACAGCGCCGATCTGGTTCTTTACAACACCTGCACCATCCGCGACAACGCGGAGCAGAAGGTCTATAGCTACCTGGGTCGGCAGGCCCTGCGCAAACGGGCCGACCCCAACCTCACCTTGGTGGTGGCCGGCTGCGTGGCCCAGCAGGAGGGGGAAGCGCTGCTGCGGCGGGTGCCCGAACTGGATCTGGTGATGGGCCCCCAGCACGCCAACCGTCTCGCCAGCCTGCTGGAGCGGGTGGAAAGCGGCCAGCAGGTGGTGGCCACCGAGGAGCACACCATCCTCGAGGACATCACCACGGCCCGCCGGGACAGCGCTGTGTGCGCCTGGGTGAATGTGATCTACGGCTGCAATGAGCGCTGCACCTACTGCGTGGTGCCGGCCGTGCGGGGGCGGGAACAGAGCCGGCTGCCCCAGGCCATCCGGCTGGAAATGGAGGGCCTGGCGGCCCGCGGCTTTCGGGAGATCACCCTGCTGGGCCAGAACATCGACGCCTATGGACGCGACCTGCCCGGCATCACCCCGGAGGGCCGCCGCGCCCACACCTTCACCGACCTGCTGGCTTCGGTGCACGACGTGGACGGGATCGCCCGCATCCGCTTCGCCACCAGCCACCCCCGCTACTTCACCGAACGCCTGATCGACGCCTGCGCCGACCTCTCCAAGCTGTGCGAGCACTTCCACATCCCCTTCCAGAGCGGCGACGACGACGTGCTCAGGGCCATGGCCCGGGGCTACACGGTGGACCGCTACCGCCGCATCATCGACCGCATCCGCCAGCGGATGCCAGATGCGGCGATCAGCGCCGACGCGATCGTGGCCTTCCCAGGGGAGAGCGATGCCCAGTTCCGCCGCACCTTGGATCTGATCGAGGCGATCGGCTTCGATCATGTGAACACCGCCGCCTACTCACCGCGCCCCAATACCCCCGCCGCCGACTGGTCGAACCAGGTGCCGGAGGCGGTGAAGGTGGAGCGGCTCCAGGCAGTCAACGCCGTGGTGGAGCGGGTGGCCCTCCTTCGCAATGGCCGCTACCAGGGAAGGGTGGAAGAGGTGCTCTCTGAAGGGGTGAATCCAAAGGATCCGACCCAGCTGATGGGCCGCACCCGCAACAATCGGCTCACCTTCTTCCCAGCGGCCCGGCCGGAGGGCCCTGTCCACCAACCAGGTGAGCTGGTGCGGGTGAGAATCGATACGGTGCGTGCCTTTTCCCTCAGCGGCACACTCGCCTGAGGTGCCCACCCGGGCAGCGGCGGGCCGCGCTGGCCTCGCCCCGGAGGAAATGGGCTGATACGTTTGGCGCCGTCCCGATATCTCCATGCCCAGCGATCCCGTGCCGCCATCCGCCTGCCACGTGGGGGTGGTGTTCGGGGGAGCCTCCGGGGAACACGCGGTGTCGATCCGCTCGGCCAACACGGTGGTGGGGGCCCTGCGCCAGGGCGCCAACGCTGAGCGCTACCGGCTGAGCTGCTTCTACATCGACCGCCAGGGCCGCTGGTGGCCGCCTGCGGTGGCCGATGCCGTGCTGGAGCGTGGGCTGCCGGCCGAACCGGCCGACCTGCCCGATCCCCTGGCTCCGGGCGGCTTCCGCGGTTTTCCCGACGGGGCCCTGGCGGTGGAGGTGTGGTTTCCAGTGCTGCATGGCCCCAACGGCGAAGACGGCACCATCCAGGGGCTGTTCAGCCTGATGCAGGTGCCCTATGTGGGATCCGGCGTGCTGGGCTCCGCCGTGGGAATGGACAAACAGGCCATGAAGGCCGCCTTCGCCGCGGCCGGCCTGCCCCAGGTGGCCTACGCCTGCGTGGAGGATTCCGAACTCGCCGACGACCTCGACGACACCGGCGCCCTGCTCGACCGCCTGGAAGCCGAGCTCGGCTATCCCTGCTTCGTGAAGCCGGCCAACATGGGCTCCTCGGTGGGCATCAGCAAGGCCAGCGACCGGGCCGGCCTGTTGGAGGGTCTGCGGCAGGCAGCCGCCCTTGATCCCCGGCTGGTGGTGGAACGGGGGGTGAGCGCCCGCGAACTGGAATGCGCGGTGCTGGGCACCACGGAGCTGCGGGCCTCGGTGCTGGGAGAGATCTGCTTTGACGCCGACTGGTACGACTACACCACCAAATACAGCGAGGGGCTCAGCCACACCGTGATTCCGGCCAAGGTGCCGGCGGAATTGGCGGAGCGGGCCCAGGTCATGGCGATCGCCGCCTGCCGGGCCGTGGGAGCCAGCGGCCTCTCGCGGGTGGACTTCTTCTTCGACCAGGGCAGCGGCGATCTCTGGCTCAATGAGATCAACACCCTGCCGGGTTTCACCAGCCAGAGCATGTACCCGATGTTGTGGGAGGCGAGTGGGTTGCCCCTTGTGGAACTGGTGCACGACCTCGTGCAAGGGGCGCGAGAATCCAGAGGGATCCCGCTCTCCCCGAACCAAGTGCCATGACCCAAGGCCTTCTCTGGCTGCCATTGCTGCTGGTCTTCGTGCTGCTCACCGGCCTTGGCTGGCTGGAGCGCCGGCGCCAGCAGCTCTTCCGCGACTGGGCCGAGGGTGCCGAATTGGCCAAGCTCGATGGCTGCGGGGCAGCGCGCCTGATCGATGGCGAGCTCAGCTGGAGCACCTTCCAGGCCGGCAGTTTCCAGCCGGTCGGCAGCTTTCCGATCAAGCAGCTGGAGCTGGTGGAGCTGCTCTCCCTCGGCTCGGGGGAGGCCCCGCTCACCACGGAGAGCCAGGGCGCCTGCCGGCTGCGGCTCGTGGGAGGAGGACTTCAGAAGGATCTGCCCTTCTCCGATGCTGAGCGAGCCCGCCGCTGGATCGATGAACTGATGGCGCGCTCGCGCTGCGAGCTCTGAGCAAGGAACGGTGGACTTTCAACGATGAGTGATTCCTCCCTGCGCCCCGGTGCCGAACGCCGACGCCAGCTGCGTCAGGAACGCCGGGCCGATCGGCTGCTCAATCTCTGGCGACTGGTGGTGTTCAGCGCCATGGCCGGCGGGCTGGGCTACGGGCTCCTGACCCAGGGTTGGACCCTTCGCTCCCCCAGCCAGGTGGAGGTGAGCGGCAGCCGGCTGGTGAGCCGGGACCAGGTGATCCAGGCGGCCGGGCTGAGCTTCCCCCAGCCCCTGCTAGCCCTTCAGCCCCGCCAGATCATCCAGACACTCTCCACGGCCCTGCCGGTGGAGAACGTGCGGGTGAGCCGCCTGATGCTTCCCCCGCGGCTGCGGGTCGAACTGATCGATCGTTCGGCGGTGGCCCGGGCCGAACGGCGGAACAAGGACGGTCTGGAGCAGGGCTACGTGGATCGGCTGGGCAACTGGATCAGTCTGCGGCAGAACCTGGGTGTGCGGCTCGAAGGCACCCAGGAGCTTCGCGTGGTGGGCTGGAATGAGCGCCATCGACCCGCCCTGGCCAAGGTACTGCAGGAGAGACCGGCATTCGGCGGCAAGTTGCAGGAGATCCGCTTCGATCCCGAGGGCAGCCTGTGGCTCAACACCACGGATCTGGGGCCCGTGCGGCTGGGTCCTGCGGATGGTCAGCTGGAACGTCGACTCGCCGTGGCGGCCCACCTCAATGCCACCCTGCCAGCCAATCTGCGCGGCCGGCGTCCCCAGATCGTTGACCTGAGCGACCCCGACCAGCCTGAACTCAGCCTGACTGGCCTTAAGCCCGTGGCCGATCCCGGACCGGCCACCGCGGTCCGCCCCCGCGGCGGCCAATAGGGAGCCCAGCGAGCCAACCCACACAGGATGTTGCGCCCAGGACGCTTCCAGGGCACGCTAGACCCCAATCTTTGGCCGTTCCAGCCAACGACATAATGCAGCCGCAGATCAACGGCACCAGCCCACCGAGTTCCACCGCCGAGCCCGTCAATCCAGGCCGGTTCAGTCCCACAGACAGACTGGCCCCCACCCGACCCGGCGCCGTCGATCCATTGCCCCCGCAGGCGCAAACCCAGGAGACCACAGCGATGAGCCAGACCGTGCCGAGCAGCAATGGCATCGTTCCCAGCCAGACGGCCCGGATCGAGGTGATCGGTGTGGGGGGAGGGGGCAGCAATGCCGTGAACCGCATGATCCAGTCGGATCTTCAGGGGGTGGGGTATCGGGTGCTCAACACGGATGCCCAGGCCCTGTTGCAATCAGCGGCGCAGCAGCGCATCCAGCTGGGTCAGAAGCTCACGCGCGGTCTCGGGGCTGGGGGAAATCCCATGATCGGCCAGAAGGCAGCCGAGGAATCCCGCAACGACCTGCTGCAATCCCTGGAAGGGGCCGACCTGGTGTTCATTGCCGCCGGCATGGGCGGCGGCACCGGCACCGGCGCCGCCCCGATCGTGGCCGAGGTGGCCAAGGAATGCGGTGCCCTCACCGTGGGCATCGTGACCAAGCCCTTCGGCTTCGAGGGTCGCAAACGGCAGCGCCAGGCCGAGGAAGGCATCGCCCGGCTGGCCGAGCATGTGGACACCCTGATCGTGATCCCCAACGACCGTCTGAGGGAGGCCATCGCCGGTGCCCCTCTGCAGGAAGCCTTCCGCGCCGCCGATGACGTGCTGCGGATGGGTGTGAAGGGCATCACCGACATCATCACCAAGCCCGGCCTGGTGAATGTGGACTTCGCCGACGTGCGCTCGGTGATGGCCGAAGCCGGCACCGCCCTGCTGGGCATCGGCGTGGGTTCAGGCCGGTCGCGGGCCACGGAGGCCGCCCAGGCCGCCATGACCAGCCCGCTGCTGGAATCGGCGCGGATCGACGGCGCCCGGGGCTGCGTGATCAACATCAGCGGCGGCCGCGACATGACCCTCGAAGACATGACCACCGCCTCGGAGGTGATCTACGACGTGGTGGATCCCGACGCCAACATCATCGTGGGGGCCGTGGTGGATGACAGCCTTGAGGGTGAGATCCATGTGACCGTGATCGCCACGGGCTTCGAGAGCGGCGGCAGCTACCGGCCCGAACGGACCACCACCTTCACCGCCCCCTACCAGGCGGCGGTGAACGAGGAGCGTGGGGCGAAGATTCCACCCTTTCTGCTCAACCGCCAGTCGAGGACGGAATAGGACCCAATCCCGCGATCGACTCGAACCACCATTTTCCCGGAGGGTAAAAGCAGTCGTCCTGGACGACGACCACCCGGGACAAACCAGGAGCGCCTAGGTGGATCAGCCGCACGCTGCGGGCGGCTGAGTTCACGCGGGGCTCACTAGGGCTCACGCAGAGCTCACTCGGAGCTCACTAGGACAGGCCTCGGCAAGGATTGGAGCGATCTGAGATGCTCCGTGCCCTGAAGGGGGTGACCCGGAGTCCACGCCTGCCCGGAGCATCCCGTGTGGCTGCTCCCTTCCGGTCCTGACCAGATTTGGGCGTCCTGGCCGCGTGGGTCCGAGTCGCGTTCAACTTAGCAAGGCCGGCCGCCGGGATAGCCAGCGGCGGGCTGCCACGATGGAAGCTGTCCAGCCCGCTACGCCGCCGTGCCCCAGCGCCCGCATGACCTGCTGCAGCGCAAGCAGGCCGGCCTGCCGATCAGCGTGCTCACCGCCTGGGATGCCCTCTCGGCGGCGATCGTGGCCGAAGCGGGAGCTGATGCGGTGCTCGTGGGCGATTCCCTGGCGATGGTGGTGCTGGGTCACGCCACCACCCTGCCGGTGACGCTCGAAGAGATGCTGCACCACTGCCGGGCCGTGGGCCGTGGTCTGGCGATGGCGGCTGGCAGCCACCCACCCCTGCTGATCGCCGATCTGCCCTTCCTCAGCTACCAATGCGGCGCCAACGACGCCGTGGCGGCCGCCGGCAGGGTGCTGAAGGAAACCCCGGCGGCGGCCGTGAAACTGGAGGGCGCCGAACCGGAAACCCTGGCTGTGATCGACCGGATGGTGCGCAGCGGCATCCCGGTGATGGGGCATCTGGGGCTCACGCCGCAGTCGGTGCATCGGCTGGGCTATCGGCGCCAGGCCCAGGATCCGGTGGCCCAGGAGCGGCTGCAGCGCCAAGCTCGGGAACTCGAGTCGGCCGGCTGCTTCGCCTTGGTGCTCGAACACGTGCCCGCCTCGGTGGCGACCACCATCGGCGGCCTCCTCACCATTCCCGTGATCGGCATCGGCGCCGGCGAAGGCTGCGACGGCCAGGTGCGGGTCACCGCCGACCTGCTGGGGCTCACCCCCCGCCAGCCCCCCTTCTCGCCTCCCCTGATCGATGGGCGGGGTCTGGCGATCGAGGCTCTGCGGGGCTGGATCGGCAGCCAGCGCGCTCCCACCACGCGAGGCACTCCCGCAGCACCCCATTGCTGAGGGCAAGGCCCTCCGGGTCACTCAGCCGCCAGCGGGGTCCTTCGATGCACAGCAGTCCCTCGCGCTCGAAGGGCTGCAGCCGGTCCCGCAGATCGGCTAGGTCGTCCCAGCTGACCTGATAGGCCGCGGCGAGGGCCTCCATGTTCACCCCCTCACGGCGGCGGAGGCCCACCAGCAGACGCTCATCGAACGGCATGCCGCTGCTGGACGGTGGGCTGGCCCCAGTCCCGAGCGCCGCCCCAGCCCCCGCCGGCCCCTCGCCGGCCTCCACCGGTTCCTCCCCCCGGGGGGGAGCGGCGGATGCCAGCCAGTCGGCATAGGCCTGGCGGGTGCGGGGCCTGGCCTGGCGCTCGCCCCAGGGTGCCGCGGTGGCACCCAGCCCGAAACCCCACCAGCCGGCGCCGCTCCAGTAGCCGCGGTTGTGGCGGGAGGCATGGCCGGGCAGGGCGTAGTTCGACACCTCGTAGTGGCCGTAACCCGCCGCGGCAAGGCGGCGCTGGCTGATCTCCATCAGGTCCGCCGAGGTATCGTCATCCGGAAGGGGCAGCGCTCCCTGCCGCTGCAGACGCTCAAACACTGTGCCGGGTTCCACGATCAGGTCATAGAGGGAGAGATGGGGAGGCCCCACGGCGATGGCCTGCGCGAGGTCCGACTGCCAGTGGCGCAGCACCTCCTGTCGGGGAGAGAAGGAACCGGCCACCGGCGCGCCGCCGGGAGGTGCTCCGCCCACCAGAGGAACCCCCTGAATCAGATCAAGACTCCAACTGCGCAGCTCCCCGGCCCGGCGAGCCCGCTCCAGCCAGCCGGCGGCCTCGAGCAGATCGGCGCAGCGGTGGCGACGGCCGAGGCTGGCCAGCACGGTGTCATCAAAGCTCTGGCCGCCGAGGCTCACCCGGTTGACACCGGCGGCCAGGTAGCCGGCCAATCGGGGCCGATCGAAGCTGGCCGGATCCATCTCCAGGCTGATCTCGGCGGCCGGGGCCAAGCCGAAACGGCGCGTCAGAGCCTCCAGCAGCCCCCCCACCTGGTGGGGGGTGAGCATCGAGGGGGTGCCGCCGCCCAGGTAGACGGTGGAGAGGGGCGGCCCCGCGGGCGAACAGGCGATCTCCCGATGCAGCAGCTCCAGGTAGGCGGCGATCGAGGCCGCTCCTGGTCCGCTGGCGCCGTCGGCCCGATCCCCCAGGGGCACCACCGGGAAATCGCAGTAGAAACAGCGGCGATGGCAGAAGGGGATATGGAGGTAGGCGCTGCGGGGGGGCGCCTGGAGCGGCGGAGGGGCAGGGCGGCCCACGGATGCGGCAGGGTCAGCCACCCAGGCAGGGTGAGGCAGAGCCGCGCCCCTGGGGGCGTGGAGGAGCATCTCCGGCGATTCGTAGGGCGGCGGGCTCAATGGGGCCGCGGTGGAGGGGGCGGACTGGTGAGGGTTCTCGGTCACGGGGGGTAACCCCCTGCGGCTGAATCGCCCGGAATCGGGCATGCTGCCTTGCTGATGTGATGGGCAGCCACGCGAAATCGGCCCCTTGGACCCATGGTGGACATCCTCATCCTGCTGCTGTTCCTGATCTCCGGCGCCGCCACCGGCTGGCTGGGGGTGGACCTGCTGCCGGAAAACCTGCTGCAGCAGGTGAACAACCTCGAAGGGTTGCGCACTGTGCTCGCCGGCTTCGGGGCCTTCTTCGGGCTGCTGGCCGGCTTCTTTTTCCAGCAGCTGCGCAAGCGCCTGATGGCCCAGGTGCGCAGCATGCCCACCGATCTGCTGGTGAGCCGGGCCGTGGGTCTGATCCTGGGGCTGCTGGTGGCCAACCTGCTGCTGGCTCCGATCCTGCTGCTCCCCCTGCCCTGGGAGGTGGTGCTGGTGAAGCCCCTGGCGGCGGTGCTCAGCAATGTGTTCTTCGGAGTGCTGGGCTACAACCTGGCCGAGGTGCACGGCCGCACATTGCTGCGGCTCTTCAACCCCACCAGCACCGAAGCCCTGCTGGTGGCCGATGGGGTGCTGCTGCCAGCCAGCGCCAAGATCCTCGACACCAGCGTGATCATCGATGGCCGGATCAGGGGCCTGCTGGAATCGGGGCTGCTGGAGGGCCAGGTGATCGTGGCCCAGGCCGTGATCGATGAACTGCAGGCCCTGGCGGATTCCAGCAACGCCGAGAAGCGCGGCAAGGGCCGCCGCGGCCTGAAGCTGCTCTCTGAGCTCCGCGAAACCTACGGGCGGCGTCTGGTGGTGAATAGCACCCGCTATGAGGGAAATGGTGCCGACGACAAGCTGCTCAAGCTCACGGCCGACACGGGCGGCACCCTGCTCACCGCCGACTACAACCTGGCCCAGGTTGCCCAGGTGCAGGAGCTCAAGGTGATGAACCTCAGCGCCCTGGTGATCGCCCTGCGGCCCGAGGTTCAGCCGGGCGATGCCCTGCAGCTGAAGATCGTGCGGGAGGGCAAGGAGGCCGACCAGGGCGTGGGCTACCTGGAGGACGGCACCATGGTGGTGGTGGAGGACGCGCGCCAGCGCATCGGCGACCGGCTGGCGGTGACCGTGACCGGAGCCCTGCAGACCCCGACGGGACGGATGGTGTTCGCCCGCTGCGACAGGCCCGCCGGGCGGCAGGGCGGAAAACCCGTGGCCAACGGCGGACAGCAGCCCACCGGCCCCGGCTAGGCTCCAGGCATCACCCTGGTGACCAGCGGAGACGGCACGGATGATTCCAGAGATGACGGTGTCGGCCCCCTACTACGGCGATTCCGCCGTGATGCGCACTCCACCACCGGACCTGGAGTCGCTGCTGCTCAAGGAGCGGATCGTGTATCTCGGTCTGCCACTGTTCTCCGACGACGACGCCAAACGTCAGATGGGCGTTGACGTGACAGAACTAATCATCGCCCAGCTGCTCTACCTCGAATTCGACAATCCCGAGAAACCGATCTTCTTTTACATCAACTCCACCGGCACCAGCTGGTACTCCGGTGATGCGATCGGCTTCGAGACCGAGGCCTTCGCCATCTGCGACACCCTGCGCTATGTGAAGCCACCGGTGCACACCATCTGCATCGGCCAGGCGATGGGCACTGCCGCCATGATCCTCAGCGCCGGCACCAAGGGCCAGCGGGCCGCATTGCCCCACGCCTCGATCGTGCTGCACCAGCCCCGTAGCGGGGCCCGCGGCCAGGCCAGCGACATCCAAATCCGGGCCAAGGAGGTGCTGCACAACAAGCACACCATGCTCGAGATGCTCTCTGTCAACACGGGCAAGAGCGTCGAGCAGTTGTCCCGCGATTCCGACCGCATGACCTACCTCACCGCCGAGGAGGCCAAGGACTACGGCCTGATCGACCGGGTGCTCACGAGCCAAAAACAACTGCCAACGCCGCTGCCCACGGCCGCCGGCATCGGCTGAACCCCTAGGCCCTGCTTGGCCCCGCCCCGGGCCCGGCATCCCCTTTCGTTCCCAGGCCCTCCGGCCCCCTTCCTAACAAGGCCCCACCCCTCCCCACCAGCCATGCCCATCGGCGTTCCCAAAGTCCCCTACCGCCTGCCCGGCAGCCAATACGAGCAGTGGATCAGCATCTACAGCCGACTGGCGGTGGAGCGCATTCTCTTTCTCGGCTCAGAGGTGAATGACGGTATGGCCAACGCCCTGGTGGCCCAGATGCTCTACCTCGATTCGGATGACAACTCCAAACCGATTTACCTCTACATCAATTCTCCTGGAGGCTCGGTCACGGCCGGCCTGGCCATCTACGACACCATGCAATACGTGAAGTCGGAGGTGGTGACGATCTGCGTGGGCCTGGCCGCCTCCATGGGCGCCTTCCTGCTGGCCGCCGGCACCAAGGGCAAGCGTCTCGCCCTGCCCCACAGTCGGATCATGATCCACCAGCCCCTGGGCGGCACCAGCCAGCGCCAGGCCAGTGACATCGAGATCGAGGCTCGCGAGATCCTGCGCATGAAGGACATGCTCAACCAGTCGATGGCCGACATGACCGGCCAGCCGCTCGAAAAGATCGGCAAGGACACCGACCGCGACTACTTCCTCAGCGCCGCCGAGGCCAAGGAGTACGGCCTGATCGACCGGGTGATCGCCCATCCCAGCGAAGCCTGAGTCGATGCCCACCACCCTTGAGGAAGCCGCCGACGCCTGCTACGCGGCCGGCAACAGCCTGCTGGTCTGCATTGAACGCACCAGCGGCATGACAGGGCTGTTCACCACCCCACCGTTCGTTTCTGAGCGGTGGCCAGGCGGGGCTCAGCCCTTGCCGGTGAAGGCGAGCAGCCGGCCGGCCGTGAGGGAATCCACCGGCAGCCCAGCTGGCTCCAGCAGTCCGAGCTGAACCAGCAGTCCGGCCTGGTCCCAGTAGATGTGCTCGTAGGCCACCTTTCCTTCCTTCACCCCCACGATCACCACCAAGGCCATCTCCACCCGCCGGCCGGTCGGAGCCACGCCGGGCAACAGGTGGCCTATTGCTTGGCTGTGGGTGAAGCGAATCACCAGCTCATCCACGAGCCGCTCCTGATCCATGGTTCGCGAGATCGAGATGAACTCCACATCGGGCGGGAAGAATTGCCCGATCAGCTTTGTGGCGTAAAACTCACGCACCCCAGCAGCCCCCTCGCCACCGGTGCCGGAGGCCAGATTGAGCAGATGGGGATCCTCCACCATCGTGGCCATGGTGGCCTCAAGATCGGCATGGAGCTCCGCCTGCATGTGAGCTTCGAACAAGGCTGCGACAGAGGGAGTGGTGACGGTTGCAGCGGGTTCGTGGGCCATGGCTCAGAAGGCGGCAACGCCAACCGTAGGGGGGGCCGTAGCGCCTGTAGGCCCGCGCGCGCCCCGCCCACGCTGAGTGTCGGGTGGTGTGCAGCCTGGCCCTGCCGGACGCTTGCGTAAGCTCGATCCCTGCTCAGCCGAGACCCGACGCCTCCATGGCCCAGCTGTTTTACGACCAGGACGCCGACCAGTCCCTTCTCGCCGGCAAGACGGTGGCGATCATCGGCTACGGCTCCCAGGGCCATGCCCATGCGCTGAATCTCAAGGACAGCGGCGTGAACGTGGTGGTGGGCCTGTACGAGGGCAGCCGATCAGCCGCCAAGGCCCAAGCCGACGGCCTCGAGGTGCTGAAGGTGGCCGATGCGGCCGCCAAGGCCGATTGGATCATGGTGCTGCTGCCCGATGAGTTCCAGAAGGCCGTCTACGACGCCGAGATTGCGCCGCACCTGAGCGCCGGCAAGGTGCTGAGCTTCGCCCACGGCTTCAACATCCGCTTCGGCCTGATCCAGCCCCCCACCGATGTGGACGTGGTGATGATCGCCCCGAAGGGTCCCGGTCACACCGTGCGCTGGGAATACCAGAACGGCCAAGGCGTGCCCTGCCTGTTCGCCGTCGAACAGGACGCCTCCGGCAATGCCCGCGCCCTGGCGATGGCCTATGCCAAGGCGATCGGCGGCACCCGCGCCGGCATCCTCGAAACCAACTTCAAGGAAGAAACGGAAACCGACCTGTTCGGCGAGCAAGCGGTGCTCTGCGGCGGCCTGAGCGAACTCGTGAAGGCAGGCTTCGAGACCCTGGTGGAAGCGGGTTACCAGCCTGAGCTGGCCTATTTCGAGTGCCTGCACGAGGTGAAGCTGATCGTGGATCTGATGGTGAAGGGCGGCCTCACCGCCATGCGCGATTCAATCTCTAACACCGCCGAATACGGCGACTACGTGAGCGGCCCGCGCTTGATCACCGCCGACACCAAGGCGGAGATGAAGCGCATCCTCACCGACATCCAGGACGGCACCTTCGCCCGTAACTTCGTGGCCGAATGCGACGCCGGCAAGCCGGAGATGAACCGCATCCGCGAGCGTGATGCCCAGCACCCGATCGAACAGGTGGGCAAGGGCCTGCGCTCGATGTTCAGCTGGCTGAAGGCGGCCTGAATCCCACCCTTATCGAGC
>JBIJAG010000051.1:0-21273 GCA_044345855.1 Cyanobium sp. | reverse complement strand
CCCTTCCGGCGCCACGCCGCGCAAATAAAACAGGGCAAAGCCGAAGGGGGGCGTGAGGAAGGAGGTTTGCAGGTTGGCGCCGATCACCACGCCGAGCCAGAGCAGGCCTTCGGGGCCCAGGAGCTGGCGGGCGGTGGGCAGCAGCAGCGGCACAACGATGAAGGCGATCTCAAAGAAGTCGATGAAAAAGCCGAGGGCAAAGATCACCAACATGCTCACCGCCAGAAAGCCCGTCCGGCCGCCGGGTAGCTGCAGCAGCAATTCGCTGATCAGCACATCGCCGCCGACGCCGCGAAACACCAGGCTGAAGGCCGTGGAGCCGATCAGGATGGCGATCACCATCGCCGTGGTGCGCACGGTGGAATCGCTCACCTGCCGCAGGGCAGCGCGGCTGAAGCCCCCCTGGGCGGCGGCCAGGGCCATGGCGCCCACCGCCCCGAGCACACCGGCTTCGGTGGGGGTGGCAATGCCGAAGAAGATGCTGCCGAGCACCAGCAGGATCAGGATCAGGGGCGCCGCCAGCACGTTCACCAGCCCGCTGGCCGTGAGCGGCGGCAGGCCGGTGGTGTCCAGCGGCGGCGCCAGCTCCGGTCGCAGGGCGCTGATCACCACCACGTAGAGGGCGAAGGCGCCGCTCATCAATAGCCCGGGAATCAGCGAGCCGACAAACAGCTCGCCCACCGGCACCCCCAGCTGGTCGCCCAGCACCACGAGCACAATCGAGGGCGGGATGATTTGGCCCAGGGTGCCGGAGGCGGCGATCACCCCGGTGGCCAGGGATTTGTCGTAGCCGGCGCGCAGCATGGCCGGAAGGGAGATCAACCCCATGGTGGTGACCGTGGCGGCGATCACGCCGGTGGTGGCAGCCAACACCGTGCCCACGATCACCACCGCCAGGGCCAGACCGCCCCGCAGGCGCCCCATCAGCCGGCCCATGGTTTCCAGCAGCCGCTCGGCGATGCCCGATTGCTCGAGCATGGCGCCCATGAACACAAACGCCGGGATCGCCAGCAGGGTGAGGTTGCCCATGATCCCGAAGATCCGCTGGGGCAAGGCCGCCAAAAAGGAGGCATCGATCACGCCAAGGGCCATGGCCAGGGCGGCGAACACCACGGCGACCCCTCCCAGACCAAAGGCCACCGGGTAACCGCTGAGCAGGGCCACCACCAGGGCGAGAAACATGCCCGGGCCCAGGATCTCGCCGGGCTCCAGGGTGATCACCCAGCCCAAAGCTTCGATTTCCATCCCTCAGCCCTCCCCGCCGTGGTCGTGGCTGGTCGGTGGCCGGCCGTGCAGCAGCCGGATGGCCTGGGCCACCCCCTGCAGCCCCAGCAACAGAAAGCCCAGGGGGATCAGGCTTTTGACCCAATAGCGCGGCAGGCCGCCCGGATCGGGGGACACCTCCCACAGCTGCCAGGAGCGCAGGGTGGGCGCCTCCGAGGTGATCAGCACCACGAGCACAAAGGGCAGCAGCAGGCCCAGGGTGGCGGCCAGCTCCACCCGCCCCTGCCGCCGTGGACTCCAGCGACTTTGCAGCACATCCACCCGCACGTGGTCGTCGGTTTGGAGGGCGTAGCCGAGGGCCAGCAAAACCATCAGGTCGAAGAGATGCCACTGGCCTTCGATCAAGGCATTGGAGCTGAGGTTGCGGCCCACGGCCAGGCCGACATAGCGGCCCACCACATTCCAAGTGCCGAGGGCGAGCATCAGCAGCAGGGCCCAGCGGGCCAACCGGGCCGCGAGCCGGTTGAGGGCATCAATGCGGTCAGCCCAGCTCAGCCTGCGGTCAGCCCAGCTCAGCCAGCCCCTCATGGCGCCCCCTTGGCCTCGCCGAAGGCGAAGCGGGCGTAGGAAAACTCATTCACCCGATTCCAGGCAAAGACGTCTTGGCGGAAGGTCCGCCATTGCTCGTACACGCGCTTGAAGGTGGCATCTTTGGCGCTGTCGGCGAGGATCTGATCGGTGGCCTCGCGGGCCGCCTGGAGGATGGGTTCGCCGTAAAACTTCAATTGGGTGCCGCCCTTGATCAGCCGCTGCAGAACCGTGGCGTTGAGGGCGTCGTAGCGGCTGAGCATCAGCCCGTTGGCCTCCTGGCTGGCGGCGGCGAACATGGCCTGGTATTCGCTGGGCAGGCGGCTCCAGGCCTGGAGGTTGACCAGGGCGGTGAGGGTGGGGCCCGGCTCCCACCAGCCCGGGTAGTAGTAGTAGCGGGCAGCTTTGTTGAGGCCGAGCTTCTCGTCGTCGTAGGGGCCGGTCCATTCGGCGGCGTCGATGGCGCCCCGATCCAGCGCCAGGAAGATCTCACCGCCCGGGAGCACCTGCACGTTCACCCCCAGGGCTGCCATCACCTTGCCGCCCAGGCCTGGGATGCGCATCTTCAGGCCCTGCAGGGAGGCCACCCCCTCCAGGGGCCGCTTGAACCAGCCGCCCATCTGGGCGCCAGTGTTGCCCGCCGGGAAACTGCGCACGCCGAAATCGCTGTAGAGCCGATCGATGGCTTCCAGACCGCCGCCTTCGTAGAGCCAAGCGTTCTGCTGCTGGGCCGTGAGACCGAAGGGCACGGCGGTGCCGAAGGCCAGGGCGGGGTTTTTGCCGAGGTAGTAGTAGCTGGCCGTGTGGCCGCACTCCACCGAACCGTTTTGCACCGCTTCCAACACCTCCAGGCCGGGCACGAGTTCACCGGCGGCGAAGGGCTGGATGAGAAAGCGACCAGCGCTCATCTCGCGCACCCGGCGGCTGATCGTTTCCGCCCCGCCAAAGATCGTGTCCAGGGAGTGGGGCCAGCTGGTGGCCATCCGCCAGCGCACCAGCGGGAGGGCCGAGCCAGCCTTGACCTCGTCCGCCCGGCGGATGCGGCAGGAGGCCAGAACCCCTGCGGTGGTGGCCAATGCAGCGGCTCCGAGCAGTCGCCGACGCTGCGGGGAGAAGTCGGGCATGGCCATGGGCAGCGTGGGCGCGAGTGTAGGGATGGGCGTGTTACTTCGCCACGAAGGGCAGCGATGAGTGATGCAGCACGATGCGGATTTCTCCGTCCGGTTCCCTCACGAATGCCCAGGTCTTGTCCACGGTGGTCAACTTGCCGCTGCTGTCGGTGAGATCAACATTGCCCATGCTGATGGCCAATTCACCATGGAGCTGGATCACCTGATTGCGGATGGCGCACGTTTGCCAAGGATTGATGGCAAACCCTTGTCGTTGGGATAGGTAGTATTACCGCCGATGAAATAGGCAAGCGCGCCAGCCTTGGTGCCACGGAAGGTTTGTGGTTGTTGAGTTAAAGTGGGCTTAAAGGCGACGGCCCCGTATTGGTAGCCATAGGCCTGATCGAGGATTTTGTTTGCCGTTGCATTGGCCGCTGCGAAGCCGCCCGTGGCGTAGGCCCTGCTGATCGCAAGGAGCCCATTGCACCAGCCTTTCTGTGCGTTCAGCACCTGTTCTTCGGTGATGTTGCTGTTCATGCGCATCACCTGGCTGTCGGCCAATGCGGCACCGGGTCCCGCAACCAGGAGGGGCAACCCCAAAGCGCTGAAGGTGGCGGCCAGACGAATGTTCATGACAGCTCGGTGAGTCAAGGGCCCTGGAATTGTAAGGGCCCGAATCGTGAATTGGGTTGGCCTAGCTTGCTGTTGGCCGGCTTAAAGAATTGCCGGCAGACAGGGTTCGTGATCCAGCTCGCGGTCGGTGAGGCCATTGGCGTCCTGGCCCGGGGCCGTCAGTGGTCACCAGGCCGATTTCCATCGCCAGCGGTGCATTTGATTCATTGGCGCGAATATGGCACCCGGGAAAATCCTATCGGCAAGTTCGTGCGCAGTAAACGAAAGCGTTATTGATCCGGTCTCAAGTTCACCATATGGTTTTGATTCATGGAGGAAGCAGCGCTTAAACCCGAAGGCCCGCTCGAAGAAACCCAGGGATGATGCAATATCAGCAACGTACAGAATCGTATAACAGCGATCTCCTGGATCGTCTTGCGGCCACTTATCGCCTCGATGGCGACCCTGGCCTTGAACTCGGGACTGTGGGTGCAGCGCTTACTCATCGGTGGGAGCCCCTTTCAGGGGCGGTGCCCCGCCTCAGAGGTTAACGATGGGGCAGTCCAGAAAAGCCAGACCACCTCACTCACAAGGACTGGTTCAGTTTTCGGGGTCCACGTCACTGGTAACCTCGGGTAATCCCGCGCAGGATGAGACTCGCGACGCCGCGCATTCATAGGAACAGTTCCCTGGGCGGCTTAGCGGCCTTCAAATCGCACCAAGGGCTCGATGTCGAATTCTTCACCTGGGCGAGCTTCCAGTTGAGAAGGGCCTCAAACCGCTTCTTTTCGATCGACTTCCAGCGGTTAGGAGCGTCAGTTGATCCCGAGAGAGTTTGCTCCCATGCGGCATTGAAGAGTTCGCCCAGAGCGAAGCCGATCGCGGACATCGGTGTCGCGAATACGTTCGGATGCCGAGGGACAGGAAAGCCATGATCGGTCGATGAGAAGGTGTGGAAGAAGAAGCCAGGGGAGTTCACATCGCCGAGTTCCATTTTCCAGCATGCCAGAGGCTCACCGGATGCCGCATCCTTCACCTCGAATACCGTAGACGCTATGCCAGTAAATCCGATCAGTGGTATCCATTTAGCCTTCCTGTTTAGTCGTTGAGAGTCTTGAACTTGGTGCATCGCCTTCTCTACCTCCCAGATCCCTGTGATCGATCCATAGACTCGCCTTGTAGACCTCTTGTTTGGCGGCTCAAACTCGCCCACGCTCACGCGTGTCTTCAGTGGACGAAGCTGGGGGATCTCGAGAGGATACATTCCACTCCCAACCTGCAGGCCTTGAATATCAGCAAGTAGCTCCTGAAGTTGGTAAGACGAGGTGGGATCCAAGAACCTCTCAGCGACACCCTTCAGTGCAACGAGCTCGTTTTCCAATTCGGCTGGTTTGAAGAGAAGGTTCGCCACGCATCACTCCTCCTCGACCAAGGCTTGCACACGTTCTCGGTCAAGGGGGTGCACGATCGAGATCAGGTCCGCGTCTTCAAGAACCACGTCCACCTCTGCGTACGCCGGGTCGGCATAGGCTGGCCAGAGATCAGGAACGAGGCGCACCACGGACTCGATCGCGCACAACCCGTCGCGCGGCTTGAGTTCTCGATCCACGCAAACTGCGGGGGAGGCACCCTCAACGCGCTCGAGAGTAAATCCAGCTAGCCGTTCAAGCTCCGCATGAAACTTGTCTGGATCTCGCGCCCCCGCAGCCCGCAAGTCCCAAACGTATTGGTCAACTGCGGCGCGCCACCACCTAGAACCGTCGAACGACGCTAGTACCCCCAAGTACTGACAGGCCGCCAACTGGATTGCAAGTTCGGATTGACCTTCCAGAACTAGCCGCAACGAGCCTGGGGTGATTCGCAGGCGCGCGGCGACCCAGTGCATGGCCAGGAGGAACGTTGGGTACGGCATGATGCCGTGGAGGAGCCAACGCAAGAACAGCAGTCCGTTGGTGCCCGCGGAGAAGTCCGAGAGTGGGATCTGACAGAGGACGACGTCGTCCTCGGCACGGTCTAACCAAGGCACATCCGCGGCGAGCTTAAGTAGCTCCGCGGCCGCGGTTTTAAAGCCTCCCGCCTCAACGGCCATCCAAGACGCCGACACGTGGCGGACTGCGTCGGCGAGAAAGGCTGATCGGACGGAGCTCCACTGATCCGACTTGTCAAACGCCCACTCCAAGTTGTTCAAACGCGCGACGACATACGGCGTGCGGTTCGTCGTGTGGAGACGCTGCGAGATGTCGCCGATATGGCCACTGTGGATAGCGAATGCGGTGTAGTTGTGGCCACCGTTGTTTGCGGCGTCCGCGTGCTCGCGCAACACCGCCGCCAATGCGAGGCCATTCGGAGGTTGGAGCGAAATCTCATCCAGCTCGTCTCGCTCCATCCAGTTGCTGAGGAAGAAGTCCATCAACACAAGGTCTGCCCACTCGAGATCAGAGACGTCCACATCCCTCGGGTGTCGCGCTCGCGTTGTGGCGAGTGTACTTAGCCCGAGTTCGTAGGCGCTAGTTTCCTCGTCATCGACGATGAGGATGTGGGGGAGGTAGTCCTCGGACATAGCGCTACTTGTCTCCGGGGAAGGTGAACTTGATGGCGGTCGCGAAGCCGCTGTCAGGGGAAACGAATGCAATCTCCGCACCGTAGTCGTCGAGCATCCGCCGCGTGATCGGGAGGCCAAGTCCCATGCCCTGCCCGAGCACTGGGTCGACTTCCACAGTCGTGGATTCGAACGGGCGGAACCACGTTTCCGCGTGGGAAAGGTCGACGCGAACGCCCGTGTTCTGGATTAGCACATGGACGCTCCCATCTTGGTTGATCTCAGCCGAGGCGACGATCCGCCCCTTTGGCCCAGCGGCTTTTAAGGCATTGCTCAGCAGGTTTGTGAACACCGCGGTGAGCTCAGCCGGAAACATCGGCGGAGACTTCAGGTCTGCGGGAATCTTGCTCTCGATCCGGATGCCGCGTCGTTCGGCTGTGTGAGCGAGGAGACGACCTGCAACGTCGAAGCGCTCTGCGAGCTTCTGTCGCGATCGGCGTCGACGGGCATCCGGCGTCACGATGTCAGTTAGATACGACGCCTCTCGCTCAAGTCCACGCCGAAGGTCCCCGATCGCCTGCAGGACTTTCTTGAGCTTCTGTAGTTGGGTTCCTTTCAGCTGCGGATCCGACGCAAGTTCATCGAGTGCGTGTTCTACTGCTTGGCTTGAGCCGAGCAGTGCCCGTATCTCATGCACGAACGCGGACATCTGGGTGCCAACCGATGCGAGCACTCGGAGCAGTGATTGCTCCGAGATCATTTCGTCGGCAAACTCCTCCTGAGCCTGAATCTCCTCGAGGGATTGATCGATCTTCTCCGTGATTTCCGCGGCTTCACCCGATGACGATGCCTTGCCGGATTCAACGAGATGCGCGCGAGCGGCGGTGAGAGCAACTGTTGCGCCCGCGAGGCTTGACTTGAGCGCAATTCGGCTTTTGGGCACTCTTTCGGCGGACGCTTTCGGAGCTAGCCGCGCGGGATCCAGATCACCGGCACCCGCTGGGCCGGCAACTTGCTTGCGGGTTTCGCTACGCGCCTTCCGCTTCGAATAGGACGCAGCGGCATTCACACGCGTGCACAGGTCGAGACCGGATCGCACGAGGACTACTAGGTCATCGTAGCCACCTTCCGGAATGAAGCCTTCACGATTGACCAGCATACGAAGGTTAGTTGCATACTCGTGGGTCAAAAAAACGCCGCCGAAGTAGTTGTTGTTCGGCAAGGACAAAAGACCAGCGTCTGGATCGTCGACTGGCCCGAGATCATCTATGTCCCAGCTATTGAGGGTCTCGAGCTTGCGTGACCGGCGTGTGTAGTCCGCGTCCAGGCGCAACCAATCGTTCTGAGGCTCGCCGTACGGGAGAACGCGGAAGCCTTCCATGAACACGCGCACGCCACTCGAGCGGGTCGCCCAAACCCGCTGATCACCCCTTACCAACAACTGTCCGACGCGCAGAAAGATCCGGGCATCGAAGAATGGGCCAGTTTCAGGTGCTGGATGATTAATCATCGCCTCGTAGGCGATTGCATCTGGCAACTCCTTCAGCGTCCGGTTTGTCGGCGCGACCTTGTATTTTACCGACTCTCCTGGGCGAGAACGTATTTCAATCACCCATGCTGCGTGTTCCTCAATCAAGCGCCAGTACTCCTCGCCAGCAGCGAACTCTCCCTCTAGCTTGACGTTGAACTGTTGGCCACTATCTACCGCGCGACGAACGAGGGGCTCGTCGAACAGCAGGGGCTCGCCAACGATGGACTTCCTCAGCGCCTTCGTAAGAAAGGTCGGCGGAGAGAACGACTGAACTTCCGAGAAGAAGCGGGCCCGCTCAACAGGCGTCCACTTCCGCCGGAGGCGAGAAAGACGTAGTTCTGTACCGGTCGACGCCTCCCACGATGGTTTCTCGCTTTCAAAAACGACTGCGTTGTCATCAACTTCGTCGAGAGTCTCAAAGCGTTCGATTGCGTCCCAGTCAATCTGAGCATGGACGGCAGCCATGTGCCCTGCGTTCTCGGCGACGCTGACGCTATCGACCACGAGCAGGCGAGCGAGCTTGTGAGCAGCTAGGCGGCCAATCCCTTTCGCGCCTGTGTATCGTCGCTTGAGCCGCCCCGAAAGCCGCTCACCGTCATCCTTCATCCGGGACGCGACGCGCAAAAATCCACGCTCGAACTGCGTGGGAGTCATCCCCGAGCCATTGTCAGTAATGACGATGCGGCCGCGATCGGGATCATCTAGATATTGACCTAGCACGACTACTTCGGTAGCGTCGGCATCGTAGGAGTTCTTGATCAATTCAATGAGGGCCGTTGAGTCGCGCCCAACGAGCAGCTCGCCGAGTTCCCGGAAGAGATGGGTGTCAATCGTGAAGCTGGCCATCTCAGGATTCCTCGGCCTTGGGCACCCGCTGTCGAATTAGCTCCGTCAGTGCATCCTGCATCACCATAATGTCTCGAGGAGACACCCCAAGTCCGCGACGCAGAACGTAATTGTCAGCGAGGGCACGAGCGGCCCCCTCTTCCCCTCGACGCAGCGCTTCGTTCATGGGTCCGAAGGCGCTGCCCGCTTCAGCCACGACTGGCACATGCAGCATGCGCAGAGCCCTCAAGTCAAGTTTAAGGACGCCGCCGCCGTACCGCCGCCCGAGCAACTCCGACCATAGAGCTACGAAGGTGGTCATGAATCCGACTGCGACGATCTCCGGGGGTATGTCGCACTTTCGGGCCCATGTTGCGGCGTACATCGCGTTGGTGCAGGGGAAAGTGCCTCGGTTGAGAACAAGCAGGGGTGAGCCGAGCCGCGTCGACGTGACGAAGGCATCGGGCTTTGCTGTCAACTCCACGCGGAACCAAGTCTCGCGCATGGCGCACTTGTAGCGCCTGTCGACGCCAGCCATCTCACCCTCTTCGATCCAGCGAAGTACACCAGGGCTCGACTCCAGCGCAGGATTAGGCCGAACGAGAAACGCCCGTTCTCCTCGTTCGGCAAGGGCCTCGTGATCTGATGGAGTGAACTCCAATCCTCTGAGCCACTTCGTGCGAGCAAGGACAGGGACGCGCGCACTGGCGCCTATCCCGATATCCGCCAGCTCGTCTGCCGAACGGATGAAGTGGTTGTTCGCGCCGGTCACGATGCCGATGTGTGGAGTTGCCAATTCGCTAAAGGCCCGGATGTGCCCCGACAACTTGAGCGTAGTAAGGATTTGGAGAGCGTCAGACGAGATCCTTCGCCCGTTCGGCAACATCGTTCCCTTCGCGACGGGTGTCTTTCCCCTTAGAGTTGCTTTTAGCTCATCAGTTGTGTCGACCGACAGCACGTCGAGAGAACCTGAATTTCCGAAGTCCTCCGCAGCGATAACGACAACTGGTTCGTCGGTGCCATCGAACAGCCGTTGCCGGAGATGTATCAACCGCACTTTCCTAAAATGCTGCTGAAGGGCAGAGCGGACGGAGGCAGCGTAGTCCGCCTGGAGGATCGCCTCCGGTACCAGCATGGCAAGCCTGCCATTCTGTTCGAGAAACTGGAGCGAATGCAGAACAAAGTACGCCCATAGACTCGCAGTTTCTGGGAGCGGCTGTTCGCTCTCTTCAGCGATGCGGCGGGCCACCGCTCGACGCTCGTCCTTGAGCCAATGATGCCGCACGTATGGCGGGTTTCCGACAATCGCGTGGAAGGGTCCGCCAGGAATCTCATCCGGCCGAATTGTAAGAAAGTCCCGGAAGACGACGTTGTCTTCGACCAGGTCGGGGCTCTCGCGCACGTAGAGCACACACGAATCGTCGATGTCGACCCCAAAGACGAGGCGACCTGCGTGTCGCCCGCCCATCCTCTTGATTTGAGTTGCGGCCGCCTGCATGAACGCGCAGCCCCCAAAGCTTGGATCGAGTACACGCCCTGTGTGGTTTATAACAGCCCACTGTGAAAGGATACTAGCCACGTCGTCTGGCGTGTAGTAGGCCCCTAGCAATCGGCGCTGGGGAACGGAAACGCCGTTGATTAGAAGTGTGCCGACTTCTTCGAATTGGCTACGTGATTCGCGCATCGCGTGCGGTTCCCGTTGCGCTCGTGGGGCTGGCTTCTCCGCGATCATCGCCCTCCGAGTTGTCGGTGGTGCAGAGAGATAGAGGGCGCATCGAATGTCATGGCGTGTTCTTCATCCTCGGGTTGTTCGTCCAGCCGCACTGTGCTGGGGCATCCTGGTCAGCAGTTGCCTCCGTCGCCGCGCCGGCGGCCCTCACCCACTCGTCCACCTCGTCCTTTTTGAATTTCCAGAAGCAACCGACGTGCTGGGCCGTTATGCGCTTCGCGTAGGTCCATGTGTAGACGGTGTGCTTGGTGATCCCTAGGCGTTCCGCGATCTGTTTCACTGGAAACCATCCGCGATCCATCCAGAGCTCCTCCTGACCGACTTAGAAAATGCGGTGAGCAACACGCTACAGGTCATGAGCTGGTCATGTCTTACAGCGGAAAGAAACTGCCGTAAATCCAGATTAGTCGGATTTGGTCGGGTTCGGCCTACTGGTGTCGTTGTCTGCATGGTTGGAGCCGCAATGGCAGGTGTAAAATTGATTCATCGATTCTATCTAGCCGAGCGAGGAGCAGCTTCGGGCTTAGGTTGGCTTGTTCTTCGAGGGTTAGGGTTTTCGATCGGCCTGCGCCCAGGTCAGTTCCGCTGCGTAGCCGTTGGTGGCAGTTCCCTGTGGCTTGTTGAAGTTGTTACAAGGCGGATCCGCTTAAAAACCCTCTTCGAGCTCTTTTGGCAGCATGAAGACGGGAGGGTCAGCTGGCAACATGGCAAGAATCCTGACAGTGTCTGGGTTTTCTGAATGCCTCGGCACGATCCCGGTATCTTCTGCGGGTCTGCATAACATAGTTCGCAACGATACAAAGCTGAGGTCCCGAGCCTCAGTGCGCAAGACTTGTTTGAATCAGCAAGGTCCGTAACTTGTCGCCCAGAACGCTACAGGCCTGACAAAAAATGGAGTTCTCTTTATTTGTTGGATCCCGCGCTCCTGTTGCATGCGGTTGTTCTGGCAAGTGCCAGCGTAAGGATTCAAGTAAACCTTGCTCCACCCCTCAGGGCCGCAGCACCAACCCCAGCACAACCAGCCCCAAGCTCGCCCCCCACAGCCCCAGCACCACCCCCTGCTCCGGCATGCCGCCCAGTTCGAAGTGGTGATGCAGGGGCGCCATGCGGAACAGGCGCCGGCCCTTGCCCGTGTCGTCCTTGGTGGCCTTGTACACCCACACCTGCAGGATCACCGAGATCGACTCGGCCAGAAACACCCCGCCCATCAGCAGCAGGGGCCAGAGGCTGTCGCTGAGCAGGGCAACAGCCGTGAGCGCCGCCCCCATGGCCAGGGATCCCGTGTCTCCCATGAACACCCGAGCCGGATAGCGGTTCTGGCTCAGGAAGCCCAGCCAGCAGCCGGCCATCGCCGCGCAGAAGGCGGCCAGCGATGGATCACCGCCGTGGCCGCGCAGCATGAGCTGCAGGGCCATGCCGGTGAACACCACGGCGCCGCAGCCGCCGGCCAGGCCATCGAGGCCGTCGGTGAGGTTGGTGGCGTTGCTTTCCGCCATGAACACGAACAGGCCCAGGGGCCAGATCAGCAGACCCAGTGGGAGCAACCAGCCGAAGGGCAGCGAGATGGCGGCCGGATCGCCTCCCCCCATCCAGCCCCCCAGGCCGGCCCAGAGCAGGAACAGCAGGGCAGCGCCCGCCTGCAGCAGCAGTTTCCCCCGAGGGCTGAGGCCGGTGTTGGTTCGCTTCGTCAGGCTGCGCCAGTCGTCGATCGCGCCGATCGCCAGGAAGGCCAGCGTGACAGCCGCCACCGCCAGCAACCGGGGATCACCAGGACTGGTGAGCCCTCCCACCAGCACTCCCACGGGCACCACCAGCAGGCCGCCCATGGTGGGCGTACCCGCCTTGCTCTGGTGGCCCTGGGGCCCTTCCGAGCGGATCACCTGGCCCAGCTTGAGGGCCCGCAGCCGTGGTACCCCCCAATGGGCCACCCCCGCACTCACCAGGGCGGCCACCACTAGGGGGATGGTGAGGCTGGAGTTGGGCACCAATCCATCGCTGGCCAGGGTGGCCAGCAGCAGGATCAGGGCCAGGAGGGAGGCGGAGATCCTGCCGTCATTGAGAAGCATGGGCCAGGTTCCGGTTCAGTCTTCCCAGTCTTCCTCGGCCTGTTCGTCGGGCTGGTTGTAATCCTCCTTCTCGCCCATCAGCGCTGAGAGTTCTTCCTCTTCCACCGTGCTCACGTCGGTGCCGGCGGTCTCCTCGTCGGCCACCAGGCGGCCGCTGGCCTCCAGCAGGCTCAGCAGGTCGGGTTCGTCCCGCAGGGGAAGCACCGGCGCCGGTTCGTCTCGGCGGTAGCGGGTGAGGGAGGGATTGATCGTGTCGAGGATGCTCATGCCGGGGGGCTGGGGTGGGGAGCGGTGGGCTGCGGGATCGCAGGCTCCGCCTGGATCAAAAGTGGTGCTGGGCCAGCCTGGGTTTCCGCTCGGGTTGTCGGTCCTGGCGTCGATCGGTAGGACAGCAGGCCCGGGTGGGGTTTTCGCGGGCTGGGTTGGCTTCGGTTGATTGGAACTGTGGGTTGGATTCGGTGGTTCGGATCGACCGAGGCTGATCCCATCATGGACGGATAAAGCAATCTACCTTCCTGCCGTCTGGAGCCATGCCAAACCTCGCCCTCAAGCTCCGGCAGATCGGTCTGCTGTGGTTCCTGGCCCTCGGAGTGAGCGCCGCCCTGGTGGGCGCCGGGCGCCGTTGGCCCGATTCGCTGACTCCGGCCTCTGGCCCCATCTGGACGCTGCTGTTGCTCCCCCCCCTCGCCATGGCTCTGTGGCTGCTGGGGCGTTGGACACTGCCGGCTCCCGGCCAGGAGGGACAATCGGAGGCAATTCCCCACGAGCAGCACTGATGACGGCGACGCCCCAGGCCAATCCCGACGGCCCCAGCGCCACCCCCCGGGCCCGCAGGGTGGTGTTGGCCTATTCCGGCGGTGTCGACACCAGTGTCTGCATCCCCTATCTCAAGCAGGAATGGGGTGTGGAGGAGGTGATCACCTTCGCCGCCGACCTCGGTCAGGGCGATGAGCTCGAGCCGATTCGCCGCAAGGCCCTCGACAGCGGCGCCAGCCAGTCGATCGTGGGCGACCTGATTGAACCCTTCATCACCGAGTTCGCCTTCCCCGCCATCCGCGCCAATGCCCTCTACGAGGGTCGCTATCCCCTCTCCACCGCCCTGGCCCGCCCTCTGATCGCCCGCAGGCTGGTGGAGGTGGCCCGGGAGGTGGGTGCCGATGCGGTGGCCCATGGCTGCACCGGCAAGGGCAACGACCAGGTGCGCTTCGATGTGGCCATCGGTGCCCTGGCGCCCGAACTCAAGGTGCTGGCCCCGGCCCGGGAGTGGGGGATGAGCCGTGAGCAAACGATCGCCTACGGCGAGCGCTGCGGTATCCCGGCCCCCGTGAGCAAGAAATCGCCCTATTCGATCGACCTCAACCTGCTGGGCCGCAGCATCGAGGCCGGTGTTCTCGAGGATCCCAACGTGGAGCCGCCTGAGGAGGTGTACGCGATGACCGTCTCGGTGGACGCCGCCCCCGCTGAGCCCCAGGTCGTGGAGATTCAGTTCGAAGCCGGCAATCCCGTGGCGATCGATGGCCAGCGGCTGGATCCGGTGAGCCTGGTGCGGCGGGCCAATGAACTGGCCGGCCGCCATGGTTTCGGCCGGCTCGACATGATCGAGAACCGGGTGGTGGGCATCAAGAGCCGCGAGATCTACGAGACCCCGGGGCTGCTGCTGCTGATCCGGGCCCACCAGGAGCTCGAATCCCTCACCCTGGCCGCCGACGTGCAGCGCTACAAGCGGCAGATCGAAGCCAGCTGGGCGGATCTGGTGTATCAGGGCCTGTGGTTCGGGCCCCTCAAGCAGGCCCTCGATGCCTTCATTGATCGCACCCAAGCCACGGTGAACGGCAGCGTGCGCATGAAGCTCTACAAGGGCAATGCCACGGTGGTGGGCCGCAGCAGCAGCACCGACAGCCTCTACGTAGACGCCATGGCGACCTACGGCAGCGACGACCGTTTCGACCACCGGGCCGCCGAGGGCTTCATCTATGTGTGGGGTCTGCCGACCCGGCTCTGGTCGGCTCGGCATCGCTGAGGTTGCCGCTGCGATCACCGGCTTCCGCACGCTGCTTCAGGGCGGCGCGGATTGCTGGGGGCAGCAGGCCCCGGGGACGGAGGGGCAGCGGGTCGTTCTCGGCCCCCGGCGCGATCGCCAGCAGATGTTTTCGCAGGGCATGGTTCTCCCCCTCGAGGCTGTGCTGGTGATCCAGGAGCTGCTGCAGCCGACCCAGGAATTTGCGCTCAAAGATGGTGGGCAGTTCCTGGAGCATCTCCTGCAGGGCCGTCACCTCCTCCTCAACATCCGCCAGCTCCCGTTCAAGCCGGCGGGTGGCGGAGGCCAGGGGTGGTTCGGGGCTAGTCGCCGAGGCGCCCGTGCCGGCGACCGAGGCGGGACGCTGGGGATCTCCACCGCCACTGGTTGCTGCCACGGGTTCGCTCTCCCCTAGGGGTACCAGGTGCAGGGGCCGTCCCAGGGACTGGGGTGGCGGGGGAGGGATTCGGAGCGGTTGGCCCGTGGCATCCTTTGTGCCGCGGTTGCTGGGGTTCATCGTCACTCGGTACACCTCGGCAACGCCGTCGGCCGTTTAGGGGTGGACTTTAGGCGCGTTGACCGTTTGAAGTAAAAAAGCCGCTGGTCCGATGCTGGACATCGGATCGGCGGCTGATGGGGATGATTTTGTAGGCGTTCTGTGGCTTTGGCGCGGTTCCCGGTAGTCCTGGTGGGAGACCTACTCAGCGGCGCTAAGGGCTGGTTCCGTGGGGGCGCTCACGGTTTCGCTGCTGCTGTTCGGCAGGGAGCGGGGCGCCGGCATCGGGCCATCCTGCTTCACGGTGAGATAGCGGATCACATCCTCGGAGAGGCGCATGGCCCGCTCCAGAGGCGCCACCTGCTGGCCATCGCCATTGTGGTTGAGCTGCACATAGATCCCCTCGCGGTGCTTGGCGATCGTGTAGGCCAGGCGCCGCTTGCCTCGCATTTGATTGTCGAGCACCTCGCCGCCGGCTTCAATCACCAGATCCCGGTATTTGGCGATATGGCTTTCCACCTCTTCTTCCGGAATGTCCGGACGAAGGATGTACATCGTTTCGTAATAGGGCTGCGTCATGGTCGCCTGAAAGAGGAAGTCGCCAGGGTTGGCCTGGTGGAACCGCAGGGGCTGCCGGGCATTGCGCCCGCCAGCGACGGACTTCACAACCTATCGCAGCGCCCCCCCCACCACTGCTGGCCAGACATGGGGCCGGGCCCGAGGCCGGCCTCCTCAGAACAGCTGCATCCGCACCGCCTCCGACACCGTGGGGATCTCGGCCTCCTTGCCCCGCAGGTTCTGGATCACCGCGAACAGCACCACCAGCAGGGCACCCAGGAACACGGTGTTCTGCAGGGTGTGCACCAGGAAGCTGCCCCCCAGAGGCCCCAGCAGGATGTTGAAGGCCAGGCTGAGCAGCACCAGCACGATGTCGATCAAGATCGCCTGGAGCACGTTGAAGCGAATCAGATAGGGCACTTGGGGGTTGCGCACCACCGCCAGGAAGAGCACCAGGAAGAGCACCAGGCCGCCGAGGGGGATGTTCTGCTGCAGCTGCAGCACGGGCAGGGCCGGAACGGCGAGCCAGCGCAGCCAGGGCAGCGGCCCGAAGAGGGCTTGGCCGAAGGGGATGGCGTCACTCCAGGGGAGGAGGTAGGCGAGGGCCCCCAGGAGTCGTTGCCAGAGGGGGGGATCCTGCATGGGCAGCGTGGCTGATCGGCAGCGCGGTTTGCTCTCCAAGCTAGGAGGCCTGTAACCGCTCCAGTGCGGCCTGGCGCATGGCGTCTACGGGCACGGTGTCGCGACCGCTCCAGAGGCGCAGGGCGGCCGCCCCCTGCTGCACCAGCATCTCCAGCCCATCCCAGGTGCGGCAGCCGCGCTCCGCCGCGCCCCTCAGCAGGGCCGTGGGCCGCGGCGTGTAGATCAGGTCGTACACGCCACTCCCCGGCCGCAGCCGATCCAGGGCCGCGGCGGCGAGCGGGGATCGGTTCGCTGCCATGGGGTCCCTGGTGGAGGCCATGCCCACCGGGGTGCAGTTCACCACCAGGTCGGCCTGGGCCAGGGCCTGCAACAGCCGCTCGTCGTTCGCCGTGGTCCAGGCGTGGGGCTCCAGGGCAGGGAGCCAGTCCCGGCAGCCCGCTTGCAGGGCTGCCAGGGTGGTGGCGTTGCGGCCCGCCACGGCGATCGAGCTGAAGCCCAGCTGCTCCAGGCCGGCCAGAACTGCGAGGGCGCTGCCACCACAGCCCAATACAACGGCCCGTTCTCCTGGCCGGTTGCCCTCGCCCAGGGGGGCCAGAAAGCCTTCTACGTCGGTGTTGGTGCCCAGCCAGCCGCCCCCGGGCCGCCGCACCAGGGTGTTTGCCGCCCCCAGCCGCTGCGCCAGTGGACTCAGCTCGGCTGCCAGGGCGGCGACGGCCTGCTTGTGAGGGATGGTCACGTTGAGGCCGCGGCAGTCCAGGGCCTCCAGGGCCGCCACCACGGTGGCCAGATCGGCGGCGGTCACCGGCAGGGCGAGATACACCCAATCGAGTCCCAGGGCCGCCAGGGCTGCGTTGTGCATCGCGGGCGAGAGCGAGTGGCGCACCGGATCCCCTAGCACCCCCACCAGGGCGGTGGAGCCGCTGGGCTCCGCTCTGCCGGTGGCTGCAGTGGCGACGGTTGGCTGCGGGTCGGCAGGCATGGCGGCTCAGGCGAGGCGGGAGGAGGGATCGGCTGGCGATAGGGCGTGAACGGCAGCGAAGGGTCGGGATCGGAGCCTGCGGGATGTTCTGGAGCTCTGTCCGGTCCGGGTTCGGACCCGGTTCAGCCCTTGAAACCGTAGGTGGCCACTGGTTTTGTGGCCCTTGCTGGGCGGCCTGCGGTTCGGGAACCACGCCTCGCCGCAGGGGAGGGGCCCTGCTGAAGATGCTCTCAGTCCGCATTTCATCCACTCCAGGAGGTGGGAATCCATGGGAAAGGTCGTCGGTATTGACCTCGGCACCACGAACAGCTGCGTCGCCGTGATGGAGGGCGGCAAGCCCACGGTGATCGCCAACGCCGAAGGGTTCCGCACGACCCCCTCGGTGGTGGCCTACACCAAGAACCAGGACAAGCTGGTGGGGCAGATCGCCAAGCGCCAGGCGGTCATGAACCCCGAGAATACTTTCTATTCGGTGAAGCGCTTCATCGGCCGCCGCGTCGATGAGGTCAACGAAGAGTCGAAGGAGGTGAGCTACACGGTGGAGAAGGCCGGTGCCAATGTGAAAATCAAGTCACCGGTGCTCAACAAGCAATTCGCCCCCGAGGAGATCTCGGCTGAGGTGCTGCGCAAGTTGGCCGAAGATGCCGGCAAGTACCTCGGTGAAACCGTCACCCAGGCGGTGATCACCGTGCCCGCCTACTTCAATGATTCCCAGCGCCAGGCCACCAAGGATGCCGGCAAGATCGCCGGCCTTGAGGTGCTGCGCATCATCAACGAGCCCACCGCTGCGGCCCTGGCCTACGGCCTCGACCGCAAGAGCAACGAGCGCATCCTGGTCTTCGACCTCGGCGGCGGCACCTTCGACGTGTCGGTGCTGGAGGTGGGCGACGGTGTGTTTGAGGTTCTCTCCACCTCCGGTGATACCCATCTCGGCGGCGACGACTTCGACAAGGTGATCGTGGATTACCTGGCCGATAGCTTCAAGTCCAATGAGGGCATCGATCTCCGCCAGGACAAGCAGGCCCTGCAGCGCCTCACCGAGGCCGCTGAGAAGGCCAAGATCGAGTTGTCCAGCGCCACCCAGAGCGAGATCAACCTGCCGTTCATCACGGCCACGCCCGAGGGCCCCAAGCACCTCGACCTCACCCTCACCCGCGCCAAGTTTGAGGAGCTGGCTTCCAAACTGATCGACCGCTGCCGCGTGCCGGTGGAGCAGGCCCTCAAGGACGCCAAGCTCTCCACCAGCGAGCTCGACGAGATTGTGATGGTGGGTGGTTCCACCCGCATCCCGGCGGTGCTGGAGTTGGTCAAGCGTGTCACTGGCAAAGACCCCAATCAAACGGTGAACCCCGATGAGGTGGTGGCCGTGGGCGCCGCCATCCAAGGCGGTGTGCTGGCCGGTGAGGTGAAAGACATTCTTTTGCTGGATGTCACTCCGCTCTCGCTCGGCGTGGAGACTCTCGGCGGTGTGATGACCAAGATGATCACCCGCAACACCACGATCCCCACCAAGAAAACGGAGACCTACTCCACTGCGGTGGATGGTCAGACCAACGTGGAGATCCACGTGCTGCAGGGTGAGCGCGAGATGGCGGGCGACAACAAGTCGCTGGGCACCTTCCGCCTCGATGGCATTCCCCCTTCTCCCCGCGGCGTGCCCCAGATCGAAGTCACCTTCGACATCGACGCTAATGGCATCCTCAGCGTGACTGCTAAGGACAAGGGCAGCGGCAAGGAGCAGAGCATCTCGATCACCGGTGCTTCCACCCTCTCCGACAACGAGGTGGACCGCATGGTGAAGGATGCCGAGTCCAACGCCGCGGTCGACAAGGAGAAGCGCGAGAAGATCGACCTGAAAAACCAGGCTGAAACCCTGATCTATCAGGCCGAGAAGCAGCTCGGTGAACTGGGCGACAAGGTGGCCGCCGACGACAAGGCCAAGGTGGAAGGCTTCACCGCCGACCTCAAGGCTGCCGTCGAGAAGGACGACACCGCTGCGATCAAGGCCACCCTGGAACAACTCCAGCAGGCCCTCTATGCCGCCGGTGCCTCCGTGTACCAGCAGGCCAGTGCAGATGGTGCTCCCGCCGGCGCTCCCGGAGGAGGCAATGGCAATGGCGCTTCCGCCGCCGGCAGCTCCGCCGATGATGTGATCGACGCGGAATTCACCGAGAGCAAGTGATGAAGCGCAGGCTTGTTTCAGCCTGCTAGTACATGGTGAAAGCCCCCCGATCGGGGGGCTTTTTTCATGTGCGTTGCTCGCGCTGAAAGCAACGGTACAGGTATGGGCCTAACGGCCGGGGAGGGTACTGGTCCGATGCGCAGGCCAGAGCGCGCCGCCAGCAATGTGCAGCTCAGGTGATGGAGAAGAGGCCAGCGTTCATGGTGGCTCCGAGGCCAGTGGAAAGGGTGGCAAAGATGGTGGCACCACCGGAGGCACTGCCATTGCTGTCGTAGGTGAGCCTGCCGGTGGCGTTGTCATAGAGGATGCGGTGGTCAGGGGTTGTGGCATTAAGGCCGAAACCAAATGCCGAGGCAGCGAGAGGCCCGGGGGCGGTGAGGACGGTAAAGATGCTGTTTTCGAGTTCGATCCGGTCGTCTGCCGGGGCGAAATCGGTGATGGTGTCGCGGTTGGTGGTGGCGTTGAGGCTGCTGTCGAATCGGAAGGTGTCGTTGCCGGCGCCGCCTATGAGGGTGTCGTTGCCGCGATTGCCGTTCAGGAGGTCGTTGAAGGATGAGCCCGTGATGACATTGAAGCCATAGTTGCCGATGAGTTCGAGTCTGCCGGTTGAGGCGGCGGCATTGATGTGGAGGGAGGTGGCGGCGGTGAGCACGGCAGCGGCGGCGGTACCGGTACCGAGGGTCACGCGCTCCAGGCCGGAATCGCTGGCGTTGATCGTGATGATGTCGCCATTGGTGGTGGAGGCAAAGCGCAGTTCATCGGAGCCGGCAGCGCCGGAGTCGGTGATGGCTTCGCCGGCGGGGCGGTGGGATGGACTGCTGACGAGATACACGTCGCTGCCGCCACCGCCATCGAGGGTGTCTTGGAAGGCGGTGGTCAGGATGACGTTGTTGGCGCTGTTGCCGATGATCAGCACGCCATTGGGTGCGGCGGCGGCATTCACGTTCAGGGCTGTGGCGCCATCGATCACGATCTTTTCCAGGCCAAGATCGCCGGCGTAGATGATGAGGGTTTGATTGGCGGTGGTGGAGGCAAAGCGGAGCACGTCGATGTCACCAGCACCTGTGCCGGTGTCGTTGATTTCCGCAGCGGAGCGCTCACTGCTGTTGGTGATGCGGTAGGTGTCGCTGCCATCGCGGCCGTCCATGGCATCGTTGCCGCCGTTGCCGGTGAGTGTGTCGTTGTAGGAGGTGCCGACGAGTTTGTTAATGCCGCTGTTACCTGTGATGTTCAGGGGATTAGGCGCTACGGCGGCATCGATGTTCAGAGCGGTGGTCGCGGTAAAAATGGCTGTGGCGCCGGTCCCTGTGCCGATCGTCACCCGCTCCAGTCCTGCGTCACCAGAAAACACCGTGAGGGTGTCTCCCGCCGTGGTGGAGGCGAAGCGGAGCTCGTCGCTGTCCAGCGCGCCTGTGCCAGTGTCCCGGACTTCAGCACCAGGGTGGTGCTCTGCGCTGTTGATCAGATAGATGTCGCTGCCATTGCCGCCATCCATGCTGTCCACACCTTCCGCACCGATCAACACGTTGGCGACAGTGGACACCTGATTGACGCGGATGAAATTGTTGCCCGCATTGCCTGTGCCTGTGATGGCATTGCCGGTGAGCACCAGATTGGTGTAGCTCCTGGCCAGGCTGGTGACATTGATGCCGCTGGAGAACGTCTCGGCATTCCGTCCTGGTGCGCCGATTGTGTCCATGTCGTTACCATCGACATCCTGCACCACACCTGTGAGGTTGTCCCCAGGGAGATCGGTGTAGAGCAAACTGACAGCCTGGCCGCTTGTGGGAGCAACTCCAGCAAGAGTGAGCGTCAGACGGGTCGGGTCTCCCGACACCGGGGCCCAGGCTGAGACCGAACGGGCTCCACCGGCCACTGTGGCGGAGAAGCGGTTGGCCGTAAGACCAGTGGTGACCACGGGCTCAGTGAATTCAACCTTGAGCGTGGTGCCCTCCACCGTGATCTCCTTGATGATCGGTGCGAAGTCGTCGTTCTTGATCACGCCGACGGCCGAACCAGCGCTGCCGATCGTGTAGCCGCTGCCAGGCGTCAGGGTGAGGACGACGGTTTCATCGAATTCCGAGAAGGAATCCGCAGTGGGATCAATGTCGATGAAGGTGTCGTAGCTGCCCGCCGCGAAGGAAATGGTGTAGGAGGGAGCGAGGCCGAGGCCTGT
>JBIJAG010000050.1:0-21654 GCA_044345855.1 Cyanobium sp. | reverse complement strand
TACGGCGACATTCGTTCTTTAAGCACCAATGAGAAAGCCGCCTTCTTTCGAAACTTCAACGCCACCAACCTCACCGGCGTCGCCAATAGCTTAACTATCAATAGCAATGATACTTCCATCATCACTGGTGAGACCGCCCAGATCTCCTTTGCCTTTAGCCGCAATCCCGGCACCTCCTTCAGCAGCGGCGATGTCTCCGTCTCCGGGGGCAGCCTCTCGAATCTCAACGGCTCCAGCTCTAATTATGCCGCCACCTTCACGCCCACGGCCAACACCGAAGGCACCGCTTCGATCGCCGTAGCCACTGGCTCTTGGCACGACATCTTCGAAATTGCGGGTGCGGGAGCCACGTCAGCCACATTGCAGATAGACACCTTCAATCCTGCTGCCGCCATTCTCTTCGTAGCGCCCGCAATCAATGACACGGCCAAAAACGCCCTGGTCTCGTTCTCCTTTAGTGAAAAGGTCGTAGGTTTCAGCGCTGAAGATATCAATGTAACCAACGGCACCCTCAGCGGCTTCACTGGATATGGCAACTTGTACTCTGCCATTTTCACCGCTCAAGACGGCATCGCCACCACGGGCACGCTTACCATCTCAGCGAACTCTTACACCGATATCGCCGGAAACTACGGCAGCGCCGCCTTCGATTGGATCAGCATCGATACCCTTAATTCCACCCCACCCCTTGTACCGCCGGGGTCTGACCCGATCCTCATTTGGACCAATACTGCCCTGAACGCGATCCAATCTGCGGGCAGCAATGGCAAGCCCGGTGTGCCCCCCACCACCGGCAGCCGCCTGATGGCCATGCTCTCCACGGCGATGCTGGACACCCTTGCCGCATTTGGCGATCAGGTGGATTTCTACCGAATCGACCAGAGCGCCCCGGCGGGCGCCAACATGGATGCGGCCCTATTGGGTGCGGCGCAGAGGATTCTCTCGCTCGAACTTCCTGGGGAAATCAGCTTGATCCAGGAGCAATACACCTCCAGCCTCGGGTCCCTGACGGGGTCAGCGGAAAGCATTCAGGCGGGCCTGGACTTAGGCGCCGGCATCGCGGACCAGATCCGTGCTCTGCGAGCCAACGACGGCTCGGACAACACCACCCCCTACACGCCCCCCAGCGGCGGGCTGCCGGGATATGTCTGGACGCCGGCCCCGTCAGGGCCCACCGCGGGGGCGGCTTTGGGGCCCAACTGGGGATCGGTGACCCCCTGGGTGATCAGTAGTACCGATGCCTATCGCTCCGACGGTCTGCAATGTCGGCCCGATGTGGACCTCGACCTCTATGCCCAGCAGTTGAACGAAGTGCGTCTCTACGGCGGCTTGGCAAACACCGCCCAAACCACACTGGAGCGCAGCCCCGATCAGACGGAAATCGCCCTTTTCTGGGCCTACGACAGGACCGACACGTTCCGGCCCTACGGCCAGCTTCTCGAGATCGCCGTGGATGTGGCGCTCGACCAGGCGACCTCCATGCTCACCAACGCCAAGCTGATCGCCAGCCTCAGCCTCTCCATGGCCGATGCCGTGATTTGCGCCTGGAAAGAGAAATACGCCAACGTTCAGCCCCGCCCCTGGGACCTGATCACCGGCAGCTTCTCCGATACGGATGGTTCGGCCCTCACCGTCCGAGACCAAAACTGGCAGTCCTTGCTGTCTTCTATCAATGGCGTCCAGTCGCCACCCTTCCCGGATTTCCTTTCCGGCCACTCGGCGATGGGGGGCACCTTTACCAGCGTCATGAGCCATTTCTTTGGTGACAATCTCACCTTCAACGCCACCTCGCAGGAACTCCCCGGCGTGGTGCGCAGCTTTGACGGTTTTATCGATGAGGGGGGAGTAGAGCGCAATAGCTTCTACGAGGCCGGCCTGGAGGATGCGATCAGCCGCGTCTATGGCGGCGTGCACATCCGCGAGGCCTGTGAGGATTCCTTTGGTGTCGGTCTGAATGTGGGTGCCGCGGTGGTCCAGAACCTCTGGGCCAGCACCTAGGGCCCCTGGCCGCTGATCACTCGCCCGCCGCAAACCACCAGGTTTCCGCCGCGGGCTCCTTAGAATTCCATCCAGCCCCGGCCTCCGCCTTCCCATGACCCAGCTGGAAACGCGCACCGAGCCGATGGTGGTCAACTTCGGCCCCCATCACCCCTCGATGCACGGGGTGTTGCGGCTGGTGGTGACCCTCGACGGCGAGGACGTGGTGGATTGCGAGCCGGTGATCGGCTACCTGCACCGCGGCATGGAGAAGATCGCCGAGAACCGCACCAACGTGATGTTTGTGCCGTATGTGAGCCGCATGGACTACGCGGCCGGCATGTTCTACGAAGCGATCGTGGTGAACGCCCCCGAGCGCCTGGCCAACATCCCGGTTCCGAAGCGGGCCAGCTACATCCGCGTGATAATGCTGGAGCTGAACCGCATCGCCAACCACCTGCTCTGGCTGGGCCCATTCCTGGCCGATGTGGGCGCTCAGACCCCCTTCTTCTACATCTTCCGCGAGCGGGAGATGATCTACGACCTCTGGGAAGCGGCCACCGGTCAGCGGCTGATCAACAACAACTACTTCCGCATCGGCGGCGTAGCGGTGGATCTGCCCTGGGGCTGGCTGGAGAAGTGCCTTGATTTCTGCGACTGGTTCGGCCCCAAGATCGATGAATACGAGAAGCTGATCACCAACAATCCCATCTTCCGCAAACGCATCGAGAGCCTCGGGGCGATCACCCGGGAGCAGGCGATCAACTGGAGCCTCTCAGGTCCGATGTTGCGAGCCTCCGGCGTGCCCTGGGATCTGCGCAAGGTCGACCACTACGAGTGCTACGACGACTTTGAGTGGGATGTGGCCTGGGAAAAAGAAGGCGACTGCTTCGCCCGCTACCGGGTGCGGATTCAAGAGATGCGCCAGTCGCTGAAGATCCTTCGGCAGGCCTGCAAGATGATTCCCGGCGGCCCTACCGAAAACCTGGAAGCCCGTCGGATGGCCGAGGGTAAGGGAAGCGAATGGTCCGGCTTCGATTATCAGTACGTGGCCAAGAAGGTGGCCCCCACCTTCAAGATTCCCGGTGGTGAGCTCTACACCCGCCTTGAATCCGGCAAGGGCGAAATCGGTGTGTTCATCCAGGGCAACGACGATGTCACCCCCTGGCGCTTCAAGATCCGCGCCGCCGACCTCAACAACCTTCAGATCCTCCCCCACATCCTCAAGGGGGCGAAGGTGGCCGACATCATGGCGATCCTGGGCTCGATCGATGTGATCATGGGCTCGGTGGACCGCTGAGCAGCAAACTGCGCTGATCGTCGAACAACACTCAGAACGATTGGAAATTCCCTTGCTTGCCTTCGCGGCTTCGCCCGGTGGCAGCCAAGCTCCTTCCGACCATCCCCTCCATCGGCACGGCGGCCGGCATTCGCTCTGCTGAAAGGGCTGTTGTGATCCCGCTGCCGGCGTTCGATCCCGGATCCAGGGATCTGTTCCGTTCCACCCGATGCCGCTCCCGCCTCCCTCCACCTGGCTGCAGCAGCAGCGCAGCGTGCGCTTCGGTGACACCGATGCCGCCGGCGTGATGCACTTCCACCAGCTGCTGCGCTGGTGCCACGAGGCCTATGAAGAGAGCCTGGAGCGCTTCGGGCTGCCGGCAGCGTCGGTGTTTCCCAGACCGGAGTGGGCGGGGGATTCACCGGGCGTGGCCCTACCGATCGTCTACTGCCAGGCCGAATTCCGCCGCCCGCTGTTGACGGGCGACCAACTGCTGATCAGCCTGCGGCCCGAAGCCTTGGGGCCCGAAGGCTTCGAGGTGAGCTACAGCTTCGAGCGCGAGGGGCAGCCGGTGGCCCAGGGCCTCACGCGCCATCTGGCCATCGCCGCGGCCGAACGGCAACGCTGTCAGCTGCCGGAGGGCATCCGCCGCTGGCTGGAAGCCTCGGGCCTCGGCGAAGGGGTCCGCCCCCTCTAATCCCCCGCCGGCCACCAACCGCCCGTGGGAGCCGCCAGGCCTGCAGGATCAGAGCCCCAGAAGCCGGAATAGGGAGCCGGCGTTGATCACCGGCCCGATCGGCGCCAGGGCATCAGAGACTCCGTCGGTGGTCTTGGCCCAGCCATGCCGGTCGACCACGATCACATCACCCTGCTGGAGGGGTGGGTTCTGAACCGAACCGAGGGGGGCGGCCGGATTGAAGCGGATGGTCGCCTGCTTGATCGTGCCGGAGGGAGTCAGCCTGAGCAGGCGCACGGTCTGATCATTGGCCCGGCGGGTCAGCCCCCCGGCCGTGAGCAGGGCGCCGGAGAGGGGGCTGTTGGCCTTCACGTTCAGGGTGCCGGGCTTCAGCACTTCGCCCACCACATTCACCGCGATCGTGTCGGGCGCGAAGGTGGAGGAGGCGATGGCGAGCAATTCGGTTTCGCTGAGGTTCTCGGCGCGGGGAATCGTGATGGTGTCGCCGTCGTAGAGGAGTGGGTTGGTGACGGGCCCGCTGCCGGAGAGCACCTTGAGAAAGTCGAACTGATAAGTGCGCACGGGGGATCCCGGGCCGCCGCTGGGGCGCTGCACGGTGAGGCGGCGAAGATCGCCGTAGGCGGTGAGACCTCCGGCCCGCTGGATCGCATCGAGGAGGGTGGGCGCGCCGCTGGTTTGAATCACGGTGCTGGGGGAGCCTCCAGGGCCGCTGCTGCTGAGCTGGTTTGATCCCCCCTTGCCGATGCTGTAGAGCCCCGGCCGCTGCACCTCGCCGCTCACCGCCACCCGGACCGGACGCGCCTCAACCAGATCCAGGTACACGATCGGTCGCCTTAGGATCGTGGCGTAGCCGGCGGTGATGCGCCGCCGGGCCTCATCGAGACTCAACCCCCAGACCGGCACGCTGCCCAGCCGGGGCAGGTTGAGGGTGCCATCACTGAGGACCTCGGCAACGGTCTCGTAGCCCTGCATCCGGAAGACGGCCATCTTGAGTTTGTCCCCCGGACCCAACCGGTAGCGGAGGTTGGCCGCCAGGCCAGGGTCGATCGCAGACGCCGCAGGCAGCTTCCTCTCTGCTGGCCGCGATGGGACCGAGGGCTTCGGGGCTGATTGAGCCTCGGCGCTGCCGCCGGGCAGCACCATCAGGAACGACATCAAACCGATCGAACCCCAGCGGATCCCTGCCGCCAGCTGGCCTTGACCGCAGCGTGTGGTGAATCCCGCGCAGGGTGACATGCAGGCATGGGCTGAAAAGGTGAGAGGAGTTTCCCACGGCTACAAAGCTCTCCCAACGCCCGGAATCAGGGAGACCCACTCAGCTGCAGGGCGCGACGCCGACCCTCCGCGGCCAGTCGACGCCTGGCGCCTGAATCGCGGATCAGCCACTCGATCGCTTCCAGCCACTCCTGCTGGCGATCCCCGAGCAGCAGACCATCAATACCCGGGCGGATGAAGCCTCGGTAAGGGGAGCGATCGGAGTAAAGGCCGGCAGCCCCGCAGCGGGCGGCGTCGATGAATTTGACCGGGGCCCTCGCCGCGTTGAGCGGGCTCTCCAGCAGGGGGGTCAGCAGCAGATCACAGCGGCCCTGGCCGGTCTCGGCCAGATAGCTGGGCCAGCGCATCGGGTGGAGGATCCGCACGCGGGGAAGGTCGCGGAATTGACGGTTGATGCTGAGGTCACCAAAGACATCCACATGGGTGTGGCACTGGCGACTCTGCAGCAGGAGGAGCAGCTCCCGCAGCCAGGCAAACTCCAGCTGGTGAACACTGCTGCCGAGATAGGCCAGCTGCAGGCGAGGACGCTCGGCCAGCAAACCGGGATGGGGGCTGAGGGGAAGACACAGGGCACCGAGGTGGGCATACTTAAGCTCCAGAAACGCACTGGTCACCCAGATGGGGTCGCACAGCTCCGGTACCCGCGAACGCTGGCGGGTGATCCGCTGCCGCAGCCGCTGCCGGTAGGCGGCGGGCAGCTGCGGCAGCAAGGCCGGATCGAGAAGGTCGTCGTCCATCAAATACACCAGCCGAATCCCTGCCCTGCGGAGATGCCTGAGGGGCCGAAGCCAGTGACGTGGCAGATAGCGCACCACCACGACAAGATGGGCGACCATCATCACACTTTGGACGTTAGGGTTAGGAGCCTCAGCGGAATCAACCTCGATGATCTGAGCCTCCCACGCCTCCAGTGGGCCCCGCAAGAAATGGTCGATGGTGGAGCCAGCGCCTTGGTGGAGCAGAACGACACTTTGCCCCCGCTGCAGCAACGCAAGTCCGGGCAGTTGGGGAAGAGGCATTGCGCGGTTGACTGGTGATCACCCAAGCGAGAGACTAGGAGGATGGAGACTGGAAAAGCGAGGGGAGCCGGAATGGAGGACTTTGCCTTCAACCATATCCGCTCGCAACTTCCCAATCAACGATGTTTTGATCAAAATCAATTTTCCGCGTATTTTCTTTCACCAAACCAGTTCCGTCCCATCGCCTCCTGGGTCGGCGCCCTGCGCGCCAGCACCTATCGGCAGATCTCTCCGCTCGGCCCGGAGCAGGTGGACCTTGACGGCCGCGATGCCCACTACTGGCACCTGCTGATCCTGGATCGAGAGCGGCACTGCCTGGCAGGGTGCCTGCGCATGAGCCTCTCCCGCTGGCATGGCCAGGACTGGGATGGCAGCCAGTCCTACCTGGAGCACTGCTATCCGGGTCTGGATCAGGTCTTGCGTAGGCGAGGCCTGAGCTATGCCGAAATCGGCCGCACCTTGGTCGCCACGCCGTACCAACGCACCAGCCCGGTCCTGCAGATGCTGCTGCGGGCAATGGCGAGCATTCCTCTGGCCACGGGACACACCACTCTGATGGGCATGGTGTCGTTCAACCACCACCAACACAGCGAAAGACTATGCAGCAGCTTCCTCACGGCGCTAATGCAAAAGCCTTTCGGAGAGGATTGTGGCATACCCCCGGCTCGGCATCCTTTCCCCTTACAGACTGAGGGCAGCCATGAGACAGGCTTGCCCCCGGTTGCGGATACACTTGGTGAACTTGAGCGAATCCTTGAGCAAACTTTCCAAGAATCGTTTCGTGCGCCGCTACTGCTGAAGAAGTACATTAACTTCGGCAATGCCCAGGTGATTGGCTTGTCCCTGGCCCGCGATTTTAATCAGATTTGCGAAATCCTGATGCATTGTGATCTCAAAGCGCTGCGCCCAAGGCAACACAAGGAGTTTGTGGTCAACAATATTATTCCTATCTGGGAAAATACGGTGCAAGGTTGATCGCGCCAAGCCTGTCAGCATAAAGCTCACGGATATGCAGGGAAAGGGAGTCCTGATCGGTAAACTCGTTCGGATCAATCGTGGCACCCTGCTCACAAAGAATCGTGGCCTGGGGGCCGAACAACCGTTGCACGATCAGCCTGAAGGGCCGATAGCGGCTGGACTCTTCAGAGCGGGGGAAACCCCGGTAGCGGATCGTCCAGGGAATGATCACCGCCCCACTGCGCCGGCCGAGCACATGCAAACTTCCAGAGACCCGCTGGGTGATGGGGGTGACCAAGGAGCCACTGGGAAACAGAAACAAACGGCCCTGCTTGTCCAGAACGCGCAGCAGATGGCGCAGACCAGCGAGGCGGGAGCTGCTGGAGAGATGGTCGAGGTTGGTATGGCCATAATTGCGGGCACTGGCGGCGAAGAAGGGCAGGATCCAGCGCAGGTGGCGGGCCGCTGTGGTCATGCTGGATTCCCTGAAATAACCCTGCACTAGCAACACATCCAGAGGGTGCCCATGGTTGGCGATGTGAATCTGGGGCCGATCGATCAACTCAGGGCGGCGCTCCATCAGCACCTCCACCCCCAAGCCGGCCAGGACGAGCTGGGAACCCCGCTCCAGCAGGCGGCGGGCCGTCAGGCGGGCCCCAACCGCGAGGGCCAGCAGCTGAAGGTAGTAAGTGGCGAAACCCCTACCGAGGGTGACCATCCGCTGGAAAAGCTCAAAACCGCGCGGACGGGGGCCGACGGCATGGACGCCCAGGGATGGAGAGACGGCGAAGATGCGGGAGAAGGGAAAGCGGCCATCAAAATTGCCATTGATCTGGGTAGTTTCGATCATGTGGCGATAGAACCTCCGGTATAAGGCGCGGTCTGAGGGTTGGGGGGAGCTCCAGAAGACACGAAGCGGCTGCTGATCCGTGAGTCCAGGCATGTTGTAGAAGGTGCGCCCCAGCACCTTGGTGGGCACGGCGTGATAAAGAGCCTGCAACCCAACCGTGCTGTTGATGGTGAGCACGGCCTTGGCCCGCTTGAGGATCGGCCCGAGGGCACCATCGTGGAAATAGAGCACGCGCTCTGCCACGCCGTGCTTGCGCGCCAGATCCTGAATCAGGGCTCCGTAATGGTTGTAGCCGCGGTCGCGGGGATGATGCTTGAACGCCAAGCGCTGATTCGAGGGGGCATACCGGGCAAAGGAATCAATCAGCTGGGCAATAAAAGGCTCCATGCCGACATAATCCGAGCCCAGACTCACCTGGGAATCGCTTGAAACTTGCAGGGGCACGAGGGTATAAGGCGTGCCATCCATCAAGCGCTGGTGAATTGAGCGCTCGCTGAACCGATAGAGGTGCTTGCGCAGCAAGCCAGCCACCTGGGCCAGCAGGTAGGAGGGCTCCGGTTGCAGCTTGTGGGGGCCGCTGATGATGCGATAGGGGGTGAAGGCATGCTGGATGAATGTGGGTGTCTTCCAGCATTTCCGCCACCGCATGCCGGCATCGAGGGTTGGATGCGGGATCTCTTCCACCGGCGGCAGATCACGATAGAACTCAACCGGGCGATTGAGATTGGAGCGGGCGTTGACCCGCTCCAGCTCCAGAGTCACGTAATTCGGGCGAACATAGCCCAGCTCAAACACCCAGGATTCAATGGTGTGGGGCAAGGCATGCTCGGCATTCAGGTCGCGCACCAGCTCAATCGCCAGCCGATGGGGATCGATGAAATCGCCATACATGAACAGGTAACGAATGCCCCGCTCCAGAATCAGGGCGCGCAGAAAGGGCTTGAACTCCGCCATGGAGCCGCCATAGGCAACCCGCTGATGGGCCGGGAAGCCAAATTCGTGCAGCGGAAAACCCAGCTTGGTGATGCTGGCGCCCCTGGTCTCCAGATGGTTGGCGAGCCGCGCGAAGAACGTACCCAGCGGCCCCATCAGCATCAGCACCGGGCCCTCGATCACCACTTCTCTAACGCGCATCTCCCACCAATGGGGGATGAAACCTTACAGCCGTGGCGAGCGAGAAGGGTGCGGAGCGATACGCTCTCGCCAGCGTCCCCAGTGGCGGAAGATACTTCGCCACCCGCTCGGCGCTCGGAGAGGCTCCTGAGACCATCCGAGCAGCTCCTCAATCGCCTGCTCTGGCTCGATGAAGAGCCCGCTGCGGCGACTCACGTAGCGGGGGTATGCCACAAGAGCCGCGTACACGAGCTCGTCGAGCTGAAGTTGCCGCCCCCGCCGCGGGCAGGACAGGCGATCGTGGCTGAGGCCCCAGCCGGAAAAGAAGGGAAGCCCCCAGGTGTGCACCTCCACCCCCCGCAGCAGGGCCTCGAAGCCGGCCAGGGAAGTGAGCACATGCACCGCGTCCACCTCCTTGAGCAGCTGATCCATGCAGCCCTCGGTGAGCAGGGCATCGCACCAATGCTGCAGATCGGCCTGCGGCGACCCTTCCCCCCGCAGGCCGGCCACCACATCGGGATGGGGCTTGTAGACGATCCAGGCCTCGGGCTCGGCAGCACGAACCGCTTTAAGCAGCGCCAGGTTGGTATCCAGGTCGGGGGCCCCGTAGAGGATGGAGGCATCGCTCTCCACTTGGCCGGGCACCAGCACCACGCGGCGACGGCCAGCGGGACGGCTCCAGGGGGGGGCCTGCAGGTTGTACTTCGTGAGCGCTGCCGCAACCAGCTGCTGCCTCAGAGCCCCACCCCGGCTTCGCTCTGCGTCAGCAAAGGGATGGGATCGCAGCAGCGTTTCGAGATCGGATGGAGCGCTGGCGTCGTAGTAGATGCCGCTGCGGTCGACCACCCAGGAGATCGGGGCGATCAGATTGGCGCCGAGCCCCACCGAGCGCAGGAAGCCATCCTCGATGCGCAGCAGATTCGCCTCGGGCTGCTGCAGAAGGCGGCGGGCCACGCCGCGCCCGGGGTCGCGGCCCCAGATCGCCAGGGCTGAGGCCGCCGGCGGCGAGGCGGCATGGCGGCGGCGAAAGCGCAGCTGGGAGCCCCGCAGGAAGCGGCGCAGGATCGGCTGCTTCCAGGGCTTGAAGCCGAAGGCTTCCACCGCGGCGGGCAGCTCCTGTTGTCGTCTTCGCTGCAGTCCGATCGCCCGGATCAGGGTTTCGGGTCCGCAGGGCTTGCCGCGGTGGGGATCGATGTAGCGGGGATAGGCCACCAGGGCCGCATGAACAAGCTGATCGATCGTGGGACGGTGGGGTTGGCGCCGCGGCGGTGGTGGCAGTGCATCGCGGCTGAGCCCCCAGCCCGCGTAGAAGGGCATGCCGAAGCAGTGCACGGGGCGCCCCCAAAGCAGGGCCTCAAAGCCCAACTGGGAGCACACCACATACACCGCCTCCGCCCGCTCCAGCAGGGCAGTGGGATGGCCCCCATCGGCGCAGATCCGCAGGCGCGGATGGGTGATCGGGGCCTCGGCCAGGTAGCCGCGCTTGCGACCCGCCGCCACATCGGGATGGATCTTGAGCAGCACGGTGCAGTGGGGATGGTTGGCCAGGGCTGCCTGGAGCATGCGCTCAAAGCTCTCCCCATCGCCCATGCCGTAGCGCAGGGAGAGATCGCCCCGGGTCTGGTCGACCACCAGCACAAAGGATTCGCTGGGGGGGAGGGTCTCGCGGGCGCCGTTGTACTTGCTCACCCGTTCGGCCTGCCAGAGAGCGCGCAGGGCAGCGGCCCGCTGGGCCTGCTCGGCGGTGAGGGGTTGGCTGATCAGCGCTTCCAGCCGGCTGGGGGCGTGGGCGTCGTAATAGATGCCCAGATCGTCGATCAGCAGCGACCAGGGCGGCCCGTCGGGGCCGAGGCCGAGGGAGCGCAGGAAGCCATCCTCACAGCGCCACACCGGCAGGCCCCGCTCCCGGGCGATCGCCTCCGCCGTCTTGCCGGAGGGCTTGCGGCCCCAGGCCAGCAGGGCGGTGAGGGGGGCGCGGCGGCAGGCCGGGGCTCCCACCACCAAACGGGCCGGTGCGAGCAGGGGCCCGAGGGTGGGGATCCGGGCCAGGGCCCGAGACGGGATGCCCAACACCTCAGCGGTGGACGGGCGTGCGTTCACGACCGGAGCAGTGGCAAATCGGCCATAGTCGAGCACAGCCACCGCTTTGAAGGGCCATGGCCGAGCAGCCCGCACTGCTGCGCCGCCGCGACCTGAGCCTGCCGATCACCGCTCCGGGGGCCTCCCAAGAGCGGCTGCTGGCCTATCTGGCCCTGGTGGACCGGCCGTTGACGGCCCTGCTGGCCAGGGAGCGGCTCATGGCAGTGGCTCCCGGTGAGTTCACCTATCGCTCCAATCCCCACCAGGTGTTGCAGTGGCAGGTGGTGCCCACCCTCACCCTGCGGGCCGAGTGGGAGGGCGAGCAGTTGGAGGTGCGCAGCACCAGTTGCCGATTGGTGGGGATCGGTTTCGGGATGGACACGGTTGGATTCACGCTGGAGGCCGTGCTGGGAGCGGAGGAGAGGGACCTGGGCGGTTGGGCGGAAGTGGGGCTCCACTCCCGGCTGGTGAACAGCCCCATCGGCAGACGGGTGGGGATCCTGGCCCTGGAGGCGGTGCTGGATCGGATCGAGCGGCGGGTCGGCCGGGGCCTGCGCAAAGACCTTGGGGTTTGGCTGGAGGAGGGAGAAGACACCTCCAGAGCAGGGAGGTAAATTTTGAGGCGCTGTCCAAGGTTGGCGATTGGATCCCACGGCCAACTCCGCTGATGCAACCAGGGGTGCCAGCGGACGCCAAGGCCGCGACGCCGATGGGTTGCGGCGCCTGAGCGGCTGGCAGGTGCAATGGCGGGTGGTGGATGCGCTGGTCTATCGAGAATTGCGCACCCGCGTGAGCGATGTGAAGGGTGGGTTTCTGGGGGTTCTGGTTCAACCGCTCGGATTAATCGCCATCTGGGTGATCTTTCTGGGAGCGATCAACGCCGATCGGGGCGGCAACCTGAACATTGTGCTTTTCCTTGGGTCCGGGACTGTTCTCTTTACGATTTTTAGTCAGATCGCCAACAGAAGCACCACCGCCATGGAGGCCAATGAAGCGCTGCTGTTCTACAAACCCGTCAAGCCGATTGACACGGTGATCGCCCGGACGATCAGCGAGACTGGGCTCTATACCTGCTGCCTACTTGTGATCTGCGTAGGCACCTGGATCGTGCTCGACCAGGTTTACATGAGTAACCTAGGGCTGTTTTTCTTCACCATCCTCCTCGCCGCCTGCATCGGCTTCTCCACGGGCCTGATCTTTATGACCATCTCCCACCTCGTGCCTGGGTTCAAGCAAACAGCCCTTTGGATCCCACGCATCCTGTGGTTTCTCTCGGGAGTGCCATTCCAATACTGGGTCTTCCCGCCTGCAACGAGAATTTTCTTCGTTTGGAATCCACTGATGCACGTCATCGAGTTGAACCGCAAATCGATGAGCGATGATTACTTCACGCCGGATGCGAACCTCGAGTACGCCGTGATCTGCGCAGTCGCCTTGCTCACCATATCGCTCTGGATCTACTATAATAATGAACGCAAGTTGCTGACCCTATGATCACCAGGAGGGACTCGCAATGATTGAAGTCAGCAACCTAACCAAAAGCTTTTTCTATCAGGGCAAGAAGACAACCATTTTCAAGGATTTAAGCTTTAAAATCAACACAGGTGAATCGATCGCCATCCTCGGCGCCAATGGCGCTGGCAAAAGCACGCTGCTGCGCATCCTCGGGGGAATCGATCTACCCGACAGTGGCACAATCAACACCGATAGCACCATTTCCTGGCCCGTGGGATTGGTGGGTGGGTTCCAAGGGAGCCTGACCGGCCGCGAAAACGTGACCTTTGTGAGCCGAATCTATAGTGAAAAAAGAAAGGTTCCAGAGAAAGTGCGTTATGTCGAAGAATTCGCCGAACTCGGCGTATATTTTGATCGCCCGTTTAAAACCTATTCCAGTGGCATGCGCTCCAGGGTCACCTTTGGCCTATCGATGGCCTTCGACTTTGATGTCTATCTGATTGACGAGGTGACCGCGGCCGGCGACCAACGCTTTCGCGAAAAAAGCAAACGCCTGCTGATGGAACGCAAAAAAGTTGCCGACTTTTTGATGGTGGATCACAACCTCTGGGGCCTGAAGCTGCATTGCGACCGGGCCTTTATCCTAGAGGGTGGTAAAATAGAGGAATTCAGCGACCTCGATGAAGCCGTTGCCCTACACACCGAGCGGCTGCTGGCCACACCCCCGCAGCGGGGGATCGAGGAGTAATTCTCGAGGGACAACCAATGATTGATGTTGATAATTTTAATCCACTGAATCGCTTTTTGCTGAAGAAAGATCAGCAAGAACAGATTGTTGAGGGTGCGGAAAGCCTTTTAACGGATTCGAAGGTTATCCCGATCAAACCGCCACGGCTTCGCTCTTCGCCGCTGCGCCATCTGTCGGTCACCCAGTTGCTCTTGATACCGGTTGCCTTATCAGGCGTTTATTTCTATACGATTGCCCGTGATCGCTATGTAACCCGATCTGATTTTGTGATCCGTAAGGCTGAAGAGAGCGACACCAACGTGGCTGGTGCTGGTTTGGCCTCCCTGCTGGGCAGGGGCAATCAGCTCTCGCTGGAAGATGCACGCTTCCTGAAAACCTACTTGCAATCGCCGCAGGTGTTGGCGGATCTTGACCGCACCTACGATCTCGATGAAGCCTACGCCCAAAAAGGACTGGATCGCTTTGCCGGCATGAAGCCAGGATTATCAAAGGAGAAGAGACTGAACTTTTTCAAAAAGCAGGTTTCGGTGAACCTTGATGAGATTTCGGGTGCGATTGTGCTGCGCACGATTGGCCTTGATCCGAAAGCCTCACTCAATTTGAATCGCTTCATGCTGGCCAAGAGCGAACAATTTGTGAATCGCCTCAATCAAGACATCAGCCAAAAACAATTAAGCTTTGCCGAATCAGAGCTAAGCCGGGCGCGTGGCAATCTCAATCAAGCCAAGAATCGGTTGCTTATCTATCAAGATTCCAACACGGTAATCGACCCCAAGGGCGAAGCCGAACTCGCCGGCCAAACAATCAGCAAGCTCCAGGAAAAGCTGGTGGAGTTGCGGGTGGAATTAGCCACCTTGAAGCGACAATTCAAGGATCCTGCCGAGCCGGAAGTGGCGGTCGTTGCCGACCAAGTGCGGGAGCTGGAACAGCAGATTCAAAAGGAACGGCGCTCCTTGGTGTCCAGCAAGGGCCGCAATCTCAACCGCAAAGCTGCAGATGTGCTCAAATTAGAATCGGAGGTTAACTTTGCCACCGATTCCTATAAACTTGCCTTGACCTCCGTTGAGAAGGCTCGCATTGAGAGCAAACGTCAACAGAAGTTCATGGCCCTGCTTTCAGCACCGCAACTCCCAGAAGACCCACAAAATGACTGGAGAAGTAAGGGGTTTTTCACCGTGTTGGCCAGCTGCGCCGTTGGCTTTAGTTTGACCAAATTCATCTTCGGCATGCAGGCCAGTCATCGCCAGTGAATCTGCTCAAACGCTGGACTGGCTTGCGGTTTCGGGAAGACTGGGACTGGGGCGTGGGTTGCCAACGGCCAACCCTGACGCTTCGCGATCCAGCTCGGCCCGGCTGGTATCTGTTGACGATGCGCCTCCAGAGCGAAACGTTGCGCAGTTACGGCCTGATCAATCGCCATCAGGGCAGGATCCTTGTGAGCGGCAAACGCCGCCGCCGCCTGGTGCACATCAGCCGACGATCGCAGGCGACACGCATTGAAATCCTGGGGCTCAATGATGATCCGCAGATTGCGGAGTTAAGACTGGTGCCCCAGCCCTGGTGGCGGGTGCGAAGGTTGATGGCGGCCAAGTTGCTGAGACTTCACCCCGCATACCGGAAAGAATCCCTGAAGCAGCGCTCATTTTCACAGCAATGGCGGGATTACAACCGGCTCCTATCGCGCCAGAACTTTGCGCTGGTGGGATATGACGAATGGATAGAACGGGTTGAAGTACCAGCACTGGAAGAACAGGCTCTACGGAACCAATTCACACCAACAGATGCTGCGACCAATCCGGCATCGGTGAACTTTGCGATCTGGCTCTGGGGGCAACGGAATAACGAGCAACAGTGTCAACGTTCGATCGATAGTGTCAGCAACCAAACTCCAGGACCGTTTCAGATCCTGCCGCAAGAGCAACAACTTCTGGCAGCAGATCAACACACCTGGATTGTTTTCCTGCAAGCTGGCGATCAACTGGCTCCCCAAGCACTGGCTCGCTGCAGCGAAGAGATTCAAGCCCAGGGCGATGCTGGCATCCTGTATGCGGATGAGGATAAAATCAGCCCAACGGGACGCCGGCATTCGCCCCAATTCAAACCGGCATGGAATCCCGATCTTCTCTATAGCGACCCACACTATTCGCACTGTTGGCTGATCCGCGCCGATCTCTGCATCAAGGCCTGTGAGGCAATGAATGCCGATGGAGAATCGCCTGAGCTGTATGGCATCGCGCTAGAAGCAACGGCCCTTTGCGAAGATGATCAAATCTTCCACCTGCCCGAAGTTCTCTATCACCGCCTCGATCAACCTGGAGAGCCTCGATCATCGAGCCAGACGGCCCACAGCCTGCAACGGTTTCTTGCCCGTCACGGACATAACGCGCACGTTTCCCACCATCGGACGGGCGGGCATCTGATTCATTGGCCCCTGCCGGATCCGCCGCCCCTGGTGAGTGTGATCATTGCCACGCGGGACCGCGGTGATCTACTGCGCTGCTGTCTGACGTCGTTGGCGGAACATGACCAGGGCAATCCCCCCACGGAGCTCATTGTGATCGACAATGGAAGCAGCGAACCTGAAACACTGCACTATCTCGCCCATCTTGAGCATCAGGAGAATGTGCGTGTTCTGCGGCGACCGGGGAAGTTCAACTATGCCGCCCTCAACAATGAGGCCGTGGCGCTTGCCCGAGGTGAGCTGGTTGCGCTACTGAACAACGATGTGGAAGCCACCCACCCCGGCTGGCTGGCCGCCATGGCAGGGCAGGCTCTGCGGCCGGAGATTGGGGCGGTGGGAGCGAAGCTGTTGTTCCCCGATGGCACGATCCAACATGCCGGCGTGTTGCTGGGCATTGGCGGCATTGCCGGCCACGCCCACAAATATCTGGCCGCCGAAGAAGAAGGCTATCAATTGAGGCTCCATTTAGTCCACAACCTGAGTGCCGTGACCGCGGCAACTCTCGTGGTGCGCAAGACCCTGTTCGAAGCGGTTGGCGGCTTTGATGCGATCAATTTCGCAGTTAACTATAATGATGTTGATTTTTGCTTGCGCCTGATCAAGGCGGGCTATCGCAATTTGTATTGTCCGGATGCGGTGCTCATCCACCATGAATCCAAAAGCCGAGGTGCGCCGACTGAAGCGGACACCCATGCCCAATGGCAACGAGAACGGCAGGCCATGGTCGATCGCTGGGGAGCTGCCTTGGAAGCGGATCCCCATTACAGCCCCCATCTCAGTCTGCTGGAGGAAAATCTATCGCTCACGCTGAAAGCCTCCACCCCAACAGCGCGAACCTCGGCCCTCCCCCCTGGCTAATCCATGCCCCTCGATCTCACCAGCCAACCGCTGACCGACCGCAGCGATTTTCAGCAGCTGCTTGAGGCAGGCTTCTTTGGCCGATGGGTTGAGCAAGCGATCTCCCTACACGACAAGGGATACTGCCTTGTGGATCTGGGCAGCAGCGACTGGCTGGAAAAAATCGATGGCGTTGTGAACGCTCTACAGCCGCGTCTGGAAGCTGAGCTCAAGCTGTGGGAAAGCGGCGAAAGCGGCCCGCCTCGCTTGCAGGATGGCTGGATCGACCATGGCTCGATTCGGGCTCTCGCTTTGGAACCGGTGGTGTTGGATCTGTTGCGCCACCTCTATGGCCGAGAACCCTTCGCCTTTCAAACCCTCAACTTTGCCGTGGGCAGCGAGCAGCATTTTCATAGTGATGCCGTTCATTTCCACAGCTACCCCCATGGCTTCATGTGCGGCGTTTGGATCGCGCTCCAGGACGTGCAACCGGAGAGCGGCCCGCTGATCTATTTTCCGGGCAGCCATCGTTTGCCCTATCTCAGTGCACGATCACTAGGACTGGATCGTGAGGCGGTGTTGGGCGAAGCGCACCCGCAGCGGTTGTTTGAACCCTCCTGGCAACAGGCCGTGAGCGAGCATGGCTTTGAGAAGCAGCAGTTTCTGCCGAAGCGGGGGGAGCTGTTGATCTGGCATGCCAATCTGCTGCATGGGGGTGAGCCCGTGCAAGAGAAAACCAGCAGACGTTGGAGCCAGGTGAATCATTATTTTTTCGCCGACTGTCTCTACACCACACCGATGCGCAATTTTGGCGCGGGTGAGGGTGGTACTTGCCTGCGTAATCCCTTCGATCTGGCCAAGGGCGCAGCGCGCTGCAGCGAGGCGGATTGGAGAGATGTGAACCTAGTGCGAAGCAGAGCCTAATTGACAGAAACATGGGCAATCGTGGAGACTTAGACAGATGCAGCGAAAGGTGGCATGAAAAAGAAGGGTCGCCGTCTCAAGCGTTTTTTGGGCCTGCAGCGAGAAGCCGGCATCGCCTGGAGCGGCGGGATTGAACATCTTCTGCCCGGCCAGATTTCCGGCTGGGTGGTGGCGAAAGGCGTGGACCTCCAGGAGGTGCGCCTGCTCGTGGGCCCCCACCTAATTGCCCGAGCGGAGATCAACCAGGCGCGCCCCGATGTTTGCGAGAAGCTCGGCTGGCAGGGCACACCAGGATTTTCGCTTGTGCTGCCCGCGGAGCTGCCGCCAATTGACTGGCAACCGACCCCGCGCCTGCTAGCCCTCAGCGCCGACGGGAGCCAGCAGGTGGAGCTGGGTCTGCTGGGCCGACCCCAGCAGACCGCCGAAAGGCTCAAAGCCCTGCTGCAGAGCGATCTGCTGGGGCTGGTGGGCCACTGCGATGGCCTGGTGATGGGGGCGATCCGAGGTTGGGCCTGCCGCCGCGGGCAGCAGCGGCCTGCCCAGATCTGGCTTCAGGCTGACGGACAAGAGCCGATCCCCGTGCCGTGCGATCGCCACCACGATGGCCTTCAAGCCATGAACCTGCCGAGCCAGAGCGCCTTTGTGCTGGATCCTGCGACCTTGCCGCTGACATGGGCAGGCCTGGGGGTGTGGTGCAGCTTTGATCGCGAAGCCCAGTTCCGCATGCCGCAGCAAGCACCGATCGTGCTGCCAAGCCGCGCAGGTTCGATTAGCGGCGGCGCGTTGCAAGCCGACCTCAGCGGGCCGCTGCCGAGCGCAGTGGCGATACCCCGCACTTATCAGACGATAGTACAGGCGGCCCCTGAGGATCTGCGACAGCACTGGCAGGCCCTAGAAGCATTCCGGGCCTACCTCGACGGCATTGAGAATCAGCTGGCGCAAGAGCAGCAGCGTCGTGATCTCGCCAGCCAGCAGCACCAGAAGCCCTCTGTCGCCCATCGGCGCCGCTGGTGGGAGCGGCTGCCAGGCGTACGCTGACGTTCAGACGTCTTTGGGAATCTCCTGATCGAGCACGGCCTGAATTGCATCCAGTTCGCGCAAGATTTGCTCCAGTTGGTGCTGCTGCTGCTGGCTCTGGAGCTGCAGGGCCTCCCGTTCGCTGCTGAGCTGCTGCAGGCGGGCCTCCAGCTCCTGCACCTGTGCCAAGGCGCGATCGCGTTCCTGCAACAGCAGGCGCCGGCTAGCGATGGCGTCGAGCTGCCAGCGCGCTGCTTCCCCCGCACAGGCGCGAAAGCCCCGCGACTCCAGCCAGGCGCCCACCTTGGCTGCCCAGAGCGCCATGGCTGCCGCCGGCAGAGCCAGCTCAACGGTATGCAACCCCTGACGCCAGAGACCAAGCCCATCGAGGGCGGCCAGGGGGTCTCCCTGCTGGAGGTGCAGGCTCAGGCCGGTGTAGGGGCCATCCACAAGGTGCCGACCCACGTTGGCTAGCAGGTCGGCAAGCGGGCAGCCCAGACGCTGCTCTTCGCCGATCTGGCGCAAATTGGGGTAGTGGGCCAGCCAGGCCTGCTGATCAAGGGGCCCATTGAGACGGGCATCGTTAAACAGGCACCAGCGCAGGGAAGCATCGCTCTGGGTAGCCAGCACCTGATCGCAGACCACCAGCCCTGGGTGCTCCGGCCAAGCTGTGCGACAGCGCTCGGCCCGGGTTGGATCAGCTTCCACCACAAGATGCAGACCCGCATCCGCCAGGGACGAGAGCTGTTTGGGTACACCCACCCATACCGTGATCATGCCGAGCTGGCCAGCCGCTGCCACAGCGACAGGCCAACAGGCCGCATCCTGCTTAGGCATTGGCTCAATCCTGGGGTAGGCGAACCATAATCAACAGCACTGCTGCTGGGCCATCCATGCGCTTCTGGTTCTCACCGCTGCCCCTACCCGCAGCGCTGATCTCGGAGCTCGCGGCAGCCGGACTTGAACCCTGGCCGAACAATCAGGGCAGTCCCCATGGCGACATATGCCTGCTGGTGTACGACAGCCCGGAGCGTCACATCGCAGCTGCCGCTGAGGCTGATGCGGTGTTCAGCAGCGCAGCGCTCGCTGAGGGCTACTCCCAACTCCTGGGCTGCCGGGAAGCCAGCAGCCAACCTCTACTGGCGGGCTGGAGGCTGCAACGGGTGGGCGTCCTGGGGCTGCAGCAGTGGCTGGCGGGGAACGGCCACAGCAACGTGGTCGGCGATGCAGAACCGATCAACTCGCTAGTAGCGAGCGTGATCCTGAGCCTGGTCGACACCCAGCCGCAGCTGCTGGAGGCCTACAACGACCTGGAACTGCAGGCGGAGCTGTTGGGCAGTGAGGCCGACCTCACCTATCGCCAACGCCTGCACCAAGCCATCGTGCAAGCCGATCCCCTACAGCAGCTTCTGGCGGCATTGCAAACCCGCGAAGGCGAACTGGAGCAGGCTCGCCAAGAAGCTGAAAGCACCCGACTGGAGTTGCATCGAGTAAAGGAGGAACTGAAGCAACTGGTTCTGGCCGATGGCCAGAGGCAACAGATGCTGGATACGCGCAATGATGAACTGAAGAGCTTGCAGGAGAACATCCAAGCTCTGCAGCAGGAACTCCGACCGAAGGTGGATAGCATGGAACAACAGCTGCAGACACGCGAAAAGCAGCTGCAGGACAGCCGCGACGCAGCTGAAGTCACCCTGCACCAGCTGCACCAGGTCCAGGAGGAACTGAAGCTACTTGTTCTGGCCGATGAGCAGAAGCAACAACTTCTGGACATCCGCAACCAGGAACTGCTGAGACTGCAGGAGAGGATCCAAGCTCTGCAGCAGGAACTCCAATCTAAGGTGGACAACATGGAGAAACAACACAAGACGCTTGAAAAACTGCTGCAAGACACCCGCGACGACGCTGAGCTCACACTGCTGCAGCTGCATCAGGCGCATGAGGAACTGGAGCAGCTGTTTTTAGCTGATCAGCAAAAGCGGCAATTGGTGGACGCCCGCGACCAGGAGCTTCACAACCTGAGGGCTGAACACCATGCACTGGAGCAGGAGCTTCAGCCGAAAGTAACCAAGCTGGAGCAACAAATTCATACGCGAGATAAACAGCTCCAAGACACCCGCGAAGCCGCTGATCTAACCCTTCTACAGCTGCATCAGATTCAGGAGGAACTCGAGCAGCTGTTTCTAGTTGATCGCCAGAAGCAACAGCTACTGGATAGCCGCAAGCAGGAACTCCATAACCTGCAAGGACAACTGCAGAACCGCGATCGCGATCTGCTCGGCGCCCGAGACGACGCTGAACGGACTCTGCTACATCTACATCAGGTCCAAGAGGAACTGAAGCAACTGGATCTGGCCGATCGCCAGAAGCAACAACTGCTGGAGACCCACTCCGAGGAACTCCAGAGCCTGCAGGGGGATCTCGAAGCTTTGCAGCAGGAGCTTCAAACGAAGGTGCTTAATCTGGAGAAACAGCTGCAGAACCGCGATCGCGATCTGCTCGACGCCCGCGACGACTCTGAACTTATCCGGCTGCAGCTGCATCAAGTGCAGGAAGAGCTGGAGCGGTATTTTCTTCAGACACGTGCTTGCAACCAACTGGTGGAGGCACAGGCAGATCAACTACACCGCTCCAAGCGCTTGCTGGCAAAGCTTGCGATGAGCGATTTCAGCCCAAGTGGCGATGTGGCAACGATCCCTGTTGAAGTGCTGCCGCCAACGGACCTAACGAGCCAGCAGCCAAGCCTGCAGGTGCAGGCCTTACTCAAAGCATATGCCAGCAACCTTGACCGCGCCAGTGCACTGCTGGCCAGAGCAATGCGCCGGTGAACCAAACAGTCGGGTAGCGCCCCTTCGAGTGGTGTAACTCAGGAGGTCCTGTGACCCTTTCTGGAGGGTGAACAGGAGCAGTCAGGGGATGACTGCTTGGAAGCTGAATGCGCAGCTCCGTTTCTCCATTATGCACCG
>JBIJAG010000049.1:0-21993 GCA_044345855.1 Cyanobium sp. | reverse complement strand
CCGCCGATGACCGTTGAAATACCGAGCCATTACCCGCCGCTGACGCGGCCGGCAACGGCTCCCCCATCGCTTCCGGGTGGCTCACTTTTGGTGTCGGCGCTGGCTCAGTATTCGATGTCGGCTGACAGTCATCGAAGGCTTGACCCGCCTGGGTGAGTTCGGCCAGGTCTTGGCTGCTCAGATCACCGGTCTCCCCGCCGAGCTGCTCCAGCAGCCAATGGCAATCCTCATCAGGCAGGCTGCGGATCACCACCAGGAGGTTCTTTGTGAGCTATGGATTGGTCCTGAACTGAGGCTATCGCCGCTGGGCTGGCCTGCATCTTCAAGCGAAAAGCCTCCACCACCTTTGCCAGGATCAACTCACCGATTGCAAAGGGTTTGGCGCCCAGCAGGCCATGGAGCGAATGATCTCAGGGATGATGGCTACCGTGATGAAATCGGTTCAACCCCTTCACCAGTACCCCGCAAGCCGATCGGGTGTCGCCTGAAGGCGACACAAGCAAAACGGAGGGGGCGGGATTCGAACCCGCGGAGGCTTTCACCTCGCCGGTTTTCAAGACCGGAGCCATCAACCACTCGACCACCCCTCCAGGGGTTGGCGCCGGACCGACCGGCGACCCGGTCATGATCTCATGGATCAGGGACCGGTCGCGGTGCTCAAGGGCGCCGCGACCTCGACTCCAACTGGCTAGGGATGCCCTTGCTGCCCCCCGGGATGGTGGCCCGCGAGCGGGGTCCGCTCCAGGCGGCCAGGTACTGGTGGGTGGCGGCATCCAGCCGCTGCACGCCGCTGAAGTTGGCGTTTTCCACCAGGGCGCCGCTGCCGGCACCGGAGGTGAGATCGAAGCGACCTTGCAGCAGGCGGGGGGTCGCGGTCTGGCTGCGGCCGTAGAAGAGGCGGACCCCATCCAGCAACGCCCGCTCCAGATTCGCCCCGGCCAGATTGCAACCCGCCAGGTTGGCGCCTGACAAATCGGTGTAGCTGAGGTCGGTGCCGCTCAGGTCGGCGCCGTTGAAATCAATGCCGCGCAGGTCGGTACTGGAGAGATCCACCCCCTTGAGAATCTGGTGCAGCCTGATTACCGGCACGCCATCGAGCCGGTCCTCCTCATAGCTGCCATTGCCATCGAGGATGGCCCGGCCCAGCCGGTTGTCGCGCCGCAGCGGCGTGAGCAGGCGGGCATGGGAGAGGAAGCGCAGGATGCGGGAACGGCCGTCCCTGTCGATGCTGCCGAACACCGCCGCCAGCCGGCCCTCGGCCAGCATCCGCTCCAAGGGCCAATCCTCGAGCATCCCTTCGGGATCGCTGATCAGATCCGAGATGCCCTGGATGAAACTGTCGATGGTCTGGGCCTGGGTGATGCGGTTCTGCTGGGTGGTGAGCCGCTTGTCGATCAGCACCTGACGCCAAGCGATCGCCAGGGCCACCAGGGCCACCAGGATCTGCCCGAAGGCGCCGATCACCCCTTCACCCAGGGCCCCGATCGCCTCCCAGTTCCGGCTGCGGTAGATATCGAGGAAGGGATCCAGCCAGCCCAAGGCCAGGGGCAGGGCCACGGCGGCCAGCAGCAGGGCGAGCGCCGCCAACACCCGCGCCGTGGGCCCCTCATCCAGCCGGGTGCTGACCAGCCGCCAGAGGTCGGGCAGCAACTGCAGGAGCGCCAACCCCAGCAACATGGCGCCGGCCGACACCGCCAGCAGCGGCCAGCGGGCCAGCAGACCCACCAGGGTGAGGGCCGCGGCCAAAATCAGCTGTAAGGATGCCGATCGATTCAGACGGCTGAGCAGATTGCTCGCCCGGAAGGGGGGGATGGGTGTGGCATCGGCGCCGGGCACCAGAAGAGGAATCCCCGGATCCGGAGCAATCCGTTCGCTCACCGAAGCCGAGGGCAGAGCCGCTTGATCCTGGCCGATCGGATGCAAGGCCGATGGCGCCTCCGAAGCCCAATCGTTCTGAGCTGCCGCTCCAGGCTGCCGGGCGGAATCCTTAAGGCCCTGGGAAGGGGTGGCGGCTCGCCCCTCCCGCGACCACCAACGGGAGGCCGCTCCACGGGGAGAGAAGAATCCCCTCGGCTCGGGCGGTCTGCTCATGCGATCGAAGGGCTCTGGAAGAAGAAACCGGCAGCCAGGATTAAGTAGGCGGCCAGGAGCAGCACACCCTCCAGCCAGTCGGAGCGACCATCGAGGCTGGCCAGGTTGCTCACCAGCACGGCCATGGCGATCGCCACCAATTCATAAGGATTGAAGCTCAGATCGAGCGGATGGCCCAGGGCCGGCCCCACCAGCACCAGCACCGGCACCACCAGCAACGCCACCAGCAGGGTGGAGCCGAGCGCCACCGAAACCGCCAGATCCATCTTGTTGCGGCGCGCCATCGAGACGGCCGTGATGTACTCCGCCACCCCGCCCAGCAGCGGCAGGAGTACCACCCCGGTGAACATGGCCGAGAGGCCTACGCCCTCACTCACCGTTTCCACCACCCCAACGAACAGCTCGGATTCGTAGGCGATGCCCAAGGTGGCGGCCAGCAGCACGAGCAGCCAGGGCAGCAGGGGCGGACGGTGTTCCAGCTCCCCCTCCCCGGCGGCGTCCATCGCCACTCCACCGGCCTCGGCCCCCTCGACGCCCAGCTCAACCTGGGCCACCTCATAAAGGGAACGGTGAGTGCGCAGCGAGAACACCAGCGTGAGCCCATACACCAACAGGAGCAGCCAGGCCACGAAGCGGGAGAAGGCCTCATTGCCGGCGGTGCTCTGGAGTGGATCGAGGCTGGTGAGACTGGGGATCAGGATCGCCAGCACCGCCAGGGTCATCGCTGAACCGTTCACCCGCGCCACCACCGGCTGGAAGGTCTGCTCTTTGCGGCCGATGCCTCCCACCAGCATCGAAAGGCCGAGGGCCAGCAGCAGGTTGGCCATCACCGTGCCCGTGATGCTGGCCTTCACGATCACCACCAGGCCGGCCTTCAGGGCGGTGAGCGCAATGATCAGCTCGGTGGCGTTGCCGAACAGGGCATTGAGCAGGGCGCCGATGTTGGGGCCCAGGGCCAGCGAGAGCTCCTCGGTGGCGGTGCTCAGCCAAACCGCCAGGGGCAGGATCGCCAGCACCGCCAACACGAACACAGCGCCATCACCCCAGTGGAGGCGCTCCGCCAGCGCGGAGAGGGGCACGAACAACAGCAGGAGCAGGGCGACGATTTGGCGCAGCTTCATCCCACCGATCCAGCCCCGAAGAGCCCATGCATCAACCCATTGTGAACACGGCCGGCCCCGCTTGCCCGTCCTGCCAGCAAAGCCAAGACGGGAAGCACCGGAAGCGTCCTTCCTCCACACTGCCTCCCGACGTGATCAGGCAGGTTTAGCCAGCGGCAGCAGGCACTTATCGGAGTCGCAGCCGGCCGGCCCCGCCTCCTGCAGCTCACCGCTGTCGTAGCGCCGCAGGGCCTCGAAGAAATCGGTGCTGCTGCGCCGCCCTTCCACCTCAGCCGAGAGGCGTTGGTAGGTGGCCGCATCGATCGGCTCGAAGGGCAGCCGCGGGAAGGTGGCATTGGCATCGAAGCGGGCCAGCAGGGCGGCGGAGATATAGCCATCGCCGTTATCGATCGCGCTGTGAATCGCATCGGCCAGGGCCTCGATCTCGTGCTCGCGGAACTCCACCGTGGCCGAGGTGTTGTGAGCCGTGTAGTGCTTCTGCACCTGCATGTAGAAGTCGAACTGGGCCAGGGCCGAGAAGGTGTTGATCTCCACCGCATCGGCTCCGGGGATGTTGGCCCAGCTCACTTCGGTGGGGATCTCCACCAGCCATTCGGTGCAGCGGGGATCGAAGGGATCATCGAGCAGGCGGCCCTGTTCATCCTTGTCGGATTGGCTGGGAACGATCGTGTAGCCGAAATCCATGCAGGCGAGGGCCACCGGATCGTTCTTGCGGAAGGTGATGCGGCGGATGAAGCGCTGGGCCTTGGGCGGATGCCAGCCCGGCGAGGCACCGGTGAGCAGGCTCTTGGTACCGGCGGGCTGCACGGTGGTGCAGCGGTTGGGCCGGCGGATGCCGTGGCGGTCGCAGTACTCCCACACCGCCTGGTTCACGCTCTCCTTCCAGCGGATCAGGTAGCGCGCCTCCTCGGCGCGGAAGGCGCGACCTTCCTCGGAATCGGGGCGGCCCGCCTCCCACCACTGCAGCCAGGGGGTGCCGAAGGCGTGCACGAAGAAATCGAACAGGCCGGTGAAGCTCACCCCCACGATCGGATCCCAGGCCCGGCTCTGGCGGTAGCGCTCCACCTCGAAGCGATGATTGAGCAGGCAGGCCACGGCGATGCCACCGGCCTTGAAGGCATCCTCCTGGGCCTGGTGGTCGGCCGGATCGATCTGGTTGAGGTGGACCTCGGCCAGGTTGCAGTGGAAATCGGCGCCGAGGATCTCGCCGCAGGGGTTGAGGCCATAGCGGCCGAGACGGTGCTCCAGCTCCTCGGCCGTGATGCCGGCGTGGTGCAGTTGCAACCAGCGGCCCGCCTCCTCGCGGCCCTGGTCGCAATAGATGCCCACGAATTCCTCGCGCAGCTCGGGGGTGGTGAGCAGGTCGGCGTTGGAGCGGGCGATCGCCTCGGGGGCGAACTGGATGGCCCCCTCCCCACTCTGGAACTGCTTGGTCACCGCCTCCAGCACCGTCTGGCGGCTGGGCCGGCTGTGGAAGACGCGGGTGTGGTTCGCCATGCGCAGGGAGTCCCGTTCCGGATCGATGCGCCAGTTGCCCTCGCTGTCCTGCTGCCACAGGTTGTCCTTGGCGGTGGAAGCGGCGAGATCGTCGGCGGCGAACTGGCGCATGCCGGCGCTGCGGCGGATGTTGCCGGCCACGATCGTGACCGCCGCCTCATCGATCAGCAGGCAGCACTCCACCGAGCTGAGATGGCGGCCGATCGCCTTGCCGAGGATCTGGGCCACACGCCCATACAGATCACCGAGCTTCACGGGGTTGGCCATGCCGCCGAAGCCCTTGAGGCTCTCGCCCACCGGCCGCACATCGGAGAGGTCAACACTGATGTGGATCGGGCCTTCGAAGCCTTCGGCACTGCTCAGCTGCAGCAGCAGCCGGTAGCTCTCCACCCAGCCGGCGCGGGTGTCGCCCACCTTGATCGACACCCGGTTGCCCGCGATCGTGTGGGTGGTGGTCTGTTGGCGGGAACTGGCCGGGGTGATGCCGATCGGGCTGACGCTATCGATCACCAGGGCGTTGAGCACCACTGGCAAACGGTCGATCAGATGGGGCTCGATGATGGCGCCGGTGCCGCAGCCCATCATCGCCAGGTCCATCATCAGGGCGAAGGCCTCCCAGTCCACCAGGTTGGTGGAGGTGCAGTTGTAGGCCCCAGAGAAGTTTTCGGAGCGCTCGATCCAGTCGGTGCCGCCGATCCACAGCCAACGGCCAGAAGGGAGGGCCTTCTGATGGCGCTGCATGCGCCGCAGCAGCTGAACCTCGTCGTCGTTGAGGTGGCCAAGCTTGCGCAGGCCCTCCAGGTTGCGTTCGGCCACCTCATGCCAACTCTCGCGGCCGGATGGGGTCTTGCGGGAATAGGTGCGATAAAACACCGGGTTGGCGGCCGGGGCTGTCGGTGGGAACACCTCGCCCCCTTCTGCACCCTCGCCACCCCAAGGCTGATCCGAAGCGCCACTGGTCTGCGCCGAAGCAGATTCCGTCAGGGGAGCGAATTCGGGCCGGAGTTCGGGCCGGGAAGGGGAGAGGGTCACAGCGGCGCTGACCTGGGTGAACGGCACCCTAACTCCATCAGTGGTGTGGTCAAGCAGGCGGCGGCACCAGTGGCGGTGGCCATGTCCTCAGTTCCCCGCCAGAGCTCTCCTGAGCCAACGGCGCTTCTACCGGCACCTGCAGCACGTTGTTGGTGAGAGCTCGGCGGCTGCACGCCGCTGGCGATAGTGCTTGCAAGCCGATGGCGATGATCGAGCCAGAGCCACCGATGGGATGAACAGGATCTGCGAGCCTGAGCTGATGCTGGAGCCGATCCAGGCCAGGGCCTATGCCGAGGCCGACTTCAACGGCTCTGACCGGGCGTTCACGGCACGCATCCTGACCCTTCTGGCTACGCCGGCTGCGACGCAGGCCGAGCGGCCGCCGCCGCGGATCGTCGATCTCGGCTGCGGTCCCGGCAACATCAGCTTTCGCCTCGCCAGCGCCCTTCCGGAAGCTCTCCTGCTGGGAATCGATGGCGCCGCCGCGATGCTCGAAGCGGCCCGCGCCCGCCAGGCGCTCGAACCCCGTCGCTGGCCGGGGCTCCGCTTCCTGCAGGCCCGGCTTCCCCTCGCGCCGGAGGCTCTGGCGGGGCTCTCCATCCCCTTCCGGCCCCCCTACGACCTGCTGGTGAGCAACAGCCTGCTGCACCATCTGCATGATCCGGCCGTGCTCTGGGTGGCGATCCAGACGCTGGCGGCTCCGGGCGCCCTAGTGGTGGTGCGGGATCTGCGTCGTCCGATGACGGAAACCGCCGTGCGAGGCCTGATGCGGCGCCATGCGGCCAGCGCGCCGGCGGTGCTGCGCCGCGATTTCAGCCACTCCTTGCGAGCGGCCTTCCGGCCCCGGGAGGTGGCCGACCAGCTGACGGCAGCTGGACTAGGCCATTTCACGGTGACGGAGCTGGGCGACCGCCACCTGGAGGTGGTGGGCCGTCTGGCCTGAGCCGAACCAGTCCCTCCTGGTCACCGCAAGCGGAAGGCGATGGTGAGGATGCCGCTTTGCAGCCGGGCCCCCCTCTCCTCCAGGTTGCTCCCAGCGCCGCCTCCGGCAGATCGATGCCCACAACGATGTTCAGCCCCGGTGCCGTGATCGACCTGTTTCAAGGTGAACTGCTCAGCATTCGCCCGCTGGGGCCTGCTCACAGCGATCAGCCGCGGTGCGGACTTCAACAACATGGTCGATCTGGTCGACAGCTTCCTCGATACACCCAGATGAAGGAATGCCTGAGAGAGGCAAGGTCATTGGACCCCACGCTCCTGCAGCAGCGGGAACCGCCTGGCTGCCTGCTGGAGCAGTGGCCCCACAGCGATGGTGCTGGCGGTGTGATGCCCAGAGCCCGCACTGCGAAGTGGGCCAGGACTAGGGCCACGGCACCTAAGGCAGAGCGCTTTGTTGTCGACACCGGGGCGGGGATCGTGCACGGCGGTGGTTGGTAGCTGTTCTGAAGGGCGGCCCAGCTCTCTATAGATGATGTTCAAGTTCCTGAGGCTGCGATCTAGATCGCCCTGGAAGGCAGGATTTTTCGCCACCAGCTTGCGGTAGATCGCCACTGCTTCGAGGGTGGGTGGCAGGGCTTCTGAAGGACGGCCAAGCTGGCTGTAGAAGCCACCCAGGTTATTCAGAGCAATGGCCAGATCACCCAGATTGGTGGGATTGTTCGCTGCCAGTTTTCTACGGATCTCCACCGCTTCCAGAGTGGGCGGCAGCGCTTCTGAAGGGCGGCTCAGCTGGCTGTAGCTAACACCCAGATTATACAGAGCACTAGCCAGATCGCCATGGAAGGCGGGGTCTTTCGCCGCCAGTGTGCGGTAGATCGCCACCGCTTCGAGCTGGGGTGCAAGCGAATCCTCAGATCGACTCAGGATGCCAAGATTATACAGAGAACGCGCCAGATCGCCTAGCAAGTCGGGGTTGTTCTCTGCCAGTTTTCTACGGATCGCCACCTCTTCCAGGCTGGGCGGCAGCGCTTCTGAAGGACGCCCCAGCTCGCTGTAAAGGGTGACCAGGTTGTTAAGAGAACGGGCCAGATCGTCCTGGAAGGCGGGGTCGCTTGCCGCCAGTTTGCGGAAGATCGCCACTGATTCGAGGCTGGGCGATAGGGCTTCGGCGTGGCGGCCCAGATCGCTATAAAAGACGCCCAGATTGCCAAGAAAGCCAGCCAGATCTCTCTGCAAGGCGGGGTCGCGTGGAGCCAGTTTCCGCAAGATCACCACCGCTTCGATGGTGGGCAGCAGGGCTTCTGAAGGGCGGCCCAGCTCGCTATGGAGGTTGCTCAGGCTTGTCAGGGCACGGGCCAGATCGCGCAGGAGCGTTGGGTTACTCGCCGCCAGCTTCCGGTAGATCGCCACCGCTTCCAGAGTGGGTGGCAGCGCTTCTGAAGGGCGGCCCATCTTGCGATAGGCGAGGCCCTGGTTTTTCAGGGCACGGGCCAGATCGCCCTGGAAGGCCGGGTTGCTTGCCGCCTGTTTCCGGTAGAGCGGCACCGATCCGACGTCGATGCTGTCTAAATGCGCGGTCATCACTTTGTTTGCTGCGATAAAGAGTTGCAATGTTTTGCCTTTATTCGCAATGAGATCTGCATAGGAGTCGCTTATCGTATAGAGACCGCTATAGGTTCGGATGTAAAATCTAACCTCTCCAGGGGGTGGCAAGGGGTGCTCGCTCACCTTCTGTGCAAGCGCAAGGATTTTTTCAGCTTCGGCGATAACAGCTTTTGCCTCTTTCTTCGCAGAATGTCCTCCTAGCACTTTAGGGCCTGGGCTGATATAAAGACTTGACGTGCCGTCAGCAGCTGACAAGACCAGGGTTTGCTTGCCATTGATCGGCCAGTCCATAATGACGATGAATACATGTGGAAACTCAGCCGATGGACTGACCTCACCTTGTGAAGCTGTCGTTTCGAACCAAAATTCTCGGGCTGCTGTGAAGTCTTGGAAGTCCTTCAAATCCTCATCAGTGCTTTGCCGGTCTACAGGTGCCACTTTTGGCTCTTCTGCGTACCCCACCAACACAAGAGGAGAGATCAAGAAAAGGTGGGCGATCAAGAGTACTCCCATCATGCCGATCCTTCTACCTAAACTCATTATCCCAGCCTCCACATACAACTTCACGAAAGACTAAACAAGGATTCATGGTCGTACCAGTTTCACTTAAAATTACTTACCAAAAGAGTTGGTCATTATCTTCGCAGTCAAAAGTCCTTTCAGGGGATCGATTGCTTCATCACCGCGCGGGTCAGGATGCTCGCCACCACTGGTGGTCGGCATAGCGGCTGATGGATCTTCGGGGCTCCATCGTCCGAACCCGGCGCTCATCCATGCCCCGCCCCAGCGGCCCGCGCCCGTGAAGCGCGACGAGGTCCCCCGATCTGCCGGCTCCCGCCGGCTGGCAGGCTGGAACCCATGAGCACCGATTCTCCAGTGACCGCGCCCATCGGCTCCGCGGCTAGCCCAGCCGACCCGGAGCGCGCCGCCCTGTCGAAAGCGGTGGCCCGCCGCCGCAACTTCGCGATCATTTCCCACCCCGACGCCGGCAAGACCACGCTCACCGAGAAACTGCTGCTCTACGGGGGCGCCATCCAGCAGGCGGGCGCCGTGAAGGCCAAGGGGGAGCAGCGCAAGGTCACCTCCGACTGGATGGAGCTGGAGAAGCAGCGCGGCATCTCGATCACCTCCACCGTGCTGCAGTTCGACTACAGCGGCAGCACGGTCAACCTGCTCGACACCCCCGGCCACCAAGACTTCTCCGAGGACACCTACCGCACCCTCGCCGCGGCCGACAACGCGGTGATGCTCGAGGACGCCGCTAAGGGCCTGGAACCCCAGACCCGCAAATTGTTCGAGGTCTGCCGGATGCGGCGGATCCCGATCTTCACCTTCATCAACAAGATGGACCGGCCCGGCCGGGAGCCCCTCGAGCTGATCGATGAGATCGAGAAGGAACTCGGGCTCGCCTGCTGGCCGGTGAATTGGCCGATCGGCAGCGGCGACCGCTTTCGCGGCGTGATCGACCGCCGCAGCCACGAGGTGATCCTGTTCGAGCGGGCCGAGCGGGGCCGTCAGAGCGCCGAGAAGCGCCTGGCCGGCGATGCCCCGGAGCTGGCCTCCCTCGTGGAGCCCGAACTGCTGGAGCAGGCCTTCGAGGAACTCGAGCTGCTGGAGGGAGCCGGCGCCGACCTCGATCTGGAGCTCGTGCATGCCGGTGAACTCAGCCCGGTGTTCTTCGGTTCAGCGATGACCAACTTCGGGGTGCGGCCCTTCCTCGATGCCTTTCTGGAGCTCGCCCAGCGGCCCACGGCCCGCACCAGCCGCGAGGGCCCGGTGGATCCGCTGCGGCCGGGGTTCAGCGGCTTCGTGTTCAAGCTGCAGGCCAACATGGACCCCCGCCACCGCGACCGGGTCGCCTTCGTGCGCGTCTGCTCCGGCCACTTCGAGAAGGACATGACCGTGCAGCACGCCCGCAGCGGCCGGGCCATCCGCCTGTCGCGGCCCCAGAAGCTGTTCGGCCAGGACCGCGAGGTGGTGGAGGACGCCTACCCGGGTGATGTGATCGGCCTCAACAACCCCGGCATGTTCGCGATCGGCGACACCCTCTACCTCGGCCCACGGGTGGAATACGAGGGCATTCCCTGCTTCAGCCCGGAGATCTTCGCCTGGCTGCGCAACCCCAACCCCTCGGCCTTCAAAAGCTTCCGCAAGGGCGTCAATGAGCTGCGGGAGGAGGGGGCGGTGCAGGTGCTCTACGACACCGATGCCAGCAAACGCGATCCGATCCTGGCGGCGGTAGGCCAGCTGCAGCTGGAGGTGGTGCAGTACCGCCTTGAAAACGAGTACGGCGTCAAGACACGGGTGGAACCGATGGAGTTCAACGTGGCTCGCTGGGTGAGCGGCGGCTGGCCGGCCCTTGAGGCGGTGGGCCGCATCTTCAACTGCAAGACCGTGAGGGACCCCTGGGACCGGCCCGTGCTCCTCTTCCGCAACGATTGGAACCTCAACCAGCTCCGGGAGGACCACCCCGATCTCCAGCTCGCCTCGGTGGCACCCGTGGTGAGCGGCGTCGAGCCGATCGCCCTCTAACCCGGAGAGGCTCACCATCCCCGGAGGCATCCGCTACCGCACCCGACCCCGGTGGACGCCAGAATGGCGCAATAAATCGTCATGCCGACCCCCGGTTGCCCGCGATGACGACAGCTGCGATGCCGAGCCCCCTCTCCCATGCCGCCCCGGCTTCCAGCCCCTGCTGGCTGGTCCGCCCCCGCAGTGATGGCGGTTGTGATTACGTAAGCTTCTCTCCCCTCCATGGGGCCGTGGAGATGCGTGAAGGCAGCCACCTACCCCCCCAGATGCCTCTGCTCAAGCGCCGCCGCCATCTCGCCGCCGACGAGGCTGACGCCTGCCGCCGCCTGCTCCAGCTTGAGGCCGGGTTCCGCCACAGCGACCCCCTGTTCTGACCTGGCCTGCGTACGCTCATTGCCATGAACCAAGGCTCACCCCCGGCACCGGGTTCCTCCGGTTTCCGCCCCGATGGCCCGGACCCCTATCAGCGCCTGGGTGTTGAGCCTGACGCCTCCTTTGACGCGGTGCAGGCCGCCCGCGCCGCCAGGCTCGCGGAAGTGGGGGAGGACCCCCTGGCCCGTTCCGCCATCGAGGCCGCCTACGATGCCGTGTTGATGGACCGGCTCAAGGAGCGTCAGCAGGGCAAGGTGAGCAGCGCCGCCCGAACGGCCTCCCAGCGGGAGCAGGCGGCACCGCCACCCTCCAGACCCGTGCTGCCCTCCCTGCCTTCGCTGCCTCAACTCCCTGCCGGGCGGGGGACCGTAGCTAGACCCACCCTGCCAACCCTGGCCCTAGCCGAGGGCCGCGAGCGCTGGTTTCCCCTGGCAGCCCATGGCGCCCTACTGGTGCTCCTAGTGGCTCTGCCCGGCCTGCCCGCCGACCTGCTGCTGGCCCTGGCCACCAGTGCCACCGTGCTCAACCTGCAGCGCCGCCATGGACGCTTCCTGGCCGCCGTGGGCTGGTCGGTGCTCCTTTTGGTGCTGGGCCTCGTGGTGGGAGCCCTGCTGCTCTCCGCCCTGGCACCCGCCCTGCCTCCGGCCCTGCCCCTCACCCCGGTTCAGATCGAGGCCGTTCCGGCCCTGCTGCTGCTGCTGCTCGGCGCCCTGTTCCTCGCCTGAAGCAACCAGCGCCCGGCCCAACAAGCAGCCTCGGCCTCTCCACCCGGCGAGCGGGCGCCAGGCGTCACACCACAGCGCCCGCAAGGCGCCCCACCAGGGCCGTGATGCCGATGGCGAGGGCCCCCCACACCAACATTCGCAGCACGCTTCGCAGCACAGCAGCCCCCCCTGCCCGGGCCGAGAGGCCCCCGAGGATCGCCAGGGCCACCAGGGCGGCCCCGGTGGTCACCCCTCCGATGCGGCCCTCGGGGGCCAGCCGAATCGCCAGAATCGGCACCAGGGCCCCTAGGGTGAAGCTGGCCGCCGAGGCCAGAGCTGCCTGGATCGGCCTGGCCCGCAACGTTTCACTCAGCCCCAATTCATCGCGGGCATGGGCCCCTAGGGCATCGTGGAGGGTGAGCTGCTCCGCCACCTGCCGGGCCGTATCCAAGCTGAGACCACGCCCCCTGTAAATCTCCACGAGTTCCGCCAGCTCCCCGGCCGGATCGCTGGCCAATTCCCGCCGTTCCCGGGCCATATCGGCCTGCTCCGTATCCGCCTGCGACTGCACCGAGACGAATTCCCCTGCGGCCATGGAGGCCGCCCCCGCCACCGTGGCTGCCAGACCCGAGATCAGGATCTGGGGGCGCAGCGCCCCGGAGGCGGCAATGCCCACCACCAGGCTCGCCACCGAGATCGTGCCGTCATTAGCGCCCAGTACCACGGCCCGCAGCCAGCCGATGCGATGGCTGTTGTGCTGCTCCCCGTGGCGCCCGCCAGAGAGGCGGTGGCCCTGTCCCCCCTCCGGCCCCGCCGATCGGGAGGCCGGCATCCAGGCACCGGAGCGGTGATCGCTGGGACTGGCCATCGGGCGCCCGGAATCAGATCCCAGCATGGCCCAGGTGAGGATCCGCCGCCCGGGAGGGATCGGTAGCCACAACGGATGCCCCAAGGGAGCCGTAGGTCGCAGCCAGCCAGGGTGCCTCAGACCCGAAAGGGGCGACCCTGAGCTAAGCGGCGGCCGGCTTTAGGCCGCATCGAACTCAGCGATCAGCTCTTGGAGTTCCTCGGCAGGGACCCGGTAGATGGCGCTGCAGAAATGGCACACGAGTTCGGCTTGGCCGTCCTCGCGCAGCATCGCGCCGAGCTCCTCACGGCCCAGCAGCTTGAGGGCGCCCACGCTGCGGCTGCGGCTGCAGGGGCAGTGGAAGCGCAGGCTCTGGCGGGCCTCGGCCTGCTCCAGGGGGAGCGGATCAAGGTCGGGGAAGATGTCCTCCAGCAGGAGATGGAGCTGATCGGCACTGGCGGCCAGACGGCCCGCGAAGCCCTCGATCTCCCGGCAGCGCTCCTCCAGCAGGGCCACCAGGGCCGGCTCCTGGGCCGCCTTTGGCAGCACCTGCACCAGCACGCCGCCGGAGCAGCGCACGCCATCGCTGCCGATCTCCTCACCCACGAACAGGGCCGAAGGGGTCTGTTCGGAATGGAGCAGATAGGAGGCCACGTCATCACCGATGCCGCCGCTCACCAGCTCCACCGTGCTGCTGAATGGCTCACCCTGGCCGATGTCGCGCACCACGTGCAGATAGCCGGTGCCGGTGGCGCGGCGGAAATCGAACTGGGGCACCCCGGCTGGATCGGCCACCAGATCCAGTTCCAGGCCAGGATCCCCCACATAGCCGCGCACCGTGCCATCCCGTCCGGCATCCACCATCAGCCCCCTTAGGGGGCCATCGGAGCGGATCCGCAGGTTCACCCGTCCATGGGCCACCTTCATCGAGCTGGCCAGCAGCAGGCCGGCGGTCATGGCGCGGCCCAGCAACGCGGTGGTGAGAAACGAGAGACCATGGCTCCGCTGAGCCTCCCGGCTGATGCCGGTGGTGTTCACCGCCACCATGCGGATGCCGCCCCCGGCAGCGGTGGCCCGCAGCAGCTCATCCGCCATCGCCAACTCCTTCTGGCGGCATCGTAAGGATCGGTGTGAGAATCCGTTCCCTTAGCGGACGCAGGACGCCCTGCTCGAGGAACCACCCCCCCTCCACCACGCCGGCGAACAGATCGGGCTCGTGGGTCACCACCAGCAGGGCCCGCTCGCGAGAAAGCATGGAGAGGAGTTGGAGCACCTCGTTACGCACGGTCCAGTCGAGGCCGGCGGTGGGTTCATCGAGCAGCAGCACCTTCGGATCCCGGAGCAGCTGCACCGCCAGGGCCAGGCGCCGCTGCTGACCGCCACTGAGCCGCTCCGGCGCCTGTTGCAGGGAGATCGAGGCCAGACCAACCTGACGCAGCACCCGCTCCACGGCCTCGCCGTCGAGGCGGCGATGACCGAGCCTCAGTTCCTGGCCCACGCTCAGGCCGAGGAAATGGCGCTCCGGAAACTGGAACACCAGGCCACAGAGCCAGCGGCGCTGGCGGGCGTTCAGCACTTCATCGTTCCAGAGGATCTGGCCGGCATCGGGATCGGCCAGACCCCCGATCAGTTCCAGCAAGGTGGTTTTGCCCGAGCCGCTGCGGCCCGCCACCAACCGGGGTGCTCCCGCTGCCAGCTGTAGGGAAACGTCCCGCAGCACCGGCTGGCGCGCGGTGGCGGGCTGATAGCGGAGACCACGGAGTTCGAGCATCCCCCCAGCTTGCCGGGGCAGGGTGGGCGGAGTGGTTGCATGGGGAGGCATCCTTCCCATCGCTGCCCACCCCCATGGAGGTCCGCTTCCGCGAGGTCGACCCCTTCAACTGCTGGATCTGGCTGCGCTGCGGCCATCCGCCCGGTGCGGCGGAGCGGAGCTACCTGGAAACCGTGTTCGACAGTTGGTTCTTCCTCGGCAAGCTTGGGGGCTTCAACGCCGAAAACCTCCAGGCCCATCAGGAGGGGGCCGACCTCAACTGGCTGGTCTACGAGGCGGATGAGGCGGAGCGGGCCCTACCGGCCCTCATGCACAACATGGGCCCGATGGAATACGAGGAGGAATGGGCGCGCTGCTGGCTGGATCTGGGCACCAGCGATGCCTTCGCCCTCGACGTGCTGATCAACACCCTCAGCCGTCTCAATAGCGATGTGCTGGAGATCGAGGAGGTGCTGATCGGCGGCATCAATGAGGACTGGCCGATCGAGGAGGCCCCCGACAGCCCCTTCGCCCTGGACGACTAAGCCTCCTCCCCCAGATGGCCCGAGAGTTACGTCGGCTGCTGATTCCTCCAGGGAGGCTTGAGGCTGCCGCGTCCCGGATCGGGTTGGAGCAGGAGGGAGGGCTTGTGGAACTTGAGCCGGAGGAAGCCCATTACGTGGCGCGGGTGCTGCGCTTCCGCCATGGCGATCGGCTCGCTCTGATCGACGGCGAAGGTCAGCTGTGGACCGCCACCCTGGAGCAGCCGGCCATGCTGAAGCTGGAGCAGCCTCTGGAGCAGCCCCTGGAGCGGGCCGGCCGCCCGAGGCCAACGATCACCCTGGCGATGGCGGTGCCCAAGCGGGATGCGGAGCTGGCGTGGCGCATGGCCACGGAACTGGGGGCCAGCCAGCTGCAGCCCCTGCTGGCCAGCCGCGGTGTGGTGCGTGGCGCTCTGCCCCTGGAGCGCTGGCGCACGATCGTGCGGGAGGCTACCGAGCAATGCGAGCGCCTCTGGCTGCCGCAGCTGGCTGAACCGGTAGAAGCCCTGGCCTGGTTCAGCAGCCCCGCGCCAGGGGGATCACTGCTGGCCACGACCCGTCAGGAGGCCCTGCCAACCCTGCCCGAGCTGCTGCACTCTCTTCTGATGGAGCGCCTGCCGAACCGGCCCGATCAGAGCCTGCCGGAGCTGCGGCTGGCGATCGGGCCTGAGGGTGGCTGGAGCGCCGAAGAAGAAAAGGCGGCCCTGGCAGCGGGCTGGCAGCCGGTGAGCCTGGGGAGCGCCATCCTGCGCACCTCAACTGCGGCGGTCGCCGCCCTGGCCTGGCTCGCCCTGGCCTCGAAGGGGAGGGGGTGAACGCAGGACGATGTTCAGTTCTTCACGAAGGAGCGCGCGATCGCCTTGAACCCGGCGAGGTTGGCTCCACCGCTGCGGCGACGCCGGGGGGTGGCTCCACCGGGAACCAGGGCTTCCGGCGCGAAGGTGGCCAGCGAGGGGGCAGGCCGGTTGGCCTGGGCGGCGGCGAGTTCGGCGGCGATCGACTCGGCGGTGGTGAGGGAGGAGCTGGCCGGGGGAGCTGCAGCGGCGACGGGGGCTTCGGCGGCGCCAATGGCTTCGGCGGCGACCTTGGCCTCGGCGGCGACCTTGGCTTCGGCGGCGACCTTGGCAGGCTCGCTCGCCTTAGGGGACTGGGCAATGGGGGCTACTCGAACCGCGACCTCGGCCGGCTTGTTGTCCTGCCCCTTGGCGGGGGCGGCCTTCTCCTTCATCGGGGCCACCACTGCTGGGGCTGCCGGCAGCTCGTCCTTGCCGTCGGTCAGGTCGAGGAAGAATTTCGGTTTGAAAATCATGGGGGCAGCCGCGATGAGGCGATTATCCGCCGGCGGGGCGCATCAGCCTCCGGCGCTTAGACCAGTGCAACAGTCCCGCTCCCCTGCAGGGTCGCTCCCTCCGTCCGGTTCTCGCCGCCGCAGGGGCCGGCTCGGGGAGCAGCTGGCGGTCCCGCCCAGTGTCCTCTCCCCATGCTCTCCCTGCCGCCCCAGGATCCCGCCCACTGGCTGCTGGCCCTGGCCCTCAACGCCGGACTGATCGCCCTGGCCCAGCGGGCTCCGGTGCTCACCCGATCCGGCTGGGTGCATGCCGGCATCCTCGGCACGATCCTGTGGGGCACCCTCGGCTGGCGGGGCTGGCTTGCGGTTGTTTTGTATCTCGCCCTTGGCTCCCTCGTCACCCGGCTAGGGCTGCATGAGAAGCAACAGCGCGGCCTGGCCGAAGCCCGCGGCGGCCGGCGGGGCCCGGAGAACGTCTGGGGGTCCGCCCTGGTGGGCGCCCTGCTGGCGATGCTGGCCGCCCGGGCGCCCCTCAGCTGGATCGGCCCGCTGCTGGTGGCCTTCGCGGCCAGCTTCAGCGCCAAGCTCGCCGACACCTGCGGCAGTGAGATCGGCAAACGCTGGGGGCGCCACACCCTGCTGATCACCAGCCTGCGGCCGGTGCCCGCCGGCACCGAGGGGGCCGTGAGCCTGGAGGGAACCGCCGCCAGCCTGGTCGGCGGGCTGCTGATGGCCTTGGTGATGCTGGCCCTGGGCCTGATCCCCGGCCCGAGCAGCTGGCTCCTGGTCGGAGCCGTGGCGCTGCTCGCCACCCTGGCCGAAAGCGTGATCGGCGCCACCCTGCAGCGCCGCTGGAGCTGGCTCAGCAATGAGATGGTGAATGGGGTGCAGACCCTGGTGGCGGCGCTGCTGGCCTTGGCGGCGGTGGGTCTGCGGGGCGGCTGACCCCGGGAACCGGTGGCTCGCTACCCCCCCACGAACCCTGAGCCAACGCCTTCAGGTCATCTCAGCCCCGTCGCGGGAGGCCTGCCATCGTTCCGCCGCCAGACGCAGCTCATGCATGGTCGCGTCGCAGCGCCGCTGGGCCATGCGGGGATGGATGCCCAGTTGCCGACCCAGTTCCACCCAGGTGCAGCCCAGCCGCAGGCGACCCTCCACCAGCTGGCGGCGCATCGGATCCAGAGCCGCCAGCTGCTGCCGGAACCAGACCCGCTCCGCCGCGAGCGGATCAACCCCGTCAGGCTCAGGGAGATCACCAACCAGCGAACGCGGATCAGCAAGGCGATCCAGCAACACGCCGGCGTCGCCGGCATCGCTCCCCGCCGGCCCCCTCTCAAGCGGCGCATCGAGGCTGCGGGGTAGGGCCGCTGCCCGCAGGTCCTCGATCTCCAACAACAGCTCCGGCGTACAGCCGAGCTTCAACGCCAGGGCGGATCGATCCAGGGCAGGGAGGCCCCGCCCCCGACGCTCCTCCTGGAGGCGGGCCGTCTGCTGACGCAGTTCCCAAAGGGGCCTGGGGATCCGCACCATCGGCTGGCGATCGCGCAGCTCATGCAGCAGGGCCCCACGGATGTAGGGCACCGCAAAGCTGCTGAAGCTCACGGCGCGGCTGGGATCAAAGGCCTCCACGGCCCGGATCAGGCCCAGGCTGGCCACCTGCATCAGGTCCTCATGGGGCAACGGCGGCCGTGGGGAGAAGCGGGCCACCACGGCCCTGGCCAGGGGCAGGTTCGCCTCCACCAAGGCATTGCGGCGGCTCACCAAGGGATCGCTGGCCCGAAGTCGTCCGGGTGGTCGTGCCCGCACCGATGCACGTCCGGTCTTTGGGGCTGGCGAGGAGGGTGCCAGGGAGGGGGGAGCTCCAGTAGCGGCCGTAGGTCGTGCAGCGGCAACGAAGGCTGCAGCCACAGGGATGGAGGCCTCGAAGTGGATCGGACGGCTGGGAATGGGGGGAAGGAAGGCGGCCATGGCCGGCATCAGCATCGGTGTTTCCACGATGCGAGGGGCACGGGGGGCGCACTGTCACCGGATCGGCGGAACAACATTCACCCGATCGGGGGATGGCGAGCTCCGGGAAGGCGATGGGCGTTTCAACCGGCTGGACGGGTGGAACGGATCCAGCCGACCCCTGGACGGTGCGCTTGAACTCAGAAACTGGATGTGGGCTGCAGCCGCATCTCCAGGCCAGCCCACTGGAGCAGGGCAGGCCAGGTCCGCACCCGCCTGTAAACCTCCGCATGGCCTTCGCTGTTGAGATGAAGCCCATCGGCATCCAGCCAGCGAAGCCAGCGAGAATCGGCGAGCAGGGGCTCGAGCATCGGCAGAAAGGGCACATCGGCCTCCAGGCAGGCCTCCTCCAGGAGGCCCTCGTAGCGCCGTACGGCCTCCAGCTGATACCAGAGCACCTCGGCATAGGGCATGGCGGCCCCATCCACGGGGGTGAGGCCCACCACCAGGGTGGGGGCCAGCTCCCGGGCCTGGCGCAACAGCTGCTGGAAGCCGAAGAGAAAGCCCTCTGGATCGAGTTGATGGCGACCGTCGGGCCGGCCGACCCGAGCGGTGTCATTGAGGCCCACCGAGAGCAGGATGCCCTGGGGCCGCTGCCGCCGCAGCTCTCCCCGGCACAGCACCTCAGGGGGAAGACGGGCCGCCAGCCGCTCCAGCCCATCACCGCGCACGCCCAGGTTGTAAAGCACCGGTGCCCCTGGGGTGGCCATCCAGTGGCGCCGGAGCCGTTCACACCAGCCTCCCTGGTCGGGATCGCCCCAGCCGAACACGCCGCTGTCGCCAAGCACCACGAGCTTGCGAGGCTGGAGAAGGCTCATGGAGCGCCGGGCTGGAGGTCTAACCGGGAGCGATCTTCCCCTATCACCCGCTGAGGGGGCCAGCTCCGTCGCCCCCCTAGAGCCGTTTAGCTTCGACTCCAACCGCTCCCGGGCTCCGGCGGATGGGCTTCACCTGGCTGTTGACCCTTTCAGAACACGCCGGCAACGTGTCCTCCACCGCCACGGGCACGATCCTGCCGCGGGGATTCTTCCTGGCCACCGGCCTCCTATACATCCTGGCGCTGGGACTCCATCGACTGGCCTGGCGGCTGGCGATCCCCTCCGCTCTGCCGATCCTGGCGCTAGCCCTGGTGGTGAACTGGCTGCACCACGGGCTGCATGCCGTGAGCCATGGCCAGGTGGAGACCCTGCACACCACCAGCCTGGCCCTGCTGTTGTTCTACGCGGGCCTGAACACCGATCTGGATCGGATACGAGGCCGCCTTTCGCTGGCCCTAACCCTGCCCACGATCGGGATTCTGCTCTCCGGGCTGCTGCTGGGTCTGCTTCTCTGGGCCCTGGGCCACATCGGTCTTCCGTTCCTCCCCAGGGCCGGTCTGGCTGCCCCCCTCCCCCTGGGGGTGGCCATGCTCACGGCCACCTGCCTGCTGCCCACGGACGGCTCCGCCAATGAGGAACTAGCCCATCAGTGGGGGCACCATTCCCCTAAGAACGTGCAACCGGTTCTGGCCTTCGAGGCTGCCTTGGGCAGTGCCACCGCGATCCTCTGCTTCGGCCTTGTGGTCACGTTGTTCCTAGGCTTCCAGCACGGCGGCCAGGGTGATTTTCGTCTCGGTGCCCTGCAGGAGTTGCCGAGCAGCCTGCTGGAGTTGGTGGGGCACCTACTGGCTGGGCTGGCCGCAGGCCTGTTGGTGGGGCTGATGGCCAACCGCCTGATTCCCCTGCTCGTGACTCAAAGCGAGCACCTGCTGATCCTGGCGGTCTCGGTGGCCTTTGTGGCCTACGCCATGGGCAACCTGCTGGGAGGGGGAGGGTTAATCAGCGTCTACATCGCGGGCCTGGTGCTGGCCAACCGGCCCCAGACCCGCGGGCCCTTCGGCCATGCGGGGCTCCGCCACGTGCTTCTCCCCTTCAACACCACGGCCGAATTCACGATGCTGCTGCTGCTGGGCCTGCTAGTGCATCCCGGCGTCATGGTGCAGATGCTTCCCCTGGGGATGGTGCTTGGGCTGCTGCTTGAACTGCTGGTGCGTCCACTGGTGGTGCTGGGGCTGGGGGGAGCGCCACGGGGCCAGCGGCTTGAGCGGTTGCTGATCGGTGCCGGAGGGCTGCGGGGGGCTGTGCCTCTTGCACTCTCCCTGGCACTGCTGGAACAGGTGCCGCGGCTGCGGGATGTGCATCCCCTCGAGGCCGCCGACCTGGCCACGCAGATGGAGGCCCTGGTGGCGGTGGCGGTGATCACCAGCCTGGTGCTGAAGGGGGTGGTGCTGCCGCGGCTGCTGCAGCGGTGGGTCTCCCCCGAGCCGCCCCCGGCCGAAGCGGCCTGAACGCCACGACCCAGGCCATTTCCCCACCCTTCGGCGCAGCGCCACAGCACGGGGGCTCCGGGCGGCAGGCCCAGCTAGGGCGGCCCCTGTCGCTGACTTCCAGGCTGGCCTTCGCTCACCAGAGCTGCCGTGCCTGCTGGTCTGGGCCCATCGGAACGCCCGGGGACGACATCGCCCTTCAACCCTCCTCCCAGCGAAAACCCTGGTCATCCCAGGATTTCGGGTCCTCGATCGGTTCAAGGTGGGTGAGCACATGGGTGCGGGGCAGGGCGGCGGCGATCTGCTGCTCCAACTGTTCACAGAGGTCGTGGCCGGCCTGCACGCTCCAGGCTCCCGGCACCAGCACATGGAAGGCCACAAAGCGCCGCGATCCCGCCACCCGGGTGCGCAGGGCATGAAAACGGATCTGCTCACTCTCATGGGAGGCGAGCAGGGCCTCCAGCTGGGCATGGTCCTCCTCCGGCAGGGCGCGATCGAGCAGACCGGAGGCGGTTTCGTGGAGCAGCTTCCAGCCGGTCACCACGATGTTGAGAGCCACCGCGATGGCGATCAGCGGATCGAGCATGGTGAAGCCCGTGATCTTCACCAGCGCCACCCCCACCACCACCCCGAAGGAGGTCCACACATCGGTGAGCAGGTGGTGGGCATCGGCCCGCAGGGTGATCGAGTGGAAACGGCGGGCGGCCCGCAGCAGCACCCAGGCCACCACACCATTGAGGGCAGTAGCCACCAGCGAAAGGGCCAGACCGATGCCCACCTGCTCCAGGGGCGCAGGTTGCTGGAGACGACCGATCGCCGCGTAGATGATGGCCAGGGCCGCCACCACGATCAGCACGCTCTCCAGGCCGCTGGAGAAGTACTCCGCCTTGAAGTGGCCGTAATGATGCGTGCGGTCGGCGGGCTTGGCCGCCAAGGTCAGGGCCCAGAAAGCGGCCAAGGCCGCCACCAGGTTCACCACTGATTCGAGCGCATCGGAGAGCAGTCCCACCGATCCGGTGAGCCGCCACGCCGCCGTCTTCAGCACGATGGTGGCCAGCGCCGCCGCCACCGAGAGCAGGGTGTAGGAGCGGGGGGAGGAGAAGGAAGCGGCGATCGGCATGGCGCCAGGGTCGGTCGAGGGATCCCGGGGAACCCCCCGACGAAGGCGAAGCGCATGGGGTGCACTTCAGGTTTCAGGTTGCCATGGCCACCCTTGCGGTGCATACGCCAGGGACTAGGAGCCTGTCGCACATAGCCCCCGCCACCCGCTTCTCCACAGACGCCCTCCAATCTGCCCAGATCCCAGTGACAGCAAAGGATCTGGGCGGAAGAATGGGGCATGAGCAAGCCCAAAACCTTCC
>JBIJAG010000019.1:0-73780 GCA_044345855.1 Cyanobium sp. | reverse complement strand
GCCGATGACCGTTGAAATACCGAGCCGTTACCCGCCGCTGACGCGGCCGGCAACGGCTCCCCCATCGCTTCCGGGTGGCTCACTTTTGGTGTCGGCGCTGGCTCAGTATTCGATGTCGGCTGACACCAGTCCCAGGAGAGTCGATGAGCGCCACCCCGCCCCTGCCCATCCTGCTGGTGATCCCCACCGGCGTGGGCTGCAGCGTGGGGGGCTATGCCGGGGATGGGCTACCGGCGGCGCGGCTGCTGGCAGCGGCCAGCGGCTGCCTGATCACCCATCCCAATGTGATGAATGGCGCCGCCCTTTACTGGAGCGACCGCCGCATCCTCTATGTGGAGGGCTGGGCCCTCGATCGCTTCGCCGCCGGCGAGCTGGCCTTGGCACCGGTGGCCGGCCGGCGAGTGGGGCTGCTGCTGGATGCGGGCATCGAACCGGAGCTGCGCGCCCGCCAACTGCAGGCGGCCGAGGCCTGCCGCGCCACCCTGGGCCTTTCGATCGGTCCGGTGGTCACCACCGAGGTGCCCCTGGGGGTGGGTCTGAGCCTGGGCCCGAGCGGCAGTAGCTGGGGCACGCTGGAGCGGCCCGATGCCTTGCTGCGCGCCGGCGAGAAGCTGGTGGCGGCAGGCGCAACCGCCATCGCCGCCGTGGCCCGCTTCCCCGACGACCCAGACAGCGAAGCCCTGGCGGCCTACCGCGCCGGCTCCGGCGTGGATGCTCTGGCTGGGGCCGAGGCGGTGATCAGCCATCTGCTGGTGCGCCAGTTCGGCATCCCCTGCGCCCATGCGCCGGCTCTCGCGCCCCTGCCCCTCGATCCCGATCTCGATCCGCGGGCGGCGGCGGAAGAGCTGGGCCACACCTTCCTGCCCTGCGTGCTGGTGGGCCTGAGCCGGGCGCCGGATCTGCTGCCGCTGGGGCCCGACGATGGGACGGCAGGAGGTTGGCCGGGGCGACCTGACCGCTGGCCGGCCGGCCGTTTCGGGCCAGGGCAGGAGCTGACGCGGGCCGGGGGCCTACTTGAGGCGAGCTCCCTCGGGGCCGTGGTGGCCCCAGCTGGGGCCCTCGGCGGGGAAGCGGTGCTGGCCTGCGCCGCGCGGGGGGTGCCCCTGATCGCGGTGGCCGGCAATGACTGCCTGTTGCGAGTGAGCGACGAAGCCCTGGGCCTGGAGGTGATCAGCGCCAGCAGCTACACCGAGGCCGCCGGTCTGGTGCTGGCGCTGCGGGAGGGTCTGGATCCGGCGATGCTGCGGCGGCCGCTACGGCGCCTGGAGTGAGTGGATCGCTTAGCCCAGGCCCCTGCACGGCTGGAGCCGCGTATATCAAGACAATCGAAGCGGATCGGCCGGATCTAAGCGGATTCAGAAGGCGTCAATGCCCAGCTGGAGCAGGCGACGCTCAGACCGGGCGAACAGCCGCTCCGACATCGGGCTATCCAGGGGCTGACCCAGCAGATCACCCTGGAGAACGTCACAACCCAGTCCACAGAGAATCGCCTGCTGATCTGCTGTTAACCACAGCTTCGGCCACCACCTGAACATCCAGAGACGCGGCCATGCGAATCATGGCTTCCGCTTCAGCCCAGGGCCTGGTGCACGGCGGCCAATCCGAAGAGCAGGAACAGTCCACCGCTGAGCCGGTAGAGCAGACGCTCCTGCAGATGGGTACCGATCCAGCGGCCCGCCCCCACCGCCAGCCCCGTCACCAGCCCATGGCCGAGCAGGCTGCCGGCCAGCAGAGCCAGAAAACTGAAGGCCGGCGCCGCGGCCAGGAAGATGGTGGTGAACTGGGTGCGATCTCCTAATTCGGCGATGAACACGAGTGCAAAGGCCTCCCGGATCACGGCCCAGCCCTCGACAGTCGGATGCAGGTTCTCGGCGGCGTTCACCGCTTCCGCCGCCGCCTCGGCCTCCTCCCCGGCCTGGTCGGCGCCCATCGCCTGGGCATCGAGAAGCAACTTGACGCCGAAGGCCAAGAACAGAACGGCGGCCAGCCAGGGCACCAGACCCTGCGGCAGGAGCTCCCGCAGCCCGAAGCCCAGGGCCAGGGAAATCACCGTGACGCAGGCCAGGGCGGCGAAGGCCCCGATGAACACCCAGCGGGGGCGATGGCGCGCCGCCAGGATCAGGGCCATGAAGAAGGTCTTGTCACCCAGTTCCGCCAAGGTGATGGCCGTGAAACTGGATCCGAAGGCCGTCAGGGCCGAATCGGTGGGGAGAACTGTTGTCATCCCTCGATCCTGATGCCTCCGCGGGCCCCCTGACTGCATCAAGCGCCTACATCAAGCCCAAAATCAAGCGCCTGCTTCAATCGCCTGCTTGGGGCGCCTCGATGGGCTTAGATCGCGATCTCGTGGCTTACGGTGACTGCTCACCCAGCTGCAGGCGACCGGTAGGGCGCCGACAGGCGGATCCCGTGGACCCAAGCAAGGGGAGCCGAGCACGATGAAACCCCAGCGCATTCGCTCCCACCGGGTCAGGGTGCGGCGACGGCGCTCCCGGTCGCCTTTGCAGCGAGCCATCGTCCGACCGCTGCGCGAGCTCCTGGCCGCCCTCATGGGGATCCCGGCCATGCTGCGCCGCCATCCCCTGCTGCTGCTCGGCCTCGGCGGCGGCGGTCTCTGGCTGGCCTGGCCCTCGATCGCCCCTCTCCTGAGCACCCTCCACAGCGGCCGCTCAGGCTCCTCCAAGCCACCGATGCAGGTGATCTCGGTGTTCGTGGAGGATCCCGAACGCACGGTGATGGCCCTGGCCCTCTGGAAGGACAGACCAGGCTCGCTGCTGGTTCTCCAGGGCCGACCCTCCAGTCAGGCGGTGAACATCCAGCAACTCATGAACCGGAGGAAATGGCCGAGCGACCAAGGCCGGATCGTCCGCCTCGAGCCGGGCTGTGACACCGTGGGCCAGGTGGATGCCCTGGCCCGCCTGCTGGAGCCGATGCGCCGCCGGGGGAATCTCACCATGGTCACCAGCCCCGCCCACCTCGAGCGGACCCTGGCCATCGCCCGGATCGTGATCGGACCGATGGGCTGGTCCGTATCGGGGCAGGCCGCAGTCACCGGCGACAACCGGTCTGAGAGCCGCTGGCGCACCTGGCGCGACCAGGCCCGGGCCCATCTGCTGCGCCTCACCGGCCTCACCGGCAGCCGGCCCGACAGCACCTGCGACTAAAGCCCGCCGAACCGCTGCAGGACTCACTCCACCTTCACCACATCGACGCTGCTGCCCAACCGCTTGAGTTCGCTGGCGGCCCGCAGCGCCGCCTCGTGAGTATGGAAGAGATAAGCCGACGCCACATCAGCTACATCCTTGAGGCTCTGGTCCTGCTGATCGATGGCCAGGAACTGGCCCGAGCCAAGCCGCTGCAGCACATAGCGCTCGGGCTGCGTGCAGTCCATCGGATGGGCGGGATCAATCTCAGGAGCCCAGAAATGCATCGCGCGTGGCACCACAGGAAACGGCTGGCGGTTTGGGAATGAATCCACTTCAGGGGAGATCGGAATCCACGGGCCGGTGGTGCACCTCAGCCCACTGAACCAACTGCTGCGCCTCCCAGAGGTTGTCGGCCCGGCGGCAGTGGCTGCGGGCGTCGCACACCTGATAGCGGCCATCGGAGGTGGGCTCGATGGTAGATCCGGCTGGCGTGGTGATCCTCTGCGCAGCCTGGCGGCCGAAAGGGCTGGGATTGCCGTTCAGGATCTGGGCCATCATTCATTTCCCGCTCCTTCCACACCTACTCCCACACCGGACCGCTGGAGCGAAGGGCGCAACCTGCTGTAAGCCACCGCAGCAACCTGAGCCGATGGCACCGGGATGCTCGCCGCCATCACCACGGAAAGATCAGGCCCGTTCAGCACCGAAATCGTCCTAGTAGCCGGCATAGGGATCGAATTCATTCCAGCCCGGGCTGGCGTTGGCGAACAGGCCGAAGCGGGCCGCCTCGTCGTCCGCCAAGGTGTTGCCGGTGGGCACGGTGTCGCAGGTGATGGCGCCGTCGGCGGCGGTCACGCAGTTCTCAAAGTGCACCCCCGCCCGCAGGGGGGAAGCCGTGGCCAGCAGCAGCCCCAGCAGCGCCATGCTGAAAAGGCGGGCTTGGAATCCGCCCGGACGAAGGCCATCGACCCAAAAGGCTGGTTGGGGCATGGTGCGGCCACGACAGACTCCCCACTCCATCGCTCCAGCCCTCAGGGCGCAAGACACCTGCTGAAATGGTGACTTGATCCGTTGCCCGCAGCCGATGTACACCGACTGGACCGCCGTGATCCTGCTCCTGTTCACCGCAGTGCCCTTGGCGGCAGTGCTGGGCACCACCGTGTTCTTCATCCTGCGCGGGCAGCGGAAACCCTGAGGCCGAAGGAAGGAAACAGCAGTTCCTGCTGCACGGTGCGGTTCAGCTGCCCCTGGCCCAGGCACTCCAGACAGGTGCGGAACTGCTGGTCGCCCATGCGCAGGATGCCGCTGCCACCGCAGTGGGGGCAGACGATCGGGATGGGGGCCTCCAGAGGCGCCGCAGGGGAGGCCAGGGCGGCGATAGGCGCCACCTCGGCCCCGACCGAGGACTGGGCCTCCCGAACGCCGCTGGCACCCGCCTCAACCGCCAGTTCGGCGCTGCGCTCAGACGTGAAGCTGGAAATCATGGGATGAATCTCACCCTGTTTTGGTCTCCACACTGTGGCGACGAAAGGGGGCTCTGATCCCAAAACTTTCCTTAAAAAGCGCGGCCCCCTGCCCCAGGGGCTCGCATGCAACGCTCCAGATCCCCGAGCTGAAGCGTCTGCAGCAGCTCGACGGCCGACAGCCGACTGCCCGGCGGCACCAGCGCCAGGCTCGATGCCAGTTCACCGATCACAGCGGGGCCATCCAAGCCCCGGGCCCGGTAGCCCTCCAGCCCCTCGGAACCCTCCCGTTTGCTGAGCCTCTGGCCGCCTCCGTCGCGCCAGAGGGGAACGTGGCCATAAACGGGCGGAGTCCATCCCAGGGTCGCCATCACCGCCACCTGGGGGCCGGTGGACGACCAGAGATCCTCACCGCGCAGCACATCGCTGATGCCCAGGGCCAGCTCGTCCACCGCGGTGGCCAGGTGATAGGCGATCACCCCATCGGCCCGCCGCAGCACCGTATCGCCCACCTCGGCAGGGCCATCGAGGCAACCGGGCCGGGACAACCGCTCCCGCCACTCGATCCGCCCCGGCGGCAGCCTCAGTCGCCAGCTAGGCAAACGGCCCTGCTGAGGGCCCCACGGACGGGGGCCCTGGCGGCAGAAGCCGGGATACACGTTCAGGGGGCCGTGGGGAGCCGAGATGTCTGCCAGCATCCGCCGGCTGCAGCGGCAGGGGTAAAGGGAACCGCCACGGCGCAGGGCCGAGAGCACGGTGGCGTAGAGCCCCCGGCGACGGCTCTGGCGCAGCGGCGGGCCATCCCAGAGCAGCCCAAGCCAAGCCAGGTCAGCCAGCAGGGCGTCTTCCGCACCGGGTCGGTTGCGAGGGACGTCGAGATCATCGATGCGCAACAACCACTCCCCTCCCTGTAGGCGGGCCTCCAGCCAGCCGAGCAGGGCGGTTCGTAGGTTGCCGCGGTGCAGAGCACCGGTGGGGGAGGGTGCGAAGCGGCCGCGGTAGCCCCGGCCACGGCTCGCCACCCCGGCCTCGAGCAGGGCCGCGACATGGGCGGACAGCGGCAGCGGCGGCCCCGAGGGCACAGCGGCATCGCCGCAGGGTTCCGCCATGGCTGCCCCGTTAAGAACTCCATGCTGGCCCCCGGTGGGTTGGCCCGAAGCCCCGCAGTGCGACTGGCCTCCACAAAAAACGGCCCCTAAGGACCGTTGAACCGCATTCCGGTTGTTGGACGTTGGGCTCGGGCTCAGCCCTGCACTCGATCCTTGAACAGCTTGCCGGCGGTGAAGGCGGGAACGCGCTTGGCCGGGATCTTGATCTTGTCGCCGGTCTTGGGGTTGAGACCCTGACGAGCGGAACGCTCGCGGGGTTCAAAGGAGCCGAAGCCCAGGATCGACACTTTCTTGCCTTCCACCACGGAATCGATGATGGTTTCGATGGCGGCATCAACCACCAGAGAGACTTCGGTCTTTGTGAGTTCGGTGCGGGCCGCAACGAGATTAACGAGATCGGCTTTGTTCATGGTTCTTGTCAGGCCTCCGGATGGCGGTCGTGTCTTAGGGATCTTTGGGAAGATGGGGAGGCGAGTCGGAGATGGCCCGACCGCCAGGAATGAAGCGCGCCAATCGTATGGAGGTTGGAGCCAGGCTGCAACAAGGAAATCGGGGATTTCACGGCAGCCGGACAGCCCGGCGGTGGCATCCGGCCTCCCTCAGCCCCCCGCCAGCGGGTCGCTGGGCGCGCCGGGATCGGGCCGGAGGCTGGCCAGCAGGGCCGCGGCCCCGGTCACGATCCGGCCCCCCCGCAGGGCTCCGAGGCCGGCTCCGCTGGCGATCCAGCCCGGGGAGCCGGCCGGCAGCCAGCGGACCAGCCGCTCCACGCTGGCCACCTGGCGGGGCCAGTGAAACGTGTTGCGGCGCCGCTGCGGCGCCAGGGATCCGGGCCCCTGGGGCACCAGCAGGCGACCGCAAAACAAACCATCTCCCGCCGGGCCAGGCCCCAGGGCGTGGAGCACGCAGGCCCCAGGACTGGGCCCAGGGGTCCAGAGCAGACGGACCCCTGGGGCGAGCTCCCATTCGCTGGCAAAGGTGAGCAGGGGATCCACCCCCGGCAGCAGGTAGGCCTCCTGCTCCTGCACCACCACGGGCCAGCCGAGCTGCTCCTGCAGGCGCCGGCAACGGCCATGGCCATCACGACCGGTGAGCACGATCCGGCCCGCCCCTGCCGCGCCGGCGCGGCGCCCGCGTGAGTCCAGGAAGGCCAGATTGGCCTGGCTGAGGGCGGGGCAGTCGATCAGCAGGTCCAGATCCGGCGTTTCCAGCAGCCAGGCACTACCCCCCTGGCAGTCCCGGTTGGGGGAGAAGAGCCAAAGACCCGGCAGCACGGCGCTGGGTGGCCTGCCGGGCTCAAGGGAAGCTCGGGGATCCAGTTCGCCGCTCCGGATCGGGCCGGGGGGAGCGGCCGAGAGCGCCGACCGGGAAGGGGACGGCTCCTCACCCGGGTGGGATTCGGGAACCATCAGATCAGGGGGATCCATCCAGGCAGCTTGCCCGGCCGGTCCCCCCGCAACCACTCCATCCCTGAACTCCACTCCAGAACGGTCTTGCCACGCACCGACGACGCAGAACCTGGGGATTAGCGTTGCTCCAAAGCTCAATAGGCCCTTGCCGGCGTACCGGATCGGACAACCCTCGCCCCTGGGCGCCTCGATCACCCCGGCCGGTGTGAACTTCTCGGTGGTGGCCCCCCTGGCCACCCGGGTGGAGCTTCTGCTCTTCGCCGATGGGGGCGCCACTGAACCCGAACAGGTGATCGAGCTGGACGGACGGCACCGTTCCGGAGACCACTGGCATGTGGAAGTGGAGGGGGTCGGCCTGGGCTGCTGCTACGGCTACCGGGTGTTCGGCCCGCTGCAGAGCGGCAGCCACGGCTTCAACCCCTCCAAGGTGCTGCTCGATCCCTGTGCCCGGGCGATCGGCGGCTGGGATGGGTATGAGCGGGGCGCAGCGGTGGGGGCAATACCCAACACGGCCTCCTGCCTCAAGGGCGTGGTGACAGAGCGGGATCGCTTCGATTTCGCCGCAGCCCCCCGCCCCCGCCACCGCTGGCAGAACAGCGTGATCTACGAACTGCACGTGGGCGGCTTCACCCAGGGCCCCCACTGCCCGGTGCCGGAGGATCGCCAAGGCACACTGCTGGGCCTGATCACGGTGCTACCCCAGCTGCGCGAGCTGGGCATCACGGCGATCGAACTGTTGCCGGTGATGGCCTTCGATCCCCAGGACGCACCGGCCGGCCGCTACAACCACTGGGGCTATAGCCCGATCAGCTGGATGGCTCCCCATCCGGGCTACCTCGTGGACACCGACCCGTTGGCGGCCCGCCGAGAGGTGCGCCAGCTCGTGGAGGCCTGCCACCGGGAGGGACTGGAGGTGATCCTCGATGTGGTCTACAACCACACCAGCGAGGGCAATCAGAACGGCCCCACCCTGAGCTGGCGGGGCTTCGCCGATTCCCTTTACTACCACCAGAACGCCCGCGGCGACTACCTGGATGTGAGCGGCTGCGGCAACAGCATCGCCGCCAACCGGCCGCTGGTGCGACACCTCATCCTCGAATCGCTGCGCTGCTGGGCGGTGGAGCTGGGCATCGATGGCTTCCGCTTCGACCTGGGCATCGCCCTCAGCCGCGGCGAGGAGCTGGCCCCGCTGGACATGCCGCCCCTGTTCGAGGCAATGGAGGCCGATCCCGACCTGGCCGACCTCAAGCTGATCAGCGAACCGTGGGACTGCGGCGGCCTCTATCGGCTCGCCGATTTCCCCGCCCGCCGGGTGGCCGGCTGGAACGGCCGCTTCCGCGATGACCTGCGCCGCTTTTGGAAGGGTGATGAAAAAACGGTGTGGCCCCTGAGCCAGCGGCTGGCCGGCAACCCGGATCTGTTCGGGGGCCAGGCGGCACCGCTAGGCCGCACGATCACCTTCCTCACCGCCCACGACGGCTTCACCCTGGCCGATCTGGTGAGCTACGACCGCAAGCACAACCTGGCCAATGGCGAAAACGACCGCGACGGCGACAACCACAACAACAGCTGGAACCACGGCGCGGAGGGGCCCAGCAGCGACCCGGCCGTGAACGCTCTGCGCAACCGGCAGATCCGCAACCTTCTGGCCAGCCTGCTGCTGGCGCCGGGGGTGCCGATGCTGCTGATGGGGGATGAGGTGCGGCGCAGCCAGGGGGGCAACAACAACACCTGGTGCCAAAACAATCCCCTGGGCTGGATGCACTGGCAACCCGACGACGGCGACCTCGCCCTGCGACGCTTCCTGCAGCGACTGCTCGCCCTGCGGCGGCAGCTCGCCCCCCTGCTCAACCCCGAACTTCCCTTCGGGGATGGTCAACTGCGCCGGGCCGGCGATGGCGGACCGCCCTGGCACCAGTGGCATGGTGTGGAGCTGGGCCAGCCCGACTGGGCCAGTTGGTCCCACTGCCTGGCCTGGAGCCTCCAAGACCCGATGCAAGGCGCGCTGCTCTGGTGCGGTCTGAACGCCTACTACCAACCCATGACCTTCTCTCTACCCCACTGCGCCACAGGCTGGCACCAGGTGATCAACACGGCGCTGCCTGAAGATGAGGATCTGCCAGACCAGCCTCAGCCCTTCCATGGGGCCCAGGCATCCCTGGAGAGCCGCAGCCTGGTGTTGCTGGTGGCTCAGCCGCTGCTGGGGTGATGGGTTCTGGTGTCGCTGCCCCTTTTAGCGCCTCACAAGCGAGCCTGAAGGCGGGCACGCGAAGCAATCGGCCCTGAATCAATCGCTGATCTCCCGCACTTCATGGCTGATCTCCCGCACTTCAACCCTGTCCGTACGGCCGTACCTGGCGAGGCGCTGTTGGAGCTTGCTCGCTTCCTCATCGGTGCGCGTGCAGGCGAAGCCATAGCGGGCTCGCACCCGCTCAGAGGCTTCGCTTAAAGCCGCAAGGCCCCTCTGCTCCAGTTCAGCAATGGTGAGCGTTTCACCGGGCTTCAGAAACTCGTAGACGATGGTGGATGGGGAATAGAAACGGCTGGCTTCTCCATCAGGCCAGTGGAGCTCCAGCAACACTTCAGGCATGGCTCATGACGCGAAGAACGCAGCGGCTAGGGGCTCGCCACTGCGCCGAATCCGGTGAGCGATGTTGTCCCGTCCCAGAGCTGTTGTGTTTGCTCGTTACGCCGCAGGTCCACCCCGCGGCAATCGGCCTCGAAGCTGCCGATCGATGCGCAGATCAGGTTGGGGTGGCCTGAAACCATTGTTTGCAGTGAGTTCAGTTGGCCGGAAGACACCGCCAGCAGAAAACCGAAACTGGGAAAACAGCTGAGCCAGGCGAGTTCATCGATCTCCGGTGGGCGTGGGATGGCATCGAGATCAATCGTGATCCCCAAACCACAGGCCTCAGCGAACATCGCCGCAGTGCCCACAAGGCCGCCCATGCTGATGTCTTTGGCGGCCCGGGCGATTCCTGCTTGGGCGAGCCTGGGCAAGAGGGCCAACTGCGATTGCACCCGCCTAGGTTCCGCAGTGGTAGCCGCATCCCAGAACGGATGGTGTCGGTAAAAGCTGCCATCGCCATCGATCAGGAGCACCAGGAGATCGCCGCTCAGAGCAGCTCTGGCCGACAACACAGGTCCTTCGGCAACGCCGAGCACGGCGACGGAGAGGGCTGTGTAGGGGCTTTGGCTATTGGTGTGGCCCCCCACCATCGGGATCGAGAACTTGTCACAGGCGAAGCGCATGCCGTCAAGGAGTGGTGCCACCGCCTGCTCTCCCGCACTCCAAACGCTGTTCACCAGCGCCAGGGGGCGTCCACCCATGGCAGCGATATCGCTGAGGTTCACCAACACGCCGCTCCAGCCGGCAAACCAGGGGTCGTCATTCACAAGCTCAGGATGCATTCCTTCGCAGGCCAATAGTAAAGAACCGCTTTGGGCAGGCACCACGGCAGCGTCGTCACCGAGACGACTAGCCTCTCCAAGTTCAGCGAAGGGGTGATGACCGAAGACAGCTGCTGGAGCCTGAATGTCGCGTTTGGCATGCATCCCATTCAGAGACCTGAGCTGTTCGACAAGGGCCTTGAGGTCTGCGGCAATCATGCCAGCTTCAGCTCATAGGGTCGTCGTTCTAGGGCTGGCAGGTAGTAGCTTAGATCAGCCTCCATCAAGTGATGACGGATGCCCTTGATCTCCAATTCATCAATGGATGACCAGTGCAGGCGTTGGAAGAAACGAACATTCTGAATTTGCACGGTAGCCAGGAAGCGATCGCAACCCCAGCCATGGGCCGTGGTGACCGCCTTCCAGATCAATCCTTTACCGATCTGGTTGTGTCGGCGGAATTCACGCTGGACGCCGAGGCGGCCCCCATACCAGATCCTGGGTTGCTGTTCCACAATCCGCACGACACCGACAACCTGGCCGCAATGGCTTGAACCATGGTGAATCGCTGTGATCGGGTAGGCATCGGCGTCAAGCTCATCACGGTCGGTGGCTTCGAACAGGTGTTGTTCTTCGCAGAAGATCGCACTTCGCAACTCCCAGTAGCCGTTGATCAGCGATGAATTCGACCTCAGCAAATGAAAGGTGAAGCGATCTGAGCTAGCCGTGGGTGAGAGGCGGAAGTCGTCAGCGTCGATGCCAATCCCCCACCGCACCGACGGTGTGAACAATGCGGGTGAGGAACTGTGGCTGCGGCCGATGTCGTGGCTGCTGGGATCGATGAAGAACATGAGGTCAACGATCGGTTTCAAACAGGGACAACGCCGAACAGGCACCGCATTTGGCACAGCCGGCCGCCATCGCCTCGGAGCTGATGTCTGAATCGCGCAGCCGGGCGGCAACGGCGGCATAAACCTGCACCATGAAGTCGGTGGAGGGTGCTGGATGGTGTTCTAGGGGAGTGCCTGAAATGGGCACAAATGGCACCACGAAGGGATAGACGCCGAGGCCGATCAGCTTCTCGCTGCACTGGATCAGCGATTCGGCGCTATCCCCAAGGCCAGCCAACAGGTAGGTGGACACCTGGCCGCGACCAAAAACGGCCACGGCCTGTTCAAAGGCTGCGTAGTACTGCTCCAGGGAGATCTCGGATTTGCCTGGCAGAATGCGGCGACGCACATCCGGTTCGATCACCTCCAGGTGCATACCGAGGCTTGCGATACCAGCCTGCTTCATCCGCTCAAACCAGATCGGATCCTCGGGAGGTTCACATTGGGCTTGGATCGGGATGTCAACCCGCCGTTTCACAGCTGCGGCGGCTTCGGCCATAACACGGGCGCCACGATCATCGCTGTTCGGTGTTCCCGTGGTCATCACCAGCTGCTTGACCCCATCAAGGCGCACAGCGGCTTCAGCCACTTCCGCCACCTGGTCGGGCGTCTTGCGCACCAAGGTGCGCGCGTCTTCCAACGACTGCTCAATGGCGCAGAACTGGCAGGAGTCGCTTCGGTCGCGGAAGCGAATGCAGGTTTGCAGCAGCGTTGTGGCCAGCACATCCCGCCCGTGGAGCAGGGCGATCGATCGGTAAGGGATGCCATCGGCGGTGCTAAGGCTGTAGAAGGCCGGCTCCGCTGTAACCCCCACGCTGCTTAAGGCGTCGCATTCCTTAGTGGCTAGCGCCACGGCTCCTGAGGCATCGGATTCCAAGCTGTAGGGAGAAGCCTTGGAGGCCGAGTTGTACACGGGCACCATCACCGTGGCGCCATCGATCGTGAGGGCGCGGTGATCAGAAGGACCCGCGCCACCCCGCCGGCCCCTGTTGCCAGGCAGGGCCGGGTCGGCGACGCCATGGACCTGCAATTCCGTGACCAAACGTCCAAGCTCAGACATCAATCAACTCCTGGCTGAGGGCGATCCACTGCGGGGATTCGCGTGTTTCCGGCGGGCTGCCCATGGCACTCATCTGGGTGGCCGGCATGGGATTGATGCGAAGTCCGAGCAAATCCGGGCGGCTGTAATGGCCCACGCTGTCCATCATGCGTTTGCGCTTGGTGATCAGGGAACGATCGAGTTCGGCGATGGCCAGGCCTTCGCCTTCTGGGAGGGGGCCGGCCAGATAACGGCCTTCTGGACTGATCACGGCCGTGTGGCAGCCACCTTGGAAGGCCTTGTGCAGGGAGGCATCCGGCGTAATAGCGGCGTAGTCCTCGGGGTCGAGCCAGGCGGTGGAACAGATCACGAAACATCCCGCTTCCAGGGCGTGATGGCGCATGGTGACCGCCGTCTGCTCGCTAAAAATCTGACCCACCAGCGAGCCAGGGAACTGGGCGCAGTGGATTTCCTCCCCCTGGGCCATCAGGGCGAAGCGGGCCAAGGGGTTGTAATGCTCCCAGCAGGCCAGGGAGCCAATCTTCCCCAGGCTGGTGTCCACAACTTTGAGACCCGACCCATCGCCCTGACCCCACACCATGCGCTCGTGGTAAGTGGGGGTAATCTTGCGGCGCTTGAGAACAATCTCACCACTGCTATCGATCAGGAGCTGGGTGTTGTAGAGGCTGCCCCCATCCCGCTCGTTAATCCCGAGCAGCACATGCAGGCTGTGTTGGCGAGCCGCCGCCGCAATCGCATCGATGGCGGGGCCTGGAACGCTGACAGCCTGCTCATAGAGCGCCAGATGGGAGCGCCCCATCAACACAGCCGGCTCCACGAAGGAGAAATAGGGGTAGTAGGGCAGAAAGGTTTCCGGGAAAACAATCAGCTCCACGCCCTGCTCCGCAGCCTCCGCCATGGCCGAGAGCACCCGCTGCACAGAGCCTTCGAGGCTGAACAGAACCGGGCGGATCTGGGCTGCAGCAACCTTGATCGTGGTGGCCATGGCGGCAAAGCTCCTGGGTCGATCAGAGGGTCCAGGTGTCGAGGATGAAGGCACTCTCCTTGCGGTGCATCAGCACGATGTCGAGCACATCGAGTGGATTGACCGGACGTATTCCGGGCATCAACGCCCCTTCACCGTGGCCGTAGAGAGCTTGGAGGGCAAAACGGCAGGCATACACCTTGCCGCCCTGATCCATGAACTTCTGCAGGCGTGCATTGAAGTTGAGATGGCCATCGAAGGCCGCATCGCCAAGCTTTGGGAAGCCCCGTTGCACACCGAGGGTGACCCCTGGGCCATACAGCAAAACAGAGGTTTCAAAGCCTTTGTTGATCAGCCGACTGGCCTGAAGCAGGTTCACCAGGCCGATGGAGCCCTCGAAGGCAACAGTATGAAAGGTGATCAGGGCTTTTTCACCAGGCTCAGCTTTGACATCGGGAAAGACCTTCTCCTCATAGTCAACGAGAAAATCGCCTGGCTGATTGGAAGCACGGCTGACAGCAGGCATGAACGTTGGGGAGATCAGATGCAAACGAAGCATCGCCCTGCCACAGCATCAAGAAATGTCGCCAATGCGACCAAAGTGGTGCCGTCGATGCGGCTGATTCGATAGCCGGCGCTTCTGTGCGATTGACTACAAATCCAACGCGAGGGGCCACCGATCATGGATGGTTGTTCTGGCTAGTCTCCTGTGAATGGATCCTCCCAGGTTCAGCAACGCCATGTGGTTGTGGTTGGGGGAGGGCAGGCAGGTCTTTCGGTAGCCCATGCGCTGCAGAAGCGCGGCATCCGCCCTTTAGTGCTAGAGAAAAACAGGATTGGCTACGCCTGGGACCAGCAGCGGTGGGATTCGTTCTGCCTGGTGACCCCGAACTGGCAATGTCACCTGCCCGATTTCCCTTACGACGGATCTGACCCTGAAGGGTTCATGGTGAAATCGGAGATTGTCTCCTACCTGCAGCGTTTTGCCGGTTTTGTTGGAGCCGAGCTGCGGGAGGGAGTCGCCGTTCAGCGGCTGGTCCACAACGGGCCTGGTTATCAGTTGCTCACGACCGAGGGTGAGATTCTTGCCGACCATGTTGTGGTGGCGACGGGTGGCTACCACATCCCCCGCCGGCATGCTGAATCGCCCCGTCTTGCCGCCTCAACGCTTCAGTTGGATGCCCGTGATTATCGCAACGCCGCTTCCTTGCCTGAAGGTCCTGTTCTTGTGGTGGGCAGTGGCCAATCGGGTTCTCAGATCGCTGAAGATCTGTTTCTTGACGGACGTGAAGTGCATTTGAGTGTTGGCTCGGCGCCCCGATCACCTAGGCGTTATCGCGGCAAGGACGTGGTCGATTGGCTCGATCGCATGGGGTATTACTCAATGCCCATTGCGGATCATCCAGACCCGCGCGCTGTGCGCTCGAAAACCAATCACTACCTCACCGGCCGGGATGGAGGGCGTGAAATTGACCTGCGTGCCCGTGCTCTTGAAGGCATGCACCTACATGGACGGCTGCAGTCCATCACGGCGGAGCGCATCAGCTTTAATGATGATCTAGCGGCCAATCTCGATCAGGCCGATGCGGTGTATTGCCGAATCCGCAGCAGCATTGACAACTGGATTGCCAAGGAGGGGCTTGAAGCAGAGCAAGAAGCCCCCTATTCGCCCTGTTGGCAACCGGGTCCGGGTAAAGATCCTGGCCTTAATCTCAACATCCGGCCTCTAGCAGCGGTGATTTGGTGCACCGGCTATCGCAGTGATTTCCGTTGGATCGATGTTCCTGTATTCGATGGTTCCGGCCAACCAGCCCATGACCGGGGCATGACCCAGAGCCCTGGCCTCTATTTTCTTGGCTTGCCCTGGCTGCACACCTGGGGTTCAGGCCGGTTCTGCGGTGTCGCCAACGACGCCGACTATCTGGCCAGCATGATCAGCCAGCGTCTGCAGCGGCGCGATGCCAGCCAGGAGCGTCTGGAGTGCACAGCGTTGCTGGGCTCCTGAGGCTGAGCAAGGCACAAAAAACACCCTCGGTATGCATGATGTGGCCGAGCCTGTGCATGGGCTTTGTGCCACAAGGGTATGGAGCACACAGGCAGTTCATGGCTGCAGCTCTCATAGAGCTTCGGCGTGATCCTGCAGCAGGGGAAACACCCTGGGCGCCCCAAGGATCAGCAACCAGACGACGGCAAAGGCAGCGGCAGCCACCCATTCCTGCCGGAGCATCGCCACTACGGCGATCGTGCTGGCGGTGACGCGCACAGCCCGTACTGCAAAGCGGATCAGGGCCACCGGATCAAACCATCGACTCTGGCAGCGGGCAGAGCAACTGCATCGGTTGGCGGATGGTGCGCCAGTCGCCGTTGCTGGTGCTCACCTCAAGACCGATGGAGGCTTGACCGGCCTCAGGCTCGAGTCCATCCAGCCAGCCGATGGCCTCCCCGATGGCCTCCTCGATCGATTCATAGCGACCATCGAGGTGGGGATGGGGCTGGAAGACAGCATCAATCAGCCGGTAGGCCCGATTCGCCTGGTGGCGAGACAGATGCCGTGGGCCGTTGAGGGGTGCCATCACTGGAGCCGCTTGGACAATGATTTTGCTCGTGTGACGGATTAACAATTGTCACCCTGGATACCAGGGACCGGGGATGGGGGCCGATCAGCAGATCAGCAGCATCCGCGCAGCAGTGAAGGGCGTGGCGCCCGGCTTCGTCATTTGCTGGATCGGAGTGACCGTTGACTCAACGGCCCGGCGGCCAGCAGCAGGGTGGAGGGGGCGAGCCGGGGGAACAGGCGCTTAAAGGAGAGAGGTTCCTCGGGCAGGTCTTCAGGATCGCCTGCAGCTTGCCGGTCATTGACCGGGGCTGCGAAGGGATGATCAGGCTGTTGCGCCAGCCGCCTGGAAGCGGCGGTTCACCTCGTTCCAGTTCAGCAGGGGCCACCAGGCCTGGATGTAATCGGGCCGGCGGTTCTGGTACTTGAGGTAGTAGGCGTGCTCCCACACGTCGAGGCCCAGCAGCGGCGTGCCCCGCTCAATGCCAGCCAGGTCCATCAAGGGATTGTCCTGGTTGGCGGTGCTGGTGATCGCCAGGCTGCCATCGGGCCGGCGGATCAGCCAGGCCCAGCCAGAGCCAAAGCGGGCCGCCGCCGTCTGGCTGAACTGCTGTTGCAGCGCCTCCAGGGAGCCGAAGCTGCCGTTGATCGCCGCCAGCAGCTCGGGGGAGGGAGTGCCCCCCTGGCCCAGCGGTGCCATGACCGCCCAGAACTGGCTGTGGTTCCAGTGGCCGCCGCCGTTGTTGCGCACCGCCTCCGGAAAGCCAGAGATCCGGCCCTGCAACGCCTCCAGGCTGAGGTCGGCCAGCTCCGGGTTGGCCTTGATCTGAGCATTGAGGTTGGCCACGTAGGCGCCGTGGTGGCGGTCATGGTGGATCGTCATCGTGGCGGCATCAATGGCCGGCTCCAGGGCCTCGGCGGCGTAGGGCAGCGGCGGCAGGGCGAAATCAGCCCAGGCGGGCAGGGCGGTACCCAGCAGCAGGATCAGGGCCGCCGCAAAGCCGAGCAGGCGGCGGGTGGGGAACGACAAGGGCATCGAAAAGAAGAAAGCGGGCGGCGGGAATCGAACCCGCATCATCAGCTTGGAAGGCTGAGCCATGAAGCACCCAGATTTTATTCCTCAGAAGACTTCTCAACAGCGGGAAGGAACAGGCCAGTCGCGCAAGCAGCCTCTGAGAGCGGAGCGGGACGCGATCGAAGCCTCTCAGGCGGCCGGGGGCCTTATTCAAGGGAGCGGCCGTTTCCTTGAATAAGTTGAGGATGCATTCAAGGTTCGTCAGGGAGGGTCCGTAATCGCTTGGCTTGCCTCCTGATTCAGGGAGGGGGCGATCGCCAACTTCTCCACCTGCCACTCCGAGAAGCGGGGAAAGGCGCAGAGGAAGCGGGCCACATGGCCATCTAGGCGGCCCAGGTCCGTCACCAACGGCGCAGAGAAGCGTTTGCAGCTACTGAGCCGCAACCGCTGCGCGGTTTCATCAAGGGCCACCAGATCAATCTCGGTGTCGCTGCGGTCCCACCAACCCTCGATGCGGGAGGTGAGCGGGAAATCTCTCAGCCCCAGCCGGCTGCGTTCTTCGTAGAGCTGCCCCACCAAGCGCTCCAGGCCATACCCCTCCGCGGTCATCAAGCGCTGGTCCGCCTGCTCCACCAGGCCCTGCAAGGGGCGGAAGTTGATGGCGGCCGTGGGTACCGCCAGGGCGACCAGCCAGCAGCGCAGGAAGTTGTCGCCGATTGTGTAATGCCCCTTGCGGGCCTTGGGCTTGGCGAACACCGGTAGCCGCGTTTCCACCAGCTCGTATTTCTCCTCCAAGGTCTTCAGGTAGCCGGCCACCTGGCTGCCGATCCCAGGAGTGGCAGCCAGCCGATCCAGCTCAGATTGAAGCTCGGAAGCAAAGGGGAAGAGAGCCTTGCGGCTGAAGGTCTGGAACTCATCGAACGCCACAATCCAGCCCTCGACGCACAGCTCGCCGATGCGCACCACCAGGGAGCGCAGATCGTGGGGCAGGGGCGTACTCACCCCGAAGTTCTCCATGAAGTCGCGGGCCATTCTCACCACACGAGCCGGGTCGGAGTCGGGGATCTGGATGTAGAGCACCCGCTCCCGGCGCTGCGGCTGGAGCAGCTCCTGCACGAGCCGAGTCTTGCCGATGCGGCGCCGCCCCGAGATCTGCAGGAAGAACCAGCGCCCGCGGCCCAGCACCCCGGCCAGCTCCGACCGCTCGCGCCTCCTACCGTAGAACCCCCACTCAGCCACCAGCAGAGCACTACTTAATTTTTAGGCTAGGACCGCGAGCGAGTGGTACCAATGGTTTTGGAGTATTCGCAGGTGGCTCAAGCGATCCGTCCGCAGGCTTGGCCTCGGTGCAAGCTGCCCCGAGACAACCCTCACTTCCAAACCGGCCCAGATCGCTGGTCCAGCCTCTGCCTTCCCCCATCTGTTCTACCCAGCACCCCGTCTCTTCTACATTCTCCAGAGATTTCCCTAGCCGATGGCCACTGAGCAGCTGCTGACCCTGGCGCTTAGCTGCCCCAGCCCAGCCACCGGTCCAACGGCAGCAACTGGGGCCGGCTGCGATGGCCAAGCCACCGACGATTGGGTGGCCGAGCTGGTGGCCGATCTCAATGAAATTGAGGGAGTGCTGGCGGAGGCCGGCCAGGGGGAGCCCCAGCCCGGCAGCAAGGCGATCGGCAGTTTGCTGTTGGGGCAGCTCAGCGCCCAGCTCAATGGCAAGAACGCCTTGAAAGCGCTGGGCTATCTGAAAAGGCGTTTGATCGATCAGCCCCAGCCGCCGCAGGCTGTCCAGACGCCGCTGCGGCTGAAGCTGAGCCACACCACGGCCAGCGGCGAGGCGGTGGCGCTGGAACTGGAAGCACCCGCCAGTGACCAAGCGGCCCTGCTGGCGATGTTTGATCGCGCCGAGGCCTTTGTGGCTCGGCAGCCCTAAATGGCCAGCAAACACGCCCTGCTGATTGGCGTCAGCACCTACGGCGAGGGGCTCACTGCCATTCCCAGCGCCCGGTTGGATGTGGCGGCCCTGGCCGAGGTGTTGCGGGATCCGCAGCTGGGGGGCTTTCCTCGCGAGCAGGTGGTGGTGCTGCAGGATCCGCAGCGCACGCCGATGGAGCGGGCGGTGGCAGAGCTGTTTGCCAACCGCGCCGCCGATGATCTGCTGCTGCTCTACTTTTCGGGTCACGGCTTTCGCGATGACCAGCGTCAGTTGTTGCTCAGCTGCAGCGAATCGACCAAATCGAAGCAGGGTAAACCAGAGCCTTACTCCACCGTGAAGGCGCGGGATGTGCAGGCCTATATGCGAGCGAGCCAATCGCAGCGCCAGCTGCTGATCCTCGATTGCTGCTTCAGCGGCGCCTTCGCCGAGGGCATGGGGGCCAAGGATGACGGCGCCATCGATATGGAGGGTTTTGGCGGCAAGGGCAAGGCGGTGCTCACCTCTTCGGCCTCAATTGAAACCTCCAGCGCCCCCGAGGCCGGCGACGACCTTTCGATGTACACCCGCTTTTTTGTCGAAGGCATCCGCACCGGTGCGGCGGACCTCCAGCAGCGGGGCTTTGTGGATGCCAAGGATCTGCATCTTTACGTGGAATCGCGGCTGCAGGAGTTGGCTCCGGCGATGTCGCCCCAATTGATTGCGATCGGCGCAGGCCGTGAAATCCGGTTGAGCAGGGTACCCCGCGATTCGACGGTTGACTATCGGCAAAAAGTGGAAGAGCTCGCCAAAAGGCGGCGGGGCGTGATCAATAAAGCTGGGCGCATGATTCTGCAAAAAATGCGAGCTAATCTGCCGGATGGCGAACAAATTAGTGATGAACAAGCCGAGCAGATTGAAGCGGAGGTGCTTGGGCCCTGGCGGGAGTATGCCAAGAAATTGACGGAATTCGAGGCTCTGGTGGCTGATTTGGTTGCCGATGGCCAGGGTCTATCTGCACTCGACTGGCAGGACCTGCGGGATCTGCAGGCCCAGGTGAAGCTGGCGGAAGCTGATCTGATTGAGATTTTTGCCAAGCATGGCATTGCGGCAAATCCCCTGCTTAAACTAGCCGCTGATCAATCCGATCTTTTTGCTGTTCGTCTGGCTGGGGATTCCTTGGTTGAGGATGCTGTTGGAGGTGGGGAACTTCTGGCACTTTCGGTTGAAACTGCGCAGTTGGTTGAAACCAGGGCTGATTCAGGCGAAGTAACCTGGCGAATCGACAAGCGCTCCCTGCAGGTGCAGGGCTACCGGGAGCGATTGGCCGAGGGGGTGGAGCTCACCATGGTGCAGATACCGGCCGGTAGCTTTTTGATGGGCTCCCCCTCTGAGGAGCCTGAGCGTTATGACGATGAAGGCCCCCAGCACCAGGTGCAATTGCAGGGCTTTTTCATGGGCCAGACGCCCATTACCCAGGCCCAGTGGCAGGTGGTGGCGGGCTGGCAAAAGTTGCAGCGGGATCTCAACTCGGATCCTGCCAGTTTCAAGGGGCCGAATCGGCCTGTGGAGCGGGTGAACTGGGAGGATGCGATCGAATTTTGCAATCGCCTTAGCCAGCGCACCGGCCGTCATTACAGTTTGCCCAGCGAGGCCCAGTGGGAATATGCCTGCCGAGCTGCCACCACTACGCCATTTCACTTTGGGGAAACGATCAATTCGGAGTTAGCCAATTACGACGCTACTGATGCTTACGGTGATGGCCCAAAGGGGCTGTATCGGAGAGAGACCACCGATGTGGCTACTTTTCCTGCCAATCCCTGGGGCCTTCACGACATGCATGGCAATGTGTGGGAGTGGTGCCAAGATCAATGGCATACCAGCTATAATGGAGCACCACAAGATGGCAGTGCCTGGGTGGATCAGGATGTTAATAATGATAAACAAAGGCTGCTGCGCGGCGGCTCCTGGTTCGACCTCCCCGGGGGCTGCCGCTCGGCTGCCCGCGGCCGCTACCGGCCCGGCGATGCCGACCTCGACGTCGGTTTCCGTGTGGTCTGCCTCCCCCAGGGCTGTTCTTCTTAACGATTAATCTCTTAATCCCTTAACACTTGGATTTTCTTAACCCTTGGCTGTTGGTTTTAGGCTGTTTGCTGTTGGTTTAAGGCTGTTGCGGGAATGGCGCCGCAAGGCGCCCGCCAAAAAATTTCGTCAGCCATTGGTGATCCGTACAGCGGTCTGTTCTCAAATTGTGCGCTATCCCTAGCAACTCGACTGGATCCATTGCTGTGTATGCATCTACCACGCTAGCCATTTGTGCGGAAATGGCAAAAAGCTGGTCGCTGCTAGCAGCAGGTCTGTTACTTGATCCAAGGCAACGGGGTGATCGCCGCCTCGCGGGGACGGGCACCAGCACGCAGCACCTCCAGAATCCGAGGATCCAGCGGCAGCGGTGGCTGATCAGCCTGCCTCTCCAACCGGTTCTGATCCACCACCTCCCCCAGCCGTCCTACGGAGCGGAAAAATCAGCATTCGCTCAGTACACGTCAACAAGAGCATCGGCCACGCCGCCATGGAAACCAGCTCAGGAGACCGGCGGATCAGGCAGGAGCACGTGCTCGGATACCGCCAGCACTGCGGAAACTTCCGCCTCATCGGCGATGCTCTCCAGGGCGGCTGCCAATGCAGTAGCTGATAGTGGCGAGCACCTCCCTGAGCTTGAGGCGCAGCTCCAGAAGTTCGGGCGGGGGATTGGGGATGTCGCTGAACATGGCTCTGGGTGCCGGCTGGCTCCCCCCAGGATGCCGCTTCAAAGAGGGGGGAATAAGGCCCCCACCAGCCACCAGGCAGGGTGAGCATCAGCAGGGTGGGTTCAGCCTCAGCGGGGCTTTGCGGTGGCGCTGGGCCGGCGGCCGCCCTGCATCTGGTCTCGATCCCTGGCCTGCGTGAGTCGATCCTCGCAGGCAAGACCACTGAGGTGAGCGAACTGAGCAGCGAACCGCTCTGGTGATCAGGCCCTGCTGGACATCCTGGCCGTTGCCCCCGATCAGCAGCCCCCTCCCTAGGAGGCCCTAGTCGGCGATCTGCGAGGGGCCTGCTCAAGGCGCATCAACATCCAGCACCGCCTCGTCTACCAGGTGCTCGATGAAAAGCGGATCGTGAAGGTGCTGCGCCTCTGGAGCCACTACGAGCAGCTCCGCCCAGCAACTGGAGGCATGGCTGATCAGCCACGATCACGGGCTGGAGCAGGAAACAACTGCGTCTCTGATGCCTAATCAGCCCGATTGCAGAGGTGGGAGGGCACTCATGGAGAGGAACAATCGTTCCGGTCGGCCTGGCAAGGGCCGGAACCCCATCGACGCGTAGAAGCTGTGGAGGCGTGCGCGTTCCGCTTCTCCAGCGGTGCCCGCCACATCGAGCAACATCAGCCGCACACCCAGGATCTGCCCCGCCCGTTGGCACTGCTGCATGGCGTCCACCAGCAGGATGCGCCCCAGCCCCTTGCCCTGCTGCCTCCCGTCGACAGCAAGGTGGCTGAGAAAAACGCCTGGGATCAGATTCGAGCGTGGTGCCCGCCGGGCAGCATCGAAAGGCACGTCGGCCACGCCAATGGCATGGGCATTGATGGCATAGAACCCCAGGCAGGCCCGAGGTTCGTTGATCTGGGCGGCGTCAGTGGCGACGTAGAGCCTGGTGTAGCCATCACGCTGCTGGCGCTTGGCGGTGCGGCGCAGAAAGTTGTCCTGACTGTCGCTGCCGCAGCGGAAGTCCCTGGTGTCGTGCAAGCCAGGGTCAAAGGCTTCGATCCGAACCGCCACCGGATCAGGAGCGCACGACCTGGTCCTGGTGCAGCTGCCAAGCCTCCAGCAGGGCGGGCGTTGGCGTGGTCTCTTCGTCGAGGGCGGCGAGCAGGGCCTGGTGGTCGCCCTGGCTGAGCAGGGTCTGCTGCTTACCACTGAGCAGCTCCTGGGCTCGGGCATAGGCCGACATCACCACGAAGGCGGAGGCCTCGATGCCCATCAAGTCTGCTGCCGCCTCAATACTGGCCTTCACCGAGGGCTTGGTGCGCTGGTCCATCCGAGCGGAGCGGGGCTCGTCGATCGCTTCGATCGCCGCATGGAGTGTGGTCTCGTCCGGCGACATGGCGCACCAGAAAAAAGCTTCATTATTGTACGGGGGATGGCCGTACAATGCCGCCGCTTGATAGGGGCTGCTTGGTCGAGGTCAGCTCGTAACCCATCGCCCGATACCCTCGCAGTCGCCGTTCCCACATGCGCTGCGGCACCGGATGGCCGAGGTCGAGCCAGTCGATGATGCGCACGCTGGTCTTACCGCTCTGCTGCCGGTGCAGACGGCCGGCGTATTGCTGCAGCGTGCCCTTCCAGGACACGGGCATCGCCAGCAGCAGGGTGTCGAGCGGCGGATGGTCGAATCCTTCCCCCACCAGTCGCCCGGTGGCCAGCACGATGCGGGGTGCCTCAGGAGGCAGCTGCTCCAGCGCGGCCAGGGTGGCGCTGCGCTGGCGTGCGCTCAGGCGGCCATGCAGTAGAAATAGATTTGGCACCTGCTCGGCCAGTGCGCCGGCGATCGCTGTGATGTGGTCCGTGCGTTCGCTCAGCAGCAGCAGTTTCCGGCACTCTTCCCAGGCAGCAAGGGCCTCGGCCACGATGCACGCGGTGCGGGGTTGGTCTTCCGCCAGCCGGCGCATCAGCTCCTGGATCGGCAGATCGGCGGGTAGTGCTGGGAGCTGATGGATGCGGCTCACCAGTTCCAGGATCTGGGGCGCCCCGGCAGGTCGCTGGGCGGTGTGGCGAATGGGGCCGCACTGCATGAACAGGATCGGCTGCAGGCCGTCCCGCCGCACCAGGGTGGCCGACAGGCCCAGCACGTGGCGAGCCCGCACCTGCCTGAGAATCGTTTCAAAGGAGGCGGCAGCGATGTGGTGGCATTCGTCGACGATCACCTGCCCGTAGCCCTGCACCACAGGGTTCACCTCTCCCTTCCGCACCAGTGACTGCATCACGGCGATATCGAGTTGGCCGGTGGGCTTGGCTTTGCCACCACCGATGCAACCGATCGCCTCAGGAGCGACATCCAGAAAGGCTTGGAGCCGCTCCTGCCATTGGCGCAGCAGCTCGGCCCGATGCACCAGCACCAGGGTGTTGACCCTGCGGCACGCCAGGATCGCTGCTGCCACCACCGTTTTCCCGAAGGCGGTCGGCGCCTGCAGCACGCCGAAGTCATGGCACAGCATCGCGGCCACGGCGGCCTCCTGGTCATCGCGAAGTTGGCCCGTGAACACCAGCTCCAGCGATGAGCCGTTCTGGCGTTCATCCACCAGATCGAAGCCGATGCCTTGCTCCTGCAGCAGAGTCTGCACGGGTTCCAGGCAGCCCCGCGGCAGGGCAATGTGCTGGGGAAAATTCTCGGCGCAGCCGATCACCCGCGGTTTGTCCCATACCGACAGGCGCATCGCCTGGGCTTTGTAAAAGGCCGGGTTTGCGAAGGCGGCGAGGCGGATCAGGCGATTGAGCAGTGGCTGCGGCAGGCCCGAGCGCTCCACATAGAGGCGATCAGCCAGGGTGAGCGTGAGGGAGGTGGGCAGTGGTCCGCTGAGCCGCGATAGCGGCACCGCTGCCTTCCAGGGAGTCGCCAGGTCCTCCTCGCCGATGAACGCCAGATCGAGGGAATGGGCACCGCCCATGGCGTTCTGGATCAAGGTCTGCAGCCTCGCCACCGACAACCTCTGCAGGGTTGCCAGATAGGCCCACTGATCGGGATAGGGCTTCAGGTCGTTATCCACGAACACGCTGCAACCCCGCTGCCGGGCTTCCTTCTGCAGCGGCAGGGCGATCAGGTTGCCGAAGCCCCCCTTCGGCATGGTGTCCTGATTGGGGAACAGCCGGTCGTAGGAGCTCAGCTGCAATTGACGTGACGCGGCGCAGGTGTGACTGATTAGGGATGCCCCGAGCTGACGGGCCTCCCGGGCCGGTACCGCCTCCTCGAAGAACACCCACACATGCGCGCCCTCCCCGGAACGGGAGATCTCCAGTGCGGCCGGCACCGCCAGCTCCAGGCAGGAGCGAAGAAAGGCCCTTGCGTCCTCGCGCCAGTCCTGCTCATCGAAATCCACCGCCAACAGATGACAAGTGTCGTTCTCCAGCAGGGGGTAGAGGCCAAGCGTGTGTTCGCCGGCCAGATGGCCGTAGATCGCTTCATCCGTTACGGGCAACAGCTCCCGGTGGCTGCAATCGCGGCAGGCCACACGTGGCTTCTCGCAGATCCCCGGCTTCCATTCATTCGCGCAGGCCGGCGCATAGCCCGATCGCCCGCTGGTCCTGCTCTCCCAGCGCAGGGCGTAGATGTCGTGACGACCGCGGAACAGACGCCGGAACAGGGCCACCTTCTGCTGCGCTGAACCGGGGGCACTGGCAGCGGGCTGGGCTGAGTCCGGGGTTGGCTCCGATCTGGGTTGTTCGGTGGAGCGCCAGGCAATGCCGTGAGCCTCCAGCAGGGCAATCAGCCTGCTGTTCTCCAGGCGGAGCTGATCAAGCTCTAAGGGCTTGGAGTCGGCCATGAGGAGAGGGGCCTCAGCGCTGGGCAGCCTGTCGGTAGCCAGCATTGCGCAGCCGCTTGCCCACCGCCACGACATGGACCGGCAACTCGTGTGATCCCGCACCTCGACCACCAGGGAGCTGGCCTGATGAAGGACCAGACGACGCCAGTCGCATCCGGACGTCACCGGGTCTGGGTCACGACAGCAGAGGCCTGCGCTGCTCTGGGTATGAGCCGCGAAACCCTCCGCCAGCTGGGGCTGCGTGGGGTGCACACCCAGGTCAAGCACTACCGACGCTGGGGCTGCACCCACCTCACGGGGGCCACTGCAATGGCACCTGGAGAATGGGGAGGCCACCATCACTGGCTGGAGCCGGCGCAACTTGCACTAGCAAATGACGCAAAGGCTATCCAGGGGAAACACCATTGTCTTTGGCGCGAACACTTGAGCGCATAGACGCTTGCAGCAGTCGAGAATGGAAATACTTTTGATGCACTTCGAATTCCTGAAACTGCGCGGGTTCAGCCTCTACCGCAGAGATACGGCCGACTAGGCCAGCGATCCAATCGGCAGCCTGAAGGGTCTGATATCTGTGACTTTCGGCTTGAAAAGGAGGCTCTATTATTCGATCTCGCGGCGAGCCCGGATTAAACATGACCCTTGCCGCCTCATTGACAAGCTCCGATCTCTGCTCATGCTCATCCATGACGATCAATATGTCACCATGCTTGCCGACTGGGCTAGCACAGTGCTGATCAAGCCTTTTGATCGCCTCGCGAAGAACGGCTAGGTACAGCTTATTTGCGTCGTGAGCATCGGGCGAATAGTGTTTATGGATGCCAACATAAAACACAAAGCCTCCAACAGATTTAATTTTGTTGAGAAATCGGTTTGTGAACTGACGGAGCTCAGAGTAGGTCGATACGTTTTTGCGAGTGTAGAGCGCCGAGCCCTTCTTTTCCCATGTAGCGGGGTGCTGCGACTGGTTGTCGATTTCCCATTTGAGCAATTGGCATTTTCGCTGATAAAACCAGGTCGCGAAGCTCCTGACTTGCTCAACGGGAAAACGATGCCTGCAAGCCCAAATACAGGATGATCGTTGTGTCTTTTGTCGCTTCTAGAGACGAAGGGTCCTATGTGCCCAAATTCGTCCAAATAGGCGATCAAAGTCATGTGCTTTTGGCTTGCCCTATTAAAGACACGAAAGCCCGCGCAGAGCGCGGGCCTCGGAATTAGGGCACCCTTAGCAGGGTGCGTCTGAGGCAACCTTAGCACCGTTCCGACCCGCTTCCTGCCGATGGTGCAGTGGATCCCAAGCGCTGCTCAGCTTTTGCAAAGGCTTCATCCACCACATCATCCCCGCACCAGCGGCTGTAGGCCGCCAGGTTGGTCTGCAGGCTGTTGCCCATCGCCGCCGCCACCACCTCTCGCCCTTGGCCTCGTACTCACGCCGTAGCTCCTTCCAGAGCGGTCGATTCATCAGATAGTGACCCACGTAGCCCCCACCCAGCCAAGGCTGCATCGGCGGCAGCTCCTGGGTTGAGAAGCGTTCCTCGAGGCGCCCGCCGTCTGCCCAGTCGTTGCAGGGCAGCGGCCGCAACACTCTTGGCCGGGTCTTGCCGCGTGAGGCGACCTTCTCATCCATCCACCAGAGCCGACCATGGCGGATCTGCAGATGTTGGAGCTCCTTCGGGCGGAGTCCATAGGCCGCCATCAGCTGAAAGGCAAAGCGCCAGAGGGCATCCGGGATGGCTGGTGGTTCATGTGGTGCCGGTAGACCCGATGCCAGGTCGAGGGCTTGATCTCGCCACTGATCAGCTTGTGCTCCCGGAAAGCAGCGATCAGCTCTTCCCAGTCCCCCGGGGCAAGCACCGCCGCCATTTCTGAGACAGGGCCTGAGACACCACCGCCCTAATCGTGTCCTCCCAGTCACGGGCCGCCGGCATATGAGACGTGTAGTGAGATATTTAGTGAGATGTTTCGTCTCATACGCTGGCACGAACAATCAGGTGCTGACACAGGAAGGAAGCCCTAACGCCAGTAGCAGCAAGGGGTTTGAGCTGAAAACACTGATTGATCAATGAAAGCGGGCGGCGGGAATCGAACCCGCATCATCAGCTTGGAAGGCTGAGGTTTTACCACTAAACTACGCCCGCGTAATAACCAACCTGGCGCATCATCAGCCCCAGGAGATGAATCAGGTCGACGAATGTTCGCCGCTGAATTCCTGAAGGCTGCTCTGGCCACCAAGCTGAAGCGAACGCATCAGCAGGGTTGGTCGACCTGGCTAACGACCACCAGGCTGGACCATTATGGCTTACCCAAGGCCACAGCCTTTGAGCTCCTCCCCAGCGCCGGCCAGCGAAACCGCCCCCTCCACGCTGCGCCCCACCGACCCCGACCTGCTGCCTAAGGCCCAACGCCGCCGACTGCTCCTCTCCTACGGCCTGGGTGACGCCGGCACCGGCATGGCCGCCTCCCTGATCGGCTTCTACCTGTTCATCTTCTACACCTCGGCCGCCGGGCTGCCGGCCTGGATGGCGGGGCTGGTGCTGATGGTGGCCCGGCTCTGGGATGCCTTCAACGACCCGGTCGTGGGTTGGCTGAGCGATCACACCCGGACCCGCTGGGGCCCGCGCCTGCCCTGGATCTTCGTCAGCGCCGTGCCGCTGGGGGCGGCGATGGCGGCGATGTGGTGGCTGCCACCCGGCGGGATCTGGATGAAGTTCTGGGTGTTTGTGGCGATTTCGGTGGTGGCCAACTCCCTCTACACCTGCGTGAACCTGCCCTATTCAGCCCTGCCCGCAGAACTCACCGAGAGCACCACGCTGCGCACCCAGCTGAATACAAGCCGCTTCACCGGCTCGATCATCGCCAGTCTGATCGGCATCGTGCTCGGCGGCATCCTGCTGAAGGACCACCACATCGCCGGCAACTACCTGCGACTCGGCCTCCTTTCCGGCTCCGTGATCGCCGTATGCACCCTGCTCTGCGCCTGGGGCATCGCGCCGGCCGCTCGCCTGGCCAGCCAACCCCAGGTGGAAAGCGGCTCCACCCGCCGCCAGCTGCGTCGGGTGCGCAGCAACAGTCGCTTCCTGATGGTGCTGGGCCTCTACCTGATGCTCTGGTGCGCCCTGCAGATCATGCAGACCGCCGCCCTCATCTACCTGCCGGTGGTGATGCGGCTGCCGGAGAGCTGGAGCAACTGGATCCTGCTGCCCTTTCAGATCATGACCCTGGTGGGCCTGCAGATCTGGACCCGGGTGGCGGCGGTGCGGGGGCGGGTGCAGGCCCTGCGCTGGGGCACCACCCTGTGGATCGCCGGCTGCCTGGCAGCGATGCTGATGCTGCCCCTCGATGCGGCGGTGGCCCCCACAGGCTCCCTGGGCAATGGGGTGCGGCTCGTGCTGCTGCTTGCCGCCATCCTGCTGGTGGGTCTCGGCGCCTCAACCGCCTACCTGATTCCCTGGTCGCTGCTGCCCGATGCCATTGATGCCGACCCCGAGAAGCCAGCGGGCCTGTTCAGCGCCTGGATGGTGCTGGGCCAGAAGATCTGCATGAGCGTGGCCCTCTTCCTCTTCGGCAACCTGATGAGCCTCAGCGGCTACCAGGCCTCCCGCGGCATCCTCCAGCCCGATTCGGCCCTGGTGGCGATCCGGCTCTGCATGGGCCTGATTCCTGCGCTGCTGGTGGTGCTCGGCCTGGTGATCATGCGCCGCTGGCCCGAGCGAGGGCTGCACCTGCAGGCCCAGAATCGATGAAACTGGGGTGGAGCCTTGGCCGCAGGGCGATGCGCATCCATCAGCCCAGCACGCCGCCGGAGGTCCCCCAGGAGGCCTCCGCCCCCGAACCGGCGGCTGGTGGCAACCGTGCGGGCCGGGCAGCCGCCACCCGGTTACGCCAGCAGGCCGCCAACTTGCAGAACCGCAAGCTGCCCCGCTGGCTGAGGCGCCTCGGGGCGAGCCTGATGATCGGGGGCCAGGCGGTGAGCGCCATCGCCCGGTTACGCATCGGTCGCCAGGACCTGACCCAGGAGCTGCTGGAAGCTGGGCCCGGCAGCTTCCTGATCGTGCTGGTCACGGCCCTGGCGGCCGGCACCGTGTTCAACATCCAGGTGGCAGCGGAGCTCTCCAAACAGGGCGCCAGCGCTGCCATCGGCGGCCTGCTGGCCCTGGGCCTCTCCAGGGAGATCGCCCCCCTGCTCACCGCCACCCTGCTGACGGGCAAGGTGGCCACGGCCTACGCGGCGCAGCTGGGCACGATGAAGGTCACCGAACAGATCGATGCCATCACCATGCTTCGCACCGACCCGGTGGAGTACCTGGTGGTGCCGAGGGTGCTGGCGTTGGTGATCATGGCGCCGGTGCAGTGCCTGGTGTTCTTCCTGCTGGCCATCTGGTCGGGACAGGTGAGCAGCACCCTGCTCTACGGCCTGCCCCCGGCGGTGTTCTGGAACTCGGTGCGGACCTGGATGGAACCCAACGACGTGCCCTCGATGCTGATCAAGGCCCTGGTGTTCGGCCTACTGATCTCCGTGCTGGCCTGCGGTTGGGGGCTCACCACCCGGGGTGGCCCGAAGGAGGTGGGATCCAGCACCACGGGGGCGGTGGTGATGATCCTGATGGCCGTGGCCTTGATGGATGTGGTGCTCACCCAGATCCTCTTCGGGGTCTGATCCTGGCCAGCATGCGGCTCTGTTTCGCTCCTGGGAAGGCAAGCTGGTCCGATGACCAGTCCCACCAACAGCAACAACCCGCCCGGGTCGTCCAGCGCCGCCGAGCCCAGCTCCCCAGGGAGTGTGAGGCTGGCCCCGAGCTTCGCTGTGCCCCTAGGCGTGAGCCTGCTCGGGGCCCTCTGCCTGCCGCTGCAGCCCAGCTGGGGTGGCTTCCGCTGGCTGGCCCTGGTGCTGGTGCTGTTCGGTGGCTTCCTGCTCCTGCAGGCTCGCCTGCTGCGGCTCGAATTCAACGATGACGCCCTGTTGGTGTGGCGGGGAGAAACAGAAATCCGCCGCTTCCCCTATGCCACCTGGCTGAGCTGGCGGGTGTTCTGGCCGGGACTGCCGGTGCTGTTGTATTTCCGTGAGGAGCGCAGCATTCATTTGCTGCCGGTGCTGTTCGACCCGACCGTTCTCAGGGAGCAGCTGGAGCGGCACCTGGCCCATCTGGCCCCCACACCAGCCCCATGACCCCCTACCCCGATAGCGACCCCGCCGCGGGCCCCCTCCCCGAAGGCGTTGACGGCCCCCAGGACGCGTCGGGGTCCCGCCAGGAGACCAGTGTCACCAGCCCGGACTCGGCAGTACCGCCGCCTTTGGACCAACCCGGGGGCACGCCCCATCCCCCTGACGCGTCGGCTGGGTCGGCGGCCACCGCCGCCAGCCTGCTGGAGCTGGCCCTCACCGAGCTGCAAGGTCGCCGCGCCGGCTTGCTGGCCGAAATCGCCGGCCTCGAACAGCAGCGGGATCGCATCCGCCAGGAGATCGGTGCCCATGCCATCGGCCAGTCGGAACTGATCGCCAACCGGGTGAAGGGCTTCCAGGCCTACCTGGTGGGGGCCCTGCAGGATCTCGCCGCAGCGGCGGAGCAGGCCGAACTGGTGGTGGCTCCGGTGGTGGTGCAGCCTTCCCCCCTCGACCAGGCGGCGACGGCCGCGGAGGCCGTGGCGGCACCCGCCGTGGCCGGACAGTTCAGCCAGGATGAAGACCTGATCCGCGGGGCCCTGGCCCGCTACGGCGGCCAGCCGGATTTCTATGCCGATCCATGGAAGCTGCGGCGCACCCTGGAGCCGGCCGGTGCCGCCCTGCTGGAGGAGTGGTTCCTGAACCAGGGCGGCCGTGGGGCCCAGCCCAGCGGCGGCAGCCGCAACCGCAACGTGCTGGTGGCGGCGGCGGCGATCGCCGTGCTCGGGGAGCTCTACGGCGACCGCTTCCAGACCCTGGTGCTCGCCGGAATACCGGAACGGCTGGGGGAATGGCGTCGGGGCCTGCAGGATTGCCTCGGGCTAGAGCGGGAGGATTTCGGCCCCACCAGCGGCATCGTGCTGTTCGAGCGGGCCGAGGCCCTGATCGAGCGGGCCGACCGGCTGGAAGAACGGGGGGAATTGCCCTTCATCGTGGTGGATGCGGGCGAGGCCGCCGTGGCCGTGCCGGTGCTGCAGTTCCCCCTCTGGCTGGCCTTTGCCGCCACCCCCGGGGAGATTGCCAGCGAGGAGGATCTCTACTGAGGCCGCGGCACTCCCCAGCCGACAAGCCGACAACCTGCGCTCAGGCAGCCTGGCCGTGGAGAGCCTCCTGCCCCCCAGCCCCGCCGCTGAGCGCCCCTGCTTCCCCCGCTTGCGCCCCTGATGCCCCCGCTGCCCCCCCTGGCCTTGCTGCTCACGGGCTACCTGCTCGGATCCATCCCCAGCGGCTGGCTGGCCGCCCGCTGGCTGGCCGGCGTGGACATCCGCCAGGAAGGATCCGGATCCACCGGTGCCACCAACGTCCTGCGGGTGGTGGGCAAGGGAGCGGCCCTGGCGGTGTTCCTGGTGGATGTGTTCAAGGGCACCGCGGCGGTGCTGCTCGCCAAGGCGGTGCTGGAACCGCTCGGCGGCGGCCCCGGGAGCTGGGGGGTGGACGGCTGGGTGGTGGCCGCCGGACTAGCGGCCCTGGCGGGTCACATCTGGCCGGTGTGGCTCGGCTGGAGGGGCGGCAAGGCTGTGGCCACGGGTCTGGGGATGCTGCTGGGCCTGGCCTGGCCGGTGGGCCTGGCCTGCTTTGGCATCTTTCTCAGCGTGCTGAGCCTGAGCCGCATCGTGTCGCTCTCGAGCGTGGTGGCGGCCCTCTCCCTACCTCTGCTGATGCTGGGCTGGTTCGGCAACGGTGGCCTGCGGCCCGCCTACCTCGCCCTGGCGGTGATCACCACGCTGCTGGTGGTGTGGCGGCACCGCGCCAATCTGCAACGACTGCTGGAGGGCACGGAGCCACGCCTGGGGCAGGCCAAGGGCGACCCCAGCTAGGCGAGCTCCCGGCTGCGGGCGGCGGCGGCCAGCACCGCCTCGATCAGGGCCGACCGCAGTCCGGCCCTCTCCAGCTCCCGCAGCCCGGCGATCGTCGTGCCGCCAGGGCTGCTCACCATGTCCTTGAGCTGGCCGGGATGGAGCTCCCGCTCGTGCAGCAGGGCAGCGGTACCCGCCAGGGTGCGATGGGCCAGGTGCTGGGCCTGCAGCCGCGGCAGGCCCGCCGCCACCGCCCCATCGGCCAGGGCCTCGGCCACCAGGGCCACGAAGGCCGGGCCGGAGGAGGTGAGGGCCAGGAAGGCATCGAGCTGGCCCTCAGGGAGTTCCATCACTTCCCCCACCCGGGCGAACAGGCCCCCCACCCACTCCCGGCGCCGAGGGTCGACCCCCTGGCCCCAGGCCAGGCCGGTGAGGCCGGAGCGGACCAGACAGGGGGTGTTGGGTACCGCCCGCACACAGGCCCACCCAGGGAAGAGGGCTTCCAGGCGCTCCAGCCGGACTCCCGCCAACACCGACAGCAGCAGGGGCCGCTCCAAGGGGGTCTCCACGAGCGGGCCAGGGTGTTCCGGAAGATCTCCGGGCGGGCGGGCTGCGGCCGCCACCGCCTCCAGCTGTTGGGGCTTTACGGCCAGCAGCACCGTGGAGCAGCCCCAGGCCGCCTCGGGATTGGTGCTCACCACCAAACCATGGGCCTCAGCGAGCTGCCGGGCGGAGGCCTCGCTCGCCACAGCGGCCCGCACGGCCGCGTGGGCAATCACCCCATCGCTGATCAGGGGAAGCAGCAGGGCCTGGGCCATCCGGCCAAAGCCCACGATGCCGAAGGAGCCGGGCGCAAAAGCATCGCCCGCAAGCGTCGGCGCCCCGGCGTCAGCCCAGGGCATCCGACCGGCCCCAGGCGGGGCTGGGGGCCGCGTCCTGGGAGTCGGCGGCGGCCGCTCGGCTCTGCACCACGGTGGGTGAGGCGGACTCCTCGCTGCCGGCGGTGGTCACGGTGACGCAGCTGGGGGCAAACAGGAAAATGCTCTCGCCCACCCGCTCCTGATGGCCATCGATGGCGAAGGTGCCACCCGCCACAAAATCCACCGCCCGCTGGGCCTGATCGGGCTCCATCATCGTGAGGTTGAGGATCACGGTCTTGCGTTCCCGCAGGGCCTGGATGGCCCGGGGCATCTCATCGAAGCTGCGGGGCTCCATCAGGTACACCTCGGCCACCGCGGTGGAAATGCCGGGCATACCGATCACATTGGTGCCGGCGAAGGGATCGTCGATGCCGAAGTCGGTGTTGAGGGCCAGGGCGCTGGAACTGCGCAGACCCGTGGAGGCGGAGGCAGGGGCTGATGCGGAGATCTCCCCGGGGTCGTAATCCAGTTCGTCGTCGTAGTCGCCATCGAGGTAGTCATCACCGGAGACGACGGCACGCAGGCGGGAGAACAACGACACGGATGGATGCCTCTGGGTGGATGCTCAGAACCTGAATAGCGTCCCACATCAGTGAAGGCAAGGGCTTGTCGGGCGCTGCTAGCTCCGTCTGCCCCTGCTGCGGAGGCCCTTCAGGCGGAGCGCAGACCAAACAGGGCGCCTCCCAAGCGCAACCAGGTGCTGCCAGCCGTCACGGCTTCGGGCCAGTCCTGGCTCATCCCCATCGAGCGTTCCGGCAGGCCGAGACCGTCCGCGAGGGCGGCACAGTCGCGGAACAACCCCAGCCGGGAGGCCGCATCTAGGCCCAGGGGAGCGATGGTCATCAATCCCACCAGCCGCAGGGGCTGCAGAGCGGCCAGCCGGGGCCAGAGCTGCTGGAGTTCCACGGCGCTGAGGCCTCCCTTGGCCGGATCCGGCCGCAGTTTCACCTGCAGCAGCACCGCCGGCGCAAGGCCCTCCTCGGCCGCGATCCGGGCCATCCGTTCCGCCAGCTCCAGGCTGTCGAGGGAGTGGATGGTGCCGAAATGGCGAAGCACCCCGCGCACCTTGTTGGCCTGAAGCCGACCGATGAAATGCCAGTCGAGCGCCCCCAGGTCGGCCAGGGACTCCTGCTTGGCGATCGCCTCCTGCAGCCGGCTTTCGGCGAAGCTGCGCTGGCCGAGAGCCACGGCGCGGCGGATGGCCTCGACCGGCTGCCCCTTGCTCACCGCCAGGATCCGGGCCCTGGCCGGCAGCCGCCGCCGCAGCTCCGGCAGAGCGGCCTCAAGGCCTACGGGCAGGGGAAGCACCAGAGGGGCAGGAGGGCCGGCGGACGGCTGAGGGCACGCCTCAGCTGGATGGGCGGGGCCCTGGCCTCGGCGGTCCGCCCCGCCCTCGGAAGGCGGTCGCTCCACGACAGTCACAGGCGGCGCTTCAGAGAAAGGTCTGATCGAACAGCTGGCGCCAGCGGCGGTGCTCTTCAGGACCGCTGCGGCGGGCCCGGGCCAGATTCTGCTCAGCGTGGTGGCGCGCATCCATCAGCGGGATCACCTCGAAGCTGGCGCCCCGACTCTGGAGGGTGACCAGAAAGAAAATGCGCTGGGCATAGAGGGTCGCGTAGAGATCACGTCCTTCCGCCACAGGAGCGACCCGGTAGAGCATCCCGAAGGTGGGGTGGTTGAGATAACGCTCAGCGCTCACGTGGCCTTCAGGGCTGGAGCCATTAAAGGTCACCGGGTTCTGATGCCATCCTTGCCGCCATCTCCCGCCTCATGAGCCACCCAAACGCCAGCGCAGCAGCAGCAGAGCCCCCAGGGCCAACCAACCCAGCCTGGTGGGCCAGGCAGACCCACTGGGCACCCGATGCAGCGCATCCGGCGCGATCCAGCGCCCCCCCCGGGCCATCAGGGCTTCAGCGCCCTGTTCGGAGCGCAACAGGATATTGGCGAGCAGACGTTCCCCCACGGCCAGCACCAGGCCCAGGGCTCCCTTCCAGCCCAGTCCCTTGAGCGTCACGGCGCGGGTGGCGAGGGACCGCAGCAGGTTCTGCAATTCCTCCTGCACCAAGGGCAGAAAACGCAACGACAGCAGCAGGGTGAAGCCCAGCCGCTCCATCGGCAGGCCGAGGGCGCCGAGGGGCCGGAGCCACCAGCTGATCGCCCAGGCCAGCTCCTCCGGGGTGGTGGAGAGCAGCAGCAGATTGGCGCTTTGGATCAGGGTCACCAACAGGGTGGCGCCAATGATCCCCAGTTCTGCCGAGCGGCGGGTCACCACCAGCGGGCCGAAGGGCACGGGCCCCAACTGCCCAGGCCCCCAGCGCAGCAGCTCCCAGGCCAGGCCGCTGCGCTCCGGCGGCGCCCCGGATCCAGGCTGGGTGGGCGGTTCCAACCGCAGCTCCTCGGGGGGCCGCTGCAGGGTGGCCCGGCCGGTGCCGCCCGCCGGCAGCAGGGTCGTGAGCAGTCCCACGAGCACAGCCAGCAGCAGCAGGAGCGGCAGGCTGCGCCGCCAGATCCGCAGGGGCAGACCACTCACCAGGGTGAGCAGAAGCAGCAGACCCACCAGAGCCAGCCGCCAGAGGGGGCCGGCCAGGATCGGCGTCACCAGGAAGGCCACGGTCCAGGCCAGCTTGAGCCGCGGATCGATCCGCTTCAGCCAGCTGCCGCGGCCCGGGCCGCCGTCGTCCACGTACTGGCCGATCGGAAGCTGGCGCAGCCAGTCCATTCAGCGACCGCGATTGGTGGAACGGGCTAGCTCCTTTTCGGCATCGCGCTGTTGCTTGCCGCGCCAGAACAGGCGGATCGGCGACCCCTCGAAACCGAGGCCCTCGCGAATCTGCCGTTCCACGTAGCGCCGGTAGGTTTCGCCGAAGAGCTTGGGATCGTTCACAAAAAGAGTGAAGCTGGGCGGCCGAGTGGCCACCTGGGTGCCGTAATAAATCCGCCCCTGGCGCCCCCCGCGGGTGGTGGGCGGCGAACGCCAACGCAGGGCCTCCTCCAGCACCTCATTCACCACCGAAGTGGTGACGCGGCGGCGATGCTGCTCCACGGCCAGCTTGGCCAGGGGGAAGATCGCGCTCACCCGCTGGCCGGTGAGGGCCGAGGTGAACAGCATCGGGGCCCAGTCGAGGAAATAGAGCTTGGCGCGCAGCTCCTTTTCCATGGCGGGGAGGGTGTGGCTGTCCTTCTCGATCACATCCCATTTGTTCACAACCACAACGCAGGCGCGGCCTTCCTCCTCAATCCGCCCCGCCAGGCGCTGGTCCTGCTCGGTGACCCCATCGAGGGCATCAATCACGAGCACGCAGACATCGGAGCGTTCGATCGCCTTGAAACTGCGATTGATACCGAAGTACTCCGGCCCGTAATCCACACTGCGGCGGCGACGGATGCCGGCCGTGTCGAGCAGCTTCCAGGTGAGGCCCTCCCGCTCGATGGTGGTGTCGATCGTGTCGCGGGTGGTGCCGCGGATCGGGCTCACGATCGCCCGGTTCTCGCCACAGACGGCATTGAGCAGGCTGGATTTGCCCACATTGGGCCGGCCGATGATCGCCAGTTGGACCGGCTCCTCGCCCTCCTCCTCCGCGGTGGCCGGCAGGAAGCTGATCACCCGGTCGAGCAGGTCGCCGGTGCCGGCGCCATGGATGGCCGAGATCGGGTGGGGTTCGCCCAGCCCCAGGCCCCAAAATTCCGCCGCCATCGAGAGGCCCTGGTCGGGGGATTCACACTTATTCACCGCCAGCAGCACCGGCACCCCCTGGCCCCGCAGCCATTCGGCGATCGACTGGTCGGCCGCCATCAGCCCCTGCTGGCCATCCACGATCACCACCGCCACGGCCGCTTCAGCCAGGGCGAGGTTGGCCTGCTCGCGGATCTCCGGCAGGAATTCGCTGTCGTCGTCGAACACCAGACCGCCGGTATCGACCACCCGGAAAGTGCGGTCGGCCCAGAAGCCTTCCTGGTAGGTACGGTCGCGGGTGACACCTGGCTGGTCGTGCACAATCGCCTCGCGGCTCTGGCAGAGGCGGTTGACCAGGGTGGACTTGCCCACGTTCGGGCGCCCGATAATGGCGACCACAGGCAGCGGCACGGACTTATTCCTTTAATTCGTTCGTAACTACGACCTTACCGCGCACTGGGGCGAGGGCACTCCAGGTGGGATCTGCCGCAGAGACCAGCTACAACCCCGCCGGATGTGAAGCAGGAGAAGGCCGCCGCGGCCCGGTTCTGCGATGGTCGAACTTGATCGCCAGCCTGCTGATCGACCTTTCCGAGCAGAAGTCAGAGCAGAAGTTCTACGTGGTCAACCCCCAGCACCGTGTGGTGCGCACCATGCCGGTGAGCAGCGGCCGGAGCAGCTCGCCCACCCCGATCGGCACCAGCAACGTGCTCAGCAGATTTGCGAGCGTCACGATGCGGGGGCGGGACTCCGTGACCCCCGGGGTGCCCTGAGGTGCTCTGCCTCAACCCAAAGGCCACCGTGTACCTGCACGGGACACCGTGGCAGGAGCGGGCGGGCGAACGCTTCGGCGTGCCCCGCAGCCACGGCTGCGTGCGGCTCCCCACCCACCAGGCCTGTTGGCTCTATGAGCCCACGCCCCTAGGCACTCCCGTCACGATCCGGCCCTGAGGGCGATCAGCCCACCGGCAGATCGCCGGGATGGCCCTTCACAGGATCCGCCGGAGGCTCCAGCAGAGGCGGCAGGGGGCCCACCTCCGGCAGGGGTTCGCCCCGCAGCGCCAGGTGAGCCAGCAGCCAGTTCACGGCCGTGGCGCGGCGGGTGCGGCGGGGATAGAGCTCGCCGATCCGGTAGCCGGCGAAGCCCAGCTGCTGCTTGAGGAGCTGCTTGTGTTCGGCGGGAATCGAGCGGGTGAGGCCCACGCTGGCCGGCCGGGTGGCGATCAGCTCGGGCGCCTCCGGAAAAGCCTCGGCCCACTCCGGCGGTGTGGCGGGTCCAGCGATCCAGGCCCCGGGGTGCTCAGCGGCTGGTGCTGTCTGCAGCTGATAACCCAGCCGCGGCCAGATCAGTGTGCACACGAAGCGATCACTGAGCCGGTCGGCGAGCACCGCCTCCAGCAAGGGGCGACTCAGGGGGTAGGGATCGAAGGGGGAGGTGGCGGGGGAAACCAAGGCCGCTCGCTCAGGAGAAGGAGAATGGCACCGATGATGTCCTCTCCCCACGCCGCCAGCCGCTCCAGCGCCAGCCCGGTTGCCGGCCAGCCCCCCAGCGGCAGCCCCGCACCGATGGAGAAGCTGAGCCCACCCGTCTGGCCAGGCTCCCTGCGGCTGGCCGGCAACGGGCTGGAGCGCCAGCTTCCCTGCCGGGTGATTCAGTCCCCCCTGGCCGGCGTGAGCGACCGGATCTTCCGCAACCTGGTGCGCCGCTGGGCTCCCGAAGCCCTGCTGTTCACCGAGATGGTGAACGCCACGAGCCTGGAGCTGGGCCACGGGCGCGGCAAGGTGGAGGAGCTGGCCGAAGAGGCCGGGCCGATCGGGGTGCAACTGTTCGACCACCGCCCGGAGGCGATGGCGGAGGCCGCCCGCCGGGCCGAGGCCAGTGGCGCCTTCCTAATCGACATCAACATGGGCTGCCCGGTACGCAAGATCGCCCGCAAGGGTGGCGGCAGCGGCCTGCTCCGCGATCCCGAGCTGGCGATGCGGATCGTGGCGGCGGTGGCCGGGGCCGTGCGGATTCCGGTCACGGTGAAGACCCGACTGGGGTGGTGTGGCAGCAGCGCCGATCCGGTGGGTTTCGCCCTCAGCCTCCAGAACGCCGGCGCCCGGGCCCTCACCCTGCACGGGCGCACCCGCGAGCAGGGTTTTCAGGGCCAGGCCGACTGGGCCGCCATCGCCCGGGTGAAGCGGGCCCTCACCATTCCCCTGATCGCCAACGGGGATGTGAGGAGCCCGGAGGATGCCCTGCGCTGCCTGGCCCTCACCGGCGCCGATGGGGTGATGGTGGGCCGCGGCACCATGGGCGCCCCCTGGCTGGTGGGCCGCATCGATGCGGCCCTCCGGGGCCTGCCGGTGCCCCCCATCCCCGATGCGGGCCAACGCCTCGCCCTGGCGGCCGAGCAGCTCGAAGGCCTGCTCGCGGCCCGGGGGGAGAAAGGCCTGCTGATCGCCCGCAAGCACCTCGGCTGGACCTGCCAGGGGTTTGCGGGGGCGGCCGAGCTGCGCCATGGCCTGATGCGGGCCGGCACGCCGGAGGCCACCCGAGAGCTGCTGGCTCGGGCGGCGGATGGGTTCGGGAGCTCCCGCCCCTGAGGATCTCCCGGGTGCAGTGACGGTGTTGCGATGCCCGATTCAGCCACGAGACTGCTGAACAACGCCACTGCTTCTCACCTCAGAAATAGCCGGCATGAGGACGGATTCCAGCTGTTGCTGGCCGCATGGGATTCCAAGGAGCTGCACTGGATGCAATCACAGAGATGGGAGCAAATGGCCGGGCGTTCTCGGACTGGTGCAGCCCCCCCCTAGCGCTGGGCCAGGCTCACCAGATCGCGGCAGCCCGTGATCGCCTGCACCGCCAGCAGCACCGCCATCAGGAAGGCGGCCGCCACATGCAGACGGCGCAGGACGGGCCGGTGGGCGATCTCGGGAGCCGCCGCCATGGCAAACAGCAACAGGCCGATCAGCAGCCAGCCGGACCAAAAATGGGAGGACCAGAAGGCCGGCTGCAGAGGACTGTCAGCCAGCCGCCAGATCTCCGGCTGCAAGCCCAACAGCAGCAGGCCCCCCCAGGCCACCAGAGCTGCACCGGCCCGGCGGCCCGGCCGGCGCAAGCGCCACAGGGCCCCACAGGCGGCCAGGGAAACGCCGCCAAGCGCGAGCAGTCGCACCAGTCGCTCATTCCCGCCAGGGAAAGGCAGGCCAGCCCCCTGGCGCACCAGAAACGACCAGAGCAAGGCGATCAGCACCGCCACCACCGTGCCGGTCGTGACCCAGCGGCCGTGATCGGTGTGCTCCACCGGCACGGTGGGGGGAAGGGGATTGATCTGGAGCCGCCGCTCCCGCACCAAAATCCCCAGCCGGATGGTGGCCCCCACCACGGGATACACAAACAGGATCATCAGGGCCGGGTGGAGCAGGGCCAGCCAGTCGAGGGCGGTCATCACAGACCGTCGGGCGAACCCGCGGTGGAACGCCCGTTCATGGAAGCACCGCCACCTCGAGCTGCTCCGCGAGCCAGCCGGCCTAGGCCCGCCGCAGGCCTTCGGGAACGATCGCTGAATCCAGGGGGTCGGCTCGCGCCCTGGGGGTTGGGGCTGCGGGATGGGAACCGGAGGTAGCGGGCGATCCATGGGCTGGCGCCCCCTGATTCGGCCATGGCCGGCGCTGCTTCAGCCATGGCCAGCGCTGGGTCGGCCTACGGGGGGAGGTCCTGCCGAAGCGACCTCAGGGCAGCACCCCCGGCCATCCCTGGCGGATCAGCAATAGGGAGAAATAGGGCATCTCCCCGGCGGCCACCGCAGCCGCCGGCGCCACCTCCTGGTCGGGCCAGCCAACCCGGCGGGCGAAGAGGGCCTCCTCCAGCAGCCCACGCCGCTCCAACAAGGGCCGTACCCAGGCCCAGCGCTGGCCGAGCTTGAGCAGGGCCACCACCACGCCCTCCGCCGCGGCCCGATCCAGCAGCGCCTCCAGGAGAGCCGGCGCCTCGGGGGTGGGACGGATCAGCAGGCCCTCCTGCTGCAGGGCCAGGGGCCAGGCGCCGGCGGCGGCCGCCGCGGCCACGGCACTGATGCCCGGGATCTGGCGCACAGGGCAATGGGGATGGAAGCGGCGCAGGGCCAGCAGCACGTAGCTGCTGGTGGCAAAGAGCGATACATCCCCCTCGCAGAGCAGCACCACCGCCCGATCGGCCGCCACCGCGGCCGCCAGGCGATCGGCGGCCTCCCGCCAGGCCGCTCGGCGGGGCTCCGCCTCCGCGGTCATCGGGAAAAGCAGGGGCAGGCGCTCCTGATGGGGGGCGATCCAGGGGGCCGCGATGGTGGCCGCCATGCCGGCATCGCCGGGGCGCGCCACCGGATAGGCCACCACCGCCGCGGCGGCCAGGGCCCGCACCGCGGCCACGGTGAGCAGCTCGGGATCGCCGGGACCCACCCCCACCAGGGTGAGGGCCGCACCGGCCGGGGTGGAGGGTGGGAACGGCTGGGGAGAAGTCACGCGGGCCGGGGCTTCGGCCCTTTCTAGGCTGGGCGCTTCCCCTGGGGCCTGCGGCCTGCCGATCGATGACCAGCCTGGTGATCCATTCCGCCGCTGGGGCGAGCGATGCCACCATCAGCGCCCACCCCCCCGAACCCAGGCACCTGGAGGATCCCGCCCTGATCGGGGCAGAGCTGGAGGCACGGGGCATCGGCTTCGAGCGCTGGCCCGCCCGCGTGGAGCTGGCGCACGACGCCACCCCGGACACGATCCTGGCGGCCTATGCCAGCGAGATCCGCCAGGTGCAGGCCACGGGCAACTTCCCCACGGTGGATGCGATCCGGCTCACCCCGGAGCACCCGGATCGGGGGGCGCTGCGGCGCAAGTTCCTGGCGGAGCACACCCACAGTGAAGACGAGGTGCGCTTCTTCGTGGAGGGCCGCGGCCTCTTCTGCCTGCACATCGGCGAGGAGGTGCTGCAGGTTCTGTGCGAGCAGAACGATTTTCTGCGAGTACCGGCTGGCACCCGTCACTGGTTTGACATGGGGGGGGCTCCCCGCTTCACCGCGATCCGCTTCTTCGACAATCCCGAGGGCTGGGTGGCCCAGTTCACCGGCGATGGGATCGCCGACCACTACCCACTCCTCGACTGAACTCCCAACCGGGCCCGACCGGTGGAGGAATCAGGCGCAGATCGAGCGGGACTTGATCTCCACACCGTGCACCGTGCCGGTGAGGCAGACCTCAAAGGCGCGGCTGCCCTCATCCATCACCAGGAGGGTGGGACGATCCGATCCGTCGCCCTCCAAGTCGAGCAGATCGCTGCAGTTCTCGCGCACCATCTGGAAGAGAGCATCCTTTGCCGCGAAGTACTGCTCCTGAGCGTGCTTAAGGGCGGCATCGCGCTCCATGCAGGTTCGAATCAGCTCAAGAATCTGATCCTTTCTTGCCATGGTGCTCGAAGGGCATGGGTTGGCCCATCATCAAACCTGGAATCCCTGCCGACAGCAACAGCAACGCCCGCCCCGGAGGGCCAACCGGGACGGGGGTGAGGGCCCCTTAACTGTGCATGCGGGCTTCGCGATGGAGGCCAGTCAGCAGCTGCGCTTCCGCCGCGGCCAGCTCAACCAGCCGAGTCGCCACCCGATCACGGGGGAAGCGGCGCTCGCACAGCAGCCAGTAGATCCCGAAATGGCGCGCCTCGCTGGTCAGCAGATCGCCATAGAGCTCCCGCAGCTCCGCATCCGGGCTGTAAGCCGCCAGCAGGGCCATGCGTTCGTGGCTGCGGGCCTCGATCAGGCCCGCCACCAGGAAGCTGTCGAGCATGCGGTCGGGCTCCGATCGCCGCACCAGGGCGGTGAGGGCCGCGCCATAGGGGGGAGCGGCCAGGGGCCGCAGGGGAATGCGGCGCCTGGCCAGCAGGGCCTGAACCCGCTCGAAGTGCTCCAGCTCCTCCCGGGCCAGCGGGCTGAGCACCGCCGCCAGCGGCCCATCACCGGGGTAGCGGAACATCAGCTGCAGGGCCACGCCGGCGGCCTTCCGCTCGCAATGGGCATGATCCAGCAGCACCAGATCGGGATGGGCCAGAGCCTGCGCCAACCAGGCGGCGTTGCTGGGGGCGGCCAGCCAGCGCACCCTGGCGGCCACGCCACCGTCGAGGGGCTCAGCGCCGCCGCAGGATTCCGGCTCTGCCGGATCGCTCCCGCCATCCGGCTCGGCGAGCGATGGAGGAACGGCGGCGACGAGGGGCTTGAGGCGATCAGCTGCCGCATGGGCAGCCGCGGGGTGCAGCGGGCCAGGTTCTCCCGCAACCGGGCCTGACCCCGTGGAGCCGATGGCCACCATCAACCCATCCCGACCCGGGCCTGCAGATGGCCCACCAGGCCCTCGAGAGCCAGGCGATAACTGGCGGGGCCGAAGCCGCTCACCACCCCGATGGCCCTGTCGGCCAGATAGCTGTGGTGGCGAAAGGACTCGCGGGCGTGCACGTTGCTCAGGTGCAGCTCCACGTACGGGATGGCCACCCCCAGCAGGGCATCGCGGATCGCCACAGAGGTGTGGGTGAAGGCTCCAGCATTGATCAGAATCCCCGCCACGTCCTCGCCGGATTCAGCGCCGCGGGCGGCCTGGATGCGGTCCACCAAGGCCCCTTCATGGTTGCTCTGGAAACAGGCCAGCTCCACCCCGAGGTCGGCGGCCCGCTCCTGGAGATCCGCCTCGATGGCGGCCAGGGTGGTGACGCCATAGAGACCGGGCTCCCGGAGCCCCAGCAGGTTGAGGTTGGGACCGTTGAGCAGGAGCAGGCGCATCGAGCAAACCGCGAATGGCCCTCGGGCCGAAAGCATCGGAAGGATCGTAAGGAGCCCAGGCAGCAGCACGGCGCTCTGGGCAACGGGCTGAGGGGAGGGGCTGATCGCCGGATGGTCGGCTGGTAAGGTCTAGAGGTGTGGTTCGGGTCGGTGCCCGAGTGGTTAATGGGGGCGGACTGTAAATCCGCTGGCTCTGCCTACGTTGGTTCAAATCCAACCCGGCCCACCTTCCACATGCCCTTGTAGCTCAGCGGTAGAGCACTCCCTTGGTAAGGGAGAGGTCACGAGTTCAAGTCTCGTCAAGGGCTTCCTGGATAACCATGACCCCAGGGATCTTGGGTCTTTATTCAGTATTCATTAATGTTCAGTTGTGCCAATGGTGGCGACCCCGGTTCGGGGAGCTAGCACGCCGTAGCGAGGGTAGCCACGGCCAACAGAGCGATATCCATCGAATCGTCGGCGCCACCGGTATCACCAGCTTGGTTCAGCCAATCATCACGGATGGGTTGGCTCTGCCAGTGCCTTCGGGGTCAAGATCGAGAGAGAGGGAGAAAGCGGCGGCCCAGCCTCAACTGAAGGGCGAAGGCTCTGAAGCCGGGCCATCGCCCCTCAGCTCAGAACCATTTGCGCTGCTTGCCCCACTTGGCGAGGCTCTGCTTGTGCTTACGTTTCCGTTACTGTGGTTTCTTGATGGCCCGTTTGCGGGAGTTATTGATTGATCGCCGGGCGAGCACCTGATCCGGGGGCCGCTAGGCGAGGCGCGGATTGGATCGATTCAGCTGGCTGAGAAATCTGCTGGGCCTAAGGAATGCAGCAGAGATTTTTTGAAGGCGAATCCTCAGCAAAAATTTGCCGTGCCCCACATCCTGAGGGTCCCTATCCTGAAACCGACACAGTCGAATCCGGGGCCACGCGCGATCGGTCTGGATCCTCCGGCAGCCCCCGCAGGCCCAGGGCCAACCTGCGGGCCCCTAGCAACAGGGGGTAGAGGCGCCGGGCCCGCACCGGATCGACGAACAAGGGCGTGAGCAGCGTCAGCAGGGGGCCACTGGGGGCCATCCGGGCGCAGATCCACTGGATCGCGGCGGCCCCATGGTGGATGCGCCCCCCCTCAAGCACGATCGCGCCGCGACTCAGCGGGAAGCCCTGATCCGCCAGATCCCGCCGCAGGGCATGGTCGCGGCGGCCATCGCACAGCCGCAGGCCGGGAATGCCGCCGCGCAACTCGCTGAGGGCGGCGAAATGGCGGCAAAAAGGACAGCCCCCATCGAACACCAGCAGCGGAGTGGCAGCGGCGGTCAGCTGAGAATGGGCAGGCACCACAGCGTTCGCATGGCTTCGCAAACTCCATTCTGGCGCGGCCGGCCCGGTTGCCGCGGGGGCGGCCCCTTCCCCGGAGCCCCCGGCGGACGGCATCCGAGCAGCGCCCCGCGGCGATCACCCCCCGCCATGGCCCGGGAACTGGGCCGAGGGTTGGCCCAGAAGCTCGCCCGGGGGTTGGGCCGGGAATGGGCCCAGGAGTGGGGCCGGGCCCTCCAGCCGCTCCTCACCCTCGCGCTGCTGCTCTGCTGCCTCACAGCAGCTCCCGCCCGGGCCCAGGCCGCCGGATCCAGCCCCAACAGCGCGGGCCAGCCGGCCACCGCACCTGCGGTGCGCTACCGCTGCGGCGGCGATCTCCTGCTGGCCCGAAGCGAGAACGGCGCGGTGGATGCGGTGGCGATCCCCAACATCAGCGCCGGCACCCCACCCGGCGCCTTCGTGGTGCTGGAGTGGCGAGGCATCAGCCTGCAGCTGCCCCGCACCAACAACGCCGGCGCCCCGAGCTACACCGATGGCCGCTGGTGGTGGAGCCTCGAGAATCCCGACCAGCCACGCTTCCGGTTGCGTCGGGGCGCCATCGAGGAGTTCCCCTGCAGCCGCGAACCCTGATCGCCGCTGGCCGCCTCAGGGCTGGATCTTGGCCGTGAGCAGCCGGTCGGCACCATCCCAGTCCAGCGCGGAACTGCCGGAGAACCGGAGGGGAGCTTCCGCCAGGCGGACAGTTCGAACTGCGAACCTTGGTGAAGGTAGGCCTGCGCCGCCCCGATCCGGCTCTCATAGCCGGGATGGGTGCCACCGGGATCCTCCAGAGCGTCCTCGCCGTCGAGTTCGGCAGCCTCCTGCAGCTGGCGGATGCGGGCGGCGGGATGACGATGCTCGCGCCGATACAGATGAAAAACATAAGCTGGCAACTTTGTCGCCTGCATGATCGTGCCGGCCATGCGGGTGGCCTGATGCCCACTGAGGCTGCGCCACCGCTTGCGCAGCAGGAAATAGCCATTAATCGGGCTATGCCCATGGCCGCAGCAGCGTGAACACCGGAAGCCATCAGGCCAGCAAGTTTCTCTGAGTCGGCTCATATTGCTCCTCCGTGCCGTAATGAAGCTGGATTCAGGCAGACAGGGATCTTTCCGGAACTGGATGCCGTTGCGCGCCATGCACCACTACAGCATACTGATTATATTCGCAGTAACCAGCCGGCTGCTGTCATTGGAACAAGTGGCTCCTAGCCTGGTGGAGGCAGGATGGTAGATAGCAACCCCCGTCGCTGCAACGGCGCCAGCGTCGCGAAGCGAAGGCCCTCCACGCCATTCTCAAGAGTGCCGTTGCTGCGCAACTTGTTGATCAGCGTTGAGGTGGTTCCCCGAGACAGACCGGCGATAACGGCGATTTCATTCTGGGATATCGCTGGAATCGGTTGGTGCGGGTCGTCGGCTGGGCCATTGAGTCGCGCCAGCTCGAGCAGCGTGGCGAGCAGACGCGTGGTGGCATCCTCATGCATCAGCATCAGCCGCTCTCCCAACACTTTCAGTCGTTGGGCCTGTAAACCGGCGATCAGGGCTAGGGCGGTGGCGCTGCTTTCCAGAGCTTCCTTCAGGGCCCCGTCGCGGAACTTCAACAGGGTGACGGCTGTGAGGGCCACCACGTCAACCGATCGAATGGGTTCTGGTGAGAGGAGGGCTAGGTCACCGATCAGCGCCCCTGAACCCATCAGAGAGATCACCACCTCCTCGCCAGCGAGAGTGAGACTGCGGGCCTTGGCAATGCCTTCAACAATGACGTAAGCTTCCGAGCCCCAATCGGATTGAAAGATAAGCTGGTGGCTGGGAGGGATAGCTAATTGTCGATGATCGCGGAGCAGTCTCTCTCTTAAATCCTGGTCAAGCGCCTCAAGAATCTTAATTTGCGAGGACACTCGAAGCGGGTTACTCGGGTGAGCCAAGTTGAAATCCTGTAATGAATATAGCAGAAAATTTAGCATGCCTAAAGCGGGCCTGAAAGCTTGGCTGTCATCCCAATGACAGCCGAGTGTCGCCAATCCAATGGCACTCAATCATGGCAATGACAACCTCAATGACAGAGCGGAGCGATCATGAATTGAGCAGCGGCATTTGCACTCTGCACTATTCCCGAGACATCGCCATGGCCATCCTTCCACAGGATCAATTGGTAACTTCTTCAGCCATACAGACCCCTCAAACCGATCAACATTTAGCTCAAGAATAAGGGCGGAAGGCTACAATGGGGGCTGGACAGGCGAGAATATCGCAGCTGGACGAAATACAGCAGCAGCCGTACTTCAGCAATGGATCGACAGTCCACCGCATCGCGCAAATATCCTCAATCCCAACTTTACACATATGGGAATTGGCTATGCCTACAATGCAAGCTCAACCTATGGACATTATTGGTCGCAAACATTCGGAGCTGGTGATTCTGCCCCTGGAGTCTATAGCCCCGAGGGTAATAGCCCTGCAGCCACGCCAACTCCTTCCCAGCCAGGCCCCAACGTTGCCTCCATTTATGAACATATTAATTATGGCGGCAGATCCCTGTCTTTTGGCGCGGCCGGTGACTATGACTTCCCTGAACTGAATCAGCATTCATTTAACGACATAGCCAGCTCCCTAAGAGTTGGTCAAGGACATGCATTAGAAGCCTATGAACATGCAGGCTTTCAGGGATCTTCTATGCGTTTTAGCGGAGATACGCAATTTACAGGCGCCGGATTTAATGATATTACTTCTTCGATTCGGATCTACAAAGCCACAACTGGCAGTGCTCTCAATGATGTCTTGACGGGATCCGCCAGTAATGATCTTCTTTCCGGTTTAAACGGAAATGATCAGCTCTTTGGCAATGCCGGCAATGACAAGCTGCTGGGAGGGGCAGGTAATGATACCTTGATTGGTGGCGAAGGCAATGATTTTCTGGATGGATTTTCGGGAGGGCAAACGAGCGAACTGGATGTTCTTACTGGTGGTGCCGGATCCGATACGTTCTGCTTGGGAGACAGGGCTAGAGGCAGTTTCTATACAGGTAATGCGAGCACCAATGCTGTAATTACTGATTTTGACTATCGATACGATTACATTCAGGCCCAAGGCATAGCCTCTGACTATAGATTGCAGACTGGCAACTGGGGCGGTAGCGCCGCGATGGATACAGCACTATACAAAGGGAATGATTGCATCGCCGTCATTCAAGACACAACTAACATCACAACTTTTCCAGAGACTTCTTGTTCGTATAGGCAGAAGTGATCTCACTTCTGCGATCAACTTGCTTAATTGCAAGCCCCTTCGGGGGCTTTTTGCTTGTGGGAGATGAATAAAATAATGCTGTTGCAGCCGTCTTGCTTGCGTGATGGCCGCAGGCTCTTACTTAACTGGATTGCGCTTCAGCCGTCTCCGATAAACCAATCCATTCTCGTCGTGGCCACAGCGCCACCTCAGTGAGGTTGAGCTGAGCCCATAAGGGCAACTTGCCTTAGCCAAAGTCGCCTCTCGCTGCTTTGGCGAGCGGAAGCCCCGAGAATCAATGCAGGGAAGGGAGAGAACTTCCTGGCACTGGATCTGGCACTGGATATAGGTAATGGGTCTTTCTCAAGTAAGATAACAGACTAAGTTACAGGGTTTAGGCAAAGCAAACCCAATGATCCCTACAATGATTAGCCAAAGAATCAAAAAAAATAGGATCAGGGCGCTGGGTTGCCGATCGGAGGGGCAACTGCACCAGAAGAAGGTGGTAAAGGATCAGAATTGGGCGAGCTCAAGGTGTCGGATGGGTCTTGGTCGTCTCCAGACCAAAAGGGGGTACCCCTAGGCACACACGTACCACACGCAGTTCTCCACGTGCAAAACTGTCCGCATGGCATTCTGCTTGGGCAAGTGGTAGTTGGGCAAACAAAAATTGGGCGAGCAAAAGCTTCCGATGCAATTCCGAAGAAAAGAGCTAAACAAAGCATAAAAGCAGCAATATCATTTACAAGATTAAAAAATCCGTGAAAAAACTTGCTCATTTGCATTAAAATAGCAGCCTGCCCATACTAATGCGATACCCAGCGGGGGCGACCCGTCCCGCTAGTACCGCAACAAATCGTATAAACGTTTTGCATCCGCTCAAGGTACGATTTGAGACTGTGAATAGTACCAGGACACTTATAAGTGCCTATCGTGGATCGGCAGGCCTGAAATGGGCTGTGAAGCGGCCAGAGCGATTTTCAGCCATCATGATCTTTAAGTTGCCAAATCATCCCCCTTGCCCTAAGATTGCAAAGGTTTATACCGCTCACTGAACGTGCAAGAAACCAGCCTGCATCCCGCCCGTTTTGCCGTATCAATTCTCTTGGGTTCATTCTAATTTGCCGGCACAGGGCCAAATTGACCATCCTCTGGTACCGCATAATTATGGCTATGCTATCAAACGATGCGTGCTCATGTCGGCTAACATGAAATATCAAAAAATTCATTGTTGGCAACTAAATATACTTGTTTTACAAGCTTGCCTGCTCCCGAATATAGCAGCTGCACAGATTTCGGCTGGCGGCCTTGGCTCAAGGGTGAATGGAAGTGTCTATGGAACCTGTACGGCAGGAAGTTGTGCCGTCAGTGGCGGCAGCAGATCGGGATCAAATCTGCTGCACAGATTTAGCTCCTTTGACACACGCGAAGGAATAGTTAACATCAAGCTTGACACTAAAGGCCTTAAAAATGTCATTGCAGGAGTGACCAACGGATCTGGTTCTTATCTTAACAAACATCTCTTGTTGTCTGCTCCAGCCAATTTATTCCTCCTGTCTCCAGGCGGCATCTGGATAGGTCCTGGGGCAAAATTCAGCAACGTCCACAATCTGCTTTTAACGACGGCGTACGGCATGCAATTAGGCAGCAAATACTTTGATCTATTAAGCACCAAAAAGGGAGATATTCATTTACTTAATCAGCCGCCCTATCTCAGTTTAAGCGAGCTCAATACTCCCGATGGCAACCCGAATAGCCTGGGCTTAAGAGGCAGCGGATCTATTGTTTTGGAGGGAGGTCTTATCTCTGTTGATCGGAATCTACTGCTAAATGCTACAAGCGGCAATCTAATTTCTGTTCCTGGATCAACCACCCAACTCCATGCCGGTAGCAGTATTTGGCTTGCTGGCCATCAAGTTGATGTTAAGGATGCTTCCATCACGGCGGGAGAGCCAGGAAACTGGGGCTTGATCGATGTGCGCAGCTCGCTCAACCAAGATGGGTCACAACAAGGATCTATTCATCTTGATAGAAGCTTATTGAAAGGACAACAAATTTGGCTTGCTGGCCATCAAGTTGATGTTAAGGATGCTTCCATTACGGCGGGAGAGCCAGGAAACTGGGGCTTGATCGATGTGCGCAGCTCGCCCAACCAAGATGGGACACAACAAGGATCTATTCATCTTGATAGAAGCTTATTGAAAGGACAACAGATTTGGCTTGCTGGCCATCAAGTTGAGCTTAAGGATGCTTCCATTGCGGCGGGAGAGCCAGGAAACTGGGGCTTGATTGATGTGCGCAGCTCGCCCAACCAAGATGAGTCACAACAAGGATCTATTCATCTTGATAGTAGCTTATTGAAAGGTCAACCGATACTGATGGCCGCTGGAGTTATCTCCTTGAACAAGAGTCGCCTTGAAGCACCCAAGGGAGAGATTCAACTCGAAGCAACCAACCAATCAGGTCCTGAGAATAGTCTTTGGATTGGCAATTCCGTTCTTGATGTTTCTGCCTATGGCTTTGAAGACTTGAGTGCTCAAGCTCCCAGGATCGACTCAGAACAGACCTTTTTCATAGAGAACAAACAGGGGCGTCTAAAGCTCCCTGCCATCGCGCTATTTTCGAAGCAGGATATTCACATTTCAAATGATTCGCTTCTCAATGCCTCCTTAAACGTTTCAGCTTTTCTGGGAAAGCAATCCCAAGAGAAGGACTTAGATATGCACAAATTAGCAGATAGAAGTGGCTTGGTATTCTTGAGGGCCGACGGCAAGATCTCGCTAACTTCTAGTACTGTATCAACTGACTCGAGCAACAATCTTGCCGGTAAAATCTATTTCGAGGCCAATGGAACTGATCATCAGGGTGGCATATTTATTGGAAGCTCAAAGTTGTTTTCTAGATTTGGCGCAGCCGATGGAGAGGTAACACTTGTTAGCAAGGGCGGAATAGCCATTAAAAACAGCACGCTTGATGTATCGGCGAATCATTTTCCGATTGTTAATGGCAACACGTCCGTCTTAACCGCAGATGGGTTAAAGTACTTTGCATTTAAAGGAGGAGCAATTAATATGCAAAACAAATCTACTGCCTTAATTCAGATCGATGGAGGGACTAAACTCTTAGCCCGTCAATCTACGGATGGAGGTGGCTTAGAGAGCCCGCTTTTTGGGTTTAGTCAGCAGCCAAATGCTGGAACCTATGGAAGCCTATATGCCTTTAGTATAGGCGTTGACTATGATACTGGAGGGAAAATCATTATTCAGTCCGATGGGGGTATTAAAATCTCTGGCTCGCATATAGATGCTTCTAGTGGTGATGCTCCATATGAGAATACTGCTGGGACAATTTCATTTTTGGACAAAAGCAAGATCGGGATTGAACTAAGGTATTCATTTCTTGGCGCTGTTGCAGGCGAGCCACTAGATATTGGCAATAAAGTGACTAAGGCAGGCACCATTTTCCTTACATCAAAGGAAGGCGCCTTAGTTGTTGATAACTCTTCTATTTTCGCTAGCAATCTCCGCACTTCAGAGGTTTTGCCCTTAAGCTCTGAATATGATAATCCTTGGATTCGAATTGAATCTGCTAGCAGCAAGAAAGTGGCATTGCTTGATAGCATTTTCCAGGCATCAAAATACGGAGATTCTCCTCTGTACCCGCCATTTACCATCATTGCTGAGTCTGTAGAAACTACCGTCAAAACGTTTGCCGATCCAGAGTATCAAATAACAGGACCAGATGGCTTCGCTGCGTTTGACCTGAACAACATTTTTAATCTCGCTTTCATCCAGAAAACTGCAATAATTGAAAGCATTTACGGGATCAGCAGTTCTGGAAAAGTCACTGATGGGGGATCAAGCGTTGCCAGACCCCCACTCATCTTTACCAATCCATCCATACAGACCTCCCCTTTGGCATATCTTCCAGTCTTGCAAACCTCCCTTATGTCTTCTCTAGAATCCGAATCAATCTCCATCTCTGTTGATCTTAATAATGCTAGGCCACAATACCTGGAATCCCAGTATCGCTCCTTAGTTGAAACCACCAAGATCTTAGGCCTCCCCTCGGGAACAGGAAGGTTGAAGAGTGTTGCTGAACTGCAGCACAAATTATCCCTGGCAAGCCAGATCACAACATCAGCCAAGTTCCTAACGCCCACGCTGCCAGCCCAAGCCACGGCAATAGGTTCAGGCGTCAATCCTTACATCCCCGCCATCCTGCACCTGCGTCGGGATAACCAACCCTCTGGCATCACCCGAATCAGCGCCATTTTGCTCACGGCCCAAGGCGAACCGATCAGCAGCAGCCACGACGTGGCCAGAGCCGATCTTGATCGCTGGATCCGGAACTTCCAGCGCCAGCTCAGCCGCCGTTCGCCCCAACCCGGCGCCACCACCGATCCTGGCCAGAAACTCTCCCAGGCCCTGATCGCGCCCCTGCTGCCCAGCCTCCGCCAGCAGGGCATCACCGCCCTCCTGTTGGAGGTGGACCGGGGGTTGCAGGCCATCCCCTATGGCGCCTTGCCCGTGCAGCGCCAGGGCCGGGATGCCCTGTTGAGCGAAATGTTTGCCATCACCATCACCCCGTCCCTGGGGCTGATCGATCTGGATCCACACCAGAATGCCCCGCGCCCACAACATGGCAAGCAAGGCAGCAACGACCTGCTGCTGTTGGCTGGCGCCAGCCAATTCAGCAACGGCCTCTCCCCACTCCCGATGGTGCGCCAGGAGCTGCAAGCGCTTTCGCAGGAGCACCCTTCCCAACTCCTCCTCAACGAGGCCTTCACCCCCGCAGCCCTTGTTGACCAGACAATGGCAATCCCGGTGCGCCAGCTTCATATCGCAACCCATGCCACTTTCCTGCCCGGCGAATCGAGCACCGGCCTGCTTTACACCCCCACATCCACCCTCAGCTTGGCAGACCTGGGCCGTCGCCTGCGCTCCCGCAACAGCAGCAGCCCCCTCGATCTGCTCACCCTCAGCGGTTGCGTTACCGCCCTCGGAGATGAACAGAGTGAACTGGGTTTCGTGGGCATGGCCCTTCAGGCCGGCGCCCGCAGCGGCCTCGGCACCCTCTGGGAGGTGGATGACACCGCCACCGCCGCCTTCTTCATCCAGCTCTATCGCTTCCTCAAGTTGGGCCTGCCGAAGGATCTGGCGCTACAGGCCACCCAGCAGGCCTTCCTGCGCGGCGAGGTGCAGCTCGTGGGTGATCGCCTCGTGGGCCCCGTCCAGCTGAAAGGCACAGGGAAGGCCACCTTGGTGAGCGGACTGTCCCGGGAAGAGCAAACTCTCTTCTCCCGTGGACTCAGCCACCCATATTATTGGGCCGGCATGGTTCTTTCCGGCAGCCCCTGGTAATCCCCCTGCTGTTGATCCCTTTTAATTCGTTGCGGCATGTTGCCCTTGCTAGCCCAGTTGGTGGCACCCCCCCTGCAGCCAGGACCGGTGCGATTGCCTGGGGCAGGGCAACAGCAAACCAGGCCCGCCCCTCCGCCCCAGCTCCGCCCCACACCGGAAACCACGCCCCTGCCCGCGGCCCCAAGCACCACGGCCGCCATACCTCGCCTTAGGGGCTTCAATCCCTATAGCTCGGCGGAACTCTCCCGCATCCTGGGGAGTTGCCTCAGCGGTAAGGAGCCAGCGGCAGGCCTCAGCAACTGCGCCGCTGTCCTCAGCTCTCGGTTGTTTGCCGATGGCTACATCAATAGCCGCGTCATCCCCCAACCCGACCCCCTGCCTGGTGATCTCGAGGTCGTGGCCGGCAAGATCGAAGCGATCCAGGTGGTCAGCTCCAGTGGGCGGCTGCAGCGGCGACTTCAACGGCTGCTGGCGCCACTCCAGGGCAGCGTGCTGCGCCTGCCCACCCTCTCGGCCACCCTCAACCAGATCCAGCAGCTGCCTGGCATGGGCCTGCTGAAAATCAACCTCAATCGGATCGGCGAAGATTCCAGCCGGGCCCTGCTGCTGGTGACCGCTGAACCAGGCGCCCAGCCGCTGCGGGGTGAACTGGCCCTCCGCAATGACGGCAACGGAGGAAGCGGGCAGTTCCGCGGCCTGGCCACCCTGGTGCAAAACAGTGCCCTGCTCAAGGGCGACAGCATGCTCCTGTTTGGCGAACTCAACGCGGATTCCGATCCCGAACTCGGCTCCCTGAATGGATCGCTCAGCTACACCCTCCCCCTGCTTGATCAGTTCAGCCTCACCACTGCCTTCGGCGCCAGCCGCCGCAACCTGGTGGAGGCACCGCAGCCCTACCACGATCTCAGCTTTCGCCAACTGCAGCTGTTCAGCCAGCTGGATGTCACCCTGCACGAATCACTCCAGAATCGCTGGTCGGCCTTTGTGGGCCTCAGCGCCAATCGCAATGATGCCTTCTTAAGTGGTGAAAGCATCCCCGCCATCGTGGGTGGTGGCGATCAGGGCTGGCTGCGCTCGGGCTTCGCCCGCCTCGGCCTGGGGTACAACAGGGCGGCGGGCCCGCTGGCCTTCAACGCCAGCCTTTATGGCCTGCAAGGCATCGGTGCAATTAGCACGGCAGCCCAACTTCAGGAGCTCAACTTCCTCGGCATTGTTCCCAACCAATCCCGGGCCATCGGCTCCCAACTCGCTACCTTCTGGCAGCTGGCGCCGCGCTGGCAACTCGAGCTGCGGGCTGCAGGCCAGCTTGCCTTTGCCCCCCTCACCAATCCGATGGGCTTCAGCCTCGGGAGCGACAATGGCCTGCGGGGTCTGCCCGGGCAGGTGGTGAGCGGCGACAGTGGCCTGCTTGGCAGCGCGGAGCTCGCCTGGTTGCTGTGGCGGGGCACCAGGGATGCTCTGCAGCTCGTGCCGTTCATGGGAGCGGGCAGGGTGTGGACCGAGGTGCCCGGCGCCACCTTCAGCGAGAGCGCTGGTGCCGGCGGGGTGCTGCTGCGCTGGAGCCGCGGCCGCCACGGTGAGCTGGAATTGGGTTGGGTCAGGCAGTTCCAGAGTGGCTCGTGGGCCTACTGGGATCAATGGATCCTCGGCAGCGGGTTCTACACAAAAGTGGCTTATCGCTTTTAGTGGCCATTTCGTTGCCTGGTTCTGGCCGCCGCCTGGCTTCGATCCTGCGTCAGCTCATGCCCTACGCGGCTGCCCTTGGCTTGCTGCTGACGGTGCGCCAAAGCCGCCTTAGCGAGCGGCTCAATCTGTTTGCCTACGACCTGGCGGTGCAGCTGCGGCCGGCCCCCTCCGGAGCAAGCACACCCGTGCGGATCATCGGCATCAATGAAGCTGACCTCCACCGTTATGGGCCGCTGGTTTCCGATCGGTTGCTGGCCGATGCGGTGGAACGGCTTGATCGCATCGGCGTGCGCGCCATCGGGCTTGATGTGTTCTGCGGCCAGCCTGTCGGTGATGGCTGGCAGCGGCTGCGACGGCTGGCAACAACCAACCCCCGGCTAGTCTCTATCTACTTCGAGCTCGACGCCAAGCAGGCGATCCCCGGTACCCCAGCCAACCGCCAGGGCTCTGCCGACCTCTATACCGATCCCCAGGATGGCCTGGTGCGGCGCGATCTGCTCCACATCACCGAAGAGCTGCAGCAAGGAAAGGCCTCCCTGCCGATGCGGATGCTGCAGATCGCCACGGGTCAAAACCAGCAGCTGAAGAGATTGCAGCAGCACCCTGCCAGCCTGGCTGACCTGGAACCAGGAGCGGGAGGCTACCTGCCGGAAGCCAATGTGAGCGCACCTGGCTACCTGCAACGCATGCTTCCGTTCCACCAACCGGGCAGTTTTCCCAGCATGAGTTTGAGTTCCCTGCTGGATGAGAAGTTGAGCCCATCCCAGGAGAAGCAGCTGCGAGGCACCCTGGTGCTGATTGGGGTGGTGGCACCCTCCAGCAAGGACAACTTCACCGTTCCCTTCAGCCAATGGAGGCAGGGCGAAAGGCGTTTCACCCTCCCCGGGGTGGAGATCCACGCCCACCGCCTGGCCGCCCTGCTGGCCGATGAGGCCGGCCGGCCGCTGGGGATCCAGGCCGCGCCAAGTCTGGTCAATGGGATGCTGCTACTGGCCGCGATCGGGGCTGGGGTGATCGCAGGTGAAGCGGTTCCCAGCCTGCGCCGCAGCCTCGCGGTGGTGGCCGTTGGGATGCTGCTGGCGGCGGGAGCAACGGCGGGATTGCTGGCGCTGGGGGTGTGGCTGGATGCGGCCCTACCGCTGGCGGCCTTTGCGCTGATGGCCGCAGCCGCCTGGAGCCGCCGCGGCGCCAACCAGCAGATCAAAGGGCTTGCCCTGGAAAGCGAAGGCCGGACGATGCGCAGCCTGTTTGATCGATTTGTATCCAAACAAGTGGCCGCTGAACTGCTGGGAAATAACTCCACCACAGCACCGCCGGCAACGGAGCTCCGCAACGTGACGGTATTGATGAGCGATCTACGGGGTTTCAGCCTGCTCAGCCAGGATCACCATCCAGACCTGATGGTGCGGCTGCTGAATAATTTCCTCGCAGTGATGTTTGAAGTGGTCGAGGCCTATGGCGGCACGATCGATGAGGTATTGGGTGATGCGATTCTGGTGTTGTTCGGAGCCCCCCATCAGCGCCACGACCATGCCGAAGCCGCCCTGGCCTGTGCACTCGCTATGCAGCTCGCCATGGAAAGGGTGAACCAAACCAATGCCTCCCAGGGGCTACCACTGCTCGAGATGGGCCTTGGGCTTTGCAGCGGTGATGTGGTGGCCGGCACGATCGGCTCACAACAGCGGGCGAAGTATGGCGTGGTTGGTGCTGCTGTGAATCTGGCGGCCCGTATCGAAGCGTTATCCGTGGGTGGCGAGGTTCTGGCGGCGGAATCCACGGTGCATGCCGTGGCAGCTCCGCTGCGCATTGATGCCGAGTACCGGGTGGAGGTGAAGGGAGCCAGCGAGCCCTTGCAGGTGTTTGCGGTTGGCGCGATCGGCGCCTCCCATGACCTCGTTTTGCCCATCCCCGGTCCAGGCCCCCATGCGTTGAAGCAGCCCCTGGCGATTGCTTACGTCATCCTCAAGGGAAAGCAGCGGCAAGGTTCACCGCGGCCCGCGGTTGCCACGCATCTGGCCGAACGGGAAGCCTGGATTGGGCTGTCCGAGGGAAACCTAGCCCTGTTTGACAATCTGGCGCTCAGCTTTCCAGGAATCAGCGGCGAGGCCTATGGCAAGGTGCGCGAAGAGCGCAATGGCAGCTTTCGGATTGTGTTGAGTAGGATCCCGCCAGATTTCAAGCAGCTGATCAACTCGCTTGCGACCACCCGATTCACCAAACCTGAGGCTAGCTGAATTTGCGAGCTTGGCACTACCTGATCCCAAGGGACTGAAGCGACAGGGTTTCGCAAGAGACCGGTAGTTGGGCGGGCAACTTCGCAGCCCACTCGTCAACTTGAAAGTCAAAGGCCTCGAGCAAGGTTTTGGTGTCGGCCATCCTTCCGCAGGCCTTGCTCAGGTCTTTCAGCGCCTGCTGGTTCCGCTCAACGAGCGACTGCGGGCTTCGAAGCGCAAGGCTCTTGGGGCCAGGGCCCTGATCCAAGAGCGGTTCCGCCACCAGGGTGGTTCTGGTGGGGGGCTTGTTGGGCTGGCAGGTGGGAAAGCTTTCCCAAACCAGGAGCTGCCGCATTGCAGGCCGATCCGCTTCGGGCAATTGCAACAGCCGCACCCCCACCCCCTGGGCTGGCAGTGTCTGCATTCCCACCGGATCGCCCGCCAGCGTGGAAAACTCCACAGCCATCGCGGCGGGCTGGGCAGAGGGGCCCTGCAACAAGGCGATCAAGCGGCTGCTGCCCGGATTGAAGCTGTTGCTCTGCGGCACCAGGTGGGCCCAGAGATTGAGGCAGGTGCCGCGGGTGCCACCGGAAGAGCGGCAGCAGATTGTTTGCTTAGCTTCCTTGGCCAGCGCGGCTGGCCCGATCCCCAAGCAAAGGCCAAGCGCAAGCAGCGGGATTACCCGCAGCGGCAACCACGCCATTAAGCGCAATTGTGGCGCCAGGGGCCGATGGGGGCGAGGCATGGCGGGTGGCATTTGGGTGGTAATCGCTGGCTGAGGCTAGCGGAATCCAGGGTGGGGATTGAACAAGTGGATTTGAAGTGTTCGATAGGGTGTGAATCGATCAGCTCTCTGTCGCGCCTGGCCGTGGCCCCATAGCTCAAGGGGCTTGCGCTGGATCAGCGGCGACTTGAGCCCTACTGGCAATGCAGCCAGGCTCGGCTCTGGTGCATGAGATCTGCTCTTCCCTACTCGACGAAAGCATGAGGCGCTGGGTGCGGTACTCGAAGAGTGCACTGCCACAGTGCCGGTGCTGGGGATTCCGAGCGGCTGCAAGAGCTCCTGTGATCTGGAATAGCAGGAATCGCACCGCCGATGGAGTGCCTTAGCTCAATGGCCTGTCCGTAGTGGAGGTATTCGCCCAAAGCCAAAGGCATTCTCACCGCCTGCCACGACTGGCATTCAGACGCAATGGTTCATTTTCAGCACTCTACAAAATACTGCTTCCCCAGCGTGAAAGCCTCATACAGGGGGTCGCCGAGAGGCCGGCGAATCAGCAAGTTGACACAAACCTGTCAGCCAAGTGACAACTCTTTTTGGCTAGGCCTGCAGACTTAGGGCTGTTCCCACTTCTTTGGAAACATGGCCCTATTCAAAAAGACTCAAGAGGCATTGAAGACGAGAAAGGGTTCTACCCATTCCGTAACAAAGCCAAGTAAATCCAGCCTGAACCGCACCATCACTTGGCCACTCATCCCTGCCCTGACACTTCTGTTTCCCTTTTCCGTGGCTAGCCAGCCGCTCAACCCGATTCTCACGTACCCCACTGTTTCGGGGTTAACAAGGCCAGAATTCAACGCTACTGAAAGCATCAATTTTGGTGACACTCAATCCACATGCCCAGTGGCCACAATCAATATCAGCGGCTATGCTGGCAACAATCAGAATTGGGCCTTATTCAATAATAACATTAGTACAGCACGCTCGGGCCTTGGCGATTCCGGCATCACGGCAGGCATTCGCATCCCCTTAGCAAACGAATTGATGCAGCAATGCCGCGAAAACGCGAAAGCCTTCGTAAAAAGAAATAACCTAAAAATGAATAGCGAATTAATAGTATTTTGTGCAAACATTCGAGAGGCAAATGTAGATGTTGCTGACAATGACTTCAAGGTGGCTTTTCCGGATTTTCACCGTTGTAAATCTGTCAAGTATATGATCGGCAAGGTCCCAGGCACAAGCCAAAATCCAAGTCCTGAAGGTGGACCAGAGAGCGCAATCACACCAGAGCCGACAAGAGGGCAGTTTAACTTAAAGGGCCTCCCAAGAGACGGTTTTAACTTTGGCCCTCCTCGTACACCCCTGCTCGAAACATTTCCCATCCGCAATCGCTAATCGCCCAAGCCATGGGATCGTTGCTAATCCCACTGCACGTCAATCCTCCCCGAGGGTTTTCCATGGAGACTTTTGGGATCGCATCAGCTTTGAAGCACTTCAGCCTGCCAACAATTATCCCTTACCAAAGGATTTGCAATGAACCATCAACAGAACAACTCTGTCAAGCAGCAGGATACTTTTGTAAGAATTGGCCCTGAAGGAAGAATACCAATGGATTACCCAGCCATTATTCGTCTCTCAGCCGGGAATAAATATGGCACAGGCTTTTTGATTAACGAAACAACAATCATAACTGCAGCACACAACATTACGGAAAAAACACAACTTTCCAACCGTAAAGCAGAAATCCTAAAGCGCGAAAGATATGTTCCTGGCACCTCCGGTCTCTCCACTAAAAGTACCCCGAATCCTTATGACCTAGCGTTGATCACACTTAAGCCACCTGGCATCATTCTGAATGAATTTGAATACATTAAACTTGAAGAAGGGCAGCAGAGCAACACGTGCATAATTGTTGGTTACCAAGAAATTCACAATTACCAGACAGGAGCCAATGGACCGGCCAACAAGAAGACCAACGGCTTATACGAATACGAGATGGACACTGGGAAGGGACAAAGCGGCGGCCCACTGCTGCTTTCAGGAACAATGCAACCAATAGCAATAGGTGTTCACATCCATGGCTTAATAGAAAAAAATAAGAACTACGCCGCACCAATTACAGCAAATTTTGTAAAATGGGTATGGGATAATTCTCCGGCTTAGTGAAATACGTTTGGCCCAGCAAACGCATCAGCCCATCGCGATGGCTGTCCTCCCCCGGAGGACAGCCTCAGCTTGATCAGTCCATAGAGACATACCCTCCGGAAAGTGGCCTGCTCGGCGCATACCCTAGCTTCACCCCACCACCAGGTCGCGAGGATACCCCTGCACCGGATCGGTCCGCGGCTCCAGCACTGCCGCCAGGGTCCTCTCCTTCTTGCAGCGCCTCCCCCAGCACCGCCAGGTGGGCCCGTAGCCAGTGCACGGCGATAACGCGACGGGGGCGGCGGATGCGGCCGGGCTAAAGCTCGGCGGTAGTCGAGCGGATGAGGTGAACGCTGGCGGTCAACTCGGGGGCAACCGGGAAGGCCTCGGCCTAATCGAGCGGCATGGCGGTACTCACCGCCCAAGTGATCGATGTTTCCGGCAAAACAATGGCTTGCTATAGCGCACCCCACTCTGTCATCACTATGACAGCTGCTGATTAAGTCCATGACAGCATCAAGTGAGACAATAGATCAAGGTAGAGAGGAGGAAAGTGTCATCCTTTGCCTCGTTCCCATCACCAACAAAGGTCTTGCCATGAGTGTTTTCAGCACGGAACTATTACGGCCCAGTGACCACCCCCTTCTTCACACTTGGACTAGCAAAACCCGGGGAGTTCGTACGGCCAACTACTCATCCTCCGAGCGAACGATCTCGCTAGGCATCACCAGTGCCAACCTTCAATTTGGCACTGCGGCTGTGGTGGCTAGAGCCGGCGGGACTGGCCAAGAAAGCATCTGGTTTAATCGGGTGCTAGGCAGCACTCTAGCGGGGGACAGGATTGATTTTTCCGGCCTCGATCCGCGGAGCATGTTTGTTGGTTCTTCACCCACAAGCCCCCTCGGAGTGAAAGTGAATCTCGCCACGGGCTCGGTGGTCGCTGGCTCAGTGACTTCGTTTGGATCAACTCTATCCTGGGGCTGCCTGGTCCAGAACTTTGAGGATGTGACCGGGAGTGCCTTTGACGACATCCTGATTGGCAATGCCGATTCGAATAAGATTCTTGGTGGTTCCGGAAACGATACGCTGGATGGAGGCGCTGGTGTCGATGTTCTGACCGGGGGGTCAGGTAATGACCGTTTTACACTAGCGAATCGCGGTAATTTACATGCCGATAGCATCACAGACTTCAAGGCCTATATGGTTGGCTCACAGCCAGGATCTCCATCTGGGCTTGTTGTTGAAGACGATGCCTTGATCTTGGCCAATCGTTTGGATGAGGGCTTGGTTGGAGCCTCGGCGGCTGGGATCAAGGGCCTGACTTTTTCTGGGGGTAATGGGGTCGGGAATACCTTGGCGCCCATGTCGTTCTTCAAGGGCGCTGGATTGAATGGCGCCTCTTTTGGCGCGGCAGCGGGGATTTTCGTCAACACGTCCAGTGGTGATGTGTTCTACAACGATGCCAAGGAGGCGGGCAGTTATCTGATCGCCAGGCTGGGCGCCGCAGGCGTGGCGGGGATTTCCGCCCGCGATTTCCTGCTTGGCTGATCCATACCCGCTGACGGCCTCCAGGACCGCTGACCCCAGCTGAGGCGTGTCAAACCGCTGGAGGGTGCCAACATCGCACCTGTGATCTAGGCACCCTCCGAACAAGGCTCTTGGTCTGCAAAGTTCATGCCCCGGTGTTGAGCAGGTAGGCCAGACGATTCACCTACCGCTGCAGGGGGGTGACACAGACCCAGCTGGCGGGCCCAGGCCCCCGCCGTCTCCCGGGCCTCCCGGCTGAAGCGGATCGGCGCGGACCGAATCCGATTCGCCCGCAGCCAGGGATCGGCCACGGCCCGCAGCAGCCCCGCCGCCAGGGCGGACTGCGCCTGCAAATGGCGGGAACAGGACCATCGCGGAACAGGCGCCGAAGGATCCTCCCAATCCTGAAGCCCGAGATTCCTCACCCGCCAGCCCCGAAGGCTCCACCCCGCCGCCGCCACCATCAGGATGGGACGCTCCAGGAGGATGGAGCAGCGTGTCGGAGCATGGCCCCTGGCCCAAGCGAGGGTCTTCGATGGGTCGCTGCGGGCGGGGCTGGCGCGGCTGGCGACCGCACCGGGCCCTAGCCCTGGCCTGGCTGGCGATTTTCCTGCCGCTGGGCCCTCCCGCCCTGGCCAGCCGGCCGGATGCCGCCGGCGCCTCCCTCTGCGTGATCACGCCCCGGATCACCGACCCCGACGGCCCCCTACCGGCGGCGCTGGTGGCGGTGAGCCGGCCCACCCTCTTCGTGGTGGAACCCCTGAGCGAGCTGCAGATCCTTGAGGGGAACCGTCTGCTGTGGCGTCAGGGCCCGCCGGCCGGCAGCACCCGGCCAGCGGCGGGGGCCCCCTTCGGAGCGCTCCCCACCGGCACGATCGAGGGTCCCGTTCCCTGGCCCCTGGAGCCGATCCGCCCCGGGCAGGCCCTCACCCTGCGGCTGCGGCCGCTGGAAGGCGGTGCCACCGCCTACGCCGTGGTGCGCCTGATCGGCTCCCCCGCCAGGCAGCTCGCCCGGGGCGACGCCATGCTGGCCAGCCTCGGCCGCGATCCGTACCGCTGGCGCCTGGCGGTGGAGGCGGCGATGGAGCGAGGTGATCTACCCCTGGCCTCAGCCCTGTTGTTCGCCTTCGAGGGGCCCGGCGCAGCGGATCTCGATGCCCTGCGGCTCACGGTGATCCGCCGCAGCTGTCAGCCGGCGGATGGCCCACCGCGCTGAGCCCCGGCGAAAACCACGCTCGGCCAAGGTGGCTTCCCGGTTGCCCCGAGCCTCAGCAGGGCCTGAGGTCTGCCAGCGTGATACCCCGATTCATCCCACCCATGAGCCCCGGCACCTCCGCCAGCGCCCCCGCGCCCGTCGATGTCAGCGCCGGCGTCGCCAGGGCCCACGGCACCGGCCCCACGATTCCGGAGCTGGCGGTGCCGATCAGCTCCATGCGGGCCGCGGTGAGCCGCGGCGACACCCGGCCCCGCTCCTGGCGCAACGACCAACTCACCCGCCTCGGCCGCCTGCTCAGCGAGCACGAGCAGGAGGTGATGGCCGCCCTCGCCGCCGACCTCGGCAAACCGGCCACCGAGGCCTACTTCGAACTGGTAGCGGTGCGGCATGAGCTGGCCCACTCCCGGCGCCATCTGGCCGGCTGGATGCAACCAAAGCGGATCGGCCTGCCGGCCTGGGCCCAGCCGGCCAGCGCCCGGGTGGTGTGTGAACCCCTGGGCTGCGTGCTGATCCTCGGCCCCTGGAACTACCCCTTCCAGCTGTGCCTCCATCCCCTGGTGAGCGCCCTGGCGGCCGGCAACACGGCTGTGCTCAAGCCCTCCGAGCACGCCCCGCGCACCGCCGAGCTGATCGCCAGCCTGATTCCCCGCCATTTCGCCCCGGAAACGGTGCAGGTGGTGCTCGGCGATGGCCAGGTGGCGGCCGCGCTGCTGGAGGAACGCTTCGACCACATCTTTTTCACCGGCGGAGAACGGGTGGGATCACTTGTGATGGCCGCCGCCGCCCGGCAACTCACGCCGGTGACCCTGGAACTGGGCGGCAAGAGTCCCGCCATCGTGCTGGCTGACGCCGACCTCGAGGTCACGGCGCGGCGGCTGGCCTGGGGCAAGGGCCTCAATGCCGGCCAGACCTGCGTGGCCCCCGACCACCTCCTGGTGGTGCCCGAGATCCGCGAGCCCCTGGTGGCGGCTCTCAAGCGGGAGTTTGAGCGTCTCTATGGCAGCGATCCGCTCACCAGCCCCGACCTGGGGGCGATCGTGAACGAGCGGCGTTTCGGCCACCTGAGCGGCCTGCTGGAGGGGGCCGCCGGCCGGGTACTGGCGGGCGGCCAGACCGACCCGGCCCGGCGGCGGATCAGCCCCACCCTGATCGCGGTGGAGGATCCCGATCACGATCCCCTGATGCAGGAGGAGCTGTTCGGCCCCCTGCTGCCCCTGGTCACGGTCGCCGACCTGGAGGAGGCGCTCCAGCGGGTCCGCCTGGGTGCCAAGCCCCTGGCGCTGTACCTGTTCAGCCGCAGCCGCGGGGCCCAGGAGCGCCTCCTGGCCACCACCAGCTCGGGCAGCGTGGCGTTCAACGATGTGGTGGTGCAAGCCGGGATCGTGAACCTCCCCTTCGGAGGCGTAGGGGCCAGCGGCATGGGGGCTTACCACGGCGAAACGGGATTTCGCACCTTCTCCCACCGCCGCAGCGTGGTATCGCGCCCGTTCCGCTTCGACCTGCCCTTCCGCTACCCCCCCTACGGCAACCGACTTGCGCTGCTGAAGCGACTGCTGGGTTAGCGATTGCTGCTGGGCTGCGGCATCCAGGCCCCATTCCGGAAGATTCATCCGCAGGGGGGGCTGGGCGAGCCCTTGCGGGGCCCTTAACGTGCCGCCATTGCCTTTCCGGGTGTCCATGCGCCGCTCCCTCGCCGCCCTCGCCCTTGCCCTGTTGTTGCCGCTGCCGGCCCTGGCCGGAACGATCACGGTGAAACCAGGCGAAACCCTCTCGGAAATCGCCGACCGGCTCGGCATCAGCATGAAGCGGCTGATGGAGCTGAATGGCATCAACAAGGCCGACCACGTGGAGGTGGGCCAGAAGCTGAAGGTGCCCGGCCCGTCGGGCTCCAGCACCAGAGCCTCAGGAGGTGGCGCCGTGGCCACCGGCCGGGTGACCGTGCGGGAGGGCGACACCCTCTCCGACATCGCCGTCCGTCAGGGCATGAGCCTCAACCAGCTGATCGCTCTCAATGGCCTCAGCCGGGCCGACCACGTGGAGGTGGGCCAGACCCTCAAGGTGACCGGCAAAGGGGCGACAGCCGCCGCACCAAACCCCTTCCGCAAGGGCGCCACCATGCACGTGGTGCGCTCCGGCGAAAGCCTCTCGGCGATCGCCGAAGGCTATGGGGTGCCAATGAGTCGCCTGGTGGCGATCAATGCCATCAACGATCCCGACCACGTGGAGGTGGGCAGCCAGCTCAAGCTCAAGGGAGAACCGGCGGCGCCCCGTCCCCGGCCCGTGGTGGCCGCGACGCCCCGCCCGGTGGTGGCCGCCGCTCCCCGGCCGACCCCGGCTCCGGCCCCCCGGGAGCGCCCGCTCCAGGCCGAGGCTCCCCGGCCGGAACCCACCGGAGCAGCCGAAGTGCCGAAGACCAGCCAACCGGTGGTCACCCAGGCGATCGCCAGCGCCAGCACCGCTGTCGCCCCAAGCAGCAGCGCCATCGCCCCAGCCGCCTCCAGCGCGGCGGCAGCCCCGATCGGCACGACCCCCGTGGCGAGAACCCCAATCGCCGCAGCCGCAGCGGCGGCCAGCAGCCCGGTGGCGGCGGCCGTGCCCACCCCCCGCCCGAGCACCGCGGCAGCGAGCATCAATTCGCGCCCCATGGCCCCGCAAACCCGAACTCCGTCGCCCGCCGCCGCCCAGGCCAGCGCACCTTCCGCCGCGGTGGCCACCAGCAGTTGGCGCCGCTACGGGCCCCTCCAGGTCGACTGGTCGAACTGGCAGCCGATGGGCGGCAGCCTGGTGGCACCGATCCTCAATGCCAAGGGCGACACTCTTTACCTCGCGATCAACTGCGGCGCCCGCAAGATGAATGCCACCAGCGCGGCCGGCGACTGGCGCACCTGGGATGACCCCCAGGCCGACTTCGAGCGGCGGCTCGTGAACGATCTCTGCAGCAGCCGAGGCTGATCCGGATCAGGCCCACTAAGGCTGGGCACTGATCTGCCGGGCCTGAGCGGGTCCCGGCGCACACCGGACTCTTCAAGCCGCCCAGTGCAGGGGCCAGGGATCACGCAGGTAGTGCTCGGCAACAGGCCGCAGCCAGAGCCTCTGGGAACCGTCATCGCTCTCGCTGAGCAGCTCCTCCTGCACGAGGCGGCGGGCCAGCCAGGCCCAGCGCTCCTGGTCGAGGCTGGAGCCTTCCGCCAGCTGTTCGGCGAGGCTGCGCAGATCCCGCCCCCGGCGAGCCCCCAGGGCTTGGAGCACCATCTCCACCTGAGCTGACCAGTCGGTTGCGCGGGAGCCCCGCAGGCAGCTGTCACAGCAGCCGCAAGGGGGCACCAGTTCCCCCACCGCCAGCAACAGGGCCTGCTCCCTGCAGTTGTCTCCCTCCGCCACCGCCTCCATGCGGCGCAGTTGCCGCTGGGCCTGTTCCTGACGCAGACGTTCCGCCTCCTGGAGTGCCTCCGGTCCAGGCTGCCCCGAGGACCGGATCGCCCAGCCCAGGCTCACCCGGTCGGCCGGATCGAAGAGCACCAGGCAGCGGGCCGGCAGACCATCGCGACCGGCGCGGCCGGACTCCTGCAGGTAGCCCTCGGGACTGGCCGGCAGATCGAGGTGCAGCACAAGACCCACATCGGGGCGATCCACCCCCATGCCAAAGGCCACGGTGGCCACGAGCACCGGTGTGGGGTGGTCCTGGAAGTGCTGCAGCGCCAGCTGGCGGCTTTCTGGATCCAGGCCGGCGTGATAAGCAATCGCCTCGATGCCGGCCCCCCCGAGCCGGGTGGCCCATTGCTCCACCGAGCGGCGGGTGCGGGCATAGATCAGCACGGCGCCCCGGGCCCCACGCACCGCCTCCAGCACCTGGGGCAGGGGATCGGCGGGTCGCAGGGCCATGCCATAGCTGAGGTTGGGGCGGCGGGCCGAACGCACCTGCACCAGCGGGCTGCGGAGCTGGAGCAGGCGGATGATGTCGGCCCGAACCTGGGGGCCGGCCGTGGCGCTCAGGGCCACCAGGGGCACCCCGGGGCAGAGGGAACGCAGCTGGCCCAAACGCCGGTAGTCGGGCCGGAAATCGTGGCCCCAGGCGCTGATGCAGTGGGCCTCGTCCACCGCCAGGGCCACCAGCTGACCCGCTTCGATCACATCCTCGAGCAGCTGGCGGGTGGCCTCCGCCTGCAGCCGCTCCGGAGCCAGATAGAGGAGGCGCAGGCGGTGATCCCGCAGACGCTCCAAGAGCTGGCGGCGCTCCTGGGGGGGGAGGCCCCGGTGCAGACAGGCAGCCGCAATGCCGCGGCGCTGCAACTGGCTCACCTGGTCCTGCATCAGGGCCACCAAGGGCGAGACCACCACCACCAGTCCCTGGCGCACCAGGGCCGGCAGCTGATAACAAAGCGACTTGCCAGCCCCGGTGGGCAGCACCGCCAGACAGTCCCTGCCGGCCAGCAGCGCCTCCACCACGGCCCGCTGGCCCGGGCGGAAGCTCTCCCAGCCGAAATGCCGCTGCAGCGCCTGGGCGAGCGGATCGTCCGGCACCGTCAGCCCCCCATCCCTGGTGTAATGCGCACACTACCTGCCCCAGCGGTGGCGGCGCAGGGGTTCCCCGCGGCGGCCAACGGGAATCTCTGGCGGGCCGCTCCCGCCGGTCCGCCCACCATGGCGTTGCCGTGCGTGATGCGCCGAAGCTTCAACGGGCCCTGGGGGTCAGCGGGGAGCCCCATCGCCACCGTCCCGCGAGGGCAGCGGTGGCGCCTCCAGGCGGTCGGCCGCCTCCTCCACCAGCTGCAGCCGCAACCGCTTGCCCCCCGCCAGCTCGCCGAGGGACACCCGCAGGGTGCTGCCGCTGAGGCTCTGGAGGGTAATGAGCAGCTCCCGGAGGTGGGGGGTGCTACTGCCGCTCTCCACCCAGAGGCGTTCCTGCAGGCCACCGAGCCGGCGCCAACTGGTGTGGAGCTTCAGCACGGCGCTCTCCAGGGCCTGGGCCTGGCCCACGGCATCGGCCAGAAGGCCCAGGGCATCGAGCCGCTGCGCCTCCTGGAGGGCCTTCTCGAAATCCAGGTCCCCCTGCTGAAAGGCGCGCACGGCCAGGCTGGCCTCGGCGGCGCGGTGCAGCCAGCGGGCCGTGTGGGTCACATCCTTCACCCGCTCGAGCTCGGGATCGTCCCGCAGCACCCGGCGCAGATCGTCCTGCTGCTCCTCCGGCAGGCGGGCCAGTTCCTTCACCAAGGGGGCCACGGCCCGGGGGGGCAGCAGGTTCTCGGCGGTGCGTTGGCGGATCTCCTCAGGCAGCAGGGGGCTGGTGGCGGCAAGGAACTCATCCGAGAGCCGCCGCACCTGCTTGCGGGTGATCGGCAGGCCCCCGTTGGCGGCCTCACTGATCATTTGCTGCACCTCCGGCTCCGCCTGGGCCGTTTCCAGAAAGGCCCGCTTGGAGAATTGGTTCACGCTGTCTGGCTCCAGCAGCCCCTCGCCCACCAGGTTGTCGGCCGAATCGGCCAGCTGGACCAGGGAGTAGGCGCGGGTCTTGCTGATCTCCCGCTCCCGCAGCCATTGCAGGAAACCGGTGCCCCGTCCCTCGCCGCCCCGCTTCTCGCGGTCCCTCACCGCCCGTAAAATGCGGCCGCGCCAGATTTCGGTCTGAAGATCGAAGCGGTCGCACACCGCCCAGGCCTCCTCCAGGCGAGCCAAAAACTCCATGGTGCTGATGTCGTCTTGCCCGGGATCGGGCAGGTCGAGGCTGAGCACGGGAGCCTCGGTGGAGACCATGGGAGCGCGGCAGGAAGGGAAGAGGGATGCTGCCACGCCCTTTCGCGGGAGGCTCCGCATCGCCTCCCTGCACCACACCCGATCCGAAGGCGGGCGATGGCCCTCGGGAGCGGCAGGCGTGCGCCCAAGGCGCAGGCCGGCAGAACCCTCGGCGAGGAGCAGCTGCAGGACGAGGGCAGCGCGACCGCCGCGCCCCCGTTGTGCAGGCCCCGGGTGTGGACAATCCCCTCCAGACCACCCAGAGCAGCAGGACGGAGGGCAAACGACGAATCGTGACGTCCCCGCGTTGCAGACCTCCCATCAACGGTAGGGTCAGGCCGAAAGCCACCCGATCAAACGCAGCAGCGATGGCCATCTCCCGCGGCGACAAAGTGCGCATCAAGCGCCCCGAGTCCTACTGGTTCAACGACGTGGGCACCGTGGCCTCCGTCGATACCTCCGGCATCCGCTACCCGGTTGTGGTGCGCTTCGACAAGGTCAATTACACCGGCATCAGCGGCACCGAAGGCGGCCTCAACACCAACAACTTCGCTGAGAGCGAACTCGAGAAGGCCTGAGGTCGCCGGCCATAGCGACTCGGCACCAAGCCCTCCACATCCGACGACCTCGCCGTGCCGGAATTGCCCGAGGTCGAAACCGTTCGCCTGGGTCTGCAGCGTCAGACCCAGGATTTTTTGATTGGCAGGGTTGAGGTTCTCCGGGACCGGGCCATCGCCGCCCCCCCCGATCCGGCCCTGTTTCGCCTGGCCTTGGAGGGCTGCAGGATCGAGCAATGGGGCCGCCGAGGCAAGTATCTGCTGGCGGAGCTGCGCCATCCCGATGGTCAGCAGGCGGGGATCTGGGGCGTCCATCTGCGCATGACCGGCCAGTTCCTATGGCTCGCTGCTCCCGAAGGGGCCAGTAGCGGCCCAGCAGGAGATTCCGATCCCGGGCAACACACGCGCGTCAGGATCTGGGAGCAGAGCGGCGCAGAGCTGCGCTTCATCGACACCCGCAGTTTTGCCCAGATGTGGTTTGTACCGCCGGGCAGAGCCGTGGAGAGCGTGATCACCGGGTTAGCGAGGCTGGGACCGGAGCCGTTTGATCCAGGCTTCAGCGCCCCCTATCTCCAGGGAAGGCTGCGAGGCTCCCGGCGACCAATCAAGAGTGCGCTGCTCGATCAATCCCTTGTGGCGGGCATCGGCAACATCTATGCCGATGAATCCCTCTTTGCCGCCGGAATTCTTCCCCAGACCGTCAGTGGCCGGCTTGGAAGACAAAGGCTGGAGCGGCTGCGGGGGGCGGTGGTGGAGATCCTGCAGACCAGCATCGGGGCCGGTGGCACTACCTTCAGCGACTTCCGGGATCTCACGGGCACCAACGGCAACTATGGCGGCCAGGCCTGGGTCTACAAGCGTGGCGGCCTGCCCTGTCGTCGCTGCGGAACCCCCCTGATGCGCGATCGTCTGGCCGGACGCAGCACCCATTGGTGTCCCTGCTGCCAGAAGTAAACGTTCTGCGACATTCCCAGGCGCAGTCCAGCCGATAGACGCCTCCTTGAGGCCTGGAGTCAGTCAGGGGTGGGGGGTTGCATGGAATCCCACGAGGTGGCTCAGCCCCTCGCCCCTTAGCCTGATTCACGCCTGGAGAGCCGCGCTCCGGCACCGAGCTTTGCCCCGTGCGCACCGACCCGCCGTGCCCCCCGTGCCCCCGTTAGACAGCAACGCTTCCACCACGTTTTCCGGGGATGAAGACAGTGGGTGGCCAGCTGGCGAGCCCAACGGCCCCGAGCCAACCGAGGGTGCCCATGGACCTGGGCTGAGCGAAGACGAAGAAGGCAAGCTCAGGGAGGAACTCTGCGAGGCGATGGCCGCCATTCATCAGCGGGGGTGGTGTGATGGCACCGGGGGCAATTTCAGCTGCGTGCTCAAGCGGGAGCCCCTGCTGCTGCTGATGGCGCCCAGTGGCGTGGACAAGGGCAGGGTGCAGCCTCAGGAGCTGATCGTGGTGGGTTGCGACAGCCAGGTCAGCCGTGGAAGCGGGAGGGCCAGTGCCGAAACCCTGCTCCATCTCGCCATCGTGAACGAAACGGGGGCTGGTGCTGTGCTCCATACTCACTCCCAGGCCGGTACCTTGCTATCCCAATGGAGCTGGGAGTGGGCGGTGCGATTCCCCCTGGCAGCGCAGACCCCCAAGCCAGAGGCTGACGGCCTGGAGGACGGGCATGAAGAAAGGGGGCTCCACACAAGGGCAGGATCTCAAGCACCACAGGCCGTGGCAGGCGTGGCAGGGGGCTTTGAAGAGGCCGGTGGAGAGGATGGAGTCGCCTATCTTGAGATCCGAAACCTTGAGATGCTGAAGGGCATTGCCGGCATCACCACTCACCGGAGCGAGGTACGGATTCCGGTGCTGGCGAACGACCAGGATCTCGCCAGACTCAGCAGCAGGGCCGTTCCCCACTTGGGCAGGGCCCCCGCAGGACTGCTAATCGCCGGCCATGGCCTTTATGCCTGGGGGCAGGAGTTGCGCGAGGCCCGTCGCCATCTTGAGATCCTTGAGTTTCTGCTGGAGCAGCGTTGGCGCCAGCTCCTCCTGGAGGCCCTGATGGAGCGAGGCTTGGGCTCAGCTCCAGCCAACCTGGGGCTGGGGAGCTAAGGCAATGAACAAGATTCAGTGGGAGGGGGTCAGCCATGTGCTGCTCGACATCGAAGGCACCACCTGTCCGGTCAGTTATGTGACCGAGACCCTCTTCCCCTACGCCAGCGCCAACCTCGCCCCCTACCTGGAGACCCGGCAGCAGGAGGCCGACATCCAAGCATTGATCCAGGAGCTGGAGACTCTGTGGCGGCAGGACACCGATCAGGAGGCCAGGGATCTCCTCGGCCGCCCCAGGGAGTCCGCCGAGCTGAGCGGCGTGGGGGAGATCCTCCCCTACCTGAATTTTCTGATCCGCCGCGATCGCAAGGTGACGCCATTGAAGGATCTTCAGGGGAAAATTTGGGCCGATGGCTATGCAAGGGGTGAACTGATTGGCCCCCTGTTTGCTGACGTGCCCACAAGCCTGAGGCGCTGGCAGCAGGAGGGGCTGGTCCTTGCCGTGTATTCCAGCGGTTCGATCGCAGCACAACAGTTGATCTACCAGCACAGCAACCACGGCGACCTGCGCTCCATGTTCAGCCACTGGTTCGATACCCATACGGGCTCAAAACACGATCCCAGCAGCTACACACTTATTGCCGAAACAATGGGATGCGCGCCCCAGGCCATCCTGTTTGTGAGTGACTCAGACTCTGAACTTCAGGCAGCGAGCCAGAGTGGGCTCCAAGTCGTCTGCAGCCAACGCGAAAGCGACAAGTTGAAAGACTTCAGAACCTACCCTGCCATCAACACCTTCCACCAAATACGGTTCAAGCTCTAGCACGAACAAGCTTGATCAAATCCAGATGGCTTGAGCGGCAGTTCGGCTCGACTGCTCTACGCAGAAACTCACCTCGCCGTCACAGCCTCTCAGGCCTACAAGCACAAAAAAGCCACCCCTAGGGGTGGCTTTTTGATCGTGTCCTCTCGACACGTCAGCACCTGCTGTTGAAGACAGCAGATGGTGGGGAAAGTTTTACCTGGCATCGCGCTATTTTCGCAGGGGGCTGCCCCCCAACTATCGTTGCCGCTGCTGCGTTTCACACCCGAGTTCGAGATGGATCGGGGTGGTTCCACAACGCTATGGACACCAGGATAGATCGACCACTCGCGCAATCGATCCTCCTTTCCCAGGGGTGATCCCTGAGAACTGCATAGGTTACTTCAAAGCTTCATGCCAGAAAACTCGGCCGATGGCTTCGTTTGTTATCGATATCCCTTGGGAGTCGAATGACATGCTGCTTTAAAGACTGGAAATTAAGCATTCAGAGCTCGAGGTTGGTCAAGCCCTCGGTCTATTAGTACTCCTCCGCTTCACACATTACTGCGCTTCCACGTAGAGCCTATCAACGGGTGTTCTTCCCGTGACCTTACTGGCTAACGCCATGGGAACACTCATCTTGAGGTGGGCTTCCCACTTAGATGCTTTCAGCGGTTATCCACTCCGCACATGGCTACCCAGCGTTTACCGTTGGCACGATAACTGGTACACCAGAGGTGCGTTCCTCCCGGTCCTCTCGTACTAGGGAGAAATCCTCTCAATGTTCCTGCGCGTGCACCGGATATGGACCGAACTGTCTCACGACGTTCTGAACCCAGCTCGCGTACCGCTTTAATGGGCGAACAGCCCAACCCTTGGGACCGACTTCAGCCCCAGGTTGCGATGAGCCGACATCGAGGTGCCAAACCTCCCCGTCGATGTGAACTCTTGGGGGAGATCAGCCTGTTATCCCTAGAGTAACTTTTATCCGTTGAGCGACGGCCCTTCCACTCAGAACCGTCGGATCACTAAAGCCGACTTTCGTCCCTGTTCGACTTGTTGGTCTCACAGTCAAGCTTGCTTCTGCTTTTACACTCGTCGGCTGATTTCCAACCAGCCTGAGCAAACCTTTGCGCGCCTCCGTTACCTTTTAGGAGGCGACCGCCCCAGTCAAACTGCCCACCTGATACTGTCCGGTCCCCGGATAACGGGTGACCGTTAGAACCCTAGCTCGCAAAGAGTGGTATCTCACCGTTGGCTCACATCGACCCGCAAGCCGATGATCAAAGCCTCCCACCTATCCTGCGCATTGCGAGCCCGGGCACAATACCAAGCTACAGTAAAGCTTCATAGGGTCTTTCTGTCCGGGTGCACGTAGTCCGCATCTTCACAGACAATTCTATTTCGCCGAGCC
>JBIJAG010000048.1:0-22845 GCA_044345855.1 Cyanobium sp. | reverse complement strand
TACACCGTCACCGCCCGCGTCGTTGATGCCGCAGGCAACCAGGGGCCCGCGAGTGCCAGCCGCTCCCTCATCCTCGACACCACCGCTCCCAGCCAGACCATCGCCATCACCAACATCAGCGACAACGTCGGCACCATCCAGGGTTCTGTCGCCGATGGCGCCATCACCAACGACACCACCCCAACCCTCAGCGGCACCCTCTCCGGCGCGCTGGCTACCTCCGAGGTCGTTCGGATTTATAGCAATGGCGGCCTCCTCGCCGGCAATGCCAGCGTCAGCGGCACCACCTGGGCCTACACACCCGCCACACCGCTCACCATCAACGGCTCCACTGTCTTCATCGCCCAGGTGATCGATGGCGCCGGCAACCTCGGACCACTCTCCGGTCCCCGCTCGATCGTTCTTGGTGCGCCGATCAGCACCCCAGACCAGGACACTCTGACGGGAATCGCCGCTTCTTCAGACATCTATCTGCTGCCGCAACTGAGCAGCTCGCTGCTCGCTTTAGCCGCTGCTCCCACATACGACACCATCACCAACTTCGAGGCCAGTGACAAACTTCAGGTCAGTGGCCTCACCTACAAGGCCAATCTCACCGCTTCCAGCGGCACCGCCGCAGGTCTTGATCCCCTCCAGCTCACCGCCATCCTCCCCACCACCTGGACCGCCAACAGCGCACGCGCTTTCAAGGTCACCGGCTTCAGCGGCACCTTTGTGGCTCTCAACAACAACGTTGCCGGCTTCCAGAGCGATCAGGACGCCATCCTCTTCTTAAACGCCTACAACCCTTCCTCCACCAATCCCATCGGGATCCTCTGATCGCTGAAACCCCAACCCTCGAGGCCCTCACCAGGGCCCCGTTCCGCCGGGCACGATCCACTGCCGCCATGTCCGCAACGAGCGGCGGCTGCGCCGCTTCTCACTCCAACAGTGCCACCTCAACACAGAGCCCCGGGCCGAACGCCATCGCCAGGCACGGACCTGGTACGCCGCTGCGACGCAAGCGCTCGAGGATGAACAGCAGGGTCGGCGAGGACATGTTGCCGCAATCCCTCAGCACCGATCGGGAGGGCTCGATCAAGGCGGGATCGAGTTCCAGGGTTTCGGTCACCGCCGAGAGGATGCGGGGGCCACCGGGATGCACGGCCCAGCAGCCGATCGATTCGAGCGTCAGGTGATGGTCCGCCAACCACCCCTCCAGCCAGGGTCTGAGATGCGCTCCGATCAGATCAGGGACCTTGGGGGACAGGCCCATCACGAAGCCGTGATCCTCAATCGCCCACGTCATGGCCTCGGCGCTGGCGGGCACCAGGAAGGAGCCACTGGCGATCCATCGCCGCAGCCCCGGCGCGGATTCCACCACCGCCGCCGGCCCTGTCCCGGAGGCCACCAGAGCGGCGGCGCCGTCGGCGAACAGGGCATTGGCCACGATCCTTTCGGCCTCCCAGCCGTACTGCAGGTGCAGGCTGCAGAGCTCGACGGCGCAGAGCAACACGCAGGCCTCGGGATCGGCGCCGGTGAAGCTGGCCGCCACCCGCAGACCGTTGAGGGCGGCATGACAGCCCATGAATCCCACATGGGTGCGGGCCACGCTGGGGCGCAGCGGCAGGGCGGCCATCAGGGCTAGATCGACGCCGGGCGCGTGGAAGCCGGTGCAGGACACCGTGACCAGGTGCGTGATGCGTTCGGGGGCTAGCTGCGCCTGCTCCAGGGCAGCCCGCACGGCCCTCAAGGCGAGGGGCGGAGCTTCCAGGGCGTAGCGACGCATCCGCTCGCCGGTGCCGGGACTGGTGCTGCCGAAGAAGCTCTGATCCTGACCGGCGTTCTTGCCCGTGAGATCTTCCAGCACGATGTGGCGCATCGCGACCCCGGTGCGGCGGTGGAGGGTCTCGAGCAGCCGGCGCTTGGACGGGGAGGACCCTTGCTCCGGCAGGGCCACCCGGGCCGCGACCGTGGCGGCATCGCCCTGGGCGAGGTGGTGAGGGGGCAGGGCCGTGCCCAGGCCGTGAATCGTTAGAGACATGGCTCTGGGGTGATCCGTTGGCGAGAGGCACCTTCGAGATGCTGGAGCAGGGGCGCGGTGAGGGCCGGCCAGCGCCCGGCCGCCACCAGCAGGGCCCGGCTCAGACCTGGGCGCCGCAGGGCGAAGGCCAGCCCATGGCAGAAGCGCTGCCGCGTGCCGATCAAGCGCGCATGGCGGCGGGTCCATTCGCGCTCTAGGCCCTGATTCCACTCCTGTTGTCCCTGCAGCACCAGCGGTACAACCGCCAGAGCCCCCACCAGGGCCCAGCCCATGCCCTCGCCCGTGAATGGCTCGACGTAGCCGGCGGCATCCCCCAGCAGCAGCACCCGTTCGGCCGCCGGGGGGTTGGACCGACGGGTGAGGGCTGGCGTCGCCCGCCAGGTGGCAGCGGCGGCTTCGGGCAGGGGATCAAAGCCGGCCTCGGCCAGCACTTCGGCGGCGCTGGCGGCCGGACCGCCGGCGGCAATCAAATGAGGCCGATCGAAGGCGGCCGCCAGGTTGAGAGCGCCCGCTTCGTTGCGTACCAATCCCACGTAGCCATGCCTGCCGATGGCCATGTGGATCGTCCCCCTGCCGTAGCCTTTTACCGCGGCATTCAGTTCGCAGCCGGCGCCGATCCGGGCCCGGGGGCTGATCCGCGTTTCGATCGGCAGCTCCGCATCCAGAGCTGTGCTGCCCAGACCCGAGGCCACCAGGACGACCCGGGCGCTGGTGATCTGGAGATCGGCTCCGGAGCGCATCAGCACCTCCCTGCCGGCGGGGTGGGACCCAGCAACGGTGGCCTCGCAAGGGGCACGCAACACGGCGCCGGCTGCCACGGCGGCCTCGCTCAAGGCCAGGTCGAGGCGGCCTCGGGAGAGGGAACGGCCCGCCGGCAGAGCGAGTTCCAGCTCACGCCCCTGCAGACCGAGGCGGATCCGCTCAAGCGGAACCGCGCCTAGACCATCGAGCAGATGGCCCAGTCCCGCGGTCTCCAGGGCCCTGAGGGCAACGCCATTGAGGCAGCTGCCGCAGATCTTCCAGCGGGGGAACGTTCGCTTGTCCACCAGGAGCACCCGCAGCTGGCAACGCGCTAACTGGTGGGCGGCCAGGGCACCGGCGGGTCCGGCCCCGATCACGATCACGTCCCACTCGGGAGCCCTCATCGCTGTTGCGGCGAACCAAGTTGGGGCGAAGCGAGCGAACGACGCCAACTCAGCAGGTAGCGCTCGGGCCAGCTGCGCCGCAGGGCGGCACCCTCAAGGCCTGCCTGGAGCGCCAGAGCCCGTACTTCCTGCAACTGAAAAGCGCCCTGCACCGAGACCGGACCATCGAAATGGACGATCGGGGAGCGACTCAGCAGCCGGCAGCCCGCCCAGGCCAAGCCGTAGCCGAGGGGACTGCGGATCAGGTCGTTGACCAACACCAGGCAGCGGCTGGCCCGACCCATCTGCCGCAGGAGCTCCACCGCCTGTTGTTGATCGAGATGGTGCAGAAACAGGCTGCAGAGGATCACGTCGTAGTCCTCGGGGAGGGGATCGTTGAGGGCATCGGCCTGGAAGAAGCGGGTGCCCAGGGCCCGCTCCTCGGCGTTGCGGGTCGCGATGGCCACTGCCTGCGGGCTGAGGTCGCAGCCGTCAATTTGCATGTCGAGACCTTCCCGTCGAGCCCGTTCCGCCAGGGCGGTGGTGTTGTCCCCACCGCCGCAGGCCAGATCCAGAACCCGCAGCGGCTGGCCGCCGCGCTCCCGGGCGAGGGAACGGATCGGCGCGAACAGGGAACCCACGGCTCTGCTGAAGGCATTGATCCTGCGCAGACCCTGCAGGGCCTGGCTGTGGGCGAGCGGATCGATGCCGGGCTGGTCCATCCACTCGGGTTGCCTGTGCCGCTGGGCCAGGGACGGAAGAAGCATCACAGGGAAGGAGCAGCATCAAGCGAGAATGTGGTGGATTGGCCTGCTGTTGTTGCAGCCTCTGCCATTGCAACTTCTGCCGATGCAAGCCTCTGCCGTTGCAGCTGTTGTTGTTGCAGAAGAAGGGGGTGAGCAAGTCTGGTGGGTCGAGCGATGACGCTAATGGGCTCCCGGAAGTTGTGGGAAACCATGGCGGCGGAAGCATGGTTGCCGCTGCAGATCCGATGCGCTCCAGGGTCATGGACGCCGATGCACCCCCTGGAGCTGCTGCAGCTGTGCTCAAGGGCCCTCACTACCAGCAAAGTTGCCCGCATTCATGGATTCAGGCGCTCCTCCGCCCAGCCGCTCTCCCCTCGCCAGCGCCGGCGGCGGTGGGGATGGCCCGTGAGCTCCAACAGTTCCACCTGCGCCAGCGCAATGCGCAACAGCTGGAAGTGATCCGGCAGCGGCGATCCATCAGCAAGCTGCTCGGGGAAGGCTGCCTCAGGGTCGAAGGGCTCCCCGGGCGCGGGCCATCCCCACAAAGCGCGCCCGCCGGGCGAGAGCATCTGCCAGTGGCGTTCGCGCTCCCTCTGGACCCATTCAGGCGCCAAGGTCTGCAGGCTGCCCCGGAGGCGGAACTGCGAGCGGGCACGGGGCAGCAACCAACACAATTCCACGGCTGGCTGATGGACAAGCTCGGCGGGCTTGGCACTGCGGCCATCGGTGAACAGATCCAACCCTGTGGCGCCAGCCCAGCCTCGGAACACCAGGGTGCGCACCCTTGGCGTGCCATCGGGCGCCACCGTGGCCAGCTGCAGCCAGCGGGCCTGGGGTGAGCGCCCCTCACGCTCTCGGGCGCTGCTGAGAAGGGGGCGCCAGGAGGGCAGGGGCTCAGTTCCGCTCATCGGCCTCGGTGGGGGCTGACTGAAATCTCCACCCGCCCCATCCCAGGCTCCTTGTGCATCTGCAGGGTGCAACTGCAGGGTGCATCTGCAGGGTGCATCTGCAGGGCAATTGTCCGAGCGGCCCGCACGATCTGGAGCTGGTCCCAAGCTGGCTGGTTCACCCGAGCAGGTCCTCCACGAACTCCCGCAGATGAACAGGGGGTTGAACTCCCTTCCCGGCGCCTCGGCCACCGCCAGGGTCGCCGCACGGGCCATATCGATGAGGCTGATTTTCTTTACCGGCCCGAGAATGAGCGTGACTACGGTGCCGAAGCGATTGAGATTCAGCTGCAGGTGATTGAGAATAATCGTGATGATCTGGTAGTGACCTTCGCTGTTTAAAAAGCGAGGATGGGTGTGTTTTACCATTCCAATCCTAGCCTCTCCTCGCGGGTGGCCGACCGGGCCCGCATGCGTCAGGCGAATCGCTTGTTCAATGGCATGGGCAGCCGGCTCAGCAAGCTCGATCTGATGACGATCGAAGCGGAAGACATCACCGCCAGCCGGGTTTTTCAGGGTGAGGTGGAGGGGCTGGATCGGAGTGAACCGGTCATTGGGTGATTCAGTGGTAGCTCAATTACTCTTTCTCTGCGTGACTCACAACCCTATCCAGGATTGACATGAGATCGGCGGCTACGGCGTCAGCGCGATAACGTTTGATTAGGTCGGCATTGCGCTTGAAAGCTTCGACATAATATTTGTAATCCGACGTGATTGTTACTAGTCCTTCTCGAATTGATGCTTGATTATTGACGTCGCAATAAACTCCGATTTGAAGCTCTTCGATTAATGCTTGAATTGGATTTCCTGGCGGTCCGATCACAATTAAGGGCTTGGGATGGCCAAGATAGACAAAAAACTTCGATGGTTGGTTGTCAAGATGTCGCGATCCAATCATGACGAGTAAGATGTCAGCCTGATCTGCGACATGATGGGATTCGATGTGGCCAACTGCTGGCCTGATGCTAAAGCAGGATGCAAGGTTGGCATTGGACTTGATGAGCTCAACTGCCGCAGGATAAACATATCCATAGAGGGAGATATGGACAGGGTGCCAATTTTGTTGACCCTCCAGCCAAGTAAGGGCATCCAGCAGGGGGTTGATCGGCCGCCATTCGGGCAGGTTACCAAGATGAACAAAGTTATATTTAGTTTTGCCTAAATCTTCTTGCTTGGCTGGAGCAGGCTGCGGGTGATAAAAACAGGCGTCTAAAGGATAGCTGTCGGTAAGGATGAATGTTTTGTCGGTCCTGACAAGGCCTTGTTCGACATAGCGGTCGCGAGTAAGTGGTGACATAAATAGAACACCCTTTGCCTGTTTAAGGACATCAATCTGACGTTGACGGTCGTCAGGATAAAACCCTTTATTGTCTCTCTGCCCGTGCGGGTCATCATAAATCGCCAATAGGGGCTTGCCACGCTCTCTGGCTAGCTGGGCTCCCACTTCCAGTAGCCTGAAATCAGGACTCTTGGCTGCAATAAGGTCAAAATCAAAAACATCGTCAGCCCGCCTGCACACGTCAAGAATACCTCGACGGAGAAAATCAAAAGAATCATGGGAAATGAGAGCTTCAAACTGCCGCGCAACGAGCTGCAGAATGCCGTAGAGATAATAAGTAAACGAGTGTTTGGATTGCCTGTTTTTTTGTGTCGCGAAGCGTGCTGAAAATGAGACGTTATCGGTGTAGTGGCAATGATCTGTTGGGCATACTAAGGGTTCGAGTTTGATGGAGGTGAGTTGAGGTGAGGGGCCTGAAAAATGAAGCTCCCAATTGGAGTCGAGAGTATGGGGATAGAGTTTGCTATAGCGTAAGCCCTGTACCCCTGTTCCTCCAGGGGGCTGAATCATCAGGAATAGGATTCTTCTCTTCATGCCTAGCCCTTGTTTCCTCGTAAGCGCTTTGTCTCCTCTACCCAGCATTTACCGGCTTCACAATTTTGACCATGGAATTGGTGTGTCCAGGTTGATCTTAGGCAGGTCGTACTCATGTGACTCACCGCCGTTTCCTCGAGTCGATCTGCAAAAGATCTCTCACCTGCTGCACCTGGCGGGCAACGGCGGGATCGGCGCTGAGCTTCTTCTCCACTTGTTCCACGGCATACATCACGGTCGAGTGGTCCTTGCCACCGAAGGCCTCGCCGATGCGTGGCAGGGAGAGGTTGGTGCTCTGGCGCATCAGGAACATACCCACCTGGCGGGCCTGGCTCACGGCCCGGCGCCGGCTTGGACTCTTCATCTCCTCCACGCTAACGCCGAACACTTCCGACACCTTCTCCAGCACCTGCTTGGGGGTCACCTCCACATCATTGCCCACCGGGTCAAGCATGGGCGCCACCGATTCCACCGTCATCGGCAGGCCGGTGATCGAGGCGAAGGCCACCGCCCGGGTCAGGGCCCCCTCCAGCTCCCGAATGTTGGAGGTGAAGCGCCCGGCGATGTACTGGATCAGCTCCCGCGGCAGGGCCATCTGCTCGCTCTCGGCCTTTTTGTGCAGGATCGCCATGCGGGTCTCGAGGTCCGGCACCTGGATGTCGGCGATCAGGCCCATCGAGAAGCGGGAGATCAGCCGTTCCTGAAGCCTCGGGATCTGGTTCGGCGGCCGGTCGGAGGCGATCACGATCTGGCGACCCGCCTCGTGCAGGGCATTGAAGGTGTGGAAGAACTCCTCCTGGGTGTATTCCTTGCCCTCGATGAACTGGATGTCGTCCACCAGGATCAGATCGGCGGCGCGGTAGCGGTCGCGGAAGGCCTGCATGCCGTCCTTGCGGATCGCCTGGATCAGATCATTGGTGAAGGTTTCCGTGCTCACGTAGAACACCCGCGCCTGGGAATCGATCTCGAGGCGGTAATGGCCGACGGCCTGCATCAGGTGGGTCTTGCCCAGACCCACACCGCCGCAGATGAACAGGGGGTTGAACTCCCTCCCCGGCGCCTCGGCCACCGCCAGGGCCGCCGCATGCGCCATGCGGCTGTTGGGCCCCACCACGAAGCGGCTGAAGCTGTAGCGCGGGTTCAGGCCCGCTGCCGGCCGGCCGCCGGGGCCCACGGAGGCTGGTGCGCCCGGTAGCGACCTCTCCCGGGCGCTGAGGGTTGGATCGGCCGCCGAAGCCCCCGCCCGTACGGAGACATCCGGCTGGGTGGCGGATCCATGCAGCGTTGGGGTTGCGCCCCCTCTGGCCAGGGGCGGCAGGTTGGGCTCGCTGCCACCTCCCGCAGCGACCACCACCTCCACCACCACGTGGCGTCCAGCGATCTCACTGGCCACGGCGGCGATCTGGCTTTGGTAGTTCTTTCGTAGCCAGCCGCAGGTGAAGGCGTTGGGCGCCTCAAGCCGGAGCTGCCCATCGGCGTAGGTCAGGAACCGCGCCGGCCTGATCCAGGTCTCGAAGGTCGGTTTGCTGAGGTTGGGCTGCAGGGCCTGCTGTACCCGGTGCCAAAGCTGTTCGCCCTGCTGCACCCTTGAACCTCCCCTCGGTCGCCGAATATAGGCAGCGTCGCACCGCCGGTCCGTCTTTAATGAAGCCGTTCCTGTGTCCACCGCCACCGCGATGGCCCCATCCGGTTCGAATCCCCGCCCATCCGGCCCCGTGACCCACCCCCGCGCCACCGCCAGCCCCTCCTCCCTGAGCGGGCAGGATCCGTGGTGGGCCGGCCTGCGCCGGGCCTCCCTGCTCGCTCCCGTCCTTCTCCTCGCCGGCTGCGCCGGTGGCTTCACCCTTCCCGGATCGCCGGCGCGACCGGAGCGCACCCGCATCAGCGATGCCCCCGTGGCGGTTCCCCTCAAGCCCCCCAGCAACCAGATCGTGGCGGCAGTGGACAAGGTGGGTCCGGCCGTGGTCCGCATCGACACCGTGAAGCGGATGGTGAATCCCCTCGGGGGGGTGTTCGGAGGCGGGCCCGCCATTCAGCAGCAGCAGGGCCAGGGATCGGGCTTCATCACCCGTTCCGACGGGGTGGTGCTCACCAATGCCCACGTCGTGGAGGGCTCCAGCGACGTGCACGTGACCCTGCCGGATGGCCGCAACTTCACCGGCAAGGTGCTGGGCGCCGATCCGCTTACCGATGTGGCGGTGGTGAAGGTGGTGGCCACCAAACTTCCCGTGGCCCCCCTGGGGGATTCCGCCCGGGTGCGGCCTGGCGAATGGGCCATTGCCATCGGCAACCCCCTCGGCCTCGACAACACCGTGACCGCCGGCATCATCAGCGCCATCCAGCGCACCAATGCCGTCGGTGAGGGCCAGCGGGTGCCCTATCTCCAGACCGACGCCGCCGTGAATCCGGGCAACAGCGGAGGACCGCTGATCAACGACCGGGGCGAGGTGATCGGCATCAACACCGCCATTCGCCAGGCCCCCGGCGCCGGTTTGAGCTTCGCCATCCCGATCAACACCGCCCGCCAGATTGCCGCCCAGATCGTGGATCGCGGCTATGCGAGCCATCCCTACATCGGTGTGCGCCTGCAGGCCCTCACCCCCCAGCTGGCCCGGGAGATCAATGGCGCCACCAATGAATGCCAGCTGCCCGAGGTGAATGGGGTGGTGGTGGTGGATGTGATGGCGGGGAGCCCCGCCGACCGGGGTGGCCTCAAGAGCTGTGACCTGATCGAGCGGGTGGGTGGTCAGGCGGTCGCCAATCCCTCCGAGGTGCAGCTGGCGGTGGATCGCGTGCGGGTGGGCGACGCCATGAGTCTGCAGGTGCGGCGCCGCGAACAGGCGCTCACCCTCACTCTCCGTCCGGCGGAACTGCCCCGCAAGCCATGAGTCTGCCGGCGCCGCCTCGGGCGGGCCGCGGGGATCCACCGCAACGAGCTCCGGAGCGCCGGCTGGTGATCCTGGCCCGCTGGCCGGCTCCGGGCCGCTGCAAGCGGCGTCTGGCGGTGGAGCTGGGCGATTGCCGCGCGGCTCGGGTGCAGGCCCGCCTCACCGACCACGCCCTGGCCGCCTCCCGGGGGGCCTGTGCCGCCGCCGCCGCCGAGCTGGTACTGGCCACCAGCGGCATCGGGCTCGCCGCAGCCCGGCACTGGGGTCTCTCCCTCGGGGCGGATCAGGTGGTGCCCCAGGGACCGGGCTCCCTCGGCCTGCGCCTGCGGCGTCAGGTGGTGCGGGCGCGGCGGCAGGGCGTGCGGCACCTGCTGCTGATCGGCAGTGACCTGCCGGAACTGGCGGCGGCGGATCTGCTCGAGGCCTTCCGGGCCCTCGCCCTCGGCTCCCCTCTGGTGCTGGGTCCGGCGCTCGATGGGGGCTACTGGCTGATCGGGCTTGGCTGGTTGGGGCCGGCCGGTGGTCGGGCCGCCAAGCCACCGGGCGCACCCAGATTGTTTGCCGGTGCGGCGGGGCCGATTCCCTGGGGGAGCGGCGAGGTGTTGCGCCAGACCCTCGCCGCCGCCGATCGGGAGGCGATGGCGGCGACCCTGCTGGCGGTGCGCTCCGATCTCGACCGCCCCGCCGACCTGGCGCGCTGGCGATGATCCGCTCTCTCCCGGAGCTCAGCGTGGTGATCCCCGCCCGCAATGAGGCCAATGGCCTGCCGAGCCTGTTGGCCGATCTGGCGCCTGGGAGGTGTCAGCTCCTCGAGGTGGTGGTGGTGGACGGTGGCAGCGCGGATGGCACCGCCCGACTGGCCCAGCTGGCCGGGGCGCGGGTGTTGTCCTCGGCGCCCTGCCGCGGCGCCCAGCTGGCGGCCGGCGTGGCGGCCACTGATGGTGCCTGGCTGCTGCTCCTCCATGCCGATGCGCGCCTGCCCCGCGGTTGGCAGAGCCTCGTGCGTGATGCCATGGAGCGGGGCCCTCGGCGGGCCTGGGCCTTTCGGCTGGCGGTGGATGCACCTGGCCCCGCCCTGCGGTTGGTGGAGGCCCTGGTGACCCTGCGGAGCCGTTGGCGCCGGCTGCCCTATGGCGATCAGGGATTGCTGGTGAGCCGCCTGCAGCTGCGGGCCGCCGGCGGCATCAGCGCGATTCCCCTGATGGAGGACCTCGATCTCGTGCTCCGCCTGCGCCGCCTCGGCACGATCGGCCTGCTGCCCGGGTCGCTGCGGGTGAGTGGCCGCCGCTGGCGCCGCCTCGGGGTGCTGGGCACCACCCTGGCCAATGCCCGGCTGCGGCGGGCCTGGCGACAGGGCACCCAGCCGGAGCTGCTGGCGCAGCGTTACTACGCAAGCTCTGAGGAGCCCTCAGGTCAGGGGGCGTACCAGAAGGCGCAGCGACGCCGTTGGGGCTCCAGTTCCCAGCCCTGACCCTCGTAGAAGCCCACCACGTGTGGGTCGGCGAAGAGGCTCACCCGGTCCACCCCCAGGGCCTGGAGCTCGGCGATCACGTAATCCATCAGCTCCCGCCCCAGTCCCGCCCCCTGATAGAGCGGATGCACGGCCACATCCCACACGGTGGCCTCCACGACTCCATCGCCGGTGCAGCGGGCGAAGCCCACCAACTTCGGCAGCCGGTTGTCGTGGCGCCAGAGACCCACGCAGAGCAGGCTGTGCTGCAGGGCCTTACGCACCCGCCGCAGGGGCCTGCGGCTCCAGCCCACCGCATCGCAGAGCTGCTCCAGCTCGATCAGGTCGATCTCCCGGTCGAAGCTCAGCACCAAGTGCAGCGCCGGATTGGGGGTTGGGCAGAGCCGGTGGCGCTCCCCGTACAGGCTCACCAGGAGGTCGTTGCTGGGGTCGGGCACCCGCGGGGGATCAGTTCCTGCATGTATCAGGCTACGCAGTCTGTCGAATCGGATGCCGTGGGGCTCCGCTGCGGCAGGGTGGAGATCGCCGCCGCAGGGACTCTGGGCATCGCCAGCACCCCCACCACCGAGCCCCTATCCGGCCCGGGTGCCGCCTCCCCCGGGCCCGAGGCAGGGTCGGCCGGCCTGGCCGCTGACGGCTGGGATCCGGCCGTTCCCCTGCTCGTGGCCCTGCATGGCTGGCTCCTCTCCGGTCGTCTGTGGGATCCCCTGCGCCGCGAGCTTGAGCCCGTTCTTCCCTGCTGGTGTCCCGATCTGCCGGGTTTCGGAGGGCGGCCTCGGCCGAAGGGGCTGCAGCCCAGCCTGGCGAGCTATGGCCGCTGGCTGGCCGATGAGCTGCGCGCCCAGGTCGGTGAACGGCCGGTGGTGTTGCTGGGCCACTCCCTCGGCGGCAGCGTGGCCCTCCATGCGGCTCCCCATCTGGGGAGCCAGCTGCGGGGGCTGGTGCAGGTGGCGGCGGGAGGGGGGGTGTACCAGCCCAGGCCCTTCGCCCGCCTGCGCCAGGGTGGCTCGGCCTTTCTGGCGCTGCGGCCCGCCTGGCTGGCGCCATTGCCGGTGATCGCCCCCTGGCGGAGTCCCCTGCTGGCGGAGGCGCGGGCCGCCCGGGGCCTGCTGGCCTGCAGCACCAACCGCGGCGCCGTGGGGCAACTGCCCCGGCTCACGGCGTCCCTCGGGGTGCCGAGTCTGTGGATCGCCGGTTCCCGCGATGGCGTGATGGAGCCCCGCTACGTGCGTCACCTGGCCGGCTACAGCCGCCTGCACCGCCTGGAGCTGTTGGAGGGGGCCGGTCACCTGCCGATGCGGCAGATGCCCCGGCGACTGGCTGCCCTGATCGAAACCTGGCTGGTGGAGGAGGGGCTCCTGGGGGGGGCCGGCGATCGGCTCGGGTCGCTCGATCCGGCTCTGGCTCGCGGTGCCCGGGCCGCCTGAATGGGGCTGCGCCAAGCGAGGTCGGGCTTCCGAGCAGCTGGTGACCGGGAGGCATGGTGCCCCAACGCTCAGAGGCTTGCCAGCCCCTTCTCCTGCAGATCCGCTAGCTGGGCATAGAGCCCACCGGCGGCCCGCAGCTCCCGGTGGTTGCCCTGCTCCACCAACCGCCCCCGCCGCAGCACCAGGATGCGGTCGGAGGCCTCCACCGTGGCGAGGCGGTGGGCGATCACGATGGCAGTGCGGCCCTGCAGCAGGGATTCCAGGTCGTGTTGAAGGGTGGCTTCAGTGGAGGGATCGAGGAAGGCGGTGGCCTCATCCATCACCAGCACCGAGGGTTCGCGGATCGCTACCCGCGCCACCGCCAGCAGCTGCCGCTCACCGGAGGAGAGGTTGGCTCCCCGCTCGCGCAGTTCGGTGGCCAATCCCGCCTCAAGCCTTCCGAGCAGGGGCTGGAGACCCAGCTCGCGGCAGAGGCCCTCCAGCTGGGCGTCGCTGAGATCGGCATCGAGGCGCAGGTTGTCGGCCACATTGCCGCTGAACAGAAAGGTGTCCTGCAGGACCACCCCGAGGCGGCGCCGCAGCAGGGCCACCGGCAGCTCGCGGATGTCCACCCCATCGAGCAGGATCCGGCCGGCCTGGGGTTCGTAGAGGCGACAGAGCAGGCGGATGATCGTGGTCTTGCCGGAGCCGGTGGGCCCCACGATCGCCACATGTTCTCCAGGGGCGATGCGGAAGGAGAGGTCTTCGAGGATCGGATCGTCGCTGCGGTAGGCGAAGCTCACGTTCTCGAACACCACCTCGCCGGTTCCGGCGGTGGGCCCCTCCTCCACCGCCCTCCGAGCCAACGCACTCCGCTGGGGCGGTGGCAGGTCGGCGATCTCGATCGGTTGCTCAAGGAGTTCGCCGATCCGCTCCACGGCCGTCAGCCCCCCCTGGATCTGGGTGAACCGCTCCGCCATTTGGCGCAATGGATCAAAGAGGCGCTGGGAGAAGAGGATGAAGGTGGTGAGGGTGCCCAGCCCCATGGCGCCGGCGGTGACCATCGTGCCCCCGAGGGCCAGCACCACGGCCACCGCCGCCAGGGCCACCCACTCGATGAAGGCGGAGATGGCGCTGTCGTAGAAGATCGTGCCAGTCACCGCATCGCGGTAGAGGGCGGTGGTTTGGGCGAAGCGGGCACTGTTCACCGCTTCGCGGCGGAACATCTGCACCACCTCAAGGCCCTGCAGGTTTTCCTGGAGATCGGCATTGAGCTGGCCGAGTTCCTCGCGCACCCGGTAGTTGGCGCGGCGGTAGCGGCTCTGCAGCCAGAGAATCCCAGCGGTGATGGGAATCTGAACCAGCAGCAGCAGCAGTCCCAGCCGCCATTCGATCACCACCATCGTGATCGCGATCACCAGCAGGCTCACCAGGTCGGCGAGCACCCCCACCGCCCCGCTGCCGAAAACCTCGGCCAGCGCATCCACATCGCTGGTGAGGCGGGTGAGCAGCTTGCCCACCGGGGTGCGGTCGTGGAAGCGCAGCGACAGGCCCAGGGCATGGCGGAAGAGATCGGCCCGGATCCGGGCGGTGAGCCGTTGACCCACCACCTGCACGTTGAAGCTCTGGGTGCCCTGGAGAGCCAGGCGCAGCAGCACCGCCACCAGGAGCAGGCCCACAAGAAGCCGCAGGGCCACCGGCACCGGCAGGGCCGCCAGCCAGGGGAGGCTGGCTTCGTGGCGCAGCACGCTGATCGCCTGCCCCACCAGCAGGGGCTGTACCGCTCCGGCCAGGGCCAGGGGGATGAGCAGCAGCAGCGAGAGCAGCAGGCGGCGACGGTCGCGGCCTAGGTAGGGCAGCAGCCGCCGCAGGCGCTGGATGTCGAGGGAGGCCATCAGGCGGGTACCGCCGCGCGCGAAACGGCACGGATGCGTTCCACGATGGCCTGGAGGCGGCCGTCATCAAGCCGTAGGGACAGGGGATGGCCCACCAGCCGGGCGGTGCTGTGGAACAGATCCTCGATGGCGATCAAGCCGTTGTCGCGGAGGGTGCGGCCACTGGCCACCAGGTCCACGATCGCTTCGCTCATGCCGGTGATCGGCCCCAGTTCCACCGAGCCCGCCAGGTGGATCACCTCCACCGGCAGGTCGAGGGATTCGAAGTAGGCCTCGGCGCAGCGGGTGAACTTGCTGGCGATGCGGCAATGGGCCGGCAGATCGGCGGCGCGGCGGTAGGGACTGCTGGCCTTCACCGCCACGCTCATGCGGCAACCGCCGAAGCCCAGGTCCACCAACTGGGCCACCGGCAGCTGGTGCTCCTGCAGCACATCGAAGCCCACCACGCCGAGCTGGGCCTGGCCGTAGGCCACGTAGACGGGCACATCGGCGTTGCGCACCAAGAGGGCCCGGGCGCCGCCGCAGGCGCTGGGCACCATCAGCTGGCGGTTCTGGGGATCGAGGATGGCGCTGAAATCGAGGCCGGCGGCGGCGAAGCGGCGCACCGAATCCTGCAGCAGGGCCCCCTTGGCCAGGGCCACGGTGAGGGGAGCATCGAGGGGCGGGGATGCCGGGGCAGGGTGCAGGGGCTGCTCGGCAGCGGTGATCATGGAAGGAAGCTGTTGCAATGACTTTAACGATGGGCTCTTCTTCGCCGTTCCCCGTAGGCAGCCCACCCTGGAGCGGTGATGGTTCGCTCGTTCCAGGGGCGGAGGAGACGATGGCAAGCCCCCCCGCCGGCACTGCCGCCGGCACTGTTGGCGACCCCGGCCGTTGCGCACCCGATGCCGTAGCCAGGCTGGTGAGCCTGATCCCGGTGCTGCGCGACAACTACGTCTTCGTGCTCCATGGGCCGGGGCCCGGGCCGGCGGTGGTGGTGGATCCAGCCGTGGCCGAACCGGTGATCGCCTGGCTGGAAGAGCGGGGCCTGGAGCTGGTGGCGATCCTGCACACCCACCACCACAGCGACCACACCGGCGGCACCCCGGAGCTGCTGCGGCGCTGGCCGCAGGCCGCGGTGATCGCCAGCGGTGCCGACCTTGAGCGCATCCCGCTGCAGACCCGAAGCGTGGCCGGTGGCGATCGCTTCACCCTGCTGGGCCGCTCGGTGGAGGTGTTGGCGGTGCCGGGCCACACCCGCCACCACATCGCCTACTACCTGCCGTCATGGGGCCAGATGGGGGCTGCCGTCTCCGAAGGCCCCCCCGGCGAGCCCCTGGATTCCGTGTCGCCACCGATCGGGTCGGAGCTTGCCGGGCCAACCGCCGCCGGGGAGATCTTCTGCGGCGACACCCTCTTCGCCGGCGGCTGCGGCCGCCTGTTCGAGGGCAACCCGGAGCAGATGCACGCCTCGCTGCGTCAGTTCGCCGCCTTGCCGGAGGACACCCGGGTGTGGTGCGCCCACGAATACACCGCCACCAACCTGGCCTGGGCCGCGTCGGTGGAACCGGCCGATCCAGCCATCGGCACCCGGCTGGAGGCGGTGCGTGAGGCCCGCGCCGCCGGACAGCCCACCATCCCCAGCCGGATCGGCCTGGAGCTGCGCACCAATCTCTTCCTGCGGGCCGCTGATTCGGCTGCCCTGGCGGTGCTTCGCTCCAGCCGCAATGACTGGAAGGGCTAAGGGGCACCACCTCGGCAGCACTCCCCTGCTGTTGTTTCTGCTGTGGTGGTTGTTTCGGCCTGTTCGTCGCTTGGTGGTTCACTGACGCCTGATCCCTGCTCCCACTTGGGAGGGGAACTCGTTCAAGGCCCCTGGAGAGGCCCTGGGGAGCTCGCCCGCATGGGCAGACCCGCTGGGAAGAGCAGGGGTTCAGCTCCGGGCCGCAGGGTCAGCCGACACCGCTCGCCCCGCTCCAGGGCCACGGCCAGCGGCAGGCGGACCCGTAGCCGCAGGGATCCCAGCCCCATCTGATACAGCCAGTCGCGGCCTAGGAATTCCCGGCCCAGTACCTCCACCTCCACGCCCTGCCGGGGATCGGGATCCGGGGGAGCATCACCGGATGTCCCTGCAGGGTCCGCGGGGGGCAGAACCTCCAGATCGGTGGGTCGCAGCAGAAGCTGCGGTGTCCCAGGGCCGGATGATGCGCCCCCGCCTTTGGGTGCCCTGGCCGGATCGACCAACGCTTCTGCTGGAGCCTGGAGGCCGCTGGCCTCACCACTCGCCTCGGTCGGCCCGCCCGGGGACACGCTCTGCAAGGGCTCGAGCTCAATGGTGTCGAGCTCAAAGGTGTCGAGCTCAAAGGTGCCGAGGGGGGTGTCCAGCTCCGGGCCCCGCCACCGCGCCGGCAGCAGGTTGGCCTGCAGCACGAAGCGCCCCACGAAGGCGGTGGCGGGCCTTTGCACCAAGTCAATCGGCGAGGCGCATTGTTCGAGCAGGCCCTGATTCAGGATCGCCACCCGGTCGGAGACGGCCAGGGCCTCCTGGGGATCGTGGGTAACCAGCAGGGCGCAGGCGCCGCAGGCGGCCAGCACGGCCGGTAGTTCACTCCGCAGCCGCTCCCGCACCTCCACATCCAGGTTGGAGAAGGGCTCATCCAGCAGCACCACGCTCGGCTGGGGCGCCAGGGCCCGGGCCAGGGCCAGCCGTTGGCGCTGCCCGCCGGAGAGCTGATGGGGGTAGCGGTGCTCCAGTCCCTCCAGACCGAGCAGGGCGAACAGCCAGTTCACCCGATCGGGAGCCTCCCCCCGGCGCAGGCCGAAGCGGGCATTGGCCACGGCGTCGAGATGGGGGAACAACGCATAGTCCTGGAAGACCATCCCCACGCCCCGACGCTCCGGCGCCAGGAAGCGGCCGGGGCCGGCCACCTCCCGCCCATCGATCCAGATCCGACCACGCTGGGGTTGCTCGAAGCCGGCGATCAGGCGCAGCAGGGTGGTCTTGCCGCAGCCGGAGGGACCCAGCAGGCCCAGCAGTTCGCCCGCGGCCAACGAGAGATCCACCCCCCGCAGGGTCCAGGGATCCGCCGCCGCGCCGCCGTAGCGATGCCAGATCCCCTCCAGGCGGATGCGTTCGATCGGCGCTGGATCAGCGGGATGAGGAGCGTTCGGGTCGCCGCCGGTCAGCGGGACCGGGCATGGGCTGGTGGTGGGTCCGGGTTGGGTGATCGCCAGGGGCCATAAACTCCGATCCCCATTGTTGTTCAGCATGTCGGCTCCGCCAGCAGCTCCTCAGCCGGTTGCCATCCAGACCGACGCCGCCCCCGCGCCGGTGGGCCCCTACAACCAGGCCGTGGCCGCCGGCGGTCTGCTCTGGTGCTCCGGCCAGATCGCCCTCGATCCGGCCACGGGTTTGCTGGTGGGCGGCGGCGATGTGGAGGCGGAGACCCGCCAGGTGCTCACCAACCTGCAGGCGGTGCTCGCCGCCGCTGGCGTGGGACCCGATCGGGTGGTGCGCACCACGGTGTTTCTGGCCGATCTGGCCGACTTCGCCCTCGTGAATGCGCTCTATGCCGAGGTCTTCGGCGCTGGCACCTCGCCGGCGCGGGCCTGCGTGCAGGTGGCCGCCCTGCCCAAGGGAGCCAGGGTGGAGATCGATGCGGTGGCGGTGCTGGGCTGAGCGGAACCCCGATTGAATTGATCTCACTTGAGCTGAACGGATCCCCACTGCACCGGTTGTTTGCTGGCGAGCAACAAGCGTTTGCCGGCAGCAGCCCGCAAGACATCAAATCCCTCCCCACGCAAGCCTCGGCCCACTGGGGCTGGAAACCGGCGACGTTGCTCAGCAGCCGTTCAGGTATGGATCCGGCGAAAGGTGAGGTTGAAGCGTTCGCCGCCTTGGCGGAGCCTGGCGGGCAATCCGTGCTGCCAGTGCGCCTGGGTGGGTGGTTCCATCAGCAGCAGGTCGCCGTCGGCCAGATCGAGGGCCAGGGGGGGATGGCCCGCTGCCAGAGATGGGACGCCGCGGACTGCCGCAGGCCGTGGCCGGAACCGAAGAGTGCGCATCACCCCGAGGCTGAGGGAGACGATCGGATGGTCGGCGGCCAGTTCGGCTTCGTCATCGGCGTGCCAGCCCATCCGGTCCGCGCCACTGCGGTAGCGGTTCAGCAGCAGGCTGTTGAAGTTCCAGCCGAGCCGCTGGGCAAGCTTTTCGCGCAGGCCCTCCAGGGGGGGTGTCCAGGGCAGGGGGGCGTGGCTGAGGCCGCTGTAGCGGTAGGAGCAGCCGGGATCGCCGTACCAGCACACCAGCCGCGGAACGGGGTGCAGCCGCCCAAACACCCGCACCGAGGGTTGCTCCCAGGGGATGGCGGCGCCGCGCAGATGTTGCAGCAGGGGCTCCCGTTCCTCGTTCGCCAACCATCCGCTCCAGAGCTGAAGCTCCAGCCCCGGCTGTTGGATCCGCAGTGGCCCGGCGGGCAATTGGGTTGCAGGAGGGGTCAGCTGAGGATCGGCCAGGGTCGCCATCCATCATCCGGCAGGCCTCCTGGTCGTGCGCCTGCAGCGGGAGAGCACCGGGTGTAGACCCTCGGCGGTGAGTTCATCGTCGCTGCCCCTTTTGGGACTGGTGCTGCCCGGGGTGGCCACACCTGCCTCGCAGGTCGGTCGATGGATGGTCATCCCTCACCGAAGGAGCCGCCAAGCACAACTCCGGCTCTAAGGCGGTTGAAGGAGGCATCCAGTGAACCCTTGTGTTGCTTTCGACAACTGGGGTGCTCGACCCATCCGCCAGCGTTTTGGTCTTTATCGACGGCTGCCCGGCAGGCTTGCATTCCGGTGGTCCTGCGCCAAGCTTTCAGCCCATCCCAGGCCCAGGTGAGCGGAGCCATGGAGAGTTCTTTTGGTCAGCGGGTCCCCGAGGTGGTGGTGATGACCCCCGACGGCTTTGCTCAGGCAGTAGAGGCCGTTCTGGCGGTGCAGCAGCAGCGCACGGTGGTGCTGCACCTTGCTGGAATGCCCGCTGATGAAGCCCAGCGCACGATCGATTTCGTGTCCGGAGGGGTCTTTGCGATGGATGGCCAGTCCGAGCGCCTGGGTGAGATGGTCTTCCTGTTCGCACCGGCCCTGGTGCGCATCCAGCGCGACCGGGAAACCGAATCGCCCTAGAGGGTTTGTTGATTCCTTGCTGGCCGCGGTCGTTGCCAGAATCCTCTTGATACTGCCCCGTCCGGATGGCCGAAGGCCTCGCTCAGCGTCTCGATCGATCCCTATCACGTTTGCGCCGTCGCACCCTGGTGCCGGTTCTCCTGCTCGCTGTGGCCTGGGCCCAGGAGCTGGTGGACCAGCTGGTCTTCGCTGGCCGCTGGAATCTGCCCATGGTTCACGGGGGACCCTTCTGGGGGCTGCTCACTGCCCCCTTCAGCCATGCCGGATTCGCCCATCTGATCAGCAATTCCCTCTGGTTCTTGCCCCTCTCCTGGCTGGTGCTGCTCAAGGGCAGCCGCGACTACCTCGCCGTCTGGCTCGCTGTGCTGGCGCTGCAGATCCCGGTGTGGTTGTTCTGGCCCAGCGCCAGCCACGGGCTCTCCGGTGTGAACTACGCCCTGCTCGGCTACCTCTTGCTGATCGGCTGGCTGGAGAAGCGACCTCTCACCATGGTGCTCTCCACCGGCTGCCTCCTGGCCTATGGAGGTCTGTTGCCGGCCCTGTTGCCCTTTCTCAGCCCGCCCGGCGTGAGCTGGATCGGCCATGCCTCTGGTTTCGTGGCAGGACTCCTGGCCGCCCTGGCTGTGTATCGCGATTGAGGCGGTGGTTTGCGCCCCGAAACGGGGATTGCTTGAGCTGGATGGCGCATGCGGGGCTTGATCCCATCACAGGCCATCCCTGCTTTGTTCGGGCGATCCCAGCCTTGTCCAGGCGATCCCAGGCCAACGACCAGCCAGCCTCTGCTTCCCCTCCACCCTCTGCGCACATCAGTTCCAGCCTGGTTGGCCTCACCTCTCGCCGGCTCACCCTTCACCCCCTCTCCCGACCGCTACAGTCCCACCGACGGGGCGTGGCGCAGCTTGGTAGCGCGGGTGCTTTGGGAGCACTAGGTCGCAGGTTCGAATCCTGTCGCCCCGATTGACTTTTCAGGGATTGGCCCAAGGGGGCGTGCCCAAAACGTGCCCAAAACCGGGCGAATCGTCCAGGCATTTGGGCACGCGTGCCCAAGACCGTGCCCAAGCAGGGTCAGATCGGCAGACTCACCTGTACTGGCGCGGTTGAGCCCAATTCATGAGTCCTCGCCTGATCATTTCGGACAACCGGGACGACCCTGGCAATCCCCTCATCCTTGACGGCGACGCGATCGAAGGTGCAGCACAGGACCCAGTCGCCATCGGCAAGCTGATGGTCGACCAGGCCTGGGCGGAGGGAGGCGATCCCACCGGTGGAGGCCTGTACTACGAGCGGAACAGGAACCAGCATCGACGGCTGCAGGTCTTCGAGACGGGCAGCGAGGACTTCATGACTGGTGGCTGGGTGCGGGTACTCGCCAGCGCCGAACAGGTGCGCAAGGAGCGCGCCGGCATGGAGCAGGCCGCCAAGGCCGGCCTTGTGAGGATCCACGGCACCCACCGGGGCGTTCTGCTGGTGGAGTTCCTCGACGTTCCCTGGGGCTGAGCAACCGCCGCAGGGCTCCGGTCGGCGACGGCCGTCCTGAGCGTGCCACGGCTGCGCCGTGGCGTGCATCGGCCAGCCGCCGCCGCCCTCCGCTCCGGGGCCGGTGTTGGGGTGGCGGGCAGGGCCGCTCTCCCGCGGCTGCGGTGGCCGGGCGGCTGCCAGCCGGCGGGGTGCTGAGGTGGGCCCCAGCTTTCCTCGCGCGACTGCGCGGGTGTCGGTCGATTTGGAGCGTATTCGGCTGCATTGGCTATCAAGCAGCTTGGCCCGTTAGGGGTGGCTGCGTTTTGGGCAGATCGCTTGCCCCGCAACCGCCCTGCTCGTTTAATAGTGCGTTTGTACTGATAGAATAAGGACTGCGCCAAAGGCCACGAGCCCATCGCCTGCGGCAACGAAATCCTCAGACAACTTGCCCCGTTCGTTTGCTCTGTAGCCCATGAGCTTGTCCTCTGCTGCAGTGGCCCACGCCGCTGCATTGCCGCTTCCCGGCCTCCTGCCGCCGCCGGTGCTGGCCCATCGCTCGGTCGTCATCGTTGCCGCCGGTGGCCGTGATCTCTCCTGGCCCCAGGAGCGCATCGCCTCCGCCCTCCTTCAGCGCAGTGGCGGCCGGGCCGTCCACCTGTTGCTCCATGGCGGTGCCCGTGGCGCTGATCAGGCCATCGGCCGTGCTGCCCATCAGCTCGGCTGGCGTGTCCAGTCCCTTCCCGCCGAGTGGGGGCGTTATGGCCGCAGCGCCGGGCCGATCCGCAATCGCCGCCTCCTCGAGCAGGCCCTGGCAGAAGCCCAGGCCCACACCTCGCCTTCGTTCAGCGCCTCGGTGCTGGTGATCGCCTTTCCCGGTGGGCCGGGCACGGCCTCGCTGGTGCAGCAGGCCCGCCGTTGCTCATCCCGTTCGCCGGTGCCGGTGGTGGTGATGGAAGTGCCGCCGCCGTTCTCACCGGAGCCCCTCGCCGCTTGAGCGGCCTCCGCCGCCCCGTTGTTCTTGTTCCCCTCCGCTTCACGTCCCCATGTCCGTTCTCACCGCCCCCTCCGCTCCTCTCTCGCCAGCTGTCCCCCAGTCCGCCGGCCCTGCCTGCTCCCTGCAGCGTTCCGGTTCCCTATGGCAGCTGGGCATCGAGGCCCAGGAGCTCACCACCACCATTAGCCAGCTGGCCGAACAACTGGAAGCAGACGAAGACACCCGGGCCCAGGCCCTCGCCGAGCTTGAAGCCGCCCTCCTCGCCGAGGAACACAACAAAGCCGCCCTGGCGGCCAAGGCCGATGCCACTTGCTGGGTGATCGAGCACCTCCGCGGCCAAGCCGCCTACCGCCAGCAGCAGGCCAAGCGCCTCACCGAGCTCTCCCGCTCTGATGCCAGCCGGGCCGATGCCTTGGAGGACTCCCTGGTCCTGGTCCTCACCCGCCTGCAGCCATCCGCCACCCGCTTCTCCTTCCCGAATCACGAGCTCAGTAGCCGCAAATCCCAGGCCGTCGAGATCGACGACGAAGACTCCCTGCCCTCCGAGTGGCTCGCCCACAAAACCAGCAGCCAGCCCGACAAGGCCGCCATCAAAGAAGCCCTCAAAGCCGGCCACCTCATCCCCGGCGCCCAACTCGTCTCCCGCCGCTCCTGGCGCATCCACTAGGGGCCAGAGGCCCCTTCCATATGGGGTTCTGGTGGTGCAGCCGGGGCCCCTCATTGTCCGAATCCATTCCGCTTCTCACTTCACTTCGCCCACTGTCAACCGACATCGAAAACTGCACCACTTCCGACACCGAAAAGTGAGCCACCCCCGACCCGGTCTGGGGCGTCGTTTCCGGACTGGTTCCGCCTTGGCTGCGCCGGCGGTGCCTCTG
>JBIJAG010000018.1:0-79021 GCA_044345855.1 Cyanobium sp. | reverse complement strand
AGCACGGGCTTCTGCGAGCCTGAGTTCTACACACTGCCCCAAGCCTTCATCAGGGAGCATCACGACACAAGTTCCAGCTGGGAGAAGGTCAGACTTAAGAAGCTTCAGGATGAGATAGAGCCTTTCAAGAACGAGAAGGGTTTTGAGCGCATCGCTCAAGAGCTTGGCATTGCTTCCCCAAGAAAAAACCGTCTCTAGGAGCAGCATGAAGTTCCGGGTGATCCAGTCGAATGACCGCGGCTTGCTGACCAAGGAGGGCGATCGAACCTATGCCCATCGGAAGCCTGCCAAGGGGGAGGAGCAGCTTGAGTTGCCAACCCTCTTCATCTGGGTAAAGAAGCCACAGCGCCTCCTAGCCCGCTGCTGGACGCGCTGGACGGGCGAGGTCCTCGAGCAGGACTTTGTCTATGAGGTGACGCGCTTTCGGGAGGTCATTGACCTGCAGGGACAAACCTGCTTCCATCAGTGGTGCTCTCACCAGCTCAGGCAAGAGATGTGGACGATGAGCGGAGAAGTTGTCGATCTCAGCCAGCTGAGCTGCCCTGATCCAGAGGCTGTTTATGAGGCCAATCGACACAAGGGTGCTTCCGGCCTTCAGCGGAGAAAGGCGCGTATCATCGCCCAGTCGCCGGCGCTTTCGGAGGAAGAGAAGGAGCGTCTAGACCAGATCTATGGTCTTCGAGACTCCCTCAATCAAGCTAAGGGTCGCATCAGCTATCACGTTGATCATATTCAGCCACTAGCTGCTGGCGGCCTGCATCATCCTAACAACCTGCGTGTACTGGCAGCTTTTGAAAACATGCGCAAAGGAGCCAAACTCCCTGACACTGCTACTGGCTAGCAAGAGCTTGTGTGTCAAGCAGATCAGGCCAATGGAAACTGACATGATTGTTGGTTGCAGGGATCAGATAGTTAGGCACTCCTGCTCTGACGCCAGGCAAGCCGCAAAGAGTCAGTTCAGATCCAGCCCCTTGAACGTTGCCGTCTTCACATCGTTGTAGAAGATCGGGTCGATCTTGTCGATCTCATCGTTGCTGATCTCGAGGAAGCTGCGCTTGTTCTCCCCCGGGATTAGGGCGCAGCGGGCGCCGTTGTCCATGGCGACCTGCAGGGGTTCCACCAGGGAGCGGGCAGCCTTGATGTTGCCCTGGATGCTCATGTCACCCATGACGAGCATGCCGGCCCTGGCGGGGGCACGGCGGATGGCGGAAAAAGCGGCCAGGAAGAATGCCACGCCCACCTCGGCTTCCACCTTGTTGCCCAGGAGGTCGATGGCTTCGACGTTGTAGTCGTAGCTGTCGGCCTCGTGGCTAATCGAGAAGGCGCTTTTGTTGGCCTGCAGGAACGCGAATGCGCGCTGGATGGATTCCTTCATCTGGCCGCTGATGCCACCTGCCGGCTTGAGCTTGCCGTTGCCTGCCGCGATGGAGACCTCCAAGCGATAGAGGCCCACCGTGCCATCCCCAGTTACGGACGCGGTGTAGACCGAACCCGGTGCCATCGGCTCCGCGGCGATCAGATCCTGACCGCCCTGCTCGGGAACACCGACGAAATACTCCTCGCCTGTGTCGTTGTCGGAGTAGCTGAAGGAGGTCTGGCTGTACTCGAAGGAGCCCATCTTCTTGAGCTGCTCCTTGACGCGCCTGCGGCACTCGATGGCGAGCTTGACGATGTCTTCGAGGTCTTCCTTTGACGGCTCCCCATGGGGATGGATGATCTTGACCAGACCGGATACGGTGCGGCGCACGGCTTTGCGATCGCGGGTATTGAGGTGGCTGCCCAGTCCGAAGTAGGTGTCGCAGAGTTCGGTGTAATTGAGTTTGCGCAGGTCCCGCAGGGCTTCTGCCAGGTAGTCGATCACGAACCCATAGTGATCCGTGAAGAACTCATTGCGCATGTTGGGCACTTCCCAGCCCGGCAGGTAGCAGTGCAGCCTGTCGATGAAGGCCCGGTCATCGCGAATCACGTCGGGCATTGGGGCGAACAAGTGCCCGGTCTGCACCATCACGTCGATTGGCTGCTGGGTGTTTCCGAACATCGCGATGCTGGCGTCGCCGGCAAAACTCTCAGCACCACGTTGAAACTGCCCGGACTCGCAGTAGGTCTTCATGGTGGTGATGACCTCCTTGGGCATCTTCTGGAGGTCGGCCACCTCGTCGAAACCGACCACGTCCCAGATGGACACCATCCCCTTGACCTTGCCGTTCATGTGGCCGAAGAGGTTGGCCACGGTGGTGGGGCCGGTGAGCAGGGCGGCGTAAGGGGAAAGCTCCTGCACCGCAAAGCTCTTGCCGGTGCCGCGGGGGCCAAGCTCCACCAGGTTGTAGTTGCGCTCGCAGAGGGGGATCAGCCGCAGCAGGAAGAGGGTCTTGAGTCGCTGGCTGAACTGAGAGGGCTCGTAGCCCATCGAACGGATCAGCAGGTCGATCCACTCCTCGGTGCTGAACTGGGTTCGGAGCTTGCGGTATTCCTCCAGGTTGAAGCTCGCCAGCTGGATCGGCGTGAGCTGGCTGATCGAGAAGGGCGCCTTGCTGTCGCTCGCATCCCACTCCACCTCCACCTGGGCCCACACCCCGCCGGTGAGCAACCGCTCGAAGGCATGCACATCGTCATCGGAGATGCGCAGGGTGTTGCTGCCGAAGTTGACGCACTCGGCCACATAGGTCTTCCCGACTAGGCGCACCTTGACTTTGTCGATAAAGGTGTAGCGGCCCTTCTGCTTGACCTTGCTCTGAGCCTTGGTGGCCTCGTCGGGGCGGATGTAGTTGTTGGCCAGGGTGTCGCGCACCACAGCCATACCCAGCTCGATCGCCGCCGGGTCTGAGGAGGCGCAGTACTTACCGAGCAGGTACTCCAACACGAAGACCGGCACGTTGGCGCCGACCTTCACGGCCCGCACCAGGTCTTTGCGGACGCACTTGCCAGCGAAGACCTGGTTGACCTTGTCGTCGAGGGCGTCGCGGGCGGGGGTGCTCATGGCGGCTGGATTAGGAGGTGATGGCTGAGGTGACGTGCTCGGTGGGGCAGGGCGGCTTGTGGATCACGGGTGAACGACAAACGGCTTTGTGGATCACGGATCGGGGTTTCATGATCCACAAGCTAGGGGTCATGGTCGCCCCTCCGCAACGGCCAGCAGCTGCTCCAGGCAGAGGACCCGGGGGCGCCGGCCGCTGGCTTCCCTGATCACGGCAAGGATCTCGGCGTTCTCTAGGAGGCGCAGGATCCGTTTAGCGGTCGGCACAGGGATGCCGGCGTGCTTTTCGAAATCGGTGGCCCGGAAGGTGGGGGTGGAGAAGATCCAGTCCAGTGCTGCCACGGCGTACTGGGAGTGGGTGGCTTCCTGGACGGCGGGCTTGAGGTTTTCGTAGAGGGCCAGGATCTGGCTGGCTCTCTCCTGGTTCTGGATGGCCTGGGCCTGCACCGCTTCCAGGAAGTAGCGGCACCAACCGGTCCAGTCGCCATCACGGGAGATGGCAAGGAGCCGCTCCACGTAGCTGTCCTTGTTGGCTTCGAAATAGGCGCTCAGATAGAAGTACGGCATGCGCAGGATGCCCGCCTGCCAGAGGAAGAGCGGCAGCACCATCCGACCGATGCGGCCGTTGCCATCGAGGAATGGATGGAGCGACTCGAACTCGGCGTGGACGATGGCGAGCTGCACGAGGCGATCGGGGAACTCGGCATGGATGAAGGATTCCCAGTTGCCCATCGCGGCATCGAGCTTGTCGGCGCTGATGGGCACGAAGCGGGCGTCTTCGATGGTGCATCCACGTGGCCCGATCCAGTTGGGGATCTTGCGAAACTCGCCTGGGGCCTTGTCGTCACCGCGCACACCTGAGAGCAGGGTGGTGTGCAGGTTCTTGATCACCCGCAGCGAGAGCGGAAGGGTGCCAAGCAGCTCTACCGCCTGCCGCATCGCCTGGCGATAGTTCTGCACTTCGCGGATGTCGTCGCGGCGCTCCTGGGGGAGGGTGCTCGCTTCTGCGTCGGCCTCGAACTCCAGGACTTCAGCCAGGGTGGCCTGGGTGCCCTCGATCCGAGAGGACAGCACCGCTTCCTGGCTGGAGAGGGGGCTGAGCAGAACGGCGGGGTTGGGGATCCCCTCCAGGAGGCCGTCGTAGCGGGCCAGGCTGGCGTTGGCAGGGCCCAGCAGTGGGATCAGCTGCTGCCAATCGAGCTGCGGTGGGGGGAATCCATCAAGGTGGTAAGGAACAGATGCCATCAGCCGATCAGATCCACCGGCAGATCAGGGCTGCGGTGCAGCACGAGATCGGTGGAGGCATCACGCAGCTCCAGGTAGAGCTTCTTGCCGCTCCAGTCGCCTGGAATGAGCAGGCCAATGGTGGCGGCCTGGCCGGGGTTGAGGGAGAGGCGGTTGGTGTCGCGATCCAGTTCAGCGCCGATTGACTGGATGGGGGTTGCCACCAGCTCTTGCGTTTTGCAGTCGTAGGCGGCGAGCACCGTCTGGCGGGTGTGGCCCTGGTTGAGCAGATCGACAGGCAGTTCGATCGGCACCATCAGGATGCGGTTGGTGACCTTCTCGACGAGTGTTCCTGGCCAGGGCTTCTGCTTCTTGGCCTTGCTGCTGGTGGCTGATCCAGCGGCACCCCCTTCTGCTCGGACCGCCGGGGCACAGCGGAAGCTGAGTAACGGGATCAACAGCTCCTGAATGCTGCTGCCGCCGTGGTGATAGCAGAGGCTGCCGCCGGCTTTGAGCACACCTGAGGAGCGGGGCACCACCACGGAGAGGCCGTTTGGTCCGTACCCCAGGGCAGCGGGCTGGATCTCCACGCAGGGGGCCTTCAGTGCGGAGGGATGACCCAGCCAGCAGCGGCGCTCCAGCTTGAACGTCTTCCCATCGGGAGGATCGATGCGCATGGCAGGCTCACGGCCCAAGGGCAGATGCAGGAAGCCGTGATCCGCCGTGATCACGAAACGCTCCAGCGGATGCTCCAGGGGCAGCTCAGCGAGAGTGCGCACCGCCTTCTCGATCGTGTCGAGCTCGCGCTGCATGTCGGTGCGCACGTTGGCGAGATTGTCGTCGGTGTCGCGCTCACCGGCGTTGTCGATGCCGACGCTGGTGACCACCACGGGGCCGTTGCCGGCCAGCTTCTCGATCAGCACGGCCTCCTTGCTGCGGATCAGATCCACCAGCGAGATCACCGCCGCCGTGGGCACCCGCTGCTGCAGGTGGGTCAGGCGTTTGGTTTTGCCCTCACTCCAGCCCACCGGTACCCCATCCACCACCGAACAGGGACTGCCCTCGACATCCGCCACAGCAAAGCTGCGCTCCGCGCCGGGCAGCAGGGCCGCCATGCCGACGGGCGTGATCGACGGCAGGGCGGCCTGGGCGATCTCCAGCTTGAGGTCGCTGAGCTGCTCGCGGCTCCAGCCGCTGAAGCGCTCGTGCAGGGTGGCGCCCATTTCGTAGCGCAGGGCATCCACCCAGAACACCACCGCCCTGCCGGCGCCGGGCTGCACCCTCTCGTTCCAGATGCGCGTCTGGGGGAAGGCACCGGGAATCAACCAGCCGGCCTGCTGCAGGGCATCGGTGAAGCGCTGGGTCTGCTGCTCCAGCAGGGCCTCATAACGACCCCGCAGCTGCTCCAGCCCAAGGGCAATCTCCACCTCGGAAGCGGAGAGCTCGGCCACCTGTTGCTCGAGGCGCCGCTGCAGACCATCGACGTGATGGGCGATCTCCGCCTGATAGGCCAACCAGGCTTCGACGGGGGCGACAGCTTTGGGCAGCTGTGCTTGCGCCTGATTAAGAGCAAGACCGAGGGCGGCAGCCGTGCGGGCCAGATCCCACTGCAGCCGGCGCCTGGATTGCTGGGCATCGGTGGGTTGGCCCACCAGCCAGAAGCTGTCGTGGCGGGCACTCACCAGCTCCTGGGCTTTGGAGTAGTCGCCCTTGGCCAGGAAGGCATCGACGCTGCGCAGCAGGAACTGCTCTTCGCAGGCGAAGGTGTCGATCGAGCCGAGCACGCCGGGCCGCTCACCGCTGATCAGTTCGGGCAGTTCGAGTTCGACTTCGATGCGGGAGGCGATGGCGATGTAGGCCTCGGCGTGACTGCGGCGCAGGCCCTGCACATCAGCGAGGGCGTTTTCCTCGGCGGCCTTGCCTACCGGCAGCGATTGTCTGGCGAAGGAGGTGAGCTCATCGCCGTGCCAGTCATGCAGGAACTCATGCAGCAGCAGGGCCCGCTGGGCCCGCTGGCGCCACTCAGCCAAGGAGCTGTCCGCAGGGAAGCTCAGCCCCCAGCGGCTGTGGAGCAGATCCTGCAGTTCGCCCTGCAAGCCCTTGGTCGTGATCGCGGCATCGAGGGCCTCGGAGGCCAGCCAGAAGCGAGCCAGCTCGGCGTTCTCGGGGGAGCTGTTGCGCTGCAGCTGCTGCTGAAACAGGGCCTTGAGCTGACTGAAGCCGCCATCGCCGGACTGCTCCAGAGCCAGGGCGATGTCGCGGTAGGTGAGGTTGGGCTGTTTGAGCAACTTATCTACCTTTTGGGGCTCCAGCACCTCACGCAGAAAGAAGCGGGCCCGGTTGACCAGCTGGATATCGAAGGTGGAGCCGGCCCGGATCAGCTCCAGCAGCACAGCGCGGGATTCGCTTTCCTGGTGATCGGGAAGGTAGACGAGCAGCGGATCGGGCAGATCTGCTGAGACATGGGGCTCCAGCTGGCTGCGCAGCTGATAGAGGCTGGAGCCGGCCGCCAGCCAGCGGACCGGCTGCTCGCCAAGGCTGAGGCTTCCCAGTTCACTGCCGCTGGGCGGGGTTGTCGCGATGTCGTCGAGGAAGGGGCGCAGCTGCTGGCCGGGATCAAAGACCAGCAGAACCCGATGCTCGCTGAGCTGCTTGGCCAGCTCCTGGCAGAAGCGGGCCTGCAGCTTGTTGGGGGCGGCTGCGGTCATGGCGAGAGGCGGCGCACCCGATACGCGCAGATTACACGCGTGCTCGTATTTATACATGCGTGCTTGTAAATACTCATACGGCTGGCGGGAGGCGGTAGGTGCGGCCCTTGCCCACCCCTTCCGGGGTCATGGCGCCGCGTTTGCAAAGACGCTGAAGGGCATGGGTGGCTTGGTTTTCCTCCAGTCCGAGGGCCTGGAGCAGGTCCCGCCGGCGCAGGACCTGCCGCTGGCGTGCCAGCTCAAGGATGCGCTGGTCGATCTCTTCAGGGGTGAGTGCTGTCTGACGCTGGTAGCCGGCTTCCTGATCGAAGGCCTGGTAAACCTGCTTCGAAAGGGTGTAGCTGCGACCACGTCCCTGGCCCTGCGCGGCCACCAGATCGGCCTCCACCAGTTGCTCCAGATGCCGCCTGATCGTGGGCTCATCACGATGCAGGCTTTCCGCCAGCTGGGCGGTGGTGAGGCGGCGCTGCTCATGCAGGGTGTGGAGCAGTAACAAGCTGAGCAGGCCCAGCGGTTCTCCACTCAGCCGCTGCTGCCCTTGCCACAGGGCGACCAACTTCAGATTGGCTGGCTGGGTGCTCAGCTGCAGCACCACGTCATCCAGGCTGGATTGGCTGTAGTTGGGAGCCGATCGCCCAGCTTCTAGAAGTTCCTGGTAGATGCGGTCAACACCCCGGCCGGTGCGCTCTGCCAGGCCGATTCGTTTGAGGGCATCGGCCAGCGCAAGGTTGCGGGAACGGGGCGGCGTTGTGAGCAGGGTGTCGATGGTGACCCCACGCACGAACCCGCCGGGGTTGCTGATCACCAGCTGATCCCCGAGGTGCCAGGTGACATGAACGGCGGCAAGGCGGGTGTAGTCGCGGTGGGCGAGGGCATTGAGGAAGGCTTCGCGGAAGGCGCGTTTGCTGAGATTCGGCACCGGCACGCGGAACAGGCCCACATCCAGCTCCTGCTCCGTGAGCAAGGGATCAAGGCGCTGCTCGATCTGTTCCACCAGGCCAAGCAGCGGCAATCGCCAGAAGTGATTGATGCGCACCTCCGTTCCCTGCAGCACCTGGAAGCCGCATTCATGGCCCGGGATGCAGCGCCGGACGGCCGATTCGTGGCCCAGCAGCAACAGGCCGGCGGGTGTGGGGCGTTGTGTTCCCTGGGCATCGCTGCCCACCAGGCCCAGCGCCCCATCGAGCTCGTCGTCGCTGAGCTCCAGCAGGGTGGGGTCGCCTTTGTGGGTGCGAACCATGGTGCGCAGCCGCTGGCGTTCGGCTGGGTTGAGATCATCCAGATTGGCCGTGAGCAGGGGTTCGGCAGACCAATCCAGCTCCAGCTGCTGGTGGGAGCGTCGCATCACATCCACAGCGCTGGCGGGCCGGCAAAAGGGCTTGCCCTGCTGGTCGAGGCTGCGGATCTGGCAACGGCCGTCGCGGGTAAAGACCGTGCCCTGGGCCACTGGAACGTCGATCTGCAGCACCGCAAGATCGTTCAGTTCCAGACACTCCACCGAGACGGTAAGCGGAGGCGTGGTGCCTTCCGCGATCACAGCGGCAAGGTTCTTACGGCGATCACGCGTTGGATGCAACCCCGTGACGGTGCCGTTGTCTTCGATGCCCAGGTAGAGGGTGCCGCCCTGGGCATTGGCCAGACAGAGAGCCGCCAAGGCGAGGTCACGATCTTTCAGAGGCTCCTTGCGGTCAGCTTTGAACTCCACGGTGAGGGTCTCGGCCGTGGGCAGCGGGGGGGCGAGCCACTGGGCATTTTCGCTGTCATCAGCTCCCCTCGATCGGCTCTGCGCGGCCATCAGTCGTCCTCTCCAGCCTGGCTCTCAGCAGCCGCCCGCCCCTGCTCGGTGAGCCGATACTTGGCCCCACGGGCAGCACCAAGCTGCTCGATCTGACCGCCTTCCTTGAGTTGCTTGATCACGGCCGTGAGCGAGGCGGCCTCCACATCCAGCAGATCGGCAATGGCATTTCTGCCGAGGCCCTCTGCTGGAGCAGCGGTGAGCACCAGCAGGGTCTGGCGCGAGGTTTCCGCATCTACCTCGGCAGCAGATCCGCGAGGCCGGCGGGTGGCGCCGGTGGAGGACGCCTTCGTGGCCCGTGGGGCACGGGTGCGAGCGGCGGCCACGGGTGGAGAAGCTGCCAGGAAGCGTTCAAGTGCGTTCTGCACCGCAGGCTTGCTGTACTTGGCGAGCAGGGCCTGCAGCTCAGCTTCTGACACCTGACGCTGCAACCAGTTGCCCTTGCTGCTTTCCTGCCAGAGGCGTTCTTCCAAGCCATGGGCGATGGCGAGGCTGCGATCGGTGATGCACTTCCTGATCACCCGCTCGGGCCAGAGATGGAAGGCGAGATGGGCCCAGTCGTAATCACCTTTAACTAGCTTGTCCCAGCACTCCTTGCACTTCTTCTGCCAGGGGGTGTAGGGCGTGATGCGCCAGAGTATGGCGTGGTTGATGATCACGCCATCATTGAGATTGGGATTCCAAAGGGGAGCGACTAGCTCTAGTTCACTCTTAAAGAGTCGGAGATCTTGGAGCAGGGTCTGCACTTCATGAAGGAGGCCGGCTGCGTTACCCGAGAGGCCACCCTGAGATTCAAATTCGAACTGCTCGCGCTCCGCCTGCTGGATGCGGGGTTCGACGAAGTCACGCAGTACTAGGTATAGCGTATCTTGCGTGAAGCGATGGTAGTAGAGCCATACGGAATAGGCGCCGTTACCAGCTGAGAGTTGCCAGTAGATAGGCGCCATGCGACGGCTCTTCGAATAGCTCTTGAGATGATTTGCAAAGAAGTTGGCAGGGACTCGAAACCAGTCCCCAAGAGTACTCACTCCAAGGATTTCGCAGGCTTCTTTCTCAATCTCCTGTGCATTTGAGCTTGCGTGGTTAGCCCATAATTCATGTACCACCAGATGAACGCAGTAGCCGATATCTCGGAGATGACTTGAATCATCCACAAAGATGCCATCCCAAGGGATATTCAATGGATGCTCGGAAGAGACATCCTGCTGACCGCATGGGTAACCGTTCGAATTCTGGAGCTGTCCGGGCGGACATCTCTTCAGCATCCGTTGCTTAGTAATTCGTTCGGCAGTTGCATTTGCAGAACAGCTCGACATTAAAGCCCAGCGTCCATACGCGGCACCCAGCAAGTAACTCACAAATTGAGCGACAAGAGTGAACTCAGTTTTCTCGGTAAGTGAAAAGTTGGTTGGAAACCAATCCCGAATCTTGGCTCGCTTGCTGACTTCCCTTAGCAGTTCAATATCAGTTTCACTGGCCTCGCAGTGCCGGAGTATAATTTCATCAAAAGAAGCTTGTTCTTGCTCCATTTTGTGGATATTTTCTTCGCATTGGTTGGCGACTCTCCTTATTTCACAGCGCAGGCTCGGTGCGCAGCCAAGCGAGATTGTTGGCGCCAAAAACGAGTCACACAGCTCCGAGGAAGCCTCCGCAGCTGCCAGCCTGCACATCATCCAATAATGATCAGCCGCTGCTCGTACAATAGCTTCATCGCCAAACCACGGAATCTGCCCCATATATGATGGCTTGTGATGGCGCTCAGGGGTTGTTAGCCCGAGTACGCCTTCTGCGACAATTGAGTTCAGATAGCCTGCCAGTGCGTCGGGAGGTATTTCGCACTCATTTTTGCCCACTACCAGTAATCCCTTACGGCCAGGAATTGCTTCAAAAGGTATCAGTGCTGCACCGATTCCTCGCTCGCTAACGTCTGGAAACCAGACACCTTTGGAGGGGTAGAAATTCTCGCCACTGATATATTTACTAGGGCTTATGCCTGCTCCTCCGTATTCTGCTTTCTGCTCCTTGCCGGAATGGCTCCAGTTGACTACGCAAGCTAACTCGGAAACATAGGGTGCAAATTCGGTTGGCTTTATGAATAGGCGCCATCGAGTTCCGAGCTCGACTGTGGGCACCTCGACTGACAATCGTATATACCGGAAGTCTGACGGACACTGCAGTCCATTGACGATATTGCACACGCCATTTCTTTCTCCTTTGTGAGCTTTCCCAAGAACCGGGTCTAGCCTCGGAAGTGTTGACAAGAGCACTCGGAATGAGGGGCTTAACCTGAATAAAAGCTGAGTTGAATCTTTGGTTGCGAAGTCCTGCAGCCTTGCGATACACAGTTCGGATCCCGAAAGGGTTGAGGCTATTGCTTGAAGTCGACTACCCTTGTCAAGGCGGCCCGAGAGATTGGCATATATAGTTGGATCCTTCTGTGATCCTGTCGGAATCAAAACATAGGCAGCCGTTCTGTTTGTCGCTCCATCCAGCTCGCCAAATCCCAACTCAGCCACAAGAGGCATGCCAACGCGTTTAAGCAGGTAGTTCTTTCTGCAATCGTGAAAATCTACTTGGTACATAAACGAACGAGGAGTAATTGCCCCTATGCGTCCGTCGTGATTTAGCGAGTTGCTCCATCTTGCAAGAAATGCGGTATAGATATCTACCTTGGCTGGGCCTGCCGAGTTTTCAATATAAGTCTTTGCTGCTGCTGCTGGCTCTCCAAATGGAGGATTCATCACCACCGCTATGTAGTTTTTCCTGCAGACATCAATAAAGGCGAAGCCCTGCGCGGCGTCTTCTGCAAAGAGCCGGCGTTGTAGTCCGTTACCGACTTGGGCTTGTTCGGCGTAGTGGCGCAGAGCGGTGTAGATGCGTTCCTCGATGCCAACCCAGAAATCCCTGGTGAGATTTTGCAGATCAGTATTTAGCGAAGAGCCAACCTCCCCAAGAGCCGCTAATTCAGCACCACTGAAAAGATCCCGCTGCTGTATTGCAAGCTTTTGCCATTCCCTTCGTGCTTGATCAATGGCATCACGGATCTCCTCTTCAATCTTCAGCAGCGAGCCGGCTTCTCCCGCCAGCTGCATCTTGTCAAAGATCGCTTCAAGCAGCTGCTGAACAAACCCCCTTTCTGCTTCAGGGAATTGCTGATCAACAAAATCAGCCAGCAACTCCTTTTCACCTGGCATCGGTTCAGCGCACACCACATTGGAGCGGCTGATTGCTGGGCGAGCTGCAACCTCTACCCCCTGCTCCTGCCAGGCTCGCTGTGCCCTTAGCCAAAGGGTCAGCCTGGCGATCTGGGTAGCCCGGGGATCAATGTCTACGCCGTGGATGTTGTGCTGCAGGATCAGCCTGGGCACCTCACGCAAGAAGGCTGCCTTGCTAGCAAAGTGCGCTGCATACGCAACAAAGGCAGCAAAGGCTTCTCCTTGCTTGGCTTGCTCATCTGAACCTTGGGCGATCTCCCAGGCTTCCTCGTAAATCGCTAGATACAGGTCAAAGGCATAAAGCCCAAAGTGCATCGAACCGCAAGCGGGATCCAGCATCCGGATCTCACGCGGATCCTTTAGCAGCCGATAGGGGATGTGCACAGCCTGCCGCAGCAGCTCCTCCTGGCTGAGGGCTTCATCAGCAACGACCTCCGCTGGTGCTTCTTCTCCGGGATGCAGCCAGATTTCATTAGGCCGCCGCACCAGATAGCGACAGCCCTCTTTTAGGCCGGTATCGCCCTGCCGCATCTCATACCAGATACGTCCCAGGGTGTTATCAGTGAGGAACTCCACCACATAGCGCGGTGTAAAGAACTGGTTGCGCACCGCCAGCTCCCTGCTGTTGCGCGGCGCAGAAGACTCCTCGCGCATCTTCTTGCGCTCGGCATCGCCGTTGAAGTATTGATAGATCCAGCCCAGGGTTTCATCTTCTCTCCAGAGCTCTGCAAGTTCTGGCCTATTGAGGATGTCCAGCAGCTCGAGGAGCGCTGTGCGCTTTGGCCACAGCAGGCTGGCTGGATCACGCGGATCAAACAGGGCCCGCAGCTCGCGGCTCACATCCTCAAAGATCGTCTCCAGGTACAGCCGGTAGCTGCTCTCTTGATCCACCAGCAGCCCTTGGGCTACAGCGGTGAACTCCTGGAAACCCTCGCTCTCTAACCCACCGCTGACGCAGGGCCGCACCAGCTCGCGGGCCTCCATGAGTTTCAAGGCCACAAAGCGGTTCAACGCCGTGAAGGCCATCTCCCGCAGGGCCAGCAGCAGGGCCTCCTTCCCATCGTTGATCTGCGCAGACCTGTGCTCGATCCAGGCCAGGAGCTTCTCGCGGAGCAGCCGCTGCTCGGCCTGCAGGTGGGCGCCAGGCTCCTCACTCCAGCGACCGGCGGCCACGTTGATGTCGTAGGTCTCCAGCAGCTGCCTGCTGAACTCCTCTTCCAGCAGGCGGCGGGCGTCCTGGGTGGCTTTTTGCAGCTTGCTGCGTTGCTCCTTTTCCATGGTTTAGGCCCTCCTCATTGCAGTAAGACCTTGCGGTCGTTGCCTAGCTCTGCTTCGCAGCGCTGGCGGATGCGGTTGAGCACGTCGTCGAGACCCGCCGCATCGAAGGGTTCGCGGCATAGCTCGCGCACACTCACCGTGCTCACCTCCTGCTCGGGGAAGGCCCACTTCTGGGCGAGCTGCTCCTGCTGGCGCAGGAGGCCTTCGAGCATCGCCGGCTGATCGCGTAGCCGCACCAGATCCAGGGCCTCGGCGTCGCTGGCCTTCTGCTGCAACGGTGCCTTCAGCTGCTGCTGCCGCTCCGGCTCCAGCGTTGTAAAGCCAGGGGTCTGCTCCAGCTGCTGCACGCGCTGCTGCACCTGGGCGGCCAGGGCCTGCTGGGCTGCCTGGCGCCGCTGCCCGTAGGCCGCCTCCAGCTTCCTGGTGAGCTGGTCGATTTCAGGCAGCTTCTCGTAGAAGCTGGGTGCCTGCAGCCGATCGTCCAGTGCGGCCTGCTCCGCGTGCAGCTCCGCGGGCAGATCAGCCTCCTGCAGCAGCTGGCCCCAGATCTCAGCGCTCAGGGCTTTTCGAGCACGCTGCAAATCAGCGCTGCGGCTAGCGAGCGTTTCCTGGATTCCCTTGGCCTTCTGCCAGGCCTCCTTGACGGCTTCTGCGCTGCTCTTGAACGCCAGCACCACCTCCTCATCGTTATTGTCCTGCCAGGTGGAAACCTGCTCGCTGGCCTGCTCCAGCGCCTCAATACCCGGCAGCTGCAGCGGTGCCAGCGCCCGGCTGGCGCTATTGAGCTCGGCATTGACGCCCACCGCCACCACTCGGATCTCACGGGCTAGGGGGCCTGGCTGCACGCCAGCGACGGTTTTGCCCGCAAACTTCTGGAACAGCTGGCTGGCTTGCAGCACATCTTCTGGCTTCAGCTTGCCGGCGTGGGCGACAAAAAGCGTGGCGCGGAAGGTGCTGTTGTTTGTAAAGAGGGGCCGCACCTGGGGGTTGGCGGTGCCCACGAAGCTCTGGGCGTTGTGGGTGGCTTTGAACTTGCCGGCAACCTGCAGGGCCGCCACCAGAAACCTCACCGCATCCAGCGTCCAGCCGTAAGGAGCAGCACCAAAGTGATCGGCCAGCTCCTTGCCGCTCCAGCCGGCACTCTTCACCTGGCTGCGGTTGAGCACCGCCTGCAGAGCTGGGCGGTTGGTGTCGATCACCCACTGGCCGCCTTCCTCCTTGCAGAGCCGCAGCTTTTCGATTGAGCCGGTGAGGCCCTTGAGGTTGTCGGCGCTGAGCAGCTTGGTGAGCTCCTCGCTGCTGGGGCTCACCTCCGCCTCGCTAAAGCGGGCGTAGATCTTGGCTAGCCCCTCCTTGAGCGCCTCGCGCATCGCATCAACGGCGCTGGCGGGATTGGCTGGAAGCTCACAGATGCCGCCATTGAGAAGGATCTTGCCGTGGATCAGGGTTTGCTCCAGTAGGCGGCAGGCATCCTTCTGGAAGGCAGCCAGCTTGCGGCGCTCCTCGCTGACCAGCTGCACCTGCCCCTTGTCGCTTGCGCCCTTGCCTTTGAGATCGATCACCTTCTGGGAGCGGAACCACTCGCCCAAGGCTCGATCCAGCTCCTGGCTGGCGCCCAGCGCCCAGAAAAAGGTATTGGTCTCCTGCTGGCTGGTCTGGCGCAGCTGCTCCACCCGCTCTTCTTGCACCTCGCTGCTAGCAACCCGCTCCACCTTCACTGGCACATCACCCTTCACCAGCTCGCTGCCGCGGAAGTTGAGGGCAGCCTTGAAGCTCTTGACACCAGCGCCCAGGGCGGCGCTTGGCACCGGCTCCCAGATCAGCTTCAGGGCCTCAGCCAGCAGCCCATTGCGCTCTGGCACCGAGGGTGCCTGCTGGTTGCGGGTCTGCTCCCAGTCTTCCTCCTGCGCGGTGGGGATCTTGTAGGTGCCGTCTGCCGCCTTGCGGATCAGGTTGCGTTCAGCTAGGTGCCGGCAGGCCTCCTGCACCTGGGATTCGAGCGAATCTGCATCGATGGCTGGGTGCAGCACCACGGCCACATTGCGCTCAGTGGCCGGCACCTGATCGACGAACTGCAGCAGGCATATCGCCTTGGCTACCGGCACCGCCAGCGGATGATCGGCCTTGCTGGCGATATCGCTGATCTTGCCGCGGTACTGCGAATCGATGTTGTTGCTCTGTAGATCAAACACCCGATCCAGGGTCACCAGCGCGCCTACCTGCTTGTCAGCCAGCCCGCTCTGGGGATTGGTGAGCAGCTCCTGGGCCAGTTTGATGATCGCCCGATTGGCACCGCCGAACTGCTTGCTGGCGCCACCAGAGAGGCGTAGACCCGACACCACCTGAATGATCAGCTCGATCTGATACGGCAGCAGGGGGTAGAGCGCCGCGAAGCCTTTGGCGCCCAGCTCCGGCAAGCGAATCTTGGTGTCGAGCTTGGTGTGGGTGGCCAGGCGGCCCTGATGCTGCTGGAACAGCTCGGTGAGGGTCACCTCTCCCTGGGCGCTCTTGCCCAGCACCCGCCGGCTGGTCACCTCAGCGATATCGGAGGGCTCCAGCACCGGCTTGTAAGGGAAGCGATCCTGCAGACGCGCCAGCTCGGTGCGGTTGTCGTCGAGATAGCCCACCACATCGGAGAGCTTCTCCTGGGAGGTGACCATCACCCACACCCTGCCGCGGCCCTTAATGCCCAGCTGCTGCACGATCGCCTGTAGATCGAGCATCTTCTGAATGTCGCGGGCCACGTACTGGCCCACCTCATCCACCACAAACATCAGCTGCTTACCGGGATGCTTGCGAGCGAGTAGCTCAATGGTGCGCTCCGCCAGGCTGGCAGGTGTGATCGGCACGTTTTGATCGCGGGCGTTTTTAAGCCAGCTGTCTTTCTCGGCGTAGGTCTGCGGTTCTATGGCCTGCATCACGGCACTGGCCCTAGGCATCGCCTGCAGCAGGCGCGTCTTGGCGATGGCCCAGTCTTCTCCTGGGTAGAGCTCAGCAAAGGCAGCAAGGAAGGCCTGCAGCTGGCCCTGCTCTTCCAGCTCGATTTCTAGTTCGGCCACCTCCAGGCTGCTGGAGTAGCCGAGGTGATCGAGCAGCTTGCGATAGAAGATCTTGGTGAGATCTTCGCTGGCGTTGACGTTGCGATCCGCTGAGACATCAAAGATGATTACTTCTGTGGGGATCTGCTCCTTGATCGCCCCCAGCAGGGCCTTGATCGTCTGATTATTAGCCCGCTGCGCCAGCAGGTCGCCGGCGCTGACGCCGCCCAGGTCCCGGTTGCTGATCGCCAGGCCCACATATTTGGCGAAGCTCGACTTACCTGCCCCGAAGAAGCCCGCCACCCAGATCGCAATCGCTTCGCTGGGTTGATTCACCGACTGGCGATAACCCTCCAGCACCTTGAGCATGCTGCTCTCAATCGATTCGGTGAGGATGTATTCATCGATCTCCTGGCGCACGATTGCCACATCGTCTTGATCGACCTTGATCACCTCTTCAATCTTGCGATCGATCTGGCCGGAGAAGAGTTCGCGAATGGTTTGGATAGTCATGGTCAGGCGAACAGCTTGGGGCGGTAGTTGTGGTCGGCATCTGCTTCATCCATAAAGCGCAGCCCTGCTGGACCATCCCGCTGGCCGGGGTAGAAGAGCACCACCGGATGCAGCACCCGGTTGCGCAGGTTCTCAAGCAGGGCCGACGGGCGGTGCAGGTCAAAGAGCGCCCCCACCCGCTCCAGGAAGACGAGGTGGCTGCTGGTCGGCTTGGAGGTATCAACCGCCTGCGCTACCAGCTCATCCAAGGGCACCGCACCGGCGGCCTTGCCGCTGAGCACATCCCGCAGGGTGTCGCGCACCAGCTCTGGGCCCAGCGAGGCTTCCGCCTCAGCGATCTCCTCCAGCGACAGACCGGCGGCTTTGATCGCCTGCTCTAGCAGCGCAGCCAGCGAAAGCCGCTGCACTGTCTTGCCCGCGTTCTCCAGCCGGATCGTGAGATCGCGCAGCTCAGCTCTGAGCTCCCATTCGTCCTCCGGTGGATACAGAAAGATCCCGAAAGGCATGTCGGTGTAGGTGCTCAGCCCTGCCCCGGAGTCAGCAGCAGTGAGTACGGGCTCAAGTTGCTGCTGCAGGCAGCGCTGCCACTCCTTCATGCCTGCGCCGCGAGCTCCCAGCGTCTGGCTCATGACCACACCTCCTGCACCAGGGCCTCGGCGCTGCTGGCCGGCAGCTTGAGATCCACCACCGAGCCTGCGCGGTAGTAGCTGATCACCTTCGCCTGGTGCAGCAGCAGCAAGCGGTGCTCCAGCTCCGCCTCCGGCAGCCGGAACCACAGCCAGCGCGGATCAGCCAGGGCCGCTGCGGTGGTGCGGTTGCTCGCCACGGCCTGCAGCAGCACATAGAGCAGGGGTTCATCAGCGAGGTAGTAGGCCGTAAAGCGGCGCTTCACGCGACCCTGCAGCAGCCCAAGATCCACTCCCGCTTTGAGCAGGCCGCCGGCGACGCGCTTGCGGGTGGCCTCGCTCCACTGCGTCACCTCGGGATGACCTTGGCTGCCGGTGCCCTCCAGCCATGCCAGGGCCTGGTCGGTCTGGAGCAGGTCAGCTCCGTCTCGATGTACCTGGGCGCTCCAGCGCAGCCCGTCACCCAGCAGCTGCTCGCTGTTGGCCAGGTGCCAGAGCAGCAGCGATTTCCAGTGGCGTTGGCCGGTTTCCGTCTGCGCCGCCAGCACCAGGGCCCGATCACGCCCCGCTGGCTCGAAGCGGGAACTGAGGGCACTGCAGACCTTCTTAAGCCAGGCCTGGGTGGGGGCGCCGATGCTGTTGCTCTGGCGCAGCTGCTCGAGGTTGGCGCGCTTGCTTGCCTCCAGCTCCCAGCCCTGCAGCGCCTGCAGGGTGTCGCTAACTAAGGGACCGCGGATGAGGCCATCGCTGCGGTAAGGGGGGATAGCGGGGGTTTTGGCTTTTGATTTGGCCGTGCGCTTGGGGGCTTTGGGCCTGGCCTTGGCTGCTGGTGCCGCTGGCTTGGGCTGGGGTTCGGTCTCCGCCTTGAGAGATGTTTTGGCGCTGGCCTTGCGTGCCGGCTTGGGGGCCGCCGGCTTTGCCGGAACAGCCGCCTTCTTCTCGGTGGCGGGAGCAGCCGCTGCAGCCGACTTGCGCTTGGTCTTGGTTGCCGACGCCATCAGCCCGCCACCTGCAGGTAGGGCACCACCAGCTGGCCGGGTTGGCCGCACACGAACCCAGCTGCCAGCCGCTCGATGTGGCTCTGGTTGATCTCGAAGGGATCGTCCAGTCGCAGAGCCTTGGCCGTCTGTGGCGTCTGCTGCCGCGCCCAGTCGATGGCGGCCGGGTCCAGCTCAGCCAGCTCGATCAGGGCTTGCGGCCACTGTTCCGGCGTCAGGGTCCAGGCCGCCTGAAAGGTGTCGACCCAGGACTCGGGCTCATCCATCCAGCGGTTGCGCTCGTTCTCGAGGGCGTCCTCCAGCTGGGGCGTCAGCCGGAACAGATGGCAGGTGATCGGCCCGCCTGGGGTGGGCTGGATCGCCAGGGCCTCGTCGCAGGCCAGCTGGGCCACCCGGAAGCCTGCCCGGGTCTGGGCGAAAGGCGAGGAGCGGGGAAAGCCCTGTTGGAACAGGAACTCCCCAGTGCCGGTAAGCACGCCACTGTTCCACCAGCCCAGCCTCTGGGTTTCGCCCATGGCGGCCACCACCAGGCGGAGCTTGAACAGCTGGCGGAAATCCAAGAGAGTGGCGCAGTCTGCGGCTAGTTGAACCCCAGCATGATGCCTCGTTGGCGCAGCTGGTCACCATCTGGCAAAACCTTGCGGTGGCTGGTGTTTGGGCGAAGAGACCGAAGGACCAAGAACTATGCACTGGGTGCATATTTTCATCTTCAGCTCCCGCCAGCTCCATGCAACTGCACCGCCTCCTCGTACTCCGCCCCGATCCCCAGTCCTGAATCTTCATCAGGCATCAACCGTTTCATGCCCACGTGGATCAGGCAGGCCAGGGCCAGGTCGCTCCAGCTGCCGGGAAGGGTCTTGAGACTGCGGGAGGTGCCCGGCTCGTTGATCTGCAGCCCGACCTGACCCATGGCCGCCACCTCGCTGAGCACCGCCATGAAGCGCTGCTGCTCCATCCCCTCGAACAGCTGCAAGGCCTGGAGGCAGTAGCTCACGGCGTCCTGCCGCACTCCCTCGGGCTGCTCGGCCCGTAGATCCCGGCTGGCGATGCTGCCCCGCAGGTCCTTGGCCTTGTTGGCCAGCTCGCCGTAGGGCTGGGCCTCGATCACGCGCAGCAGCAGCCGATCGGCCTCGTCGCGGTGCTCGCCTGGATCCAGCTCCAGTAACGCCTGGGCCAGGTTGAAGGTGGTGACCAGGTCATCCGGTGCCACCGCCAGGGCTTGGCGAAAGCGTTCGATGCCGGCGGCCAGGGCCCCGGCGATCACCAGCAGGCTGCCGAGGCTTCGCAGAGCAAAGGCGTTCCGCGGCTCCAGCTCGATGGCCGCCTCCAGGGCCTGCCTTGCTTCCGAGCGGTCTTCCTGCCTGAGCGCGGCCAATCCCAGCGCCACCTGTGCGTTGGCCTGGGCGTGGGTATCACCGGCGTTGGCGATCACCGCCCGGCGCAGTAGCAGCCGGGCTTCCTCCAGCCGGCCCTCTTCGCTGGCGAGGACGCCAAGGTTGTAGAGGGCCTCAGGGTGTTCGGGCTGCAGCTGCAGCAGGGTTTCCAGCAGCGGCCGGGCCTCATCGAACCGGCGTTGCTGCAGGAGCGGGCCGATGGACGCCATGGCCGGTGCTTCCGCTGCTGCCGGCTCCCAGGCCACCTCGATGCGGCCGGCGGCAAACACCACCGACAGCTGGCCGCCCATGGAGGCATAGGACTTCTGGAAGTAGTCGGTCACTGCCCGGTGGAATGCCACCGTGCCTGGGGTGCGGCTGCCCTCGGGCAGCAAGGAGGCATCAAAGGTGGCCTCTTCGATGGTGAAGGCTGTGCTCTCCATCAGGGTGTCTTCCAGACGTACCAGCGGGAGATCCCCAGCTTTTCGGCCCAGCCATCAACGATCTCCCGATCCGGATCCGCCGTGGTGGGCTCGGCACGGGTGATGGCGATCAGCTCCCTGGCCAGGGCCTCAAACCCTGCCGCCTGGTACGGGATTGCCAGCGGCGGGATCCCGACCAGCTCGGCGGTCTGAAAGGCATAGGCGGCATTCATCGCCCGACTGGCCTGAACCACGGAGGCGGGGCCCATCTTGTCCACCTCGGCATTGAGGCAGGGCACGTTCTGCTGCACCTGGCTTTGGAGCACCGCCGCCTGCAGGCCTCGCAGCTCCGGCACCTGCTCGAACAGCCAGCGATCGGCCCACAGCCCTGGGCCTGTCGAGCGCAGCTGCACCATCAGCCCGTCGTAGAAGCGCAGCCCCGCCTTCCGCGCCAGGGCCAGGCTCAGACTGCCCTTGACCAGTTTCTCCACCTGGGAGATCACCTTCTCCCGGGCTTCCCGCTTCTCGTTGAGGTTCACCCGCTGCTCGGCCGGCACCTGCACGATGCGCAGCAGCAGGGCGGCCTCAAAGGCCACGTGGTAGCTGCTGGCCTCATCAGCATCCCGATAAGCGATCAGGTGCGCCTGGCGCTCCGGTGTTGCCGGCCGCACTGTGGCCAGGGTGCTCAGGTCGCTCTGCTGCGCCACCGCCACCGGCAGCCCGCTGGTCTCCTCCACCTGCTGGAGCAGACGGTTCACGGCCGGCAGGAGCGCATGGGCAGGCATCGCCGGGCGTAAAGGGGCAGGTGAGACCCCACGGTATCGGCGGCAGTGCGCCGGCCCCCAGGCCCTTCAGCCGAAACCCTTGGCCGGCCCGCGGGCGCTGGGCGGCAGCAGCGGGATCTCAATCTCCGCCCCCTGCTCGATCGGGTAGCCCTCCATCTCCAGATGAAAGTCGCTGCAGACCAGAGTCAGCGGTGGCTCCAGGCCCAGGGCCTCCATGAACACCAGCACCACGTCCTCGCCCGGCCCGGCGGCATCGGCATGGCGCTTGACCTCCTGCCTGAACCGCAGGGCCGTGTACTTCTTGAGGTCGGGCCGGGCCGAAAGGACGTTGGTGCGCAGGAAGCGGGCATTGCCGTACTCGGTCTGATTCACGAACAGCACATAGGGCTCATCCCCATCCGGCCCGGGCAGATCGTCCTGGGTGGTGATGTGGAACTGAGACACGCTGGCGCTTCTCCCTGGGCAGTGCTCCCAGCATCCGCCATCCGGCCAGGATGGGGACCGCCTGAGAGAGCGTTTGTGAGCGCAGCCCTGCAAAACGTAGACACGGATTGCCGCAACAGCCAGCGCTTCTCCAGAAGCTTCCTGCAGTCGCTGGCGATGCTCAGCGGCCCCGCCGCACCCACCAGCGTGGGTCCGTTTGCCCGCGGCACCGTGACCGCCATCGCCCCCTTGAGCCCTGGCAGCTCCCTACTGCTGGCGACCGTGAGCTGGGCCGATGGCGTCACCACCCAGATGAACGTGGCCAACCTCGAGCGTCTGCCCGGGAACCCGGCAGTTTGAAGCCTGATCAGCCGGCTGACGCCTGAATCGATTGCATTCGCCCAATCGAATCGGCATCTGGCAACAAGCGTCATGCCGGCGGCGCTCAGCCAGGCACCAGCCGCCGCCCCACCCGGGCCACGTGCTGAGCCAGGGATTCGGGCAGCTCGTGCCGCAGGGAGAGGTCGATGCTCCAGGGCAGCAGCAGGTCGTCAAGGGCTCCCATCAGGCGCAGGCGTCCCTGGTGGCTCAGGCCCGGCGCCACCAGGGTGAGGTCGATGTCGGAGCCGGCGTGATGGCGGCCCATGGCCCTGGAGCCGTAGAGCCAAACCTCCTCCACGGCGGGCTCGGCACTGAGCAGGGCCAGCAGGCGGGCTGAGGCCTCCGGCGCGACGCCGGGGATCGCGGCGGGGGTAGCGGCCGCAGCGCCTGGAATCTCAGCCATGCCCCTCGCCAGCGGCAGTGGCTTGAACGCGCTCGCTCAGCACCAGGCGCAGCTCCTGAAAACAGGGCAGGTAGCGGGCCCCCACCTGCTCAATCACCTGCTCAGCGGCGCTGCGGTTGTACGTGTGACTGGTGAGATTGCGGTCCTGCACCATGGCCAGCCAGGCCTCTCCGTCGCGAACAAGCCCCACCCGGAAGGCCAGCCTAAGGGTGTCACGCGAACCGATCAGGCCGGCGTTGCCCTCCGCCAACAGCAGGTCCCGCAGGGTGTTCCAGCCCAGCTCGAAACAGTATTCAAAAGCCTTGATCAGGCCCTGGCGCTCGCGCTCATTGAGCGCGGGAGGCTGAAAAAAGGTCTCCAGCTGATCCAGGGCCTGGCAGAAATTGGCGAAGCGCTGCTGCCAGCGGATATCGGGCGGCATGGCTCCGGGGCGATGGGGGCAGTCTGAACCGGATACGACCGCGCTGGTTCGGAAGGTCCGCCGCCTGGCCCCTTCGCCTCCGTGAGTGCCCTGCGCCGTGGGCAATCGGCCAGGCGGGACCAACAAAAAAGGCCGCCCCGCAGGACGACCCAGCGTCTCAGGGTCAGCGCCTTGGCTTACTTCCAGTTCTTCGCCACCACTTCGGCCAGATCGACCACGCGCTGGCTGTAGCCCCACTCGTTGTCGTACCAGGAAATCACCTTCACCATGTTGCCATCCATCACCAGGGTGAGATCGGCATCCACAATCGTGGATTCATCGGTTCCAGCGTGATCGGTGGACACCAGGGGAAGATCGCAATACTTGATGATGCCCTTCATGCCGTTCTCAGAAGCGGCCTTGAAGATGCTGTTCACCTCCTCCTTGGTGGTGGCTCGGCTCACTTCCAGCACCATGTCGACCACCGACACATTGGGAGTGGGAACGCGCAAGGCGATGCCGTTGAGCTTTCCCTTCATCGGTGGATACACCAAGGCCACGGCCGTGGCGGCGCCGGTGCTGGTGGGCACGATGTTCACGGCGGCGGCACGGGCCCGGCGCAGGTCGCGGTGGGAGGCATCGAGGATGCGCTGGTCGCCGGTGTAGCTGTGGGTGGTGGTCATCATGCCCTTCACGATCCCGAGGGATTGATCCAGCACCTTCACCAGCGGCGCCATGCAGTTGGTGGTGCAGCTGGCATTGCTGATGATGTCGAAATCTTCATGCCGGTATTGATCAGCGTTCACGCCCACCACAAAGGTGCCCACACCCTCGCCCTTACCGGGGGCCGTGATCAGCACCTTCTTGGCACCGGCCTCGATGTGCTTACCGGCACCTTTCTGATCGATAAAGACGCCGGTGGCCTCGATCACCAGGTCGACGCCCCACTCCTTCCAGGGCAGGTTGAGGGGATTGCGATCAGAGAAACATTTGATGTGCTTGCCATTCACCACGATCGTGTCGTCGGTATGGCTCACCTCCGCATTGCGGATGTGGCCAAGCATCGTGTCGTACTGAAGCAGGTGGGCGTTGGTCTTCGGATCGGAGGTGTCGTTTAACCCCACCACCTCGATGCCGGTATTGGCCCCGCGGCTCAGCCAGCAACGCATGAAGTTACGTCCGATGCGGCCGAATCCATTGATCGCTACGCGCAGGGTCATGGCAGAAAGCGGCGGGGTCCGCTAGAAAGGGTGATTCGGCCGCAGATCATACAGAGATCACGGTGCGGCTCCTTCGACGGGGCTCCAGTCCCATTCGTGAGATGGTCGGGATCGCCGCAGGAGCATCCATAGCCTCCCACGCGGTGCAGGTCCGATGAGGTTCTCTGGGGATCTGACTGAGGAGGATCCGACTCAGGGGGATCTGGCCGAAATAGCGATCGTCGGCCCAGCCTGCTCCGCATCCCGGATCTGAAGTTCAGGCCCATAACCCTGGGCAGGCCCCTGCAGATGGCGCATGTCCCCAACCGCCCTGCCGGAGCCCGAACCGGTCCACGGTGGGGAGAGCGCAGACAGCGATGAAATTCGTAAGACATTGGGGCGCGACAGCAGCCTTCCGGCACCGTATTTTCGGCAGACCTCCGGAGGTGCCCTTGGGCCTGCAGCTCGACCGCCAACAGCCGCTCCATTTCATCGGCGTGGGCGGGATCGGCATGTCGGCTCTGGCGAGGATCCTGGCGAGCCGAGGCTTCAGCGTCAGCGGCTCCGACCCCCGCGACAACGCCGTGACCTCGGCCTTGGGCAAGGCCGGCGTTCGCATCTTCCACGAACAGAACGCCGCCACCATCCACGCCATCGGAGTGGGGACGACCGGGGGTGCCGCCGCGGCAGCCCAGCTTCCCCTGGTGGTGCTCAGCTCGGCCGTGCCTGAGAGCAATCCGGAGGTGCAGGAAGCCCTTCGGCTGGGCTTTCCCCTCTGCCACCGCTCCGATGTACTCGCCGCCCTGATCGCCGATCAGCCATCGATCGCCGTGGCCGGCAGCCACGGCAAGACCACCACCAGCACCCTGGTGGCCACCCTGTTGGAAGCCACCGGCCACGACCCCACCGCGGTGATCGGCGGCATCGTGCCCGCCTTCGGCAGCAATGGCCGCCACGGCGATGGCCGCCTGCTGGTGGCGGAGGCCGATGAATCCGATGGCTCCTTGGTGAAGTTCGCCGCCGAGCTGGGCGTGATCACCAACCTCGAACTCGACCACACCGACCATTACCCCGACCTGGCCGCCCTGGTGGCCACGCTCCAACGTTTCGCAACCGGCTGCCGCCGGCTACTGGCCAACCGGGACTGCCCGATTCTGCGGGAATCCTTCGAGGCGGACAGCTGGTGGTCAACCGAGCGGGCCGATGGGGTGTCCTTCGCCGCCATTGCCAGTGAGGAACGGGGCGATGGCACCCGGGCCGATTTCTTCGAGAACGGGGAGCTGGTGGGCCATTTCGAGCTGCCCCTACCGGGCCGCCACAACCTCAGCAACGCCACCGCCGCCATGGCCGCCTGCCGATTGGAAGGGGTTCCCTTCGCGGCGCTAAAGGAAGCGGTGGCGCAACTCCAACCCCCCGGACGCCGCTTCGACTGCCGCGGGCTCTGGGCTGGTCGGATCGTGGTCGACGACTACGCGCACCATCCGAGCGAGGTGGCCGCCACCCTGCAGATGGCCCGGCTGATGGTGGAGAGCGGCCGCAGCCCCCTGCCCAGCCAGCCCCGCCGCCTGGTGGCGGTGTTCCAGCCCCATCGCTTCAGCCGCACGGCCCAGTTCCTCGAGGAGTTCGCCGACGCCCTCGCCGCCGCCGACCTGGTGCTGGTGGCCCCCCTCTATGCCGCCGGGGAAGCCCCGATCGAGGGCGTATCGAGCGAGGCCCTGGCCGCCGCTGTGCAGGTGCGCATCCCCTCCAGCACCGTGGAGGCCAGCCCGGATCTCACGGTCCTGGCCCAGCGGGTTGCCGCCTGCACCGAGGCGGGCGATCTGGTGCTGGCGATGGGAGCGGGCGATGTGAACAGCCTCTGGGATCGCCTGCAGAGCCTCGAGGGCTCATGGCTGACTGCGGCCACGGCTCCGCTGGTGGCCTGAGATGGGCCCCAATCCCCCGCCGGGCCTGCGGCCGGGAGTGCCTCTCCAGGAGTTCACCACCTGGCGGGTGGGAGGACCTGCCGAGTGGTTCGCCGAGCCCGCCGATGGCGACCAGCTGGTTGCCCTGGCCCGTTGGGCTCGGGAGCGCGATCTGCCCCTGCGGGTGATCGGCGCGGGCTCCAACCTGCTGATCGCGGACAGGGGCCTGCCGGGCCTCACCCTCTGCATCCGGCGACTGCAGGGCAGCCGGGTGGATGGCGAGAGCGGGGTGGTGGAGGCGGAGGCCGGCGAACCGATCCCCACCCTGGCCCGCAAGGTGGCCAGGGCAGGCCTGCACGGCCTCGAATGGGCGGTGGGCATCCCTGGAACCGTGGGCGGGGCCGCCGTGATGAATGCCGGCGCCCAAGGGGGCTGCACCGCCGAATGGCTCGACTCAGTGCTGGTGTTCGACCCCAGCGGATCGGGCGAACCCCATCGCATCCGCGCCACCGATCTCGACTTCGACTACCGGCACAGCCGGCTGCAGCAGGAGCCCCTGCTGGTGCTCTCCGCCCGCTTCCTGCTCGAACCCGGCCACGAACCCGCAGCGGTCACCGCCCGCACCAGCGCCAACCTGCACAGCCGCACCAGCACCCAGCCCTACCAGCAGCCCAGCTGCGGCAGTGTGTTTCGCAACCCCGAACCCGAAAAGGCCGGCCGGCTGGTGGAGAGCCTTGGATTGAAGGGCACCCGCATCGGCGGGGCTGAGGTGTCGCCGCTCCATGCCAACTTCATCGTGAACACCGGTGACGCCACGGCCGCCGACATCGACGCCCTGATCAACCTGGTGCGGCAACGGGTGCGGGAATCCACCGGCATCGACCTGCATCCGGAGGTCAAGAGGCTGGGCTTCCCGCCCGACGGGGACTAACCTTCCCCCACACCCTCTGCAATGCGACGTGGCCGGCTTCGGACTCCCCAACTTTGGTCAGCTCACCGAGGCCTTCCGCAAGGCCCAGCAGATTCAGCAGGACGCTCAGAAACTGCAGGAAGACCTTGATGCGATGGAGATTGAGGGGTCCAGCACCGACGGCCTAGCCAAGGTGTGGCTCTCGGGGAACCAGCAACCCCTCAAGGTGTCGCTGGATCCCGCCCTGCTCAGCCAGCCGGTGAGCACGGTGGAAACGGCTGTGTACGAAGCCCTCAAGAACGCCTACGAAACCTCCACCAGCACGATGCGGGAACGGATGGATGACCTCACGGGTGGTCTGGATCTGAATCTTCCCGGCCTGGGCGGCTGAGCCCCTGGCTGGTCTGGCGTCGGGAGGTCCGGCGCCGGGTGGTGGTGCCCACCCGGGAAGGGCCTGAAGCGATGGCCTCCACCTCCTCCAGACACTGGCGATAAAGAGAAAAGCGCGGCCAGTCGGTGCCCATGGCGCAGCCCAGATCCTCCAGATGACGGCAATTCCGGAAACGACAGGGGCCAAGGGCCAGACGCTGTCGGATCTCAGGGAAAGCCTGCCCCAGCACCACCGGGTCGGAGGGAAGCTCTGGGCGGTTGAATCCGGGGGTGTCGGCCACCAAGGCGGCGGCGACAGGGAACAAGGCGAAGGCATCCGCGGCCGCCAGCTCCGATGGCATTGCAAACAACTCCACATGGCGGGTGGTGTGGCGGCCACGCTGCAGCCTTCCGGAGACGGCCGCGACCCGCAGATCAAGATCAGGAATCAGGGCATTCAGCAGACTGCTCTTGCCAGCCCCGGATGGTCCGCACAGCACCGTGATGCCCGCCGCAGTCCGCAGGTGATGCCGGAGGGCGGCAAGCCCCAGACCGGTGCGGGTCGAGAGGGGAAAGACCGGATAGCCCCAGGCTTCGAAGTCGGCGCAGGCCTGCCGCAGGGCCGGCTTCGCCACGAGATCCGCCTTGCCAAGCACCAGGTCCACCGCGGCGCCGCTGCCCTCGGCGGCCACCAGGAAACGGGTGAGTTGCAGCGGATCGAGGTCGGGTTCCGTCAACGCGGTAACCACAACCACCCGATCCACATTGGCCACGGCGGGGCGTTGCAGCAGGTTGCGGCGGGGCTCCAGCTGGGCCACGGCGGCCCGGCCGGCGGTCCAGTCGATGCCTTCCAGCCGCACCCGATCCCCCACCCACACCTGAAGGCCCTCATGGTCGAGGCGGCTGCGACGCGTGCAGAGAAGCCGGCGGCTTCCTTCCGGGCCGGGAGCATCGAGCTCGACCCGGCAGTAATTGGCCTGCAGAGCAACCACCCGACCGGAGGCCCCCGGGGACTCAACCACGATGGATCCGCAACCGCACCCCAGCAGCGCCGGCATCACCGACCTCGATCCGCTCCACGTCGTGACCATCGCCGCGAAGGCCCTCCGCCACCATGTGCTCGGGCTCTCCGGCATCGAGATCCAGGAGAAGATGCCCCCCCACAGGCACCTTCTCCAGGGCTAGGCGGGCGCGCACATAGTTGAGCGGGCAGGGGGTGCCGCGCAGATCAAGGTGCGCCTCCTCCATCGCGCTCAACCGCCGAACAGGCCGCCGAACAGACCGCTCTTGTGGGGAGGCTTCTGATCCTTGCGACTGTGATGGCCTGCGAGCTGCTCCAACAGCTGGCGCTCCTCGCCGCTGAGCCGGGTGGGCACGTGCACCTTCGCGGTGAACTGGTGGTTGCCGCGGGCCACGGGATTGCCCAGCCGCGGCACCCCCTTGCCCTTGAGGGTGAGCACTGCACCGGGCTGGGTGCCGGGCGGAATCTCCAAGGATTCCTTGCCGTCCACGGTCTCCACCTCGATGGTGTCGCCCAGGATGGCCTGCAGATAGCTGATGGGCAGCTCCGAGAGGATGGTGGTGCCCTCCCGGCGCAATTCAGGGTGGGCCCGCACCCCGAGGAACACGTAGAGGTCGCCGGGGGATCCGCCCCGCTGGCCGGCATTGCCCTCGTTGGCCACCCGCAGGCGCGTGCCGGTGTCAACGCCGCCGGGAATGTTGATGCGTAGCTTCTTGGTCACCTGCTGCAGACCCTGGCCTTGGCAGGCGATGCAGGGGTCGGCGATGGTCTGGCCAGTGCCCTCGCAGGTGGGACAGGGGGCCACCTGGGTGAAGCTTCCGAAGGGCGTACGGGTGGCCCGCCGCACCTGGCCTGCACCGGAACAGGTGCCGCAGGTGGTGGGACCACTGCCGGCCTTGGCGCCGGAACCGCTGCAGGTGCCACAGGTTTCCAGGTGGCGCAGTTGAACCTCCTTCTCCACCCCAAACACGGCCTCGCTGAAGTCGATCGTGAGGTCGAGGCGAAGATCCTCGCCCTGGCGAGGGCCCCGGCGGCGGGGGCCGCCAGCGGCGGCACCGCCGAAGCCGCTGAAGAAGGTTTCGAATAGATCGGCGAAGCCGCCCATATCACCCATGTCGGGCGCGCCGCCCCCTCCCCCGAGACCGGCCTCACCGAACTGGTCGAAACGGGCCTTGGTCTGGGGGTCGCTGAGCACCTCGTAGGCCCGGCCGATCTCCTTGAAACGGTCCTCCGACCCCGGATCCTTGTTCACATCCGGGTGGTATTGGCGGGCCAGACGGCGGTAGGCCCGCTTGATGGTGTCCGCGTCGGCATCGCGACCGACCCCCAACTGGGCGTAGTAGTCGGCCATCAGCCGGCCTGCTCCTCGGCGGAAGCAACCGTGCCGTCAGGCCCCGGACCCATCGACACCTTCACCAGGGCGTGGCGCAGGACGCGGCCATGGAGGTGGTAGCCCCGCTGCAGCTCCTCAATCACCACATCCTCGGGATGGTGCTGGCTCGGTTCGCGCAGCACGGCCTCATGCAGGGTCGGATCGAACGGTTCGCCCTCCACCCGCATCGGCGAAACGCCCAGTTGCTTGAACACATCCACGAGCTGGCGGTAGAGGCCCTGGTAGCTGCGATGCAGGCTCTGGGCCTCCTCCGTCTGGGGATTGAGCTGCTGGCGAGCCCGATCAAAGTTGTCGACCACCGGCAGGATCTCGCTGAGGGTGTTGCAGGCGATCTGGACGCGCAGATCCTCCTGGTCGCGGCTCTGGCGCTTGCGGAAGTTGTCGAAATCGGCGGCGATCCTCATGTACTGATCGCGCACCGTCTGGTGCTCCACCCGCAGGGAAGCCAGCTCGGACTCCAGCGCCTGCAGTCGGGAGGGAGCGCCGGCTTCGGCCCCGAGCTCCGCCGAGACCTGATCGGGCACCGGATCAACAGCCACCGCCGGAGACTGCGGGGAGGCACCTCCTTGATCGGAACCGGCCACCTCGCCGATCTCCTGGGATGGAACCGCCTCCGCCGCAGCCGGAACGCTGGACGCCGGGACCTGCCCGGAAGGCTCCTGGACTTCACTACCGGCACCGCCGGCCTGGGTGGGGTCGCCGCTCATGCTTGCAGGACATGCGTTTCGATTCAGTCATGTTGCTGCGCCGGGCCACCCCCCCACAAGCGGCGGAAGCCCGCACCTCGGCAACCGGGCGAAGCCGCCCGGATTTCCAACCCACCACAGGGAGAGCCGCTTGCGTTCAAAATAGTTTTCCGAATCACCTCGGGCCAACGGGCTCCGGCTCCGATCCCCTCCTAGACCCTCCAGGCCAAGTTCCATTCCGATCTCAGGCCCAGCCACGGGCGAACCTCAGGCACGATCAGCCCCTCCCACCATCACCGGCACCGCGATGCAGGCCCGCGCCAACGATCGAGATAACTCCCTTTTCGCGGGCATCGATCTGAGTGCGGCGGCCAACGCCTCCGAAGATCCGATCGTCAACGAGGATCTTGAAGCCAGCAGCCGCCAGGAAACCCTTTCCCCGGTGCTGAGCCTGGTGGATCGGATCCTGATCGAGGCGCTCACCAACAGCGTGAGCGACATCCACGTGGAACCCCAGGAAAACGGCCTGCTGATCCGCTTCCGCCAGGACGGCGTGCTCCGCTCGGTCGAGACCCTGCCCAAGACCCTGATCCCGGCGGTAACCTCACGGCTGAAGATCATGGCTGACCTGGATATCGCCGAACGCCGGCTGCCCCAGGACGGACGGATCCGGCGAGGGTTTCGAGGCCGCACCATGGATTTCCGGGTGAGCACCCTGCCCAGCCGCCACGGCGAGAAGGTCGTGCTCCGGCTGCTGGACAGCGGCGCCACCCAGCTTGGACTCGACACCCTGATCACCGACCCCCTGGCCCGGGCTGGCGTGCGCGACATCGGCGGCAAACCCTTCGGCATGATTCTGGTGACCGGTCCGACCGGATCTGGCAAATCCACCACGCTCTACGCCCTGCTGGCGGAGCGGAACGACCCGGCGATCAACATCTCCACGGTGGAAGATCCGATCGAATACACCCTCAAGGGAATCACCCAGACCCAGGTGAACCGGGACAAGGGGCTCGACTTCAGCACCGCCCTGCGGGCCTTCATGCGCCAGGACCCCGATGTGCTGCTGGTGGGTGAAACGCGCGACCTGGAAACCGCCCGCACGGCCATCGAGGCGGCCCTCACCGGCCACCTCGTGCTCACCACCCTCCACTGCAACGACGCCGTGAGCGCCTTTGCCCGGCTCGACGAGATGGGGGTGGAACCCTTCCTGGTCAGCGCCTCCCTGCTTGGGGTGGTCTCCCAGCGCCTGGTACGGCGACTTTGTCCCGATTGTCGCGTAGCCCATCACCCCAGCTCGGAAGAACTGGCGCGCTTCGGCCTGGTGGCCAGCAACGAATCCCTGATCACCTTCTACCGGGGCTGCATCGTGGCTCCCGGCAGCGAAGGGGCCTGCCCCTCCTGCCAGGGCAGGGGGTATGCGGGAAGAGTTGGTGTTTACGAGGTTCTCACCATGACCGAGGCCCTCTCCTCCTCCGTGGCGAAGCGGGCCAGCACCCAGGAGCTGCGGCGCTTGGCCCTCGATGCCGGCATGAAGACCCTGCTCGGCTACGGCCTCGATCTGGTGCGCCAGGGGCTCACCAGCCTCGACGAGGTGGAGCGGATGCTGCTCACCGACAGCGGCCTGGAATCCGAGCGGCGGGCCCGCGCCCTCAGCACCCTCACCTGCAAGGGATGCGGAGCCGGCCTTCAGGACGAATGGCTGGAATGCCCTTACTGTCTGCGGGTGCGCGTGTAGACCATGGATTTCACCATTGAAGACCTGATGACCGACCTGGTTAAGGATGGCGGCAGTGACCTCCATCTCGCCACCGGTCACCCTCCATACGGCCGATTTAATGGCCAGCTGCGTCCGATCCGGCAGGGCACAACCCTCACCGAAGACAGCTGCAACCGGCTGATCTTTTCCCTGCTGAACAATTCCCAGCGCAAGCAGCTTGAACAGACCTGGGAGCTCGACTGCTCCTATGGATTGCGCGGTGTGTCGCGGTTCAGGGTGAATGTTTATCGCCAGAAGGGAAGTTATGCCGCCTGCCTGCGGGCCCTCGGCAACACCATCCCCGCCATCGAAAAACTGGGCCTTCCTCCAGTGGTGGAGGAGATGAGCCGCAAACCCAAGGGCTTGGTGCTGGTTACGGGGCCGACCGGCTCCGGAAAAACCACGACCTTGGCCTCCCTGCTCGACAACATCAACCACACCCGCGCTGAACATATTCTCACCATCGAAGATCCAATCGAATTCACCTATCAGAATGATCGGTCGCTGATTCATCAGCGCGAGGTGAACGAAGACACACGCAGCTTTGCCAACGCCCTGCGGGCGGCCCTGCGGGAGGATCCCGATGTGATCCTCGTCGGTGAGCTTCGCGACCTGGAAACCATCCAGCTCGCCATCACAGCCGCCGAAACAGGCCACCTGGTCTTCGGCACTCTCCACACCAGTTCCGCTTCTCAGACCGTGGATCGAATGGTGGATGTGTTCCCCGCCGGGCAGCAGACCCAGATTCGCGTTCAGCTGAGCTCCAGTCTCCTGGCAGTGTTCACCCAGACCCTGTGCAGGACAACCCGGCCTGTGGCCGGATCCATGGGCCGGGTGATGGCCCTCGAGATCATGGTCAACACACCGGCCTGCGCCAACCTGATTCGCGAAGGCAAGACCGCCCAGCTCTACTCCCTGATTCAGACCGGTGCCCAATACGGCATGCAGACCCTGGAGCGCTCCCTGGCCAACCTGGTTCAAGACAACAGAATCACCGCCGAAGAAGCGATGATGAAGACCATCCGACCCGAGGAGCTATCCAGACTGCTCGGGCAGCTCTGATCAACCTGACCCCCGTTCCCGCCCCCTGAAGCGATGACCACCTTCCTGGTGACCTACGCCACCCGCAGCGGCCGCATGAGGGAAATGACCGTGGAAGCTTCGAGCCCCGCCGAAGCCCGACGCGGCCTGCGCAACCGTGGCATTCTCCCCACAACGCTGGTCCGCAAAGAAAGCAACAAGCCCTTGCTCACTAACAAGTCGGCGCAGGGGATTGAGTGGGGCAGCCTGTTTGAAGGAAAGATCAGTGTCAAGGAAAAGGCCCTGTTCGCGAACAAGCTTTCCGCCATGGTCGATGCCGGCGTGCCGATCATGCGCAGCCTTGATCTGATGCGTCAGCAGCAGAAATCCGCCCTGTTCCGCCGCGCCCTCACCGCCATGACCGATGAGGTGAACCAGGGTGGCAGCCTCGGCTCGGCCATGCGGCGCTGGCCGAAGGTGTTCGACAACCTCAGCATCGCGATGGTGGAGGCCGGTGAAGCTGGCGGTGTGCTGGACGAAACCCTGAAGCGCCTGGCCAAACTCCTGGAGGAAAATGCCCGCTTGCAAAATCAGTTGAAAGCCGCCATGGGGTATCCGATCACGGTGCTCGTGATTGCCATTCTGGTGTTTCTGGGTATGACCATCTTCCTGATTCCCACCTTCGCTGACATCTTTGATCAACTCGGAGCCGAGTTGCCAGTGTTCACGCAGATAATGATCAACCTGAGCAAGCTACTGCGCTCCTCATTCTCCATCTTTCTGGTTGTCGGAATAATCCTGGCCATCTACGGCTTCACACGTTTTTACGCGACACCGGTGGGACGCCGCCAGGTGGATGGCATCCTCTTGAAATTGCCGTTGTTTGGTGACCTGCTTCAGAAAACGGCTTCGGCCCAGTTCTGCCGCACCATGAGCTCCCTCTCCAAGGCCGGGGTCCCGATCATGATGTCGCTGGAAATCTTACATGACACCACCAACAATTCAGTTGTTGGCGACGCCATCAAAAGTTCCCGCAATGACATCAGCGAGGGCGTGCCGTTGAGCACGGCCCTGGCCCTCAAGCGTGTCTTTCCGGAAATGATGGTGAGCATGCTGGCCATCGGCGAGGAAACCGGCGAAATGGACACCATGCTCTCCAAGGTTGCTGATTTCTATGAGGACGAAGTGAGCACCGCCGTCAAAACCCTCACCTCTCTGATCGAACCGGTGATGATTGTGCTCGTGGGTGGAATCGTGGGATCCATCCTGGTGGCGATGTACATGCCGATGTTCTCGGTGTTTGAACACATTCGCTGATCGCTTCGCCGGACCGCGGAGTTCGATCAGAATCCCGCCAGGGCCTGGCCAGCCAACCAGCCGGAACTCCAGCAATGCTGGAAATTGAAACCACCGGTCACCCCATCCACATCGAGAATCTCGCCGGCCAGAAACAAGCCCTCCTGCCGGCGGCTCTCCATGGTGGCCAGGTTCACCTCTCCCAGGGGAATCCCGCCAGCCGTGACGAACTCCTCGCCGAAGGGTCCCCGACCCTTGATCGCATAACGGCTCTCCCGCAGGGCCGTCATCAGGTCGCGCTGCTGGTTCCGCCCCAGATCGGCCCAGCGTTGGCCTCCATCGACCTCGCAGGCCTCGAGCAGATGGAGCCAGAGACGCCGTCCCAGCGAAGCCCAGGGACGGGCCGTTCCCAGTTGCCGACGGGCCTGCTCCAGTCGGACGGCACGGAAGCGCGCCTCCAGCTCCGCCGGATCGAGACCTCCGGTCCAGTCGATCCGGAGCTGGGCGCGATACCCCCACTGGCGCAGGTCGCGGGCGGCGAAGGCGCTGAGGCGCAGGGTGGCAGGACCGCTGAAGCCCCAGTGGGTGATCAGCAGCGGCCCCCGCTGGCGATGCCGCTCGCCCCGCCGCCGCCCCTCAACTGCCACGACGGCGGCCGATGGCGGCTCCAGCTCCACCACCACAGGATCGGCCACCACCCCGGCCAGGGAAGCCAGCGGATGGGGGTCCAGGGCAAGGGTGAACAGGGAGGGCACTGGCGGAACCCGGCCATGGCCCAGCGCCTCCGCGATCCGCAGCCCGCTGGGGTGGCTGCCGGTGGCGAGCACCAGGCGATCGGCCTGCAGCTGGCCGCCGCCCCGCAGGCGAAGGAGGAAGCCGCCCCCTACCAGGGGTTCGGCAGCCTGCAGGGCCTGGCCCTCCACGGTGAGAACGCCGGCCATTCGGGCTGCCCGCCGCAGAGTGTCCACCACGGAGCTGGAGCGATTGGAGCGGGGGAACAGGCGTCCATCGGCCTCCTCCACCAGCTCCAGGCCGTGCTCGGCGAACCAGGCCACCGCATCGCCGGTGGCGAAGCGGGAGAAGGGGCCCCGCAGGGCCTGGCCACCGCGGGGATAGTGACCCACCAGGGCGCGGGGATCCCAGCAGGCATGGGTCACATTGCAGCGGCCGCCGCCGCTGATCCGCACCTTATGGAGTGGCTCGGGGGTGGCTTCGAGAATCAACAGGTCGGTGGCACCGGCCTCGGCCGCCGCGATTGCCGCCATGTATCCGGCCGGCCCACCACCGGCCACCACCACGGACGCTCGGCTGGGCAGCATGGGGGGATGGAGCACGCCTACCGCTTCAGTGTGGCGCCGATGCTGGACTGCACCGACCGCCACTTCCGGCTGCTGATGCGGCAGGTGAGCCGGCGCTGCCTGCTCACCAGTGAGATGGTGGTGGCCCGGGCCCTGCACCACATCCGCGCCGAGCTGAGCTCAACCCGGGCGGCGGAGGCCCAGGCAAGGCTGGAGCGGCTGCTGGGCTTCGATCCCCAGGAGCATCCCCTGGCCCTGCAGCTGGGCGGGGATGACCCTGCTCTGCTGGCGGAGGCGGCCCGGCTGGGGGCCGACTGGGGCTACGACGAGATCAACCTCAACGTGGGCTGTCCGAGCGAGAAAGTGCAGCAGGGCCGTTTCGGCGCATGCCTGATGGCCGAACCGGAGCGGGTGGCCCGCTGCGTGGAGGCCATGACGGCGGCCACCTCCCTGCCGGTGACGGTGAAGCACCGCATCGGCATCGACCAGCTCGATTCCTATGACCATCTCCTCCACTTCGTGGACACGGTGGCCGCCGGCGGCGCTCGCCGCTTCGCGGTGCATGCCCGGAAGGCCTGGCTGGAAGGCCTGGATCCGAAACAGAACCGCACCATTCCGCCGCTGCGCTGGGACCTGGTGCATCGTCTCAAGGCGGAACGCCCCCAGCTGCTGATCGAGCTCAATGGCGGCCTCGAGGATCCGGCCACCTGCCAGAGCCAGCTGGCCCACGTGGATGGGGTGATGGTGGGCCGGGCCGTCTACGCCCATCCCCTGTTGTGGTCGGGAGTGGATGCCGCGATCTTCCATGACGCTAGTCACGAACCGGCGCGGGCCTCCGGCGTGGTGCGCGGCCTGATCCCCCACGCCGAGAGCTGGAGGGCCGGTGGCGGCAGGCTCTGGGCCATCGCGCGCCACCTGGTTCATGTGGTGGAAGGGGTTCCCGGGGCGCGCCACTGGCGCAACCAGCTCACCCAGGCTGCCGGTCAACGCCAGGCAGGGCCTGAGGTGCTGGAAGCCGCGGCCCTGCAACTGGAGGAGCGGGGCCTCTGACCCTGGTGATCCCGCCGCGCAGGGCTGCCCAGCTCAGCGCCCACGAGACCTCAGACTTCCGCGCCGCCGTAGCCGCCGTAGTCGCCACCACCGGCATAACCACCGGCATCGCCGCCGCCACTGCGGCGCCGACGGGCACGGCCAGCATCAAAACTGTCGCTGGATCGGTCACCACCACTGCGGTCTTCCCAGTCGCGGGCCCCGGAGCCATAGCCACCGCCTTCGCCACCGGAGCGGGAGTAGCCGCCACCACCACCACCACCATAGCCGCCGCCGCCGCCATAGCCGCCGCGGCGGGGAGCGCCGCCGCCGCCACCGCCACCGCCACCGGCACCGCCGCGGGGCTCAGCCTTATTGATGCGGAGGGGGCGCCCCATCAGCTCGGTGCCCTGCAGGCCGTCGATGGCCTTGGTTTCCAATTCGGGATCGGCCATCTCCACGAAGGCGAAACCACGCTTGCGACCCGTATCCCGCTCGAGGGGAAGGGAACAGTTGACCACTTCGCCATAGGAGGCGAAGAGTTCGATCACGTCTTCCTGCTCAGCGCGGAAGGGAAGATTGCCGACGAAGATGCTCACGGAACGTCCAGGGGGGACCGGAGGGCGCAGATGCGCCAATGACCTCTCCAGGTTAGACCCGGGAATCCAGGCTTAGCTCCGTCTGTAGAGGGTCGTCATGCTCGGCGGGTGGACCTCAGGCCACACCCGCCTCCGGGGCCTCGAGCCGCTGGCGGGCGCGCTCCAGTTGGAGCCGCACCTGTTCGAAGGCGGTGCCCCCCTCACTGCGGCGGGCGGCCACCACCTGGCGGGGCTCGATGGCTCCGTAGATGTCGGCCGCGAAGGCCGGATGAAGCGCCTGCCAGCGCTCCAGCGGCAGCTCCCGCAGCAGCAGACCCTCCCGCAGGCAGGTCTTCACCAGCGACCCGACCAGCTGATAGGCCTCTCGGAAAGGCACGCCCCGGGCCACCAGGTAGTCGGCCACATCGGTGGCATTGGAGTAATCGCGGCCCACCGCCTCCTCCAATCGAGCGGGACGGAACTCCAGACCCTCCTCGAACAGGATGGCCATCGCCTCCAGGCAATCCAGACAGGTGGCCACGCCGTCGAACAGGGCCTCCTTGTCCTCCTGGAAATCCTTGTTGTAGGCCAAGGGCAGGCCCTTGATCATCGTGAGCAGTCCGATCAGGTGGCCAAACACCCGGCCGCTCTTACCCCGCACCAGTTCGGGCACATCGGGGTTCTTCTTCTGAGGCATCAGGCTGCTGCCGGTGGCGCAGCGGTCGGTGAGGGAAACGAAGCCGAATTCCTCGCTGGCCCAGAGGATCACCTCCTCACTGAGGCGGCTGAGGTGCACCATCACCAGGCTGGCGGCGGCCATGAATTCCACCGCGAAATCCCGGTCGGACACAGCATCGAGGCTGTTGGCGTAGATGGCGTCGAACCCGAGGGTGGCGGCGGTGTGGCGGCGGTCGATCGGCACCGGCGTGCCAGCCAGGGCGGCCGCCCCAAGCGGCGAGATGTTCACGCGACGGCGCACATCGGCGAGGCGCTGGCGATCCCGCTCGGCCATCTCGATGTAGGCGAGCAGATGGTGGGCCAGGGCCAGGGGCTGGGCCCGCTGGAGATGGGTGTAGCCGGGAATCAGGGTGTCGGCGTGGGCCTCGGCCTGGGCAAGCAGGGCCCGCTCGAAACGCAGCAGGGCCCCATCGATGGCATCGATCCGGTCCCGCAGCCAGAGGCGCACATCGGTGCCCACCTGGTCATTGCGGCTGCGGCCGGTGTGCAGCTTCTTGCCAAGGGAACCCAGCAGCTCGATCAGGCGCCGCTCCACAGCGAAATGCACGTCCTCGGCCTCGATGCCGGGCTGAAAACGACCCGTCGCCGCCTCAGAGCGCACCTGCTCAAGACCCTCCTCCAGGCGACCGGCCTCCTCGGGGCTGATCACGCCGCACACCCCGAGCATGCGGGCATGGGCGATGGAGCCATCCAGATCCTGCTGCAGCAGGGCGATGTCAAACCCGATCGAGGCATTGAAGCGCTCGATCACCGGATGGAGCCCCTCCTCGAAGCGATCACTCCAGCCGGCCGCCGAACCACCGGTCACACCGGCACTGCCCCCGGCAGCGGGGCCCTGGGAAGCAGGGATTTCAGCAGCCATGGAGAGGCACAGGGGCAGGCCTCAGCATGCCACCGGGGCCCGGGGGACCTCGATGCCGCCTCCGCGACCCGCCCTCAGCCGATCGGCAGGGGCGGCAGCATCACCTCCTCCCGCACCTTGAGCACCACCATCGAGGCGTCGTCCTCCAACTGGCGATCCGTGCCCACGAAACGGTCCAGCCGGGCGAAGAGCTGATCCAGAATCCCCTGGGCACCCAGACCGGAGCGGGTGGCGGCCTGGAAGGCCCCCACCAGACGCTCCTCATCGAAGCGTTCCCCGCCAAGGCCGGTGGCCTCAGTGACGCCATCGGTGTAATAAAGGAGGGCATCGCCGGGCTCCAGCACCGCCTGGCCGCAGCCGTATTCAGCCTCGCTCTGGAGGCCGATCAGCAGCCCCGGCGCATCGAGCCGCTCCACCGAACCGGCCTGACGCCGCCAGATCAAGGGAGGGTTGTGGGCGGCATTGGCGAAGCGGAGCAGGCGGCTGCGGGGGTCGTAATCGGAATAGAAGAGGGTCACGAACCGGTGCGAATGGGCCAGATCCTCCTGGGCCAGCTGGTTGAGATCGTGGAGAATCCGGTCCGGGGGCAGGCCGCTGAGCACCTCGGCCCGCAGCATGCCCCGCAGCAGGGTCATCAGCAGGCCGGCGGGCACCCCCTTGCCCATCACATCCCCCATCACCAGGGCCCAGCGGCCGCGCTCGCGGCGCCGACCGATCGCCTGGGTACGGGTGGGAATGAAGTCGTAGTAGTCGCCGCCCACCTGGAAGGCCGGACGGCAACGGGCCGCCAGATCCACGCCCTCGATCGTGGGGCAGTGATCGGGAAGGAGCTGGGCTTGGATCTCGGCACCGATGCTCAGCTGGCGATCGATGCGCTCATGGCGGCGCATGTCCTCCTGAAGGAGTTCATTCTCCAAGGCCACGCCGGTGAGGTCGGCCACCAGCTGGAGATGGCGACGGTGCACCTCACTCCAGCTGAAGCCACGCCGAGCGCTGAACACATAGAGCCGGCCCCGCATGCGGCTGCGGGCCACCACCGAGGTGGCGATCACCCGGGCCGGGCCGAGCAGGCGATGCAGCAGGGGGTCCAGCAGGGCCACCACCGCCTCATCGCCAGACTGGGCCTGGAGCTGGCTGTCGCTGAGAACAGCGAGCTGGCGGATCACCTCGGCGCATCTCTCCCCAGGGGACCCCTGCAGCTGCTCCCGCCAGAGACGCCCATCGGGGTGGAAGACCACCAGCACGGCCCCCTCCGCCTCCACAAGCCGTGAGGCGACCACCGGAACCAGCTCGAGAAAACGCCGGAGATTGGTGAAGCTGCGCAGCGCGAAGGCCAGGGAAGCCAGCAATTCCTGGTTGCGGCGCTGCTCCCGGTTGAGGCTGTCGAGCAGCTGGCGCACCGAGGCGATGGGCGAAAGGCCCTGGGCGGAGGCCGGCAAGGGAAGGGAAGCCTCGCTGGCCGCAGGAGCCGCCGGTCGAGGGTCGGGCGCCGCGGCGGGCACGACCGCAGCAGGCATCGCGCTGACAGGGTTTGGATCGAGCGCCGCGGAGCGGTTGGCGAGGCCGCTGCGCTCGCCTTGGCCGGACTGATCCGCATCTGTTCCAACGGCCGCAAGTCCAACGGCCGCAAGCTCTCCACCGGCGGGCACCGAGCCTGCGGCGGATGCGGCCGGCGAAGGGGCCGGTGAGCGGTGGGGCGGCTGGCTGCCCAAGGAGCGGCCGCGAAGGACCCGAAACGTAGCAGTGTTCCCCGGGTTCGTTGGGTTGGCCGGGCCGGGGACCCCGCCTAGCCTGCAACGACGGCCCGGGAGGACTATGGCATTCACCACCGCGGCGGCCGAGGAGGTGCTGCTGCCCCTGGCCCAGGCCACCTCCCTGCTAATGGAGGGCCTGTCGGTGCTCACGGTGCTGAGCGGCCTGCTGGCGATCAGTCGCGATGCCCTGCCCCGGTTGGGGCGGCGCCTGCCCGAGCGGCCCTCGAACCGGGCCCGCCTCACCTTCGGCAGCTGGCTGGCCCTGGCCCTGGAGTTCCAGCTGGGCGCCGACATCGTGGCCACCACGGTGAGTCCCTCCCCCACGCACCTCATCCAGCTGGGGGTGGTGGCGCTGATCCGCACCTTCCTCAACCTCTTTCTCGGCCGCGAAATCGAAGCGGAACGGCGGCTGGAGGAGGAACAGGAACGCCGGAGGCCCTGGGCGGAGGATGGGGTGTGACCACCACGATCGACCCACGCGGTTCGGGCGAAGCAGTGCGCGACCCGGCCCGCCCGCCGGGCCGGCCCCCGGCACGGGACATGGTGTGGATCCCGGGCGGGCGTTTCCAGATGGGCTCCGACCACCACTACGGCGAGGAGGCCCCGGCTCACCCGGTGGCGGTGGATGGCTTCTGGATCGACCGCATCACGGTGACCAACGCCCAGTTCCGCAAGTTTGTGAAGGCCACGGGCCACATCACCATGGCGGAACGGCCCGCCGATCCCGCCATCTACCCGGAGGCCCAGCCGGAGCTGCTGCAGCCTGCTTCGATCGTGTTTGTGCCGCCGCTAGGGCCGGTGGGGCGGGGCGATCCCTATCGCTGGTGGCAATACGTGCCAGGGGCGAACTGGCGCCATCCGGAGGGACCCGGCAGCTCGATCAAGGGCCGCGACCACCATCCGGTGGTGCACATCGCCCATGCCGATGCCCTGGCCTATGCCGCCTGGGCGGGCAAGGCGCTGCCCTCGGAGGCGGAATGGGAGCGAGCGGCCCGGGGCGGGCTGGAAGGGGTGGAGTTCGCCTGGGGGGAGGAACTCCATCCGGGCGGCCGGATGCTGGCCAACACCTGGCAGGGCGACTTCCCCCACCACAACAGCCGTGCCGATGGCTGGGAGGGCACCGCGCCGGTGGGCAGCTATCCGCCCAACGGCTACGGCCTGCTCGACATGGTGGGCAACGTGTGGGAGTGGACCGACGACTGGTACCAGGAGCACGGGGCCCGACTGGCGGCGGTGCGATCCGGCTCCGCCACGACTCCCAGCGGCAGAGCGGCCCGGGAAGGCCTGGGCAACGGAGCGGCCACCAGCACGGACAGCGAGCCGAACAGAGGGTCAGACCATGACCTTGGGGCGGGTCACGCAGCAGAAAACCTGCCTCAGGGCTGCTGTGCCACCCTGCGCAACCCCCGTGGGGCCGTTGACGCCGCCGCCAGCGTGGACCCCTCCTCCCAGCACGGTGCTATCCCGCGCAAGGTGGTGAAGGGGGGCTCCTTCCTGTGCGCCCCCAGCTACTGCCGCCGCTACCGGCCGGCCGCGCGGATGGCCCAGGGAATCGACACCTCCACCTGCCACCTCGGCTTCCGCTGCATCGTGCGGCCGGCTGCGGCCGACTGAACGGGTTGCGGGTTGATCCGGCCTTAAGAGCCGGGGGCGTCGGAGGATCTGGCGAACCGCTCCAGCAGGTCGGCATCCCGGAAGCGCCGCTGCACCTGGGAGGGACGCTCGCCATAACGGGCCAGAAAATCGCGGCTGAAGGAGCCCTGGCAGAGGTAGCCGCAGGCCTGGGCCACCCGGGCGAGGCCGCCGGAAGATCCGGGTTGCTCCAGCAGGGCCCTGGCCTTGGCCAACCGCTGTTGGCGCAACCACTGCATCGGACCGCAACCAAAGCGCTGCTTGAAGGCGTACTGGAGGGCGCGACGGCTGTAGCTGCTGCGCTGCTCGAGCTCCGAAAGACTGATCGGCTGATCGAGATGGGCCAACAGCCAATCCACCAGTTGTTGGTGCAAAAAGGGCTCGCTGATCGGAGTCGCCGTGGCCGCATCGAGCAGATCGGGCACCAGGAGCATCACGACCAACCGACGGATCAGGTCATCGAGACGCAGCATCGGGTTAATGGCACCACCGCTCACCAGGCAGCGCTCGGTGTAGGCCATGGTCTCCATCAGGAGGTTGTGGAGGCGATCGACGCGGGGATCGGCCCGACGGCTCAAGACGGCCGGTCGCTCCAGGGCCGTGAGCAGCGGCAGGGGATCAAAACCGGGGCCACCGATGGCATGGGCCACCGGCAGCAAGGAATCGGGCGCAAAACTGATGATCACACCCGAGCACCTGGTGTTGACCACCTTGATCTTGGCCCGGGCGGCAGGAATAAAAAAGCTGGCGGAGCGAATTGTGAAGGTCTGTCTCTCAATCGTGAAGGCGTTGATACCCGCCACGTAGGGCAAAATCAGCTGAGCCTCACACTTTTGTTCCACATCTCCATTGATGCCGGAGCCCCAGGTACTCAGCAGGGTGAGATCGCCCAGACGAACAAAACCCGAGTGGTTGACGAAGGGCTGATCACGCTCCAGATGGTCCCAGCGGTAAACATGGAAGGGCAGAAACGTGCTGACAACACTGCCGTGCTCAGCGGGATCACTCGATGCCAGGGAGGCTCCTGGCAGCTTGATAAAGGGGAGTGATCCCACGCTCTCAACGAGCCCGGCCGAGATCGACATTGTTGAACGCAGCAATCCGCAGCAGTCTTATTAAACTATTTAAAGAAGTTTAGGGCCATTTGACAACCAAAGTCGCCAAAAACGCAATGGTCTCCAAAAAACGCATCCCCGGATGCGTGGGGCGCGATACGTGGCCCTTGGTGGAGCCGTCCACAGACCCAGCACAACGACGACGCAGAACAGCTGCATATCAGCTGCAAAACAGTTACTGAACCACTGCAGGCTGTAGCAACCAGATCCCTTCCCGGCGAACCGGGTGGGAAGCCGGGAGTGCGCGCAGAGCCCGGCAGGATGCGCAAGGTGCCGGACGGCCCGAAGCCAGAAGGGTCGGCCCTCGCTACGGTCCCGCAAGAGCCTCCCTGCCGCTCCGATGCCGCTCAACGAATACAAGTCCGGTGCCGCGTTCCCCGGCGTGATCGGCCGCACCGCCGATGTATCGACCCCCGCCTGGCCGATGCCCAACCGGGCCAAGGAAGGGGCCCCCAATGTGTTGTTCCTGGTGCTTGATGACACGGGCTTTGGGCAACTCGGTTGCTACGGCAGCCCGATCGCCACCCCCAACCTCGATGCCCTGGCGGCCGACGGCCTGCGCTTCAACAACATGCACACCACGGCGCTGTGCTCGCCGTCGCGATCGTGCATGCTCAACGGCCGCAACCACCACTCCAACGGCCTGGCCTGCATCACCGAAGGGTCGATGGGCTATCCCGGCTCCAACGGGTACATCCCGTTCGAGAACGGCTTCCTCTCCGAAATTCTGCTGCAAAAGGGCTACAACACCTACGCCATCGGCAAATGGCACCTCACTCCGGCGGAGGCAACCTCGGCGGCGGGCCCCTACGACCGCTGGCCCCTGGGCCGCGGCTTCGAGCGCTTCTACGGCTTCCTGGGGGGTGACACCCACCAGTACTACCCCGAACTGGTGCAGGACAACACCCAGGTTGAGCCCCCTGCCACCCCCGAGGAGGGTTATCACCTCACCCCCGATCTGGTGGCGAAGGCCAAGGCGATGATCGCCGATTCGAAGCAGGTGGCGCCGAATAAGCCCTTCTTCATGTACTTCTGCACCGGCGCCATGCATGCGCCCCACCACGTGCCGAAGGAGTGGGCCGACAAGTACAAGGGCAAATTCGATGGCGGCTGGGACGCCTACCGCGAGCACACCTTCGCGCGCCAGAAGGAACTGGGCATCATCCCGGAAGGCACCGTGCTTTCCCGCCACGACCCCGATGTGCCTGACTGGAACGGGCTCGCCGCCGAGGAGCAACGCCTCTATGCCCGCATGATGGAGGTGTTCGCCGGCTTCCTCGAGCACACCGACCATTACATCGGAGAGTTAATAAGTTTCTTGAAGGAGATCGGCGAATACGACAACACCATGATCATGGTGATCTCCGACAACGGAGCCAGCTCCGAGGGCGGTCCCACCGGATCGGTGAACGAGGGCAAGTTCTTCAACAATGTTCCTGAAAATCTCGCCCAGAATCTCGCCGCCATCGATGACATCGGTGGGCCGAAGTACTTCAACCACTACCCCTGGGGCTGGACCCATGCCGGCAACACCCCCTTCCGCCGCTGGAAGCGCGAGACCTACCGGGGCGGCACCAGCGATCCGTTCATTCTGAGCTGGCCGAAGGGCATCGCCGCCCGGGGCGAAGTGCGCTCCCAGTACTGCCATGCGATCGACATGGTGCCCACCGTGCTCGATGCCCTCGGCATTGAGGCGCCCACCACGATCAAAGGCGTCACCCAGAGCCCAATTGAAGGTTTCTCGCTGGCCTCCTGCTTCGCCAATCCCGCCGCGCCGAGCCTGCATCTCACCCAGTACTTCGAGATGTTCGGCCACCGCTCGCTCTATCACGATGGCTGGCGAGCCGTGTGCCCTTGGCCCGGCAGCTCGTTCGTGGAATCAGGCCGCCGCTTCGGTGATCCGATCAGCTACGACCAGCTGATCCAGCTCGATGCCCACGGCTGGGAGCTCTACAACCTCAAGGAGGATTTCGCCGAAACCAACAACCTCGCCGCCAGTGAGCGCGACCGCCTGATCGCCATGATCGGCATGTGGTATGTGGAGGCCGGCAAGTACAACGTGCTGCCGATCGACAGCCGCGGCACCCAGCGCTTCGCGGTGGAACGGCCCCAGATCACCGCCGACCGCCAGCGCTACATCTATTACCCCGGTACCCAGATGGTGCCATTGAATGCGGCGCCGCGGGTGTTGAACCGGCCCCATTCCATTTCGGTGGAGGTGGAGGTTCCCGCAGACGGCGCCGAGGGGGTGTTGTTCAGCATGGGCGGCAACGATGGCGGCTTCGCCTTCTACGTGCAGAACGGACTGCTCACCTACGGCTACAACTACGTGGCCGAACAGTTCTTCCGCGTTCGCTCCAGCGGCCCGCTTCCGGCCGGTCACCACATTGTGAGCGCCGAATTCACCCCCACCGGCGCGCCCGACATCGCCAACGGCAAGGGCACCCCCGCGAAGGTGGTGCTGTTCGTGAATGGCGAGCCCGTGGGCGAAGGCGACCTGCCGGTGACCATTCCCCTCAGCCTCGGCCTGGCCGCCGGGGTGGCGGTGGGGGCCGATCCGGGCTCGCCGGCCCTGCCGGATTACAAGCCCCCCTTCGCCTACGGCGGCAAAATCAAACGGGCCCTGGTGGATGTGAGCGGCACCCCGGTGGACGACCTTAAAGAGCAGATGCGCCAGATCCTGGCGCGGCAGTAGGGCCGGCACCCGTTGGACCCGGCACCAGGACTTGATGGACTCCTGATCCCCTCGATGGCTGAAGGAATGCCACCCCCCGATCACCGCCTGCCGGCTCCTGCGTTGCAGCACCGGCCGATCGCGAGACTCCCGGTGCGCTTCCAGCGACTGCTGGGCTGCCTGATCGGCGTGGCGGCCGCCTACGGGATCACCCGCCATCTGGCGGCCCTGCCCTCCACCTTCCTCACGGCCCTGCTGCTGGCAGCGAGCTCGGTGGCCAGCGGCCGGGCCCTGGCCCCCTGGGCCTGGTGGGGCGTGCTCGGCGCCGGCTGCGGCGGCCTGCTGGGCAGCGCCATGGTGGTGGCCGAGAAGATCCAGGCCACTGACCCCCGCGAGGGACTCAGCCTGCGGCTGGCACTGGTGGGCTGTCTGATGGTGGCCGGCGCCATCGGCGGCCGCAGCTTCAGCCTCGACGCCGCCCACCCCAACCGCCGACCCCCCAAAGACACCTTGCGCGCCGCCAGCGCCCTCACCACCGGCATCTTTGCGGTTCTGGTGACCCTCACCTTCCTGCACAGCGGCCTCGATCAGGCCCGCACCGTCTCCAGCCGGCTGAGCACCTCGCTCACGATCCTGGTGATCGCGCTCAGCGGTCCGGGCTGGTTGGTGCACCTGCTCGGCGATGGGGGCCAGAGGCTGGGGCAGCACAGTCGATCGGGGTGCAGCCCGACGAGCTCGGGTGGCTCAAGCCCTGACAACACAGGCTGAGCTCGGGAGCGATCGGCCGAGCCGGCCGGCGGGCTGCTCGCCGAGCCCACCCGGGTCATGGCTGGGCAAGGCTTGGCTGTTTTCGCTGCTGCAATCCGGGGGGGGGGCGAGTGGCCTAAACACTCGATAACGCACCTCTCGGCCATCTCGGATAAGGTCCGGCCTATGCATTTCGGCTCCTCAGCCAGGACAGCCTCCATGCCCAAGCTCGCCAGCCCCCATCCCGGACCGACAGCGAAAGGACGGCCTGGGGCATGCTGCCTCCTGGCGCTGAGCATGGCCCTGACCGGCATCGCACTCCCTGAAGCGGCCCAGGCCGACCCGGCTGTCACACCGTCCTCGCCGCCCCAGAAAACCCCCCTCCCCCCCAACCCCTGGGCCGCCACCCTGGAGCTCTACGGATTCGCGCCGATCCGCACCACCGGCGACACCACGGTTCGCGGCTTCACGGCCGAAACGGACCTCTGGCTGGGTGATCTGATCCCCCTGATCCAGATGACAGCCGCGGCCCGCGGCAGCCTGGAGCAGGGCCGCATCGGCCTGCTGGCGGACCTCAGTTACAACCGCATCGGCGATTCCTTCGCCCGCACCACGCCCCGGGGCCTGCTCACGGGCAAGGCCTCGGTGACCACCAACCTGGGGATCTACGACCTGGCCCTGCGCTACCGCCTCGGCGCCCGGGAGAGCGCCGTGGCCGAGCCAGGGAGCTGGAGCGTGATCCCCTACGCAGGCGTGCGGCTGGTGGATGTGGGACTGGGGGTGGAGGCCGAGCTGCGCGGCAACGGACCCTTCGGACTCCGCCTGCAGCGCCAGGGCGACCTCAACCGCACCTGGGCCCAGCCCTTGCTGGGCACCCAGGCCACCGTGTTCCTGAGCCCCCGGCTGCGGGCCTTCGGCCGGGCCGACATCGGCGGCTTCGGCCTGGGCGGCGCCGAGGATCTCTCCGGCAACGCCCAGCTGGGCCTCGGCTACGCGGTGGGCAACAGCACCGACCTCAACATCTCCTGGCGCTACATGGGCCTTGCCTACGACAACGGCGCGGCCCGCTCCAGTGGCTTCACCAATTACCAAAACGGTGTGGAGGTGGGGCTGAAATTCTTCTTCTAAGCCCCTCTTTCCTGTTCTAGACCCCCGCCGGGGCTACCGGGCACCAGCAAGGCCTACCCCGCCAACAGCGCTTCCACGAACTCAAAGCTGTTGAAGGGCCGCAGATCGCGGATCGTTTCGCCGGCGCCGATGAAGCGGATCGGCAGGCGGGCTTCCGAGGCCACCGCCAGGGCCACGCCGCCGCGGGCACTGCCATCGAGCTTGGTGAGCACCACGCCGGTGAGACCGGCTGCGCTGGCGAAGGCCATGGCCTGGCGTAAGCCATTCTGGCCCTGGCTGGCATCGAGCACCAGCAGCGATTCCACCACCGCCTCGGGGGCCAGCTTGTCGACGATGCGGCGCACCTTGCTGAGCTCCTCCATCAGGTTGTGCTTGGTCTGCAGCCGGCCGGCGGTGTCCACGAGCACCAGCTCGGTGCCCTTGGCCTTGGCAGCTCCGATGGCGTCATAGACGACGGCGGCCGGATCTGCATTGGCGCTGGGGTTCGACACCACAGGCACACCGCTGCGCTCACCCCAGACGCTCACCTGCTGCACCGCGGCGGCGCGGAAGGTGTCGGCGGCGGCGATCAGGCAGCTGTAACCGCTGCGCACCGCCAAATTGGCCAACTTGCCGAGGGTGGTGGTCTTACCCACGCCATTCACGCCCACCAGCAGCCACACATTGAGCCGATCCTTCTCGGGTGCCAGCAGGTCACGGCCGCTCGCGGTGATCGGCTCCTCGAGGATGGCGCGCAGCTGTTCCTTAAGGAAGCGCAGCCCTTCGGCAGGGTCCACCACCTCCTCGTTGAGGCGCTGCCGCAGGGCCTCCAGCACCCGGTCGGTGGCCTGCACTCCCACATCGGCGCGCAACAGGTTGGATTCGATGTCCTCGAGGCTCTCGCTACTGAGGGGGTCATCGCCGAGGGTGTCGAGCAGCTGGGCCACGAAGCCCTTGCGGGTCTTCTCCAGGCCACGGCGCAGGCGGGTGAGCCAGTCGATCTCCTCCAGGGAAACGTCTTCGACCCGGCGACCCTGGGCGGCCAGCACCTCGGCGGACCAGGTGAAATCGGCATCGAACGCCCCGAGGCTGGGCTCGTCCTGAGCGGTGGCAGGGGCAGCGGAAGTTGTTGCGGGGGAAGCCGCAACGGGTCCGCCGGAAGGCTGGACCGCCGCCGGTGCGGTGGGTGAGGCGGCGAGGATCTCCTGACGACGCTGCTCCCGTTGGGCGGCGGCCAGCTCCAGCAGGGAGAGCCCGGGGGCGGTTGGGGCCGACGCCCCAGGGACAGAGACCGGAGATGGCTCGGCAGAGGCGACGGCAGCTTGCGAGATTCCCGCTTCCGTGAGCGCTTCAGCGGAAGGGGCCGTGGCGGGGGAGGGCCGCTCGACAGGCGCGAATGGTGCCGTTTCAGCCGGCTCGAGGGGGATGCTCAGCAGCTCGGCTGGCGTGGAACCAGGCCCTGCCGAAGCCGAACTCTGATCCGCCAAGGCGGAAACCGGACTACCGGCAGGGGCTGCCTGGACAGCGGCGGCGGTGCCAGCGGAACTCGGGGCTGTCGCCGGAGCCGGGGCAGTGGCGACCTGGGCAGCGGCCTCCTGTTGAGCCTTCAGGCGGGCATAGGCCTGGCGAGCCCAGGCGAGGGCATCCTCATCCACGACAGCGGTAGCGGCCACCCCCGTTGGCGAAGGAAGCGGCGAAGCGGGGGGCGCCCCTAACGGGGCCACCGGCGGCGCTGGCGGCGAGGAGTCCGCAGCGGAAACCTCGACAGGGGAATCTTCCGGAGCGGCCGTTGCGGAGGGGGCGGCAGCTTCCGGGGCCAGAGGCTCGGGCTCCGATGGGCCCGCAGCCCGCTTGAACCAGTCGAACACCATCGCCTAAACCTTCGCCGTGGTGAAACGGCGAAGCACGCCGTTGATCATGCGACGACCCTGCTCATCGCTGTAGCGGTTGGCCAACTCCACCGCTTCATTGCAGGCCACGGCGGGAGGGGTGGCGAAAGTCTCGAGGTCCACCACCGCCAGACGCAGGATGTCGCGATCGATGCGGGGTAGACGGGTGAGGCGCCAGCCCTCCATCACAGCATCCAACCGCCCATCAATGCTGGCGCGGCCGCGCAACACGGCGGCTGCTCGGGCCAAGGCGTCGCGTCGCACGCCATCCTGATCGGCCAGCAAGAGCAGGCGGGGCAGTTCCAGGCTGGCGGAGAGGCGGTTGATCGCCTGCTCCCCCAGGCCTAGACCGGTCTGCAGGTGCTGGCGCACCCGCGGCAAACGCTCGCCGCCAGCTTCCTGAAGTTCGCTGTCGAGCAGTTCCTGCTGGGCCCGCCGCAACTCGTCAGCGGAGTGGTCGAGGGCTTCGCGCACATGCTCAGCAAGGCTGGCCTGGGCCTGTTGCAACACCACCTCCAAGGAAGTGTCGGCGGACGGAGCAGTGGCGGAGGCGCGATCGCTGATCTGACCAAGGATCAGCAGGGCCAGCTCACGGGAGAGGGTGCGACTCTGCATCAGGTCTGCTTCAAGAGTACTGGGGCGCCCGCAGCTGGGCGAGCAGGGTGGAGAAACTGCGGTTGGAGGGAGCTTCGCGGTCGTCGGGGCTGACGATGCCGGCTGAGATGATCGTGCGAAATGCATCTTCCACGCTGATCTCAAGATCCCGCACCGAACGCTCCGGCACCACGGCATACCAACCGGTGGTTGGATTCGGGGCCGTGGGAATGAACACGCTCAGCATCGTTTCAGGACAACTGGCCTGAACGGCCGTTCCGATCGCCCCGGTCACGAAACCAAGGGCATAGAGGCCTTCGCGGGGGTACTCCACCAGAACCACTCGGCGGAAGCGGCTTGAATTATCACGCAGAAAGGTTTCAAGCAGCTGCTTGAGGGTCTTGTAGACCGAACCGGCCAGGGGAATCCTGAGCAGGGTGCCCTCACCGAACTCCAGTAACCAGCGGCCCACAATGTTGCGGGCCATCAGACCGATCAGCAGGATGCCCAGCAGGGGAACCACCAAGCCGACCCCGAGGTTGATCAGTTCCTGAAGGAGTGGATTAAGGGTGTTGAAGGGGTTGAACTGCTTCGGTATTGAAGTGAGAAAAGCCAGCACGAAGCGGCTCACCGTGGTGGCGAGCCAAATGGTGGTGGCCAGGGGAATCACCACCAGGAGGCCGGCGATCAGATCATTTTTGAGATCCTGCTGCAGCCGGTTTGCCAGCGGCTGATCCGGGCGGGGACTGGAGGACTCCAAGGGATGACGACCTAAGCAGGACTCCAACGGTAGTCACCCGCTGCCCCCTTAGAGAACGCTGCCCAGGCAGAGAAGGGTGAAGGCCACGATCAACACCACAGCCCCACCGGAGCCGGCCAAGCGGCGCTGGCTGAGGGTGACCTTGCTGGCCTGGTTCGCCTGCTTGAACTGATCCTCCATCTGCTGCAGCTGCCGATCGATGAAGGAGCGGGCCGCCTGGGTCTTCTGGGCATCAGTGGCGTTGGCCGGCACCTGTCCGGCGGACTCAGCCTGCTTGATCAGCTGCTGCAGCACCGCCGGTTCCTTGCTCTGCTGGCGAGCCATCTCCAATTGACCGCGCTTGGCCGCCAGTTGCTGATCGGCTTGATCCTGCAGCAGCTTGTCGCCACCAAAGGCGATCGGCAGCGAAGCGGTGAGCAGCACGGCCAGCAGACCACTCAGCAGGCAAACGGCCCAGAGAACCGGCGTGCGCTGCTCGCCGTCATCATCGAGCCGCGAAGAGAGATACATGAGTAGCAGACCCACAAGAGCCATGGGCGCCTGCTGGATGAGGCGTTCCACCACCAGCTGGCGGAAGGCTTCCGAACTCCAGTCCCAGAGGCCCAGCACCGCGAGCATCTGAAGCAGAAGAAGCACCACAAGAGTGATGCCGATCCAACGCAACAGGGGACTGAAACGACCAGAAGACGAGAGAGCCACGCTGTAGACATGAACTGCTGGGGACTTTACCGGCATCCCCGATGGCACCACCCAAGACCACCATCCCCAAGGTGACCGACATCAGGCTGACCGAACTGGCCGCGGCCCTGCGGCAGGAAGCGGCCGCTCTCGGCTTCGATCCGGTGGGTTATGCCGCCGTGCCCGGCGGACCGAACCTCGCCCTGCGCAACGCCGCCCTGGAACGCTGGCTGGCGGCCGGTCACCAGGGGGGGATGGCCTGGATGGCCGATCCCCGGCGCCGCTCCGTAGAAGCCCTGCTGCCCGGGGTGCGCAGCCTGATTGCGGTGGGACTGCCCTACTACGTGGCCGCAGGGCGTCAACCCGGAAGCCTGTCGGTGGCCCGCTACGGCTGGGGGCGTGACTATCACCGGGTGATCGATAGCCGGTTGCGGCGGCTGGGACGCTGGCTGGAAGCCCAGGTGCCAGGGACCCGTTGGCGGGCCTGCGTGGATAGCGCCCCCCTGCTCGACAAAGCCTGGGCGGAGGAGGCGGGCCTTGGCTGGATCGGCAAACATGGCAACTTGATCCATCGCGATCGGGGTTCCTGGCTGCTGATCGGCCACCTGCTCACGACCCTGGAGCTGCCGCCCGACCGGCCGGCAGAGCCCCTCTGCGGCCGCTGCAGCAGCTGCATCACGGCCTGCCCGACCAGCGCCATCGTGGAACCCTTCGTGGTGGATGCGCGGCGTTGCATCGCATATCACACGATTGAAAACCGTGATCCCGAGCTGCCTGGAGCCATCGCTGCAGCCCTGCACGGCTGGGTGGCGGGGTGTGACATCTGCCAGGACGTGTGCCCCTGGAATCGGAAACCCCTGGAGAGCTCAGAGGACCCGGATGTGCAGCCCAGGCCCTGGTTGCTGGAACTGCGGGCCGAGGAGGCACTGGGCTGGAGTGACGACGCCTGGGACGAACGGCTGCGCGCCTCATCCCTGCGACGGATCCGTCCTTGGATGTGGCGCCGAAATCTGAAGGCGGCCGTGGGTGGGAGCGGGATTGCTCCCTAGGCTGGGTCGTATTCGTTGGTGATCCGTGGGCAGGCGGTGGGGATTCCGGGCTGAACGGCTGGCTGAAAAGCTAACGAAAATCTTGGCAGAACAGCTGGCCGGAAGGTTAGCTGGAACGCTGGCTGGCAAGCACCTACCTCCCCAGGTTCATCCAGGACCCATCGGGCGCTCGCTCAGGTTGGCGGCTCCGGCACTGCTGGGCGCAGCCTTGGGGCTGGGAGTGATCGGGCTGGGCAACCCGGCCCGGGCCCTGGTTCCCTTCGTCTACCTGCCCCCCGCCAAGGAGATGGAAGCGGCTGGACTGGGGATCGCCCAGGCAGCTGCCCGCCTGCTGCGAATGGGCCAGGCCGAGGATGCAGCCCGGCTGGCAGACCTCACCGTGCGGCTGATTCCCAATGACCCTCGGGGCTGGATCCTGCTGGCGGAAGCGGAGTTGCGCAGCAACCACCCCGACCAGGCCCTGAAGGCCCTGGCGCGGGCCAAGCTGCTGGAACCCGGCAACGCTGGAATCTGGCTGGCGGAAGGGTCGCTGGCCCTGCGCAACAACGATCCCGCCCGGGCCGTGCCCCTGCTGCGCAAGGGTCTAGAACTTGATCCCCGCAACTCCGGCGCCTACTTCGATCTGGGAAACGCCCAGATCATGCTCAACGAAACGGGCTCAGCTCTGACGTCCTTTGAACGGGCCTCGAAACTCCGTCCCGACTTCTGGGAGGCGATCAACAACCAGGGCCTGGTGCTGTTCGAACTGGGCCGCCAGGACGAGGCCCTGCAACGTTGGCGCCAAGTGCTCAAGATCAAACCTGATGCCGCGGAAACCACCCTGGCCATGGCCGTCGGTCTGGAAGTCAAGGGCGGTACAGCGAATCGCAGCGAAGCGATCCGTCTGGCCAGTCAGGCCCTCGCCAACGATCCCAACTACGTGCTCGACAGATTCCGCAAGGAACAGCTCTGGGGCGAACGGCTGCGGGCCGCCACCCGCGCCCTGCTGGCGCAACCGGAACTGAAGGCGAGCGTGGACCGGGCCAGTGCCAACGCCTCCCTTCCCGCGGAAAAAACGGAGGAAGGTCGCTGAGGCGGCTCGGCGATCGCGCCAGGCAACCCCGGCGCGATCTGTAGGCTGAGCCCCGTCTTCCGCCCCTGAACCCAGCACCGGATGGCCGAAGACCGCCCCGAAGCAGCCAGCGAGGAGCCGAGCGAAGGGAGGATCGAACCGATCGCCCTGCACCAGGAGATGCAGCGCTCCTACCTCGAATACGCCATGAGCGTGATCGTGGGTCGGGCCCTGCCGGATGTGCGGGATGGACTCAAACCCGTGCAGCGCCGCATCCTGTTCGCGATGCACGAGCTGGGGCTCACCCCAGACCGCCCCTACCGCAAATGCGCCCGGGTGGTGGGGGATGTGCTCGGCAAGTACCACCCCCATGGCGACCAGGCGGTCTACGACGCCCTGGTGCGGTTGGTGCAGACCTTCTCCAGCCGCCATCCGCTCCTCGATGGTCACGGCAACTTCGGCTCCGTGGACGACGACCCAGCCGCGGCAATGCGCTACACGGAAACCCGGCTGGCCCCGATCGCCCATGGGGCGATGCTTGATGAGATCGGGGACGACACGGTTGATTTCGCCCCCAACTTCGACAGCTCCCAGCAGGAACCGACCGTGCTGCCGGCCCAGCTGCCCTTCCTGCTGCTCAATGGCTGCACGGGAATCGCCGTTGGCATGGCCACCAACATCCCCCCCCACAACCTCGGCGAAGTGGTGGATGCCCTGATCGCCATGATCCGCAAGCCCGAACTCAGCGATGAGAAGCTGCTGGAGCTGGTGCCCGGCCCCGATTTCCCAACCGGTGGCGAGGTGCTTCTCGGCAGCGGCATCCGCGACACCTACCTCAGCGGCCGGGGCAGCATCCCGATGCGGGGCGTTGCCCACATCGAGGAAGTGCAACCCGGCAAGGGCCGCCACCGCCGTGGCGCCGTGGTGATCACTGAACTCCCCTACCAACTCAGCAAAGCCGGCTGGATCGAAAAGCTGGCGGAGCAAGTGAATGAGGGCAAGATCGGCGGCATCGCCGACATCCGCGATGAAAGTGACCGCGAAGGCATGCGGGTGGTGGTGGAGGTGCGCCGCGACGCCAACGCCGAGACCGTGCTGGCCGACTTGCAGCGGCGCACCGCCCTGCAGAGCAACTTCGGCGCCATCCTGCTGGCCCTGGTGCAGGGCCAGCCCCAGCAACTCAGCCTGCGCGAGCTACTGCAGCAGTTCCTCGAATACCGCGAACTCACCCTGCTGCGGCGCACCCGCCACGCGCTCAAGCGCTGCGAGGACCGCCTGGAGGTGGTGGAGGGCCTGATCACGGCCCTGGCCCATTTGCAGGAGGTGATCGCCATGATCACGGCCGCCGCCGATGCGACCGCCGCAAAGGCAGCACTCCAGGTCAGGCTCGAACTCAGCGAACGCCAGGCCGATGCCGTGCTGGCCATGCCACTGCGGCGGCTCACGGGCCTGGAACAGGAAAGCCTGCGCAAGGAAACCGATGACCTGCGGGCCGAACGGAGCCGTCTGCGGCTGCTGCTCGATGACCGCGTCAGCCTCCTCGATGCCATGGTGAGTGAACTCAAGGCGCTTAGGAAGCGCTACGCCACACCGAGGCGCACCCGGCTGGTGGAAGGGGGCGACGACCTGGTGGCCCAGCGGGCGGCGGCGGTGCGTCCCAACACCGAACGGCAGCGGCAACAGGCCTTCGATGCCCTGGCCAGCGACAGCCGCCTGCTGATCCAGGCGGATGGACAGGTGCGGATCGTGACGGCCCAAATGCTCGGCCGCCTGCACCTGGAGGAAGCCGCCGACCTGGGTGAGCATCCCGCTCCGGCCCGGGTGCTGCTGCCGGTGGCCCAGGAGCCATCCCTACTCGCCTTCAGCGCCAGCGGCCGGGTGGCGCTGCTGCGCTGGGAATTCGCCGGTCAGCAGCCAGGAAGCCTGGAGAAGTTCCTGCCCGAGGGCCTGGCGGGGGACCGGCTGGTGCAGGTGATGGCCTTGCCGAAACAACCGAGCGGCAGCCTGGGGCTTCTGAGCACCGATGGTCGCTTCAAGCGGCTTCCGATCGAGGATTTCCTGGAGCTCTCAGGCCGGGCGGCCAGCGTGCTCAAGCTCAGGGATGGGGTGGAACTCCAGCGGGTGGTGGCCTGTGACACGGGCCGGGATCTGGTGGTGGCCAGCAGCACGGGCCGGGTGCTGCGGCTCAGCGTGAACGACACCGATCTGCCGGTGATGGGGCGGACCGCGCAGGGTCCAGTGCTGCTGCGGCTGCTGCCCGGCGAAACGGTGGTGGGAGCCACCTGCGTAGCACCCGGCGGCTCGGTGCTGCTCGCCACCGCCCTCGGGAGGATCAAACGGCTCGCCGTGGCGGAACTGCGAGTCTGCCAACGGGGCGACCTAGGCCAGATCGGCCTGCGCTTCCTCGATCGGGGAGACCGGCTGGTGGATCTGCAGGGGGATGGCAGTGCGGTGCTGGCGGTGCAATTGAGCGGCGCACCGAGCCGCAGCCTGCGGCGGCTCACCGCCGATCTGGTGGTGGAAGGACCCGGAGAACCGGGCGTGGATCTGGAACTTCCCAGCGGCAGCACGGTTCTGAGCCTGATTCCCCTCAATGGCTAATCACCAACACCCCAACCGCCGGCGGGCGATAGCCGGCCTGGGCCTCAGCTTGATGGCGCTGACCGTTCTCCAACCGGTGGGAGCCGTCGACACCCCGGCAACAGCGATCGCGATGGACTCTCCGGCCGGTCAAAAACTGCTGCTGAAGCCGCGCACCCGTCGGGCGGACTACGCGGCACTGGTGCAGTGGTACGAAACCCAGGCGAATCTGGCCTACTGCGGCGTGGCCAGCAGCGTGATGGTGCTCAACAGCCTGGCGGTGGCGGCCCCCAAGGCGGAGGGCTACGGAACCAACCGGTTCTGGACCCAGACCAACCTGTTCACGGTGCCAGCCAGCAGAAGCTTCGTGGAGGCCAGCCGGGTGGCCCGCGAAGGAATGACCCTGGAGCAGCTCCATGGCCTGCTGGCCAGCGTGGGCACCGGGGTGCGGCGCTATCACGGCGAGAGCCTCAGCCTGGAGCAGTTGCGCTGGTTACTGCGGCGCGGCCTGACTGAAAGGACCGACCGCCTTTTGGCCAACTACGACCGCCGGGCCCTGGGCCAAAAGGGAGGAGGCCACATCTCGCCGCTCGCCGCCTACGACCCCGACCAGGACCGGGTGCTCATCCTCGATGTGGCCCGCTATCGCTATCCGGCGGTCTGGGTCAACACTGCCGACCTCTGGCGAGCGATCCGCAGCATCGACACGAGTTCGGGGCGTAGCCGCGGTTTAGTGATCATCGAGGCCCCGGCTGCAGCCAAGGCCCCGGCCGCAGCCAAGGCACCGGCCGCAGCCAAGGCACCGTCGCAGGCCGGCCCGATCTGAATTCCGACGGCTTAGCAGGCGGTGGCCGCCAGACCGGCCGGCTCAAGCATCAACTTCGAGCGCCGAACCTCCTCATCCATGGGGATCGGATAGGCACCATCGAAACAAGCTGTGCAGAACTGGCCCGAATCGCTGCGGGCGGCTTCCACCATGCCCGTCTTGCTCAGATAGGCCAGGGAGTCCACGCCGAGGTGCTGCTCGATTTCAGCCAGGGTGAGGCGAGCAGCAATCAGGTGGTCCTGGGTGTCGGTGTCGATGCCGTAGAAGCAGGGGTGGGTCACCGGCGGCGAGCTGATCCGCATGTGCACGGCGGTGGCGCCGGCATCCCGCAGGGCCTGCACCAGCTTGCGGCTGGTGGTGCCGCGCACGATCGAATCATCGATCACCACCACCCGCTTACCGGCGAGCACATCCGGCAACGGGTTGAGTTTCACCCGGATGCCGGCCTCCCGCATCGCCTGGGTGGGCTGGATGAAAGTACGACCCACGTAGCGGTTCTTGATCAATCCATCAGCGAAGGGGATGCCGCTGGCCTGGGAATAGCCGATCGCCGCCGGAATTCCGGAATCGGGAACACCGATCACGATATCGGCATCCACGGGATTTTCACGAGCCAGTACCTCACCGATTCGAACCCTGTAGCTATAGAGGGATTCGCCAAAGAAACGGCTATCAGGCCTGGCAAAGTAGATCATCTCGAACACACATAACTTGGCCGGCTCTTCAATCCACCGCTGCCGTTTTGGAATCGGATCCCCCATCAGGAAGTGGATCAATTCACCGGGCTGCACATCGTCTCTGTAGCGGGCACCGATGATGTCGAGGCCACAGGTTTCACTGCTCACCACCCATTGGGCCTGCTCGGGTTCCCCGATCAGACCGAACACCAGGGGGCGGATGCCGTGGCCATCCCGCAGGGCGAACAGACCCTCCGGAGTGCCGATCACCAAACTGAAGGCCCCGCGACAGCGGGCGGCGGCGCTGCGAATGGCGGCATTCCAACTCTGGCCGCCATCCACCGCCTGCTGGAGGGCAAAGGCGATCAGTTCCGAATCGGTGGTGGAGGTGAACTCGCCGGCGAGATGGCTGAGAGACTCCCGCAGTTCGGCCGCGTTCACCAGATTGCCGTTGTGGGCCAGGGCGAAGGCACCGAGGCGGGTCATCAACACCACGGGCTGGGCATTGCAGACCTTGCTGCTGCCGGTGGTGGAATATCGATTGTGGCCAATCGCCAATTCACCGGGCATGCGCTCGAGCACGTCCTGGTCGAACACCTGGCTCACCAACCCCATGTCCTTGTGGAGCCGCACATGGGAGCCATCGAACACGGCGATGCCGGCCGATTCCTGGCCGCGGTGCTGCAGGGCGTATAGACCGAAGTAGGTGAGGTTCGCCACCGCCTGCTGGGGCGCCATCACCGCGAACACGCCACAGGCCTCCTCCGGCTTGTCAGGCCGCTCGGGCTGCGCTTCACCGCCGGACTGTTCCAGACCGGAACTGGGCGAGAACGGCACGGCAGCAGGCGAACCGGACGAGTCGGGGTCGGAACTGGTCACGGAACTCGCCGGCACACCGAAGGGCCATCCTGCCGCATCATCTTTCGGGAGGAGGTGCCGCTTGCCGTAACCGGCGGGGAATGGCCCCCTCGAACCGCTCCTGCAGCAAGGCCAGGGGCTGCTCCAGCAGAACCTCGCCGGCCTGCGCCACCATGAGGGTGGGCTCGGGCTGAACGATCCCCAAGCGCGTGGCCGGAACGGCGGAACCGGCCGCGGCCAGCCGTTCCTGCCAGGCCGCATCGGCCGCAGGCGACACACTGACCAGCACCCGGGCACCGCCCTCAGCGAAAAGAAGCCGATCCAGGCGGACCTCACCGGCCGGCAGCTCCAGGTGAGCCCCTAGTCCAGAAGCGATGCAGGCTTCCGCCGCCGCTACAGCCAGACCGCCATCGGAAAGATCATGGGCGGAGGCCACCAAGCCAGCGGCGATCGATTCCCGCACCAAGGCCTGCACCGCCACCTCCAAGTCGAGATCCACCAACGGAGGCCGGCCCGTGAGCGCGGCGTGGATCACCTGCAGATAGCTGCTGGCAGCCAGACCCACCCGCCCATCAACCGGTGAACCGCCAGCCTCCAGCGGAACACCGAGCAGCCAGATCGCATCGCCCGCTTCCCGCCAGGCCAACCCGGTGACATGGGCCAGGTCATGAACCAGGCCCACCATGCCCACCACCGGGGTGGGATGGATGGGCTGCATCGTTCCATCGGGCAGGCGAGTCTCGTTGTAGAGGGACACATTGCCGCCGGTGACCGGGGTGGCGAGGGCCAGGCAGGCGGCTGAAAGGCCGCGGCAGGCCATGGCCAGCTGCCAATAGCCCGTGTCGGTATCGGGCGAGGGGAAGTTGAGGTTGTCGGTCACGGCCAGGGGCTCGGCGCCGACGCAACTGAGATTGCGGGCGGCTTCGGCCACCGCCGCCATGCCACCCCGCTCGGGATCGAGGGCCACCCAGCGGTTGGGGCAATCCACCACCGCCGCCACCCCGCGCCTCGAGGGCACCAACGATCCCTCCCCCTGCTGGGGGCGCAGCCGCACCACCGCCGCATCGGCGCCGCCCGGGGGCACCACCGTGTTCGCCTGGACCTGGTGGTCGTACTGGCGCCACACCCAGCGCTTGCTGGCGATCGTGGGGTCATCGAGGAGCCGCAGCAGCACCTCGCCCCAGCCCAGATGGGCCTGGGGGAGTTGGATGCCGGCGGGATCGGCGGGAGGCAGCTCGGCCTCACTCCAGCGCCAGTGGGCCTGGATCGCTGCGGGTGGTTCGGCCAGGAGGGTGTGATGGTTGATCGGCGTGTCCTCGGCCAGGGCGCTGGCGGGCACCTCCGCGGCCACCTGGCCGTGCTGCAGCACCCGCACCACGTTCTCCTCCAGCACCCTGCCCACCACGGCGGCCTGAAGGCCCCAGCGTCGGAAACGGGCCATCAAGACCTCCTCACGCCCCGGTTTCACCACGAAGAGCATGCGCTCCTGGGATTCGCTGAGCAAAAACTCGTAGGGCGTCATGCCCTCCTCCCGGGCCGGGACGCGATCGAGGTCGAGTTCGATGCCCAGCCCCCCCTTGGCGGCCATCTCCGAGCAGCTGCAGGTGAGACCAGCGGCGCCCATGTCCTGAGCGGCCACCACATCACCGCTCTGGAAGGCCTCCAGACAGGCCTCGATCAGCCCCTTCTCCAGGAACGGGTCCCCCACCTGCACGGCGGGCCGGTCATCAAGAGAGGCCTCGGTGAGTTCGGCGCTGGCGAAGCTGGCACCTCCCATGCCGTCACGGCCGGTGGTGCTGCCCACGTAAACCACCGGATGGCCAACGCCCCGGGCACCGGCGCAGACGATCTCCTCGGTCTCCATCAGCCCGAGGGCCATGGCGTTCACAAGCGGATTGCCGCTGTAGCTCGGATCAAAGGCCACCTCACCGCCCACGGTGGGAACTCCCACGCAGTTGCCGTAGTGGGCGATGCCCGCCACCACCCCCTCCATCAGGCCGACGTTGCGGGACTCTTCAAGGGGCCCGAAGCGCAGGGCGTTGAGGAGGGCGATCGGCCGAGCGCCCATGGTGAAGATGTCCCGAAGGATGCCTCCCACCCCGGTGGCGGCCCCCTGAAACGGCTCGACGGCCGACGGATGGTTGTGGCTCTCGATCTTGAAGGCCAGCCGCTGGCCTTCGCCCAGGTCCACCACGCCGGCGTTCTCGCCGGGGCCCACCAGGATGCGGGGCCCGCTGGTGGGGAACTGGCTGAGCAGGGGGCGGGAGTTGCGGTAGCAGCAGTGCTCCGACCACATCACGCCAAACATGCCGAGCTCGGCCCGGTTCGGAACCCGCCCCAGCCTTCGCACGATCTCGTCGTAATCAGCCTGGCTGAGCCCTTCCTTGCGCAACGCTTCGGGCACCGAAAAGGAAGGAGAGGAGACCACCAGCGCGGGCATGCAGGATGGCTCCAGTATCCGATCCTGTGGTTCAGGGGCCGAAGTGGCGGCAGACCTGGCTAGATCCAGGGATCGTCGTCGGGGCGGCCGCGGTAGCGATCGGAGCCGGACCGCTCTGAGGCCCTACGGGCCGATGGCCGCCGCGAGCGGGCCTCCAGGGTCTGATCCGACCCTTCCCTGAGATCCTCATCCAGCGGCGAGTCATCGGACCAACGATCCTGCCAAGGCTCAGGTGCTGGGTCTTCGCCTGGTTCTGGTTCTTCCTCTGCCCAATCCTCCAGGGGATCCCAGGCCGGGGCCTGCGCAGGGTCGGTCGGGATCGGTCGCTCATCCGAGGGGCGCCCCGGATCCCGCTCATCCAGGAAGCCCTCCCAGGGGGGCTCCTCCAGCCAACCCTCCAGCCGCCCCTCGACCCGATCACCCACCTGCTGGAACTGGTCACGCAGGCGACTTGTTTCCTCGCCCACCTGCTCCCGCCAGCGCCTGGAGCGTCGCAGCAACTCCTGGCGAACGCTGGAGCGGGCCAAGGGGAGATCGTCGAGGCTCTGCAGGGCCGTGATCACGCGGCCGCTCTGCTGATCCACGATCCGCTCGGGGCTGAGGCGCCAGCGACTGCTGCCCGGCAGCCGGGGATCGCTGCGGGCCACCAGGTAGTGGAGGATCCGGCCGGTTCCCAACTCCACGGCAGCATCGGCCACGGTGCCGAGCGGTGCCTGATCGGCCCCAAACAGGGTGGCGCCGATCAGGGTGGGCAGCTGCTCCAGCACACCGGGCTCGGTGTCGGCGCCCTCGCCTTTCACGAAAGCTTCGCCCTCGGAAAGCCCCCGGAGCTGATTGAGCCGCCACACGCGGCGGGTGGAGCGGAACGAGGAGGGCCGGCTGACCCAACCGAGCAGGCGGTGGACCGGGGGATGCATCCACCCCAGCACCCCGGGCCCATGGTCGAGGCCCTGGTCGCAGCGGACCCGCAACCGGAGCAGATCGCTCAGCAGCAGCTGCTCGGGAAGGGCCACGGGCTCGGATCGGAGATCTGGGGCCGACTCAGCTGCGGATCTGAACCGGCATCACCAGATAGGTGAAGGCACCATCTTCCCCCACGGGAACCAGCACCGCCGGGGTGGTGGGGCCATTGCACTGGAGCACCACCTGCTCGGATCCGATCGCCTTGAGGCCATCGAGGAGGTAACGCACGTTGAAGGCGATCTCGATGGGATCGCCCTCAATCGAGGCGGCCACGGCCTCCGAACCGCTGCCCACATCCTGGGCATCGGCGCGGATCTGCACCTGGCCCGCCACCGGATCACTGCTGATCTTCACCACGTTGTTGTGCTGGTCCGCCAGCACGGCCACCCGTTCGAGGGAGGCGGTGAAGGCGCGCCGATCCACCCGGAGGGAACGGCTGAAGGTTTCCGGCAACAGCTGGCGATAGTTGGGATAGGTGCCATCGAGGCTGCGGCTGGTGAGCACCTGATCGGCCCAGAGCACCACCACCTGCCCCCGCTCACTGAACAGGCTCAGGGGCTCATCGGAGGGGCGGCCGGACAGGAGGCGCTCCAGTTCACGCAGGGAACGGGAAGGCACCGTGACGGCGAAGGGCTCCCCCCCCTCGGAGAGCGGCGCTTCGCTGCCTGGGGCAACGGCATCCTCAAGGCGCTGCACGGCCAGGCGATGGCCATCGGTGGCGGCGCACTCCAGGCTGTGTTCCGCCAGCCGCAGGTGCACGCCGGTGAGCAACTGCTTGGCCTCGTCGGAGGAACTGGCAAACAAGGTGGCGCGTAGCCCCTTCACCAGGGATTCGGCATTCAGGCGGATCGGCGTGCCGCTCTGGGCCAGGGGGAGATCGGGAAAATCCTCGGCGGGCATGCCGCGCATGCGGTAAGTGCCGGAAAGGCTGGTGAGCTCTACCTGCTCCTCGCCCTCGGTGCAGCTCAAGGTGAGGGGGCTGTCGGCGGACAGGCGGCTCACGATCTCGCCGAACAGGCGGGCCGGCAGTGTGATCGCGCCACTGCTCTCCACCGCGGCGGGCAGGCTGGTCTGGATGCCGAGGCTGAGGTCGAAGCCGGTGAGGCTCAGGCGCCCGGTGGCGGCATCGGCGGTCAGCAGCACGTTGGCCAGCACCGGGTGGGTGGGCCGTGCTGCCACGGCCCGGCTGATGAGCTGAAGGCTGGAGCTGAGTTCAGCCTGGGAACAGACCAGCTTCATGGGGGCCAGGGCGGAAGCGGAAGGACCGTTGTCGGCCCACGGTTTCACACGGTGGGTCAAAGCGCAACGGGCGAACCCCGGTGAAGCTGCCGCCCTGCCGGAAATCCCGCAACGGTCATCAGATGGATTTAAAAAAAAGATCAATCCAATCGTCGTCGTAGAGGCGGTGGAAACGGGGGAAATCGATGGCTATCTCTGTGCCTATCTGCGTTTTCCACGAGAACTGCCTGGGGAGGGAGGTTACCCAGTTGGTGAAATTGGGTCGTTTTCCACCGTTTCCCGGGCCTGGGGAAAGGTGATGGCGGTGATCGGCCGGTTCCAGCCCCCGGTTTTCCTCCTCTAATCCCAGCCTTGCGCCTGCTTTTCCTGGTCCGCCTGTCGGATTGGCTGGCGGCTCAGAACCCCATCACCCGGGCCACGGTCGCCATGTCCGGATCGATGCCGGTGTGGAAGTGGGAGTCGTTGTGTTCGATCGCCGTGGTGGGGTCCTTCAAGCCGTTGCCGGTGAGCACGCACACCACGGTGGCTCCCGCCGGCACTTCGTCGCGTCGCTTCAGCAGGCCCGCCACGGAGGCGGCACTGGCGGGCTCGCAGAACACCCCCTCACCACTGCCCAGCAACTTGTAGGCGTCGATGATCTCGGCGTCCGTCACGGCCATGAAGTCACCGTTGCTTTCGGCCTTCGCCTTGAGGGCGTTTTCTCTGTTCACCGGATTGCCGATCCGGATGGCCGTGGCGATGGTGTCTGGTTGCTCCACCGTGTGACCCAGCACCAGCGGTGCGGCCCCGGCGGCCTGGAAGCCCATCATTCGCGGCAGGGTGCGGCTATGGCCGGCGTCCCGGTATTCGTTGAAGCCCATCCAGTAGGCGCTGATGTTGCCGGCGTTGCCCACGGGGATGCAAAGCCAGTCGGGGGCGTCGCCGAGGGCATCGACCACTTCGAAGGCCGCCGTTTTCTGGCCCTGCAGCCGGTAGGGGTTGAGGGAATTCACCAGGGTGACCGGGTAGGTGTCGGCCACCTCCCGAACGATCGCCAGGGCCCGGTCGAAGTTGCCCTTCACCGCCAGCACCTCGGCGCCATAGAGCAGGGCCTGGGCCAGTTTTCCCTGGGCCACGTAGCCATCGGGGATCAGCACGAAGGCCCGCATGCCGCCGCGGCGGGCATAGGCGGCCGCGGCGGCGGAGGTGTTGCCGGTGCTGGCGCAGATCACCGCCTCCGAGCCGGCCTCCTTGGCCTTGGAGATGGCCATGGTCATACCCCGGTCCTTGAAGGAGCCGGTGGGGTTGAGCCCGTCGTATTTGAGGAACACCTTCACGCCCCTGCCGACCCGTTCGCTGATCACCGGCGCCGGGATCAGGGGGGTGGCGCCTTCCCGCAGGGTGATCACCGGTGTGGCCGCGCTTACCGGCAGCCAGCGGCGATAGGCCTCTATCAGGCCGGGCCAGTCCTGCAGGGTGGCTGCCGGGGAGCCTACTTGCCCCAGCCGCCGCAGAACTTGGAGCAGGGCCACGAATGCACCAGGGAAGCTGAAAGGGAATCTACCCCTCGGTTCTCCACATGGTTCTCAACAGCCTTTTCCCCAGGCCTGCCCAACCGGCTCCGCTCGACTCGGCGCCCGTTGGGTCCGGTTCCGATCGGTCTGGGTTCAGCGGCTGCCTGAGTCCTTGCCCTGCAGACCATCGAGCGGCGATTCTGAGAAGAAGCGCACCAGGTCCGAAATCGAATTGGCCTTTTGCAACAGGGCCAGCAGGGCCGGCAGGTTCACCTCCATTTCACGGTTGGGGTAGGCCCGCAGGAAGGACACGGGCGAGAGGTTGCCGTCGCCTTCTGCGATCCCGATCACCAGGGCCGAGCGCAGCGCCGGCACGCCAGCTCCGGGAGTTTTGAGGGGATAAACGATGTTGGCGAGGCGATCCAGCAGTGCCTCCCCGATGCGGGTGTTGAGCAGTCGGCTCACCAGCACCAGGGGTAGGGGGATCGATTGGTTGAGCAGTTTTCCGACTTCCACCGGGTTCTGGTTGCTGATCCTGAGCAGGTCGGCCAGGAGGCCCTGGGCCTGGCCTTTCTTGGCCAAGAGTTCCATGTCGGCCACGGGGATGGAGCGGCGGAAGGCCCCACTCACCAGAACGATGTTCTCTGCTGCCGGCGCGGTCGGGGTTGAGCACAGCAACCCGACTCCCAGAAGGGCGCCGAGCAGCCGGTGGCGGTTTCGCCGGCGTGGGTTCAAGCGCTTCGCTGCTGCGGAACCCCCGGCATCAGCCGAGGGATGGCCCTGTGGAAACCCCTGCTGAAAACCGGTCGGAAGGCTGGCCAAAGATTGCATCACTTCTGGGCAGGAATCTAGGTGTCGCCATTGCGCCTGCCGCCGCTCAGGCGGGGCTGACCAGGACATCGCGCAGCAGCCGCACCACCCCCCGCTCGGCCAGACCCCGGGCCATCTCGAAACCCATCTGCCGCAGGTCGGGTTCGCTGAGCACTCGGGGCAGGCGCTTCAACAGGAGCTGGGGTTCAAATCCGGGCAGATCCTGCAGGATCGCCGCCAGTTGTCGCAGTGGTTCGAGGTCGAGCAATGGTTCACCCCTGCGGTCAGCTTCCGGCAGCCGCTGGCGCAGGCCTGGCGGCAGCAGGTTGGGGGGCAGTCGGCGACCTAGCCGCAGGGTGGTGCTCCAGGCCAGCGCGTCCACCCGCTGCACGGCCGCCTCCACTAATTGGCGGCGCAGCAGGCCGCCGTTGGGGGAGAACAGGAATTCGATCACCTGATCCAGCAGCCCTTCCAGGTCTAATTGGGCCTGCATGGAGGCACTGTTCACCAGGCTTTCGAGTCGCTGCCAGCGGAACTCGTCGCCGTCGTAGAGCATTTCCCGCAGGCTGCGGCGCAGCTGGGGATCGGGATCTTCCATCAGGCGGCGGGCAAAGTAGGGATAGGCGGCGCCGAGAATCTTGAAGTCGGGATCCACGCTTAGGGCGATGCCCTCCAGGGTAACCAAGGAGCGGATGATCAGGGCGTAGTAGGGGGGAACTTGGAAGGGGAAGCGATACATCACGCCGGAGAGATCGTCGGTGACCGCTTTGAAATCCATGCGGCTCACTCCCATCTCCAGGGCCTGGCCGAACACGCTTTCAAAAGCGGGAACAATTGGCTCTAGATTCACCTCCTCCCCGAGGAAACCGAGGGCCACGAAATCCTTGGATAGGGCTCCAAAATTGCGGTTCACAAGGTGAACAACTGCCTGAATCAGGCCGGTGCGTGATTCACGGCTCACCGTGCTCATCATGCCGAAATCCAGATAGGCCAATCGACCATCCGGCAGGGCGAGCAAATTGCCAGGGTGGGGATCGGCGTGGAAGAACCCGTGTTCCAGTAGCTGCTGCAGGCTGCAGTTCACCCCCACTTCCACCATGTCGTCGGGGTCCACACCAATGGCTCGCACAGCATCGAGGTTCGTGAGTTTCACCCCATCGATCCACTCCATCGTGAGCACGCGCCGGCTGGTGGCTTCATGGAAGATGCGCGGCACAGCGATGCGAGGATTATGGATGTGAAGCGCAGCGAATTTTTCTGCATTCGCCGCCTCATTGAGATAGTCCATTTCCTCAAACACCCGCTGACCTAGTTCATCGATCAGCGCCACTAGATCACTGCGGATCAGACCCACGTTGCGATTAAGCCAAGCGGCGATGTTGCGCACGATGTAGAGATCGAGCGTGATCTGCTCGCGCAAGCCCGGCCGCTGCACCTTCACGGCCACCTTCTGGCCGCCTTTCAGCACGCCCCGGTGCACTTGGCCCAGGGAGGCCGCCGAGATCGGTTCGCGTTCCAGGTGTTCGTAGATCGTGTCCACCGGCGCCCCGAGGTCCTCCTCGATGCAGGCCATCGCCAGGCCAGAATCGAAGCCAGGCAACTGGTCCTGGAGCTGGGCCAGCTCCTCGAGCAGCACCGGCGGAATGATGTCGGGCCGGGTTGAGAGGGCCTGGCCGGCCTTGATGAAGGCGGGTCCCAGGGAGGCCACCAGGGTGGCGGCCTCGCGGGAGCGTTCCCGCACCCGTTCACCTCGCAGTCGCCCCAGCAATCGGTCGCTGCCCACACCCATCAGGTATAGAGCTATCGGCACCAGGGTCTGCCAGAGGCGGCGGACCAGGCGCTGGGGATGGCCGGCGTAGATGCGGGTGATGGCGGCCGGGTCGTAACGCAGCAGACCGCTGATCTCGATGAAATCGCTGAGTTCGCTGGGGTCCGCGCCTGGACTGGCGTTCACCGGCGCGCCAGAGTCGCTTGGTGCCTGGATCATGGGCTCGATCGGCGGTACTGGGGCCAAGGGGTCGGCGCCGAACACAGTGGCCCGCATCGCCCCCAGGGCCTGTTCCGCGGCCGTGGCGCCCCCGCTGGAGTCGTCCTCCCTTCGGGGGTCGCTGGCTGTGGCTGGGTTGGCGGTGGTGGCGGCGGCAGGGGATGGCATCGAGGCTGACGTCCGGGCCGCGGTTGGGATTTGATTCTGTCGGGCGGAGGTGCGGTGGCGGGGCTGTTGTGATCACCGCCCGGTTCCGGGGCGTGCTTCCTGTGGCCGGTGGGGGCCTGTTCCTGCGTGCTGGCTGCCGCTACGGTCGGGCACTGCACGCACACGCTCGCTGGAGGCCGGGGTGCTCACGGGTCTGCGCCTCGAGAACATTGCCCTGATCGAGCGGCTGGAGCTGGCTTTTGCTGAGGGCTTCACTGTGCTCACCGGCGAGACCGGCGCCGGCAAATCGATCCTGCTCGACGCCCTCGACGCCCTCCTGGGCGGTGCCCAGGGGGCCCAGGGGGCGCGGCTGCTGCGCCGCGGCAGTGAGCGCGGCCGGATCGAGGCGAGTTTCGCGCTTACGCCACCGGTGCAGGCCTGGCTGGAGCAGCAGGAGCTGGAGGCCGAGGAGGACGAGCTGCTGCTCAGTCGCGACTGGCGCCTGCAGGAGGGACGACCGATCAGTCGCCACCGGCTCAATGGCGTGGCGATCGGACGGAGCCAGGTGCTGGAGCTTCGCCCCCTGCTGCTGGATCTCACCGTGCAGGGTCAGACCCAGCAGTTGGCCCGGCCCGGCCAGCAGCGCCGCTGGCTCGACCGCTTCGCCGGGGCCGATCAGGTGCCGCTGCTGGAGGTCGCGGCGCTGGCCTGGCGCGCCTGGCGGGAGGCCGCCGCCGCCCTGGCCTCCGCCCGTGCCGCCCAGGCCAGCCTTGAGCAGGAACGCCAGCGCCAGGAGCAGCTGCTGGAGGATCTGGAAGCGGCGGCCCTGGAGGATCCCCAGGAGCGCCAACGTCTTCAGATCGACCAGGACCGTCTGGCCCACGGGGTGCGGCTGCAGGAGGGGGTGATGGCCCTGCTCGGTCGGCTGGTGGAAGGAGCGGAGGGGGCGCCTTCGGTGCTGGATCACCTGGCGGCCTGCGAACAGGAACTGCAGCAGATGGCCGGACTCGATCCTTCCGTGGCCGATCTGGCCGGGACCTGCATCGATGGCCTGGCCACCCTGCAGGATCTGGCCCGTGATCTCGACCGCTACGGCGCTTCCCTTGAGAGCGATCCGGCTTCCCTGGCGGAACTGCAGGAGCGCATGGCTCAGCTCAAAGCCCTGGAGCGTCGCCATGGCCTTGAGCTTCCCGAGTTGATCGCCCTGCGCGATCGCCTGCGGGAGCAGCTGGCCCCCGGCGGTTTCGAGGCTTCCCTCGCCGCCCTTGAGCAGGCCGAGGCCAACGCCCGTCGCCGCCGGGATGGGGCCAATGCCGCCCTGAGCGCCGCGCGCACCCGGGCCGCACGCGGCCTGGAAGGCCAGCTGATGGAGGCGCTGCGGCCGATGGGCCTGGCCCAGGTGCGCTTCGCCGTGGCGATCGAGCCCGCCGATGCCGGTGAGGAGGGAGCCGATGTGGTGCGGTTCCTGTTCACGGCCAACCCCGGCCAACCCCTGGCACCCCTGGCGGAGGTGGCCTCCGGAGGTGAGATGAGCCGCTTTCTCCTGGCCCTGAAAACCTGCCTGGCCGCCGCCGATCCCCATGTCACCCTGCTCTTCGATGAGATCGACGCCGGTGTCAGCGGCCGGGTGAGCGGCGCCATGGCGGCCCTGCTCAAACACCTGGCCGCCAGCCGCCAGGTGTTCTGCATCACCCACCAGCCCCTGGTGGCCGCCGCCGCCGACCACCACTTCCGGGTCAGCAAGGTGGTGGAGGCCGGCCTCACCCACACCCGGGTGTCCCACCTGCGGGACACTCAGCAGCGCCAGGCCGAACTGGCCGAACTGGCCGGCGGCGAATCCGGCGAGGCCTTCAGTTATGCCGCCAGCCTGCTGGAGCCGCTGCCAGGCTCCCGGCCCCGCGGCGGTCAATCGGCGGCCTGAGCCGGCACGATCTCCACCCGCAACCGGAAGCGCTCGATGATCGAGCTGGCTCCTTCCCAAGGGCGCCAGTAGCGGAGCTGGAGCGTGCTGCGGCCAGGCCTGAGCATGCGGAACAGGAAGGAGATTTGCTGCGGCCCGCCGGCTAGGGGCAGGGATCGGCCATCGGGAAGGGGCGGGCCGGGAGCCGGCAGGCTTTCTATCCCGAGCGGTTCGATCCGGCTCGGGTCGTGGTGTTCGAGATCCCAGCCGTAACCCGTGCCGGCGTTGCCGCTGAGCACCACCTGCAAGGTTTCCCCCGGGCGCAGGATCAGGGAGCTGCCGTTGTCCTGGGCGGTCACGATCAGGGTGTGGCTGCTGCGCACGGGTTCTGGAACGGCTGGTCTGGCGGGGGTTGCGCTGGCCGAAACCACCAGCGGCGCCGTCAGGAGCCACGGTGCTGCGGCGATCGGGGCCTGGAACCGCTTCGAAGCCCACGGAGAGCGGGGCCGGCATGAACCGCAAAACAACATCGGTGTGGTCAGGCGGTTGGGATCGGCCTAAGTTGCGAGCTCTGTTGCATGTGTGGCATGTTTGCTCGCCTCGTTGTGTTTGCCGCCAGCCTTGTGGCGTTGTTCACCGTTGGCGTGGCCCAAGCCACGGCCTGCGAGAAACATCTGAACGGCCACCAAAACAGCTCCGAAACCAACAGCGAAGTTCAAAACCGTTGATTATCGTCCAATTTTAGGCTCCGTCTGTGTAGTTTAAACTACATAACATTGCCTGCAACCGTGGCTTTTTCTTTGTTCACTCACCGAAAGCGATTTCATCTTTTTTTGCGCGAAGATCAAGCCAACGCAGCCCGACAGATCCATGGTCCCCAACGACCAGCCTTCATTTCTCGGCAGTCCTGCCTTCTGGAACTTCGTGGCTGACCAGCAGGCTGATCCGGTGGTCCGGCGTCTGCACGAACAGGTGGGTTCCGAACTGCAAACCCAGCCGCTTGAGCCCCATGAGGGCAGCACGACCTTCCAGGCTTCCTGACCCAGGCTTCCGGCACCCGGGGGGGTCACGCATGGCTGCTGCGGTTGGCCCTCTTGTGGACCGACCCTTCTAGACTCAGCCGCTGACAGAGCTTCCCATGCCCCGCGCCAGCGCCGGCTCCAGGTCTACCCAGGCGGCGGTGACCGTCCCCCCTCCTGAGCCTCCGCTGGCCACCACAGGCCCCCTCAAGGCCCGGACGTCAGAATCTGTGCAGCAGCACCTCAGCGGCGGCAGCCTGGAGGACGTGATCCGCGTACGGGGCGCCCGCCAGCACAACCTCAAGAACGTCGATCTCACGATCCCCCGCAATCGCCTGGTGGTGTTCACCGGCGTAAGCGGCAGCGGCAAGAGTTCGCTCGCTTTCGACACGATTTTTGCCGAGGGCCAGCGCCGCTACGTGGAGAGCCTCTCCGCCTACGCGCGCCAGTTCCTCGGTCAGGTGGACAAGCCCGATGTGGATGCGATCGAGGGGCTCTCGCCCGCCATTTCGATCGATCAGAAATCCACCAGCCACAACCCGCGCTCCACTGTGGGCACGGTCACGGAGATTCAGGATTACCTGCGGCTCCTCTTCGGCCGTGCGGGGGAACCCCACTGCCCCCAATGCGACCGCTCGATCCGGCCCCAGACCATCGATGAGATGGTGGACCAGATCCTCACCCTCCCTGAGGGAACCCGCTATCAGCTGCTGGCGCCTGTGGTGCGGGGCAAGAAGGGCACTCACGTGAAGTTGCTCAGCGGTCTGGTGGCCGAGGGTTTCGCCCGGGTGCGGATCAACGGCGAGGTGCGCGAGCTGGCCGACAACATCGAGCTCGACAAGAACCACGCCCACAACATCGAGGTGGTGGTGGATCGCCTCGTGGCCCGCGAGGGGGTGCAGGAGCGCCTCACCGATTCGCTGCGCACCGCCCTCAAGCGCGGCGAGGGGCTGGCCTTGGTGGAGGTGGTGCCCAAAACCGGCGAGGAGCTGCCGGAAGAGGTGGAGCGGGAGCGCCTCTATTCCGAGAATTTTGCCTGCCCCGCCCATGGCGCCGTGATGGAGGAGCTCTCACCGCGGCTGTTCTCTTTCAACAGTCCCTATGGCGCCTGTGTCGACTGCCACGGGATCGGCCACCTGCGCCGGTTCACCACCGAGCGGGTGGTGCCGGACCCCTCCCAGCCCGTGTATGCCGCCGTTGCCCCCTGGAGCGATAAGGACAACAGCTATTACTTCTCCCTGCTCTATTCGGTGGGCGAGGCCTTCGGCTTCGAACTCAAGACCCCCTGGAACCAGCTCACTGATGAGCAGCGCGACGTATTGCTCAACGGCAGCGGCGAGCCGATCGCCATTCAGGCCGACAGCCGCTACCGCAAGGGCCAGACCTACGTGCGCCCCTTCGAGGGGATCCTGCCGATCCTGGAGCGCCAGCTGCGCGATGCCAGCGGTGAGGCGATCCGCCAGAAGCTGGAGAAGTATCTGGAACTAGTGCCCTGCTCCACCTGCCGGGGCCTACGGCTCAAGCCCGAAGCCCTGGCGGTGCGGGTGGGCCCCTATGCCATCCATGAGCTCACCGCCGTGAGCGTGGCCGAAACCCTCGCCCGCATCGAGGCGCTGATGGGGGTGGGAGCCAGTGCAGGTGCCGAGCCCCTGCTCACCCCTCGCCAGATTCAGATCGGCGATCTGGTGCTGCGGGAGATCCGCATGCGGCTGAAGTTCCTGCTGGATGTAGGCCTCGATTACCTCAGCCTTGATCGACCGGCGATGACGCTCAGCGGCGGTGAGGCCCAGCGGATCCGATTGGCCACCCAGATCGGCGCCGGCCTCACCGGCGTGCTCTACGTGCTGGATGAACCGAGCATCGGCTTGCACCAGCGCGACAACGACCGCCTACTGGCCACCCTGATCAAGCTGCGCGACCTCGGCAACACCCTGATCGTGGTGGAGCATGACGAGGACACGATTCGTGCTGCCGACCATCTGGTGGACATCGGTCCGGGGGCAGGGGTGCATGGTGGCCACATCGTGGCGGAGGGGTCGCTGCAGGCTCTGTTAGAGGCGGAAGATTCGCTCACCGGCGCCTATCTGAGCGGCCGCCGCTCTATCCCCACCCCGGCCCAGCGCCGCGATGCCGGCAGCCGCCGCCTCACCCTGGTGAACTGCAGCCGCAACAACCTCACCGGCGTCGATGTGGAGATCCCCCTTGGCCGGCTGGTCAGTGTCACGGGGGTGAGCGGCAGCGGCAAGAGCACCCTCGTGAATGAACTGCTGCACCCGGCCCTGGAGCACAAGCTGGGCCTCAAGGTGCCCTTCCCGGCGGGCCTGGAGGAGCTGCGCGGCATCAAGGCGATCGATAAGGTGATCGTGATCGACCAGAGCCCGATCGGGCGCACCCCGCGTTCCAATCCCGCCACTTACACCGGCGCCTTCGATCCGATCCGCCAGGTGTTTGCCGCCACGGTGGAGGCGAAGGCTCGCGGCTACCAGGTGGGTCAGTTCAGTTTCAATGTCAAGGGCGGGCGCTGTGAGGCCTGTGGCGGCCAGGGGGTGAACGTGATCGAGATGAACTTCTTGCCCGACGTCTATGTGCAATGCGATGTGTGTAAGGGGGCCCGATATAATCGCGAAACCCTGCAGGTCACCTATCGGGGGCACACGATCGCCGATGTGCTGGAGATGACGGTAGAGCAGGCCGCCGGCGAGTTCAGCGCCATTCCCCAGGCCGCCGATCGGCTGCGCACTCTGGTGGATGTGGGTCTGGGTTATATCAAGCTCGGCCAGAGTGCCCCCACCCTTTCCGGCGGTGAGGCCCAGCGGGTGAAACTGGCCACCGAGCTCTCCAAGCGAGCCACCGGCAAAACGCTCTATCTGATCGACGAACCCACAACCGGCCTCAGCTTCTACGACGTGCACAAGTTGATGGAGGTGATGCAGCGGCTGGTGGACAAGGGCAACTCGATCCTGGTGATCGAGCACAACCTCGACGTGATTCGCTGTGCGGATTGGATCATCGATCTGGGCCCCGATGGCGGCGACAAGGGCGGCGAAATCGTGGTGGTGGGCACCCCTGAAACGGTGGCAGAGCATCCCACCAGCCACACCGGGCGCTATCTCCGGCAGGTGCTGGAGCAGCATCCCCCCGAACCGGTCACCGACTGAGGCAGACCAGCCGCAGTCGGGCTTCAGATCCGCCGCCATTGCTCCGCTGCCGCCAACGCCAGCCGCCGATCCCGCTAACGCTGAGATTGAACCACGGGTTATGGCGATTATGGGGTTGGTGGTGCTCCATCTCCATCTGCACGGTCTTCTGCGGGGTCATGATCTCGAACTGGGCCGCGACTCCGATACCGGTGGCCAGACGATCTATGTGCTCGATCTGGTCCGGGCTCTGGCCCAGCGGCCGGAGGTGGAGCGGGTGGAGGTGGTGACCCGCCGCATCCACGACCCATGCGTGGGCCCCGATTACGCCGAGCCCGAGGAGCGGCTGGGTCCCCGGCTGTCGATCCGCCGCATTCCCTTCGGGCCCCACGCCTACCTGCCGAAGGAGCAGCTCTGGCCCTACCTCGATGAACTGGTGAGCAGCCTGGTCACGTCGTTGCAGGCGGCTCCGCGCCTGCCCGATTGGATTCATGCCCACTATGCCGATGCCGGTTACGTGGGGGCCCGGCTCCACCAGCGGCTTGGGGTGCCCCTGCTGTTCACCGCCCACTCCCTGGGCCGGGAGAAGCGGCGGCGGTTGCTCGGTTCAGGTTTGGATCCCTCCGCCATCGAGGCTCGCTATGCCCTGGGCCGGCGCATTGAGGCCGAGGAATTCGCCCTCTCCCAGGCTGCGTTGGTGGTCACCAGCACCCTTCAGGAACTGGAGGAGCAGTACGCCCACTACGTCCGCTTCCGTCCGGAGCGGGCCCGGGTGATTCCGCCGGGGGTCGATGCGAGCTGTTTCTATCCGCCTCGGCCCGGGGTGCGGGAGCAGGGCCCAGGCTCTGGACTGCAGGCCCGGCTCGACGCCCTTCTCCAGGAACCCCACCGACAGCCCCTGCTGGCGATCTGCCGTCCGGACCGTCGCAAGAACATTCCCGCTCTGTTGGAGGCCTTCAGTCGCTCCCCCATCCTCCAGGGCCACCACAACCTGGTGCTGGTGATGGGCGATCCGGCCGTCGAGGTCTCCTGTGGAGGCGAGAGAAAAGAGGTGCTGGATCAGGTGCAGGGCTGGCTGCGCCATCCAGCCCTGCACGGCCGGGTGGCCTTGCCCCGCCAGCTGCGCAGGGAGCAGATACCGCCCCTCTACCGCTGGGCCGCCCGCCTAGGCGGCGTGTTTGTGAATCCAGCCCTCTCCGAACCCTTCGGGCTCACCCTGCTGGAGGCGGCCGCCTCCGGTCTGCCGGTGGTCACCACCGACGACGGTGGTCCCCGCGACATCCTGCGTCATTGCCGCAATGGTCTTCTGGTGGATGTCAGCAGTCCCGATGCCCTGCGGCTGGCCCTGGAGCGAAGCCTGGCCGATTCGGTGCGCTGGCGGCAGTGGAGCCGCAATGGCCTGGAGGCCGTTGGGAGGTTGTATCGCTGGCCGGCCCATGGGGCCACCTATATCAAGGAGGCGAGGACCGTGATCCTGGGCCAGCAGCAAGGGCTGGGAGCCCCCGACTCAGTTGGGGGGCACCTCGCCGTTTCCGCTGGGGTGGTGCGTGTTCGAGGCGGGCATCCAGTAGCTGAGCTCGTTCTCCCAGTACTCCCGGCCCGCAAGCCGCCCGGTGCTCAGCTTGGTGTGGGCCATGGCGGATATCAGCTGGGTGAGCTCCAGGGGGGAGAGGTCGGTGTGGATGTCCTCCCCGGCGATCCGGAGCAGCGCCGGTAGCTGGGCGAGGGTGGCGGGCTGGGCCAGCTTGCGGAACACCTGGTTGATCACCAGCCGTTGCCGCTCCATCCGGCCCAGGTCTCCCGTTTCGTCATGACGGAAGCGCAGGAAGCCCTCCAGCTTCTCGCCCCTGAGGACCTGGAGTCCTGGATCGAGGTCGATATAGAGCCCCTGGCTGTGGTCCTGGTAGAACATTCGCTTTGGCACATCCACTTCAACGCCGCCAAGGGCATCGGCCACCTTGTTGACGGCCGCCAGATTCAGCTTGAGGTGCCGCTCGATCGGCTGCCCCAGCAGGGTGCTCACCTCCTGCTTCACCGCCGCTGGCCCCATCAGGCCGTAGAGGGCGTTGGCCTTGATCACGCCGTGGTTGGTGGTTTCCACATAGGTGTCGCGCGGCACCTGGGTGATGCGGGTGATGCCGTTCTCGATCTGCACCGCTGCCATCACATCGGTGTTGCCGCCCACCAGATCGGTGCCAAGCACCAGCACGCGCTGCTGGCCCAAGCCGAGCGGTTGGAGAAGGCTGTTGAATTGACCCTGCAGCTGGCTGAGGGCAGCGAGGGGGGTGCCCAGGGGGAGGGTGAGGCCATGCTGATGGCCAAGGATGAAGCCCAGGGCGATACCCAGGCCGAAGCTCCGCAGAGGGAGGTGTCTCCGCTGGGGTGCCATGGCGGTTTGGCGACGATCTAGGAACTCAGGAACCTCCGCCAGGGGTGAGGGAGCCGGGTCAGGGCGTGTGGGAACACGTCTGTTTCGCTGGCGGCGTCTGTCCGTGGGCTCCGAAGGGGTAGGGACCTGGCTCATGAAGGCGAGTGCTGGCAGAACCTTACGGCCTTGAAATTGCTTTAACCAGGGGGGGCGCTCTGGATCAGACGCTACCGCGCACCTCAATCGCCGCAGCGGCCCGATCGGCCCGGTCACGGGCTTCGGCCTCGCTGGCGCCCCGAGCCAGGGCCACCCCCATGCGCCGCAGCGGCCGGGCATCGGGTTTGCCGAAGAGCAGCACCTGGGTCTCCGGGATCGCCAGGGCCTGCGCCACTCCCCCGTAGGTCACGCTGGCGGCCGCCTCCGAAGCCAGGATCACGCGGCTGGCGGCGGGGCCGAGCGACCGGATCGCCGGAATCGGCAGGCCGAGCACCGCCCGGAGGTGCAGCTCGAATTCACTCAGGTTCTGTCCTGCCAGGGTCACCAGGCCCGTGTCGTGGGGGCGTGGCGAGAGTTCCGAAAACACCACCTCCGGATCGGCGGGATCGCCGCAGAGAAAGAACTCCACGCCGAACAGGCCGGCGCCACCCAGGTCATCGGTCACCGCCTTGGCCATGGCCTGGGCCTCCGCCAGCTGCCGCTCCCCCATCACCGCCGGTTGCCAGCTGCACTGGTAGTCGCCCCGCTCCTGGATGTGGCCGATCGGGGGGCAGAAGAGGGTGGGTCCGTTCCATGGCTTCACCGTGAGCAGGGTGATCTCCAGCTCAAAGCGCAGGAACTCCTCCACGATCACCCGCGCCCCGCTGCCCCGCGCGCCCGTCCGGGCCGCTTCCCAGGCCGCGGCGATCCCTTCGGGCCCCTCCACCATGCTCTGGCCCTTGCCGGAGGAGCTCATCACCGGTTTCACCACTACAGGCCAGCCCAGGGGCGCGGCGGCGGCGACCAACTCGCTGGCGCTCTCCGCATAGGCGAAGCGGGCGGTGCGCAGGCCCAATGGCCCGGCGGCCCGATCCCGGATCCGGTCGCGGTTCATCGTCACCGCCGTGGCGCGGGCTGTGGGGATCACGGTGATGCCCTCGGCCTCCAGCTCCGCCAGGGCATCCACGGCCAGGGCCTCGATCTCGGGGATCACCAGATCGGGCCGGTGGCGGCGCACAACCGCCTTGAGGGCCTCGGGATCGGTCATGGCCACCACCTCGGCGCAGTGGGCCACCGCCATGGCGGGGGCATCGGGGTAGCGATCCACCGCGACCACCCGGCAGCCGAGCCTTTGGGCGGCGATCGCCACCTCCTTGCCCAGCTCGCCGCTGCCCAGCAGCATCAGGGTGCGGGGCAGATCCGGTGTTCCGGGTCCGGGCGGGCCGCTTGTCGGCGCCAAGGATGGTTCTTGCGCTGGCACCGCCATCGGATCGGGACCCAAACCAACCTTGATCCTGCAGCGTGGAGGTGCCGGGGGCTCGCTTAGCGTGGACGCCGAAACGCCTGGGACGATTCTCTGGATGGGTGTGATCGCCTTGCTGCCTTTGGGGTTGCCGTTGGGATTGAGCACCGCCGGTGAGGCTTCCGAAGCCCTCCCCTTCGGGCTGTCGATGGGGGAGCTCCAGACCTGGACGCTGGTGTACCTGGGCCTCTCCTGCCTGGCCTTTGTGGTGGTGTGGGTGTTGGGTTATCTGAGGCGCTGATCACCCTGGCCGGGACGACCCCGGGCTATCCGATCAACAGGGTGAATCTCAGCCCGGTGGATGGAGCAGGGTGAGTTGCCGCTCCGGGGATTCCTCGCTCACGAATCCGTAGGCCTCGAACACGGCAGGATCGGCGTGGTTGATATGGGGCCCATCGGCCTGGCGTTCCAACCAGAAGCCCTCGGCGGCCAGGCGACGCATCAGGGCGGCAGCTTCCTCAAACCGGGACGCCATGGCATCAAGGCTGGCGCAGTCTGTGGTCAGGCCGGTTTCCTTCCAGGTGAAGTAGGCCATGGCTGCCATCTCCAGACGTACCAAACGAGTCTAGGGATGCCTGCAAAACCGCTGCGATGGGATCAATGCAGCCGTGCCTCCGTAGCGGTGCCTCCGCAACAAAGGATCTGCATGTTGGCGCTGGCGATCGGGGGGCGGCTGAGCTGCTTGGTTGCGTTAGGGAGACTCAGGGCAACAAGCCGAAGAGTGATGCCTCGCGCTGCTGATTCCACCATCCCTTCCACGATTGAGTACGTGGGCGTAGGTAGGGTCTGCACTTGATCGAAGCGGGCCAGGGCCTCTTCGCTGGCTCAGGGGGTGTCAACCCGCGGCGGCACTGGCCAGGGAGGGCAGCAGGGTGACGAGCTGGGGGAAGAACAGGATCAGCAGCAGCACCGACAGCTGCAGGGCGATGAAGGGCAGAGCGCCGCGATAGATGTCGCCCGTGCTCACCCCTTCCGGGGCCACGCCGCGCAGATAAAACAGGGCGAAGCCGAAGGGGGGCGTCAGGAAGGAGGTTTGCAGGTTGGCGCCGATCACCACGCCGAGCCAGAGCAATCCTTCGGGGCCGAGGAGCTGGCGGGCGGTGGGCAGCAGCAGCGGCACAACGATGAAGGCGATCTCAAAGAAGTCGATGAAAAAGCCGAGGGCAAAGATCACCAACATGCTCACCGCCAGAAAGCCCGTCCGGCCGCCGGGTAGCTGCAGCAGCAATTCGCTGATCAGCACATCGCCGCCGACGCCGCGAAACACCAGGCTGAAGGCCGTGGAGCCGATCAGGATGGCGATCACCATCGCCGTGGTGCGCACGGTGGAATCGCTCACCTGCCGCAGGGCGGCGCGGCTGAAGCCCCCCTGGGCGGCGGCCAGGGCCATGGCGCCCACCGCCCCGAGCAC
>JBIJAG010000047.1:0-23742 GCA_044345855.1 Cyanobium sp. | reverse complement strand
AGGCTCGCCTGGCCCACCCAAAACGCTGGAGCCAATCCACTCGCTGCTGGCGCCAACCAGTAGTGGTGTGGATCAACAAGCCACCAGAAGGCCAGGAATCCAATCAGGCGCTACCATTGATTCAAGCTGCCTGAAAGGCAGCTAAGGAGTGACACCTTTCCTGAAAGTCACCGAACACCCGCGTCTTGGCTTCGTGGTGGACAAGCGCAGTCAGCCTTTCTATCTGCACCAGCTGTCAGACGGAGAGCGAGGCTTGTTAGCCCTGATTTTTGATCTCACCCGGCGCCTGGCCATCGCGAATCCAGAGAGCGAAGACCCCATCGCCGAGGGAGTGGCTTTGGTGCTGATCGATGAGATTGAACTACACCTGCATCCCAAGTGGCAGCGGGATGTCATGATTCGACTTCCCAAGATCTTCAAAAGCTGTCAATTTGTCATTACGACGCATTCACCTCAAGTCTTGGGAGAAGTGCATGCCCGCTGTGTGCGACTGCTTAATACCAAGGAAGGCAGAGTCGTTGTCGAGACGCCAGCCATGAGCTATGGCGTTGACTCTAATTGGATTTTGAATGTCCTGATGGGAGCTGACGAGATGGATCAAGATGTAGGCAGAGAGCTGGAAGATATTTCAAGACTCATTCAGGCTCGGGAGTTGGAAATGGCCAAGACCAAGATTTCTTTTCTACGAAACAGCTTTGGAAACACCGTGGCAACTCAAAAGCTTGCTTCTCTCCTTGAAAGGATTGAGAGGCTTGGCCGATGAAATACATCGCAAAGACCGAAGCGCCAGCCTGCTTGAGGGGCTGGATCAACGCACAGCTGGGCATGGAAGTGCCAGTCAACGTGACTTATGCTGCATTTCCTTGCAAGAAAGAGCTTCTTGGAGAGTTGACCAATGAGCAGTATAGTTTGTGCGGGTACACAGGTTCACCTGTCGACAAGGGGCGAGTTTCAGGCCTGAAAACATCGACAGACAGTCCAGACTCCTTTGGAAATCATATTGAACACCTTAAGAGCCAAGATGACTGCAAGCAGGAGGTGAGATCTGCCGGACAAAGCTATGGGAGCTGCCTGGGTGATGATCTGAACTATCACAACATGATTGCCGCATTGGAAGTCAAAGGATCAGAGGGTGAACAGTTTGGCGCTGTAATAAAGGAAAATAAGACCCTGCTTGTCTTGCCCACATCCTTTAAATGTCATAAACATTTTAGTTATCGGCAGGACGGGGGCGTGGATGGCCGTACGGAAGCGGGCTCCGCGGCAATAAGCATCCTTAATCTTGACCATCCAACCCTCTGTGGCTGGAGGCAAAACGCAATTGATATTTGGCTTGATGAAGAGATACTTCAGTCCCGGGAAGATCTAGTTGCCGTGATCAGCGCAATTCAGACAGTGGTTGACGAAAGACTTCCAGAATTTTCGTTTGTGATTGAAGCCATCGCCTTGTGTTATCTAGAATGATAACGGTTAAACCTTCGCCCACCTGCTGGATCATCGCCGGCCCTAACGGCGCCGGCAAAACCACCTTTGCGCTGCAGTTCCTGCCTCACGTCGCCGGTTGCACACACTTCATCAATGCAGACCTGATCGCCGCCGGGCTCTCACCCCTGGTGCCAGAACGAGAGTTGCTGACGGCCAGCCGCCTGGTTCTGCGGGAACTCGAAACGCGCATCCTGGCCCGCGACAGCTTTGCCTTCGAGACCACCCTCGCCGGCCGCTCCTATCTGCGACTGGTTGAGCGGTTACGACAGCAGGGCTGGCGGGTTGAGTTGATCTACCTGGCGCTGCCCAGTGCGGAAATGTCTGCCTTGCGGGTGGCCGAGCGCGTGGCTCACGGCGGCCACAGCATTCCGCTATCCGACATCCGGCGCCGCTTTCCCCGCAGCCTGCGCCACCTGTTACACGATTTCAGCCCGCGGGTGGATCGCTGCACCTGCTTCATGAACCACGAATCGCGCCCGGTGCTGGTGTTCGAGCAAAATGGGCTCTCGCGCACGATCCACGATTCCAGCTGGTATCGACTGCTGCTCCACGAGGCTCAGCCATGACCACATCAACCACCCCCCAGGCCAGCCCTTCGGATCACGGCCGCCAGCTGCTGGAAGCCCTTGGCCAGTCCGTCGCCAAGGCGCTGGACACCAAGCGCCGGCTGGGCCATTACGCCGTCACCTGGCAGAACGGCAAACCACTGCTCTCCGGCGATGACGCACCAGCGCCCGAAGCCGCACCACCGGGCCAATGAGCGACAAACGCGTCTCAGAAACCGCCTTTGAGACGTTGATCGAAGCTCAACTGCTCGCGACTGGCTACACGGCGGTGGATGGCCAGGGCTTCGATCGTGAGCGGGCCATCTTCCCCGATGAGGCTCTGGCTTTCATTCGAGCAACCCAACCGCAGATCTGGGCGAAGCTGGAAGTGCTACACGGCGAGCAGACCGGGCCTCGGGTGCTTGAGGCGCTGTGTAAATGGCTCGATAGCCACGGAGCGCTGGCCACCCTGCGCCATGGATTTAAGTGCTTCGGCAAACCCCTGCGGATCGCCTTCTTCCGGCCAGCCCATGGGCTCAATCCTGAGCTGGAAGCACGCTATCAGGCCAATCGCGTTGGGCTCACACGCCAGCTGCACTTCAGCCCCAGAACCGAGCAATCGCTTGATGTGGTGCTGTCGGTCAACGGCCTACCAGTGGTCACGCTGGAACTCAAGAATCCACTGACCGGGCAGACCATCAAGCATGCGATCAACCAATACCGGCAGGATCGAGATCCGCGAGAACCGATCTTTGTGTTCACCAAACGCACCCTGGTGCATTTCGCGGTGGATACAGAGGAAGCTCACATGACCACCAGGCTGGCTGGATCCTCGTCGCACTTCCTACCCTTCAACAAAGGCTTCAAGGGCAATGCCGGCAATCCACCCGATCCCGAAGGCAGAAACTACAAAACAGCCTATCTCTGGGAAGAGGTGCTGCAGCGGGACAGCCTGCTCGATCTGCTAGCCCGCTTCTTGCATCTTTCTGTGGAGGAAAAGACTTCCGACCAAGGCAAGAAGCTCCGCAAGGAAACCCTGATCTTTCCCCGCTATCACCAGTTGGAGGCGGTCAGATCGCTGCTTGCAGCCGTCTCCCGTGAAGGCGTTGGGCACAACTATCTGATTGAAAGTTCCGCAGGCAGTGGCAAAAGCAACACGATCGGCTGGCTGTCGCATCGTCTCTCCAGTCTTCACGACGATCAGGATCAGCGCCTCTTTGACAGTGTCATCGTGATCACGGACCGGCTCGTTCTTGATCGGCAGCTACAAGACACGATTTACCAATTCGATCACCGTCAGGGCGTGGTGCAGAAGATTGATGAGGATTCGCGCCAGCTCGCCGAGGCCCTGCAGGACGGTGTGCCGATCATCATCACCACTCTGCAAAAGTTTCCCTTTGTGAGCGAGCAACTGTCCAAGCTCAATGAGGAACGCGGCCAGGTCGGCCAGGATCATCTGCCGACCCGCAAGTATGCGGTCATTATTGACGAGGCCCATAGCTCCCAGTCTGGCGAAACGGCCACCGAACTGAAAGGGGTGCTCGGTGGTGCAGACCTGCGCGAAAAGGCCAAGCAGCTAGCGGAAGAGGAGGAAGATGCTGCATTGGAAGGCGTCTTTTGCGCCATGGCCAAGCGAGGCCGGCAACCGAACATCAGTTTCTTCGCCTTTACGGCAACACCCAAATACAAAACGTTTGCGTTGTTTGGCCGAAATCGCGAAGCCTTCCGTCGCTACACCATGCGGCAGGCCATCGATGAAGGCTTTATTGAAGACGTGCTGAAGAGCTATGTCACCTACAAGACCTACTACAAGCTGTTAAAAAAAGCAGCGCAAGACCCTCATGTAGAGCGAAAGAAAGCCGCCAAGGCCCTCGCCCGCTTCATGAAGCTGCATCCCCATAACATCTCCCAGAAAACTGAGGTGATGGTGGAGCACTTCTATCTCTCCACCCGCCACAAAATCGGCGGCCATGCCAAAGCGATTGTGGTGACAGGCTCCCGCATGGAGGCGGTGCGCTACAAGCAGGGATTCGATCAATACATCCAAGCCAAGGGATACCCGATCCGAAGCCTGGTTGCTTTTTCCGGCAAAGTCGAAGACGACAAGTTACCCAATGTTAGCTATACGGAGGTTGCCATGAACGGTGGTATCAAAGAAAAAGATCTGCCCGACGCCTTCGCATCACCCGAGTATCAGGTCCTGTTAGTCGCCGAAAAGTACCAGACCGGCTTCGATCAGCCTTTGCTGCACACCATGTATGTCGATAAGCGGCTCTCCGGCATTCAGGCTGTCCAGACCCTCTCGCGCCTGAATCGTACCCATCCACTCAAGGATGACACCTTCGTCCTCGATTTCGTCAACAAACCAGAGGAGATCCAGGAAGCCTTCAAGCAATACTATGACGGCGCCGTGATGGGCGAGGAGGTCGACCCCGACAGGCTGTATGAACTGAAAGGTGAGCTCGACGCCTCAGGCATTTACCTGCAGATGGAACTCTTTGAGTTTTGCAGGATCTTTTTTGCACCGAAGCGTCGCCAGAGCCCTGGCGATCACAAGGCGATGAACGCCGTTCTAGATCAGGCACGAGCCCGCTTTATTGAGTTTCAGTCTAAGGAGGCTGAATCGGCTGAGCTGTGGCGCGGCAAGCTGCAGGCCTTCAGTAATCTTTATAGCTTCCTCAGCCAAGTCATCCCTTACCAAGACAGCGACCTGGAAAAGTTGTACACCTACCTTCGCCACTTGGCCCTCAAGCTGCCAAAGCGAAGCCTTGGCAAAAGCTACCAGTTTGACGATGGGATTGATCTCAATTATTACCGCCTCCAGAAAATTAGCGAAGGATCAATTAGTCTTGCCGAAGGACAAGCTAATCCATTGGACGGGCCCCATGAAGTGGGATCTGGGGTATCCCGGCCAGAGCAGCTGCCGCTTTCTCGCTTGATTGATCTGATCAACGAGCGCTTTGGCGGTGAACTCAACGACGCCGACCAGCTTTTCTTTGATCAAATTGCCGAGGCAGCCTGCAGCAATGCGGAACTCGCGCAAGCCGCCAAGGTGAACCCCTTGGATAAATTCCAACTCGTCTTCACGCAGACCCTTGAATCCCTCTTCATCGAGAGAATGGAGCTGAATGAGGAGCTGTTTGCCGACTTTATGGGCAAGGATGATATGCGTGCGTTGATCACATCAGTTCTTGGAAATCTGGTTTACAAAAAAATCGTTGATGGGCAACTTGAGTAAAATTGAGATTGCAGGTTCGTCGATTTTTTGCTTCGTGCCCCCTGGGACTCAAAAGTTCGGCCATAGTAATCATTAGAAGCATCCACGGTCTCGACTCAATACAGGCTCCCTGAACAGCCAGACAGTCCAAATCTTGAACAGAATTTTCAAGATAATCCTAAGCTCGAGGCTGATGTCGTAGAGGGGATGACCCGAAACAGTCCGTCGGTTTGACCCGAGTAGCAAGACGCCCCCCAATTCAACCGCGCCAGACAATTCGGTAGCTGTGCTGCTCGGTGAACACAAAGCCCGTCTGTCCGCCTCTGGGATGCCTTCTGCGTTCACCCCAACTCGCAAAGCAGCGAAGCCGCCCTGCGCGAGAGCTGCGCCAGGAGATCACCTTCGCCCTCGTGGCCGCCTGCGAGCAGCTTCAACCACGGCCGCCTCTGGAAAGCCCTGGTGCGCGCCCATCTCGGCGACTGGGAGGCCTCAGCCGAGCGTCTGCAGCAGGCCGCGAGCCGCTGCCCGGCGCAGGCTGGCGGGGTGGAGCAGCTGAGCGACGGCAAGCGAAAGGCTGCCGGGATCGCGTTGCGGGTGGACTAAACTAAGGCTTAGTTCGGGCGGATCCGTGGTGGGACAGGTCAACATCCACCAGGCCAAGACCCACCTCTCCCAGCTGCTGCAGCAGGTGGAACAGGGACAGGAGGTGGTGATCGCCCGCTCGGGCGTGCCGATTGCGCGGCTTGTGGCCTGGCAGCCTCCTGCCCATCCACTGGCGGCGCCAGGAGGGATGCGCGGCCGGATTCAGCTGGCGGACGATTTCGATGCACCCCTCGATGATCTGTTCGAGGCCCTGCGGTGACGCGTCTGCTGCTCGATACCCATCTGCTGCTGTGGTGGTTGAACGACGATCCACGGTTGCCGGCGCCGGTGGTGCAGCGGCTGCAGGCCGCGGCGGCGGAGGTGTTCGTGAGCCAAGCCTCGCTGTGGGAGATGGCGATCAAGGTGTCGCTGGGCCGGTTGCAGGTGGACCTCGAGGAACTGGAGCGCCAGGTGCCGCTGCAGGGCTTCCATTGGCTGCAGGTGCGCAACTCCCACCTGCTGGCGGTGGCGGAGCTGGAGACCGATGGCCACCACCGGGATCCCTTTGACCGCCTGCTGGTCTGCCAGAGCCGAACCGAGCCGATGCTGCTGCTGACCGTGGACCGCCAGCTTCAGTGCTATGGCACCACCGTGAACGTGGTGGGGTGAACAACAGCCGCCGACCGGGCAGCCTTCACCCCTGCCGCTGATAGAGCACCACCCCCACCCGTTGGATGTGATCCAGCAGGGCGGGATGGCGCAGGCTGGAGAAGGCCGAGAGATCGATCACCCAGGGGAGCAGCAGATCATCGAGATCGGCGTCGATCCGGGCCAGGGTGGCGTTGTTGAGGTCAGAGCCGATCAAGGTGAGATCGATGTCGGAGGCCTCGCGCTGGCGGCCCAGGGCGCGGGAGCCGTAGAGCACGGCGCGCTCCACCTGCGGGTGGCTGGCCAGCACAGCCTGGATCGCCGCGATCGCCGCGGCGGGCAATCCCGTGGCACCGAGGGTGGCGGGTGGCGGGGTGATCGTCATCGCGGGTCGGCCTGCAGGACCAGGAAGCTCTGGTGCAGGGCCCGAAAAGCAGGGGTGAACGCCTCGATCACTTCGGCCGCGATCGCCTGCGCCTGCTCCAGGTTGTAGGTGTGCGACGACAGATTGCGGGCTCTGATCATCGCCATCCAGATCTCTCCCTCCGTGATCAAACCGTTCTGGTAGGCAAGGCGCGTGGCATCACGGGAACCGGTGATCGCTTCGATGCCCTGATGTTGCAGATAGTCCTTGAGCAGCTTCCAGGCCAGCTCGTGGGTGAATTCGAAACCCTGGATCAGCCCCTGCTGCTCCAACTCGGAGAGCTGGCGCTGGCCCGCGAGGGCCACACCACGCTCCAGCACCTGCAGGGCGCGGCTGTAGTTGTCGAAACGCTGCTGCCAGCGGCTGTCAACCTCCTTCATCGCCTCAGGCTAGGTGGTGTGTTGCCCAAACCCCCAACCGAGCAGCTCTGGAGTGGGCACACCCGCCGCGGGCTGCAGGCACAGGCCTTGCGCTGGTGTAGCCGGAGGCACACGCAGGGCTGGCTGAAACCACACCGACCACCGAGGGCATGGCGCAAGGGTGGGGCTACATCTTTTCCCTTGCCCTCCATGGCCCTGCGACTCGGCGACACCGTTCCCGATTTCACCCAGGATTCCCAGCTCGGCCCCATCCATCTCTACGACTTCGCTGCTGACAGCAGGGTGGTGCTCTTCTCGCATCCCGCCGACTACACGCCCGTCTGCACCACCGAGCTTGGCGAGGTGTCCCGCCTGCGCCCGGAATGGGAGAAGCGCAACGTCAAAACCATCGCCCTGAGCGTTGACAGCGCCGAAAGCCACAAGGGCTGGATCGGCGACATCAACGAGACCCAGAACACCACGGTGGATTACCCGATCCTCGCCGACGCCGATAAAAAGGTGAGCGATCTCTACGGGATGATCCACCCCAACGCCCTCAACAACCTGACGGTGCGATGACGTGGTGGTGGTGCCCTCGATCTCCACCGAGGACGCCCGCGCCAAGTTCCCCAAGGGCGTGACCGAGATCCGCCCCTACCTGCGCACCACCCCCCAGCCCAACCGCTGATCGCTGCTGCCCATCCACCCTTCGCCAGATCGCCATGGGCATCCGTGCCTCGAATGTGACCAAGTCCTTTGGTGGCCCGCCGGCGGTCGATGACCTCAGCATCGATGTGGCCACCGGTTCGCTGGTGGCCCTGCTGGGCCCCTCGGGCTGCGGCAAGAGCACCCTGCTGCGCATGATCGCCGGCCTCGATCACCCCGACCAAGGTGCGATCTACATCAACGGTGAGGAGGTGACCCGCCGCAGCGTGCAGGAGCGGCAGGTGGGCTTCGTTTTTCAGCACTTCGCCCTGTTCAAGCACCGCACCGTGCGCCAGAACATCGCCTTCGGCCTGGAACTGCGCCAGTGGTCACCGACCAAGGTGCGCAACCGGGTGGAGGAGTTGCTCTCGCTGGTGCAGCTGCAGGGCTACGGCAACCGCTATCCCTCCCAGCTCTCCGGCGGCCAGCGGCAGCGGGTGTCCCTGGCCCGGGCCCTGGCGGTGCAGCCCCGGGTGCTACTGCTCGATGAACCCTTCAGCGCCCTCGATGCCAAGGTGCGCAAGGAGCTGCGGGCCTGGCTGCGGAATCTGCATGAGGAAATGCAGGTGACCACCGTGATCGTGACCCACGACCAGGAGGAGGCCATGGAGGTGGCCGATCGGATCGTGGTGATGAACGAGGGCCATGTCGAGCAGATCGGCAGCCCTTCTGAGATTTACGACGAACCGGCAACCCCGTTCGTGATGCGCTTTGTGGGGGAGGTGAACGTGCTGCCGCGCTTTGACGGCGCGGACGGTCACCGCCAGGGCGATGCCGGCGAGGTCTATGTGCGCCCCCACGATCTCGATCTGCTGGATGAGCCCCAGGAGCGGAGCCTGCCGGTGGTGCTGCGCCGCCTGGTTCACCTAGGCCGCGAGGTGGTGGCGGAGCTGGTGACCGAGGGCGGCCAGGTGATCAGTGCCCAGCTTCCCCGCGAGCAGGTGGCCGACAGAATCGCCAACCTGAGCCAGGGGAGCCGCCTCCACATTCGCCCTCGGGCCGTGCGCTCATGGCCACCTGCCCCTGGTAATGGGCCACGAGGGCCTGGCCCTTGATGTGAAATCGCTACTCAAGGCTGAGCAACGCCAGACCAAACAGGAGCGACGACGTTAGACGCAGCGCGCCTCACTCCTCCCCGCCCTTCACGGCGCTGCGGTCGCGCTCCATCAGCTGTTCCACAGCCAACTTGAGCAGCAGCGACACGATCGCCACGGTGGCCAGCACCAGGGAGGCACCAAAGGCCATTTCGGTGTGGTATTGCTTGTACGCATCCTCCACGAAAAGCGGCAGGGTCTGGGTTTCGCCGCGGATGTTGCCGCTCACCACCGACACCGCTCCAAACTCGCCGAGGGCCCGGGCGGTGGTGAGAATCAGGCCGTAGAGGGCCGCCCAGCGCACCGAGGGCAGGGTGACCTTCCAGAACACCTGCCAGTCGCTGGCGCCGAGGGTACGGGCCGCCTCCTCCTGATCCCAGCCCTCCTCCTCCAGCAGCGGAATCACCTCCCGGGCCATGAAGGGGAAGGTCACGAGGATCGTGGCCATCACGATGCCGGGAAGCGAAAAAATGATCTTCCAGCCCGTGCTCTGCAGCAGGCCAGCGAAGACGCCATGGGTGGGGCTGTAGAGCAGCACCAGCATCAGCCCCACCACCACCGGCGAGATCGAAAAGGGCAGATCGATGATGCTCAGCAGCAGGGCCTTGCCGGGGAAGCGGTGGCGGGCAATCGCGGTGGCGGCCGCCAACCCGAAGATGGCATTGAAGGGCACGGCGATCGCCGTGGCGATCAAGGTGAGCCGCAGGGCGGAGAGGAGTTCGGGCGATTTGAAGTTGTCGAGAAACACCCCGAATCCCTTGGCGAAGGCCTGCACCACCACGGCCAGGGCCGGCACCAGGATCACCACGCCGACATAAAGACAGGCCAGGATCGGGATCAGGGCCGGCAGGAAGCTACTGACGCGGAAGGAGGGTTTCGCCCAGCGGTGAGGGCTGAGGTCCTTGAGGGGGGGGATAGTGAAGGCCATAGGGAGGATGGTGCTGGAGGCCGCGGCCCGGAGGCATCGGTGAACCGGAAGGTTGAAACGGAAGGTTGAACCGGAAGGTTGAAACGGAAGGTTGAAACGAAAAGGTGAAACCGGGAATGAGAACAGGAGCGGGAGGAGCCGGATTTCCGTGCTCGGCAGGGGCGAAGAAGCCGGAGAGTCCCGCCGTAGCGCCTGGCGGGATCGGGCGACTCAACCGCTCGCGTCGCCCCCTTGATAACGCTGCCCCCAGACCTGGAGGGCATTGATCACCACCAGGCTCACCAAGGAGAAGATCAGCATCACCGAGCCGATCACCGTGGCAGCTTCGATGTCGTATTCCTCGATCATCTGCACGATCAAGGTGGGGGTGATCAGATCCTTGAAGGGCACGTTGCTGGAGATCATCACCACCGAGCCGTATTCCCCCACCGCCCGGCTGAAGCCCTGGGCGATGCCGGCCAGGATGGCGGGCGTCAGCTGGGGAAGCACCACTCGGAAGAAGGTCTGGGCGGAGCTGGCTCCAAGGCACCAGGAGGCCTCCTCCTGTTCCCGCTCCAGGGCGCGGAGCACCGGCTCCACCGTGCGCACCACAAAGGGCAGGGAAATGAACACCATCGCCACCGCCACCCCCAGGGGCGTGAACGACACCTCCAGGCCGGTGAGCCGCTGAATCGGCCCCCCTAGCCAGCCCTCCGATCCATACACAAAGGAGAGGGCCAGGCCCGCCACGGCTGTGGGCAGGGCGAAGGGCAGGTCGATCAGAGCATCAAGCAGCCTTTGGCCGGGGAAGCGGGAGCGGATCAGGGCCCAGGCGATCAGCAGGCCGAACACGCCGTTGATCAAGCTGGCGGCCGCCGCGATGCCGAAGCTCATGCGGTATGTGCTCAGGGCCAGGGGGCTGGTGGCCGTCTCCCAGAAGGCCGCGGGGCCAACGCCGGCGGCCTTCAGCAGCATGCCCGCGAGGGGCAGGAACAGCACCAGGCTGAGATAGGTCAAGGTGATGGTCCACGGCACGTTCGGCCGGAGCCAGCGCGGCAGTCCTCGGTTGCGGCTGAGCAGTCCTTGGCCGCGGCGCGGCAGGGCAACGGTCATGGCGGCCTGGATCGGTAAGAGGATCGTGCCTGGACCGTACACCCGCTGCAGGCTTATTGGGCGGTTCCTCACTGTATTTACGGGTTATCCCAGTGGCACCAGGGCGCCATTCCGGGACGGCGTCTCCCCCTGAGCTCAAGGGCGAGCGACGCAAGGGCGAACAGGCTCCAGCAAGGCCCTTAGGCGAGCGAACAAAGCAACCGATCAACCCGGGTGATCAGAATGGGCCGATCGATTCATTCCGCTGCCGGTTTCCATGGGCATCCGCGTTGCCAACGTGTCCAAGCGTTTCGGATCCTTCCACGCCGTGGACGACGTGAGCGTGGATGTGGACAGCGGCTCCCTGGTGGCGCTCCTGGGCCCATCGGGCTCGGGCAAGAGCACGTTGCTGCGTCTGATCGCCGGCCTGGAACAGGCCGACACCGGCCGCATCTGGATCACCGGTGAGGAGGCCACCGATCGCACCGTTCAGGACCGGCAGGTGGGCTTCGTGTTTCAGCACTTCGCCCTGTTCAAGCACCGCACCGTGCGCCAGAACGTGGCCTTTGGCCTGGAGCTGCGCCGCTGGAAGAAGGAGGCGATCAAGCGCCGCGTGGATGAGCTGCTCGATCTGGTGCAACTGAAGGGCTACGGATCGCGTTTCCCCTCCCAGCTCTCCGGCGGCCAGCGGCAAAGGGTGGCCCTGGCCCGGGCCCTGGCGGTGCAGCCCCGCGTGCTGCTGCTCGATGAGCCCTTCAGCGCCCTCGACGCCAAGGTGCGCAAGGAGCTGCGGGCCTGGCTGCGCAACCTCCACGACGAGATGCACGTGACCACCGTGATCGTGACCCACGACCAGGAGGAAGCCATGGAGGTGGCGGATCGGATCGTGGTGATGAACGAGGGCCGCATCGAGCAGATCGGCACCCCGGCCGAGATCTACGACCACCCGGCCACGCCCTTTGTGATGGGCTTCGTGGGGGCGGTGAATGTGCTTCCGGGCGGCAGCCTGCCGGGGCCGGCGGAAGCGGCCGATCCCAGGACCGCCAACCCCGACACCCCCCTGTTCATCCGCCCCCACGACGTGGAGATCCTCAGCGAGGGCCAGAGCGACACGGTGCCGGCCCAGCTGCGGCGGCTCAGCCACCTCGGCCGCGACGTGCAGGCCGAACTGGTGCTGGCCGATGGTCAGGTGATCACCGCCCAGATCCCGCGGGAGCGGATGAATCTGGAGGCCTTCCAGGTTGGCGATCAGCTCCATGTGCGCAGCCGCGAGGCCCGCACCTTCGCGCCCGACTACAGCATCTGAACCTCACCAGGTCACTCGGGATGTAACTCGGGACACAATGGCGCCCCCAGACCTGACACCCTGATTACATTCCGGTTTCCCGAGCGACTTAGCGTGGATGCCAGGCGCCCCGGGAGTGTGTTTTCCACCACGTTTCGCTACTCCCTGATCAGCCTGGTGGAATTGGCCCGCGAGGCCCGAATCCTGCAGACCCGCCAGATCGCCGCCCGGTTTGAGCTCTCCCCCCACTACCTCTCCAGCGATGAAGCGTGGGGGCTCGGCAACGGCTCTCGGGCGGGGAATCAGGCCGCCGGAAGCTCCGCCGACTCGGGCCGCACGGCGGCGAGGCGGGCATCGGAGCGGTATTGAACCAGGCTGAATTCATCCTGGTGACGCAGCAACTGGCCATCGCGGAACACGAGGGTGTAGCGCTGCGGCTGGGGTTTGGAGGGATGGGCGTGAAGGAACTGGGCAGGCATGGCGGTCAGTGCGAACGATTGGGATCAAAAAGGACTGGCAAAGACGTCGGTCGGTCGGAGAAACACCGCCGATCAGATGGCGGCGGCGAGGCCATCGCTGGGGATAAAGAGATCCGCCTCGCTCACCTTCTGGAGCAGCCCGAGGGTCTTGTAGCGGTTGAGGTTCTTGGTCACCGTCACCCGGGTGAGGCCGCAGACTTCGGCCAGGGCCCGGTGGGTGAGATTCATATCCTTGAGGGAGAAGCGGTAGCCGCGGCTGCTCACCTGACCGAAGCGGAGGCCAATCCAGCGCAGCAGAGCGAGGAGACGGCGTTCGGCGCTGCGGATGCGGTTGATCTCGAAGATCTCCTCGGTGTTGCGGATCTGCTGGCGGAGAAAGGCGAGGGTTTCGGAGTCGCTGGGGGAGTGCTGCTCAACCACCACGGTGGTGAGGCATTGCACATCCACCGGATCTAGACCGGAGTGGGCATTGGTGACCAGATCACCGGGACCCCAGATGCCGAGGGTGATCGACTCACCCTCCTCGTCCCAGGTGGTGGTGCGGATATAGCCGTCATGAATCCGCCAGGTGAGCCCTTCGGGCAAAACGTCGTTGGGAAGGAGGGTGAGGCGGAGCGCCTTGGGCAGGGCCCCGGGAAGGGCCCCGGGAAGGGATTGGATCAGGGATGCGGTGGCCATGGTGATGGTGGGGACAGGGTGGATGGCACGGAAGCAAGAAGGCGAGCCGGCGTGGCGCCGGCGGAGGTCATTCGGCTTGGACAGCGCATCGGAGCCCTGCGGATACGGAAACCATAGCACCTAATCCCCATCGGTCTAGTGTTGTTTCGGCGACCACGTGTTTTGGAGCACCCATCGATGAACCGCCCTGCGGCGCCAGGGGCTGAAACCATGCGACAGCACAGTGGGCACAGAACGGAGGCCCGGAATCTCCCCCAAACCTGCGGGGATGACGACCACGGGATCAGGCCCAAGTCAGCTTTGGATCTCAGCTTTGGATCTCAGCATTGGCGCTCTGGCTTGCGGGTGTTGCTCCGATTCCCCGGCCTAGCCCCCGCTTCCCGGCCCCAGCTCAGATGAAATACATCACCTGCGACTGCAGGCGCTGGTCGCGCTCATCGAGCAGATCCTGCAGGGAGGTGCCCTCGAGAATCGCCTGCCGCGCCTCCCCAAGCCGCCCCTCAAGGCCGCCGATCACCTCGAATTCAGCACTCTGGCGGGCGGCGGTGCCGCGGCTGGCCACCTCACCCTCTAGGCAGACCACCACCTCGGCGATGCGGATCTCGGCCGGCGGCCGGGACAGCTGGTAGCCGCCGCGGGGCCCGCGGATGCTGCGAAGGATCTGCCCCCGCCGCAGGCTGGTGAGCATCTGTTCCAGATAGCGGTCCGGGATGCCCTGCCGCGCGGCGATCTCCGCCACCTGCAGCACGCCCCCCTGGGGATGGATCGCCGCCAGCTCCAGCAGGGAAACGAGCCCGTATTCCGTCTTGGCACTGAAGGCCACGGTGTTCCCCGGCGCTTTGGTGGGGATTGTGGCAGCCCCCAGGCCCCATGGGGAAGCAAAAGCGGCATCCCCAGCGATGTAGTTGGAAATACCTCGCCCCCAGCGGGCCGCGGCATACGGTCAGTCCGTACTCCCATCGGACAACCGTGGTTTCCATTTCCACCCGGTCTCTGGGCCGGGCCTCCGCCGGACTGGCCCTGGCCGGGCTGGCCGCCACCCCGATCGCCGCTTCCTTGACCCTCACCGGCACCAGCCTGCTGGTGGCCCAGCCGGCCCGGGCCAACAGCAACGAGATCCTGCTGGTGAGCTACGCCGTGACCAAGGCGGCCTACGACAAAATCATTCCCCTGTTCGTGGCCGACTACAAGAAGAAGACCGGCGAAACCGTGCGGGTCAAATCCAGCTACGGCGGCTCCGGCAGCCAGACCCGTGCCGTGATCGATGGCCTGGAGGCCGATGTGGTGGGCCTGGCCCTGGCGGCAGACGTGTACAAACTCCAGGACAAGGGCTTGGTGGATCTGGGCTGGGAGCGGGAACTCCCCAATCAATCGATCATCACCAATTCCACCGTGGTCCTGTTCGTGCGGCCCGGCAACCCCAAGAAGATCCAGAGCTGGAATGATCTCGACAACAAGAATGTGGATGTGATCACCGCCAATCCCAAGACCTCCGGCGGTGCCCGCTGGAACTTCGCAGCCCTCTGGGGATCGGCCGGCGGTGACGAACAGAAGGCAAAGAACTTCATTACCACCGTCTACCGGAACGTGGACGTGCTGCCCAAGGATGCCCGCGAAGCCACCGATACCTTCGTGAAGCGTCGCAAGGGGGATGTGCTGCTCAATTACGAGAACGAAGCCATCCTGGCCCGCAAAACTGGTGAGTGGACCGAACCGGTGAAGATCCCGAGCCCCAATATTCTGATTGAAGGGCCGATCGCCGTGGTGGACAAAAACGTGAACAAGCACGGCACCCGCAAGGTGGCCGAGGCCTTTGCCCGTTTCCTCTACACCCCCACCGCCCAGAAAATCTTCGTGGACAACGGCTTCCGGCCGGTGACCATCGAGGGCAAGGCCTACGCCCAGGGCAAGTTCCCCGCCGTCAACACCTGGCGGATCACCAAGCTGGGCGGCTGGAAGGTGGTGGATAAGAAGTTCTTCTCCAAAGGCGCCCTCTGGGATCAGATCTTCGCTAAGTCGCGCTGATCCTTTGCTTCTCCTGCTGCGATTCCCCCGCCCCGGCTGCCTTGCGGCCGGGGTTTTTCTTTGGCCCGACCACAAGGCAGCCGGGGTTTTGCTTGGCCCGGCGGCTCCCTGCCGATGTCTCCTGATCCTGGCGTGGTTCGGCGGGCCAGGTCCAGACAGTAAGTTTGTCAGAGTTCCCCATTGATGAACCGTGGTTAAGTGCTCCATCCGCTTCGCCGGCCTGCTCGGCCCCGCCGTGCTGTTGGCGGCAAGCCTGGGCGGATGCGGCGGAGCCCAGCGCGACAACGCCACCAACACCCCGGCCCAGGGCCGGGGCGGCCCCCTGCTGCTGGTGAGCTATTCCGTGACCAAGGGCGCCTACGACCGGATCCTGCCGAAGTTCCAGGCGGACTGGAAACGGCGCACCGGAGAGGAGTTGGAGGTGAAGACCAGCTACGGCGGCTCCGGCAGCCAGTCCCGAGCCGTGATCGACGGTCTTGATGCCGACCTGGTGACCCTGGCCCTGCCGGCCGATGTGCTCAAGCTCGAGAAGGCCGGCCTGGTGCAGCCAGGATGGGAGAAGGAACTCCCCAACGAGTCCAACATCACCCACTCGGTGGTGACCTTCCTCACCCGCGCCGGCAATCCCAAGGGGATCCGCACCTGGGCCGACCTGGCCCGGCCTGGGCTGGGGGTGCTGACCGCCAATCCCAAGACCTCCGGCGGCGCCCGCTGGAACTTCCTGGGCCTGTGGGGCTCGGTGAGCCGCACCGGAGGCAATGAGCAGGCCGCGGAAGCCTTCGTGACCAAGGTGTTCCGCAACGTGAGCAACCTGCCCAAGGATGCCCGCGAAGCCAGCGATGCCTTTCTGAACCGCGGTCAGGCCGACGTGCTGCTCACCTACGAGAACGAGGCCCTGCTGGCGGCGAAAAAGGGCACCGACAAGGCCACCACCCTGGTGGTGCCAGCGGTGAACATCCGCATCGATGGCCCCGTGGCGGTGGTGGATCGCAACGTGGACCGCAAGGGCAGCCGCAAAGCGGCCGAGGCCCTGGCCGCTTACCTGCAGGGCGAAGAAGCTCAGGACATCTTCGCCGAGGAGGGCTTCCGGCCCGTGAACGCAGCCGTATGGAACCGCCGCAAGGCCTCCTTCGCGCCGGTGACCACCCTGTTCACCGCCTCGGATCTGGGCGGCTGGCCCACGATCGACCGCGCCTTCTTCGCCAACGGCGGCGTATGGGACAGGCTGGCGGCAGCCCGGCGCTGATCCCCCTTCTCCAACGGCCCCAGCCCCCGATGTGCGAACTGCTGGCCCTCAGCGCCAACACCCCCACCGACATCCGCTTCTCCTTCCACGGCCTGCGGCTGCGGGGCGGCTCCACCAGCGACCACGCCGATGGTTGGGGGCTGGCCAGCTTCGACCCCGACGGCCAAGGCCTGCACCTCTATCGCGAGGACGCCCCGGCCGCCTTCTCGCCCGTTGCCGCAGCGGTGGCCGCCTTGGATCTGAAGGCCCACTGCACGATCGCCCACATCCGCAAGGCCACCCGGGGCGTGGTGGCGCTTGAGAACTGCCACCCCTTCCACCGGCGCTGGCGGGGCCAGGAGTGGGTGTTCGCCCACAACGGCGACCTGCAATCGTTGCCGCCCCTGGAGGGAGAGCACCGGCCGATCGGCCAGACCGACAGCGAGACCGCCTTCTGCTGGATCCTGCAGGAGCTGGAGCGCCAGGAGGTTGCTCCGGAGGATGAGGCCGCCCTGTTCGAGGCGCTGGTGGCCTGCTCGGATCGGCTGGCCGGCGAGGGGATCTTCAACAGCCTGGTGAGCAACGGCGCCTGGTTGTTCGCCTACGCCGGCACCAAGCTGCACCGGGTCACCCGGCGGGCCCCCTTCGGGCTGGTGCAGCTGGCCGACGACGACCTCAGCGTGGATTTCGCGGCCGTGACCCAGCCCAGCGATGTGGTGACGATCCTGAGCACCGAGCCGCTCACCGCTGAGGAAACCTGGCAACCCCTGCAGATAGGCGAAGCGATCCTGCTCAAGGCCGGCGAGATCGTGCGGCGACGACCCGGCCGAGGCGAGTAATCACACTATTGTCACTCGGAATACCGGTGTTTCGAAGGGCACGCAAGAGATTGGGTTGATCTGAACGTGATGAGGTCGGCCCGATGCCCCGTTCCCTCCCACCGATCCACTCGCCGGCCCCTGCGCTGACACCCTCCGCGGCCGCCCACTCCCTAGGCCCGCTGGAGGTGGCGCAACGGCTGGCCCGCCCGGAGCTGGCTGCGGCATCCCAGACCGATCCCAGCACTCTGCTGGTGGTGGATGTGCGCTCCCGGCGCCGGTTCGCCCGAGGCCACCTGCCCCTCAGCCATCCGATTCCGGCCGGTCTGCTGGTGAGTGGCGAATGGCCGGACGGTGATCTCCTCCTGGTGGATGACGGCACCGGTGAAGCCGAACGGGTGCGGCAGGCCCTGCACCGCGGCGGCTACCCACGCCGGATCCTCCAGCTCGCTGGTGGCTTTGAAGCCTGGCGGGCCGCGGGCTTCCCTGTGGAAGGGGCGCGGCCGTCCTGGTTCTGGCCCCGCTGGTTGGGACGCCGTGGGCCCAGCGCCCCGGCCCTTGCGGATCTGCAGGACCACCTCGGGAACCCGGATTTCGAGGAGCTCCTGGGCAGCGACGCGCTCCTGGCCGACCTGGCTGGGCTGCGCCGGGCCTGAGCCCTGGCCAGCAGCCCGGCCACCAGCCCGGCCAGGCCGGCGCATCCCGGATCAAGGCGCGCCGATCCGCCCCATCCAAACCGCCCACCATTCTCGAATCGCCAGCCCCAAGGGCCCTCGCTGGCCTGGACAGGGGTGAAGGGGGCGCTGAGGATCCCAGGAACCCATCTCCCCGTTTCATCCCCATGCCCGCACCAGCCGGCCCAGGCCCCCTGGCTTCCCCCCTGGTGCCCGCTGCCACCGTTTCGCTGGCGGAAGCCGCCCGTTTCTGGCTGCACCTGGGCCTGGTGAGCTTCGGCGGCCCCGCCGGCCAGATCGCCATGCTCCACCGGGAACTGGTGGATCAGCGGCGCTGGATCTCGGAAGCCCGCTTCCTGCACGCCCTCAATTACTGCCAGCTGCTGCCGGGTCCGGAGGCCATCCAGCTGGCCACCTACCTGGGCTGGCTGCTGCACGGCACCCGGGGGGGCCTGATCGCCGGGGGGCTCTTCCTGCTCCCCTCGGTGCTGCTGCTCCTGCTGCTGAGTTCGCTGTACGCGCTATGGGGCCATCTGCCCCTGCTGGAGGGCATCTTCTGGGCCCTCAAACCGGCCGTGCTGGCGATCGTGATCCAGGCCTGCTGGCGGCTGGGACGCCGCACCCTCAAGGGCCCCCTAGCTGTGGTGATCGCCGCGGCCGCCCTGGTGGGATTGCAGGGACTCGGCCTGCCCCAGCCCCTGCTGATCGCCCTGGCGGCGCTCAGCGGCTGGATCGCTGAGCGGTTGCGACCCGGCATCCTGGTGCCCGCTGCCCCACCGCGACCGGCAGCCGGGCTTGATGCGCTCCACGGCGATGACACGGCCACCCCGCCCCACGCCCGCATCCGGCCCCGGCATCTGGCCCTCACCCTGCTGGTCGGTGGAGCTGCCGTGGCCCTGCCCCTCGGCCTGCTCTCCCTCGTGGATGGCTGGAACGGCACCCTGGCCACCATGGCCCGCTTCTTCAGCCGCGTGGCCCTGGTGAGCTTCGGCGGGGCCTATGCCGTGCTGCCCTACGTGGCCCAGGGTGCCGTGGAGCGTTTCGGCTGGCTCAGTGCGGCCCAGATGGTGGATGGGCTGGCCCTGGGAGAAACCACGCCGGGGCCCTTGATCATCGTGGTGGCCTTCGTGGGGGTGCTGGGGGGCTGGCATGCCGCCGGCTCCCTGGCCTACGCCCTGGTGGCGGGGCTGGTGGTGGTGTGGTTCACCTTCCTGCCCTCCTTCCTGTTCATCCTGGTGGGCGGCCCCCTAGTGGAATCAAGCCGGAGCGAAGCGCGGCTGGCCGGGCCGATGCAGGCCATCGGAGCGGCCGTGGTGGGCATGGTGGCCAGCCTGGCGCTGCTGTTCGCTGGGCCGGTGCTCTGGCCCGGGAGCCCGGGGACCGCCGGGCTGGATCTGGCAGCCTTGGCTCTGCTGGCACTCGCCTTGGGGCTGCTGTTATGGCGACGATGGGGCGTGTTGCCCCTGATCGGCGGCGCGGCGCTGGTGGGGCTGGCGCGGGTGGGGCTGGCCTGGCTGGGGAGCTAAGCGGTGCAGGGATTCCCAGCCAGACCATGGCGTGCCGGGCCCCGAAGGTGGCGGTGACCTTGGCTCCGATCGGGAACGGATTGAAGAGCCGATCCACCGACAGCACGAAGGGATCCCCGGCCGTGAGCCTCAGAACACCTCGACCGCCGCCAGGGCTGGCTCCTCTCGCCGGCGCTGCGCCGATTCACCACAGGTCTTGGGAGTCGGAAACAGCTTGCCGGGGTTGGCCAGGCCCTCGGGATCAAAGGCCTGGCGCACCAGCTGCATGGTGGCCAGGTCGTCGGGGGAGAACATCCAGTCCATGTAGCAACGCTTGTCGTTGCCCACCCCATGCTCGCCGCTGATGCTCCCCCCCGCCGCGATGCAGAGCCGCAGAATCTCGGCCCCCAGCTCCTGCACCCGTTGCTCCACACCGGGATCACCGGCGCGATACAGGATCAAGGGGTGAAGGTTGCCGTCGCCGGCATGGAACACATTGGCCACGGGCAAGCCGTAGCGCTCGCTCAGTTCACCGATCGACCGCATCACCTCCGGAAGCGCCGTGCGGGGCACCACCCCGTCCTGCAGGTAGTAGCTGGGGAAGCGGCGGCCGAGGGCCGAGATCGCCGACTTGCGCCCCTGCCAGAGCCTGGCCCGGTCGTCGGCCTCCCGGGCCAGGCGCACGGTGCGGGCCCCGGCCTGGCGGCAGCGCTCGGTGGCCAGCTCCAGGGCCACCGCCACCTCCTCCAGGTGGCCGTCGAGCTCCACCAGCAGCACCGCGGCCGCATCGTGGGGATACTCCTGAGCCCCCAGATAGTCGTTGACGGCCTCGATGCAGAGGCGATCCATCATCTCCATGCCAGCCGGCAGGATGCCCGCGGCGGTGATGCCGCGCACCGCCTCGGCCGCCGCCTCCATCGAGGTGAAATCGGCCAGCAGCACCGCCACGCTGGCCGGGGCCCGCAGCAGCCGCAGGGTGATCGCCGTGGCGATGCCCAGGGTGCCCTCACTGCCGATGAACACGCCGCGCAGGTCGAGCTCCGGGGTTTCAGCCAGGCCGCTGCCCAGGGTGGTGATCGTGCCATCGGGGAGCACCACCTCCATCTCCAGCACGTGGTTGCTGGTCACGCCATATTTGAGGCAGTGCACGCCGCCGGAGTTCTCGGCCACATTGCCGCCGATGCTGCACACCACCTGACTGGAGGGATCGGGGGCGTAGTAGTAGCCGTCGCCGGCCACCGCCCGGGTGACCCAGCTGTTGATCACCCCCGGCTGCACGGTGATGCGGCGGTTGGGCAGATCCACCGCCAGCACCTTGCGCATCCGGGTGGTGGCGATCACCAGGGACGGGGTTTCGGCCACGGCGCCACCGGAGAGGCCGGTGCCGCTGCCGCGGGCCACGAAGGGCACCTCCTCGCGGTGGCAGAGGCGCAGCAGGGCCGCCACCTGCTCAGTGGTTTCCGGTAGCACCACCAGGGGTGGCTCCCAACGGTGCAGGGTGAGGCCGTCGCAGTCGTAGGTCAGCAGCTCCTGGCGGGCGGCCACCACACCCCGGGCCGGCAGGATGGCGCGGCAGCGGCGCTCGATGGCGGCCCAGTCGATTGGGGGACGGGACGCTGGGGCGGGGCTGGGGGAATCGATGGGGCTGGTGGCGGTGGCGGGTGACGGGCTGGGCGCGAGCGAAGGGCCAGGGGTGAGCAAGGAGCTGAACGTGCGAACGTCCGTGCCTGCTTGGCTGGCTGAATCGGTGCCTGGTTGGGTGCTCGGAGCAGGAGTCACGACGGAATCGGGCATCGGGCAAAACCGCGTTCAAGGTACTCAAGGTGCGCCCATGGCCACGCTGCGGGGGGTCGCGCCCCGCCAGCCCCCACGAAATCTTCGCGGATCCACCCATGTGTGCGCCGCGCTGGGTCAGGATGGATCACGCTCGTCAGCCTCCGTCCGCGGATCCCGTCTTGTCGGCTTCTCCTACAGCGCCCGTATCGACTCCTGTGCTCAACACGACCCGGTCCCAGGAGATCTTCACCGCCGCCCAGACCCTGATGCCGGGGGGCGTGAGCTCGCCGGTGCGGGCGTTCAAATCGGTCGGCGGTCAGCCGATCGTGTTCGACCGGGTGAAGGGCGCCTACGCCTGGGATGTGGATGGCAACCGCTACATCGACTACGTGGGCAGCTGGGGCCCAGCCATCTGCGGCCACAGCCACCCCGAGGTGATCGCCGCCCTGCAGGCGGCCCTGGAGAAAGGCACGAGCTTTGGCGCCCCCTGTGAGCTGGAGAACCGGCTGGCCGAGCTGGTGATCGAAGCGGTGCCGTCGGTGGAGATGGTGCGCTTCGTGAATTCGGGCACCGAGGCCTGCATGGCGGTTCTGCGCCTGATCCGGGCCTTCACGGGCCGGGAGAAGCTGATCAAGTTTGAGGGCTGCTACCACGGCCACGCCGACATGTTCCTGGTAAAGGCGGGCTCGGGGGTGGCCACCCTGGGCCTGCCCGATTCGCCGGGCGTGCCGAAGGCCACCACCGCCGCCACCCTCACCGCCCCCTACAACGACCTCGAGGCGGTGAAGGCGCTGTTCGCCGCCAACCCTGGCGAAATCGCCGGGGTGATCCTGGAGCCGGTGGTGGGCAATGCCGGCTTCATCACCCCCGAACCTGGCTTCCTGGAGGGTCTGCGGGAGATCACCAAGGACAACGGCGCCCTGCTGGTGTTCGACGAGGTGATGACCGGCTTCCGGATCAGCTATGGCGGCGCCCAGGCGAAGTTCGGCATCACCCCCGATCTCACCACGATGGGCAAGGTGATCGGCGGCGGCCTACCGGTGGGGGCCTACGGCGGCCGCGCTGAGATCATGGCGATGGTGGCCCCGGCCGGCCCGATGTATCAGGCGGGCACCCTCAGCGGCAACCCGCTGGCGATGACCGCCGGCATCAAGACACTGGAACTGCTGAAGCAGCCCGGCACCTACGAGCGACTGGAGGCAGTCACCAAGCGCCTCAGCGACGGCATCCAGGCGGCCGCCCGCGACGCCGGCGTGCCGATCAGCGGCGGCAACATCAGCGCCATGTTCGGCTTCTTCCTCTGCGAAGGTCCGGTGCGCAACTTCGAGGAGGCCAAGGCCACCGACACGGTGTTGTTCGGCAAGCTGCATCGGGCGATGTTGGAGCGGGGCGTGTACCTGGCCCCCAGCTCCTACGAGGCGGGCTTCACCTCCCTGGCCCACAGCGATGCCGACATCGACGCCACCCTGGCCGCCTTCCGCGACAGCTTCGCGGCGATCGTCTGAGCCAAAGGGCCGCTTCCTAGTCCGTGGGCTCCGCAGTACGCCCACCACCGGAGGCGACCGTGAAGCTTCGCCGCAACCCACCCAGCAGGTTCAACAGAATCGTGAAGATGAATCTCCTGCTGAGGATGTCCGCACCGCAAGCAACGGTGGAGAGGCCGCCGTGATTTCACTACTTCGACTATTCGGGTCAAAAGAGGTGGAAAAGTATTTTGCATAGCAATTAAAGCTTTTGGGAAGAGGGGTCATGCTCTGAAGAACAGGATTAATTGACAGAATCAGAGTCTCGACAAGCAGCTCACTGCCTAACGCTTGCCATCACCTGGCCCCCGAGACAATGGCTACGTTCTGCTCAATGGCATCAGTGCGTAACAGATGGCGGCCAAGGTAAATGGCATGGCTGGAAAGTGCTCTTCGACCTCAGCGTAAATCTCTCAAGATGGTGTATCGACTCAACAGATAAGTCAACGTCCAAAGCAGGCCAAAAGAGATGATCGGCCGTCGATCGCAGGACATTAAGGATCTGCTGAATAATGGCCGACCTGAACCAGGGATAATCTGAATAAGGCAGGGCCAGTTCCTCATCGTCAATGAGTATCCAGATGTAATGACCGGATACATTGGCTACCTCAGCCCCCAAAGTGGTTGCTTTAGGCATTGATGATCTCCTGCGGTGACTGCCAGGAAAGATGACGCCCCCCCGATCGGGGGGGGGGG
>JBIJAG010000017.1:0-79957 GCA_044345855.1 Cyanobium sp. | reverse complement strand
CCTACATGAAAGACTAAGCCGGCCTTAAAAGAGGCTCGATCTTTCTCCTGTCTTGAAAGGCCCCAGCGGTGCGGGGCTTGTCCAACATCGGATAGATCGTGGCTTCGCACGATCTATCCATGCCGTTAGGTGCATACAAAATGGTCTCAAGAATTCAGCTTAACCACTGGAAGAATCTTGAATTTTATGACCCAGTGCAGATCTTGAGAGTGACCAAAGAACTTGAAGCAAGACCCTTATATGGCTCTGGTGCTTGGGACTTCGATAAAAATATCCAACGGCCTGCCAAGTTAACCCTAGAAAAACTGGATGCAGCCTTGGTCTCGTACCTTCTCGGCGAGTACATCGGCGTCGAAACCGCGTTCGCACCAGTCGAGTCTTTAGACTACGATTGCATTGTTAGATTCAATTTGGCAAGCGAGCAATCCTTCAATCCTGTTCAGTTAAAAGAGATAGTTCCACTTTCTGTCAATCCAAATTTTTCACTTTCGTCGTTTCTTAATTCATTGCGAAAATATGCAGACTCAAAGGACTTAATTGTTGCAATTAAGGTGGGAAGGCAAATCGACGATATGAACCTACCTATTTACGGCCTTGGCCTTGGCGGATTATTCTTTTATGGCCAAGATCCGCAGAATCCGAATAGGCTGTGGTTGAGAGGAGACTGCCAACGTGACTCACAAAATTATGATTATAATTGGCCGGAATAGAAGTTGGCCTAATCAGCGCTTCGTACGGACTATATTTTTTTCGTTTCGCTACGCCAAAACCGCCTCTCAGGCTTGGCCTTAGGTGAATATGATGCGCTGACAGGCAATGCTCAGATGGATGTCAATCTACACGAAGAAAAGTGCAAGGACGCATTGGATGGCCTAGTAACACGTTCGCTCAGTCTAATATCCTTATCCAATAAGGTTATACAAGATGCTGAGTTTCGAGAAGATGATCACCTTGGATTCATGGGATTATGTTTTCTCTCCAGGCAAATTAATCATCTTCAATGCATGATCATACTTACGCATCATCGAGATGCAATGCTTATTGCAAGAAGCATGATAGAGGGATTGTGCATGGTAAAGTGGGCTCAACTAAGCCCCCATGAACGACCATTAAAGTGGCGTGCTTTTGGCTATATCTATGACTGGAGGATTCTCCGTCTTAAAGTTGCAAGCGGTGAATCGGTTGACCCTTTACAGCAAGAAAAGATAGAATCAGCTCTTGCCGAGTACGGCCATTTCTTCTATACGGTTGAGGCTCGGATGGCACACGGAGAAGGGCGAGAATTGCCAAAAGACCCGTATCATAAGGATTGGAAATGCGGTACTCAAATTAAGCAGATATGCGAGTCTGTCGGAGGTAGTGTTCTTCACCGAGAGATTTATTCGACCTTTTCGGACTGGCATCATTGGGGTAGCGCATCGATGGCAGAAAGCTTGTCGTTTTCAGAAGATAAGGTTCTACACACATCTTCTTCTGCATCCAAGTCTGCGATGGCACTGGCTACTGGCTTTCAATGTCTGATAGAAACAGCAGAACTTGTAAACCAACATCTGGGTCTTGGGAAGGAATTGCAACTCTCTGCAATTCTCGACGAGTATATAGCATGGAATAAAGAATGCGGTCATCTTGATGAATGTGTGCTACCGAGCATCTAACATGCCCATGCACCCGACCGAAGGGAGGTTGTCTTCATATTGTCGAATGTGTGCGGCGGGTGATGGGCAGCGTTGGATAGATTCTGGAGACAACATCAGACATCAGAAGGCTCCAAGGCTGACCGCATCCTCGAAACTTGCTAGAGTCGGGTAAAGAGGTTCCTACCATGATCTACAAGCTGGACGAAGATGCAAAAAGGAGAATCGAAGACCTTGCAGATCTTCAGGAACATGTTTCAGCCATTCATGCATCAGTTCAGGCAGGCGAAGATGGACAAGAAGAGATTCAAATCTCAATTAGCCTTCTGCCTTCATTCTCCACTTCAGCTCCAAGTGCAGAAACTGGACAAATCCTAAACAATATTGCCTCTGCGGTTCGAAAAAGAGCAACTGAGCTGCCGGTTTCAGCGGTAATCTCCTTTTCAAAGGAGGGAGAAGAAGAGTGAGCCTCGCATCTGATCTTCTGGATCAAGCAAGCACACTCGCTGGCCTTGATCCAATGAAGCCTAAGCAGGCATCGCTGAGACGCGCTATTTCAGCTGCTTACTATTCAGTGTTTCACTTGCTTATTGATGATGGGGCACGGCGCATTACGGCAAATACTGATTTGCAACCTTATGTTGCGCGATCTTTTCAGCACACCTCGGTTAAAGATGCGGCCAATAGAGTTATCGAACAGTCAAAGGGCACGCCACCTTGGCCTGCTCCGTTGTTCACGGCAACTATTGAGCCTGAATTGATCCGCGTCTGCACCACTTTTGTGGATCTCCAATCCCTTCGTCACTCTGCAGATTACAACACAGCTGTGTCGTTTAAACGAGCCGAAGTCGTTGCGGCAATCAGCCGTGCCCAGGCTGCACACCAAGACTGGGCTTTACTAAGGTCTTCCGACAATGCCACAGTATTTCTCCTTCATTCTGCAAAGCTATTGCCAGCAAGATAACCAGTCTTGTTTCGATCTTGCACAGACTGAACTATCCAACATGGCCATTCTCCTGAGCCGCCACCGGCAAGTTTCTGTGTACCTCCTAACCTTTCTGCGGCCAAGTGATGGCCAACGTTGTATCCAGAAGCCCTTCCCAGCAAGGCCATCGCCTAGGCAGCTGTCAGGCCTGCATCAACCCACTGAGCTTCTGTTGGCCTTCACTTTCGTCAGCCTGTTGCGCGATGCCGGCATTGAAGACAGCCAGGAGGCCGCCGACGACTTCCGCGTTGAAACCCAACACCTTACTCGCCTCGACGAACGCAAACTCGCCGCCCTGGAGGAACTGAAGCAGTCCCTCCTGCACCAGGCCTTCAACGGCGAACTCTGAGGCGTGCCGGTCGCCTCCCCTTCCCCTGCATGAGCTGAGCAGTTTTTCCTGCATCAGAAGCTCCGTTTTATCTACATCAGATGGCCGGTTTTTTCTGCATAAGGATCCCGGCATCTCCTGCATTGCCGACGCCGAGTTGCGCGCCTGCCTGGGCGCCGCCGGTGCAGTGCTGTTCGAGGCCCTGGAGCGGCTGATGGTGCTGGAGAACCAGCCCGCCTGGCGGCCCCATCTGCGATCGAAAGCCGCCCTGCAACAGGCACCGAGGCGCCATTTCTGCGACCCCTCTCTGGCGGTGGCAGCCCTCGGCGGCAGCCCCGATCGGCTCCTGAAGGATCTGGAGTGGCTGGGGTTGCTGTTCGATTCCCTGGTGATTCGCGACCTGCAGGTGCTGGCCCAGGCGCTGGATGGCGAGTTGTTCCACTTCCGCAACGACTACGGCGTGTGGGTGGACGCGATCGTGCAGCTGCGCGTTGGCCGCTGGGGTGCGATCGAGATCAAGCTCGGACCGAGCCAGGTGGAGGCCACCGCCGCCGGCCTGCTGCGCTTTCGCCAGCAGATCAATACCCGCCGCACCGGCGAACCCGCCTTCCTTGCGGTGGTCTGCGGCAGCGGCTATGGCTACCGGCGCGCCGACGGCATCGCCGTGGTGCTGGTGGGGGCATTGGAGGCTTGAGCGGGCCCAGGCGATCGCTCGCGATCCTCTACGGCTCCCGGGCCCCAGGGCGGCACCGTCCCGCCTCCGATATCGACCTCTCCCTGATCGGCCCCGCCATCAGAGCCGCCTTCCTGGCCCGCATCATGTGTGCCGGCATGGAGCTGTATCGCCCCCGGATGCGTCAAACTCACCCCATGGCTACCTCTTCCCGCCCCTCCAGCTATCACTACGTGGTGGATGAACCTTTGCTGCGCACGATCGCGGCCGAGATCCAGGCGGCCATTCCCGGCGCCCAGGTGCGCCTGTTCGGCTCCCGCGCCCGCGGCACCGAACGGCCCGATTCCGACCTTGATCTGCTGGTGACGGTGCCGGATGAATGGTTGGGCAGCCGTTCGCGGTTTGAGGAAACGGGCGATTTGTGCCGAAAGCTCGCTCATCACAGAATCCCGATCGACTTGCTTCTCTATTCCGACGCAGAGGTTCAGGAGCGACGTCAGTACATCCAGCATGTGGTGACCGAGGCTTTTCACAATGGGAGAGATCTCTATGCCATCTGATCGCCAGCGCGAAGCAGCTCGGATGCTGCGGATTGCCCATCGAGATCTCAAGGCTGCGAGATCGATGCTCGATCCCGATCTTTTTGATGAAGCATCATGGGGCTTCCATGTTCAGCAGGCCACAGAAAAAGCTTTGAAAGCCTGGATTTCGGCGCTTGAAGAGCAGTATCCGCGCACCCATGATCTCGCACTGCTTGACCAGTTGATCATCGATGGTGGCGGTGATCCAACACGCTTTCTATCGCTTGAAAACTTCACGCCCTTTGGATCGAGGCTCCGCTACGACGAGGTCGCCGAGCCCGAAAGCCTCGACCGTGTGCTCTGGAACCAGCTCTGCGCTGACCTGCTCGCTCACGTGGCCTCGCTGCTTCCATGAACGAAGCCGAAACCCGCGCTGAGTTGATCGATCCGCTGCTCGCGGCCGCCGGCTGAGGCGTGGTAGCGGCCAAGCCGCTGGAGTACGCCCTGCATTTCCTGCCGGTTTGACGGCGGGATCCGAGGATCACCCACAAAGGGAGCCGCCGTGCTGCGCTTTGTCAGCGAACTGATCCCCTCCCTTTTGGTGGGCCTGCTGCTGGGGCTGCGCTTTCCGCAGCTGCCCTCCCGGCTGGCTGCGCCGCTGGTGAACTGGGGGGTGCCGCTCAGCCTGGTGGGTCTGCTGCTGCGCTCGGGGATGGGGCGCGAGCTGCTGGTGTCTGGAGCGATGGCGGCTCTGGTGAATGGGGCCGGCTTGCTGCTGCTGCTCGGATGCTCACCGCTGCGCCGCTCCATTCCCCATGGCGGCCTGCAGCTGGGGGCCGTGGTGGGCAACACGGGCTACTTCGGCATTCCGGTGGCCGTGGCCCTGCTGCCGCCAGCCTCGCTCGGGTTCAGCATCAGCTACGACCTCGTGGGCACCCTGTTCACCTGGAGCGTGGGTCCGCTGCTGGTGCAGGGGCTCGCCTTTGATGCCCGCCGCGCTCTGGCGGTGCTGTGGGGCAGTCCGGCCTGCAAGGGATTGGCGATCGCCCTGCTGCTGCACCTTTCCCCCTGGGGCGGCGAGCTGGGCCGGCTGCTGTGGTGGCCGTCTCAGCTGTTGCTGCTGCTGGCCCTGAGCGTGGTGGGGATGCGGCTGGGGGCGAGCCTGCGCCAAGGGGTGCCGCTGGCGCCCGGGGAGGTGTGGCCCCTTGGGTGTGCCCTGGCCTTTAAGCTCCTGGCCATGCCGCTGCTGATGGTCGCGCTCACGCGGCTGATCCCGTTGCCGCTCGCCGTGCGGGATGCGGTTGTGCTGCAGGCAGCGGCTCCCACGGCGGTGTCGGCCCTGCTGCTGGCCGAGGCGGCCGGCCGCGACGCCGAACGCACCGCCCACCTGGTGTTGGCCACCACCCTGCTGGCTCTGCTCACGGTGCCGCTCTGGTGGCGGCTGCTGGCCCTTCTGCCGGCTGGCTGATCGGTTGGGCCCCTCACAATGGGGATCCTCCACTCACCGGGTTAAGCCCGCTTCTGTGTTCCCCGTCATGGGCTCCCTGCTAGACCCTGGCTGGCAGCCGCCGGCCAAGCCCTCAGGGCTGCGTCTGGTTGCTCCGGTTGCCATTCGCTGCGCTCGGCGCGCCGCTGGCTTGCGCCGCTGCCCAGCAGCCTTGCTGGCCCTGCTGCTGACCCTTCCCACCAGGGCCGCTGATCGTCCACCGGTCAGTCCCGCCGCCAGCGCTCCTGCCCATGCCTTGATCCAGCTGGCCGGCCAGCCGCTTTCCGGCGGCCGCAGCCGGGGCACGGTGAGCCTGCCGCTGGAGCGGGCCGAGGGAGGCCACACGCCGGTGCTCGACTTTCAGGTTGCGGGCGTCGGGGTGCCGCACGGCTCCGGCGCAGCCGCTGCCAGAGCTGGCCCTGCTCCCCTCCACCGCCGCCAGGGCGCTCGCATCCGTCTGCTGCTCGACACCGGCGCCACCTCCACGATGGTTACCCCGGAGCTGGCGGAGCGGCTGGCCCTGGTGCGCCGCCCCCTGCCTGCGGGCACCTTTGGACTGGCAGGAGGCGGCCACGGTTGCGCTGATCTGAACCCTCAGCGCACTCGGCTTCCCGATCTGCAGCTGCGCGACCCGGCAGCTCCTCCCGGCACGTCCGCTCTTTCCCTGGAGGGAGTGGAGGCGCTGGTGCTGCCGGTGGCCGCCCTGCCGGCGGGGGTGGATGGGGTGCTGGGGGCACCGAGCCTGCGGTTGCTGCCGATCCGGATTGATCCCTCTTTGGGGCGCATCGTGCTCGGCGCGGCGGCCCTCGATCAGCTCCCGTTTCCGCTCTCTTTGCCTTCCGGTGCAACGCCACCCGCTCGGTCCTCTGCGCCGCGCGATCCACAGCCCACTGCACCGGCGACCTTTCGATCTCGGCCGCAGCGGGTTCCGCTGCGGTGGCACCGCGGCGTGCCGTTGCTGCAGCTGCGCACGTCGGTTGGCCCCGTGCAGGCCCTGGCCGACACCGGCGCTGAGGGGCTGTTCCTGCAGCCGGCTCTGGCGGCTCGACTGCGGCCGCTCGGTCCGGCCCAGCCGCTGCGGCTGGTGGGGTTCTGCGGCGAGCAGCGCGTTGAGCGCCGGGTTTATGCCGGGCTTGGGCTTGGCCCCGGGTCCGGGGGGCTTGCCGCCACGCCCGGTTCGCCTTTGCCGGGGGATGGTCCGGCCGGTGTGGAGGGGATCGTGACCGACAACCCGATCTTTGAGCAGCTCGGGGTCGAGGCGATCCTCGGCCAGGAGCTGCTGCACCGCCACCGCCAGCTCTGGCGACTGGATCAGGCCAGGCCTGAGCTGCTGCTCTGGTGATGACTGGGCAGCGAGCGTGCCCTTTCCCGGCGATCCACCATCAGAAGACCCCCCGACCGCAACGGCTGGGGGGTCCACTGGAGCTGCCGGGCAAGGGGGGAGCTCAGGCCTACTCAGCTGGCCTGGAACCTGGAAGGGGCCCACTGGGCGATCAGTTGCTCATGGCGCACCAGTTGGTAGCGGGTGTGCTCGTTGGGCTGACTGCGGTAGCAATCGCGCAGGTCCTGGAGGCGGAGCTCCATGGAGGTGAGCACGGGGTGGTTGTCGTACACAGGGAAACCTCTGACTCCTGAATCTTAAGGGAATCTGTAGCCCTTCGAAGCCGGCTGAAATCTTTCGGTGTTGCTTCCCTGTCCATCCCAGCTCCATCGCCGCGCGAAGCCATCGCGACGAGCGCTGTGGAGAGCTCCGGCTCGCGGTTCATCTCGAACGCGCCAGCGGCGCTGCCATCGCCAAAATGCTGGTCCACAAGGCCGTTCGGCGGCCCCTGTCTCCACCGGATTCCATGGGCGATCCCGCTCCCTTGGCCCACCAGAGCGCTCCTGCGAGCCGACCTGTGGCTCCAAGGTCGCCGCAGTCCTCGGCTTCGTCATCACCGCCCGCAGCAGCGCTGGGAACCCTGCCGGCCGAGCGGCTGGCTGCCCTCAACCAGCGCCATGACCGGCCCGGGCTGCTGCAGCTCGCCTTCCATCTGGGCGTGCTGGTGGCTGGTGGGCTGCTGTGGGGCCAGGCGCTGGGGCCTGCGCCACTGGTGCCTGCGCCTTTGGTGGCGCTGCTGGGGTTGTTCGGCCTGCTGCTGCTGGGTTGGGGCCTGGCCTTCGCGTTTTGCGCGATGCACGAGGCCGGCCACCGCACTGCCTTCGCCAGCCGCGCCCTCAACGACAGCGTGGCCTGGTGGGCCGGCGTGCTGAGTTTCTACAACGCTGATTTCTACCGCCGCTACCACCAGTGGCACCACCGCTACACCCACCTGGTGGGCCTCGATCCAGAGCTGGAGGACCAGGCCCCCACCACCCGAACCGCCTATTTGCTGGAGCTCAGTGCCATCCCCTGGTGGATGGGCAAGATCCGCGGCCATCTGGCAGGGCTGCGAGGAGATTTCAGCGCCCGTCCTTACATCCCTGCCGATGCCGTGCCTGCGCTGCGTCGTTCGCTGGGGCTGCAGTTCGCTGTTTATGGCCTGCTGGCCCTGGTTTCCCTGATCGGCGCCAATGGGTTTCTGTTCTGGTATTGGCTGCTGCCGCTGGCGGTGGGGCAACCCCTGCTGCGTTTTGTGCTGCTGGCCGAGCACGGCGGCTGTCCCTTCGTGGCCGATGGCCTGCGCAACACCCGCACCACCCACACCCTGGCGCCGTTGCGGCGGCTGATGTGGAACATGCCGTTCCACGCCGAGCACCATCTGTATCCCTCTCTCCCCTTTCACGCCCTGGCGGCAGCCCATCACGACCTGCGGCCGGGGCTCACGGTGGTGGCTCCGGGCTATCTGGCGGTGCACCGCGGTTTCCTGGCCAATCTCGCCGCCCTGGCGATGCCGGCCGCCGTGGCCGCTGGCCAGTCAGATGCGGTGCCCGCGTCTCTGCGGAGCTGATGGCCAGTCCGGTCCGCCCGGCCGCCGGCCTGGCTGTTCAGGTCAGATCCATAGGAGGGCAGGGCCGCTCTGGCGCGCATCGGACTTCCTCGAAGGGATCCGGGCCATGAACCTCCCCAACGCACGCCGCTTCGAGCTCGGTTCCTTTCCCCTGGCCTGCGGCGAAACCGTGAGCGCCGCCCAGCTCGATTACCGCGTGTTCGGCGAGCTGAATCGCGAGCGCTCCAACCTGGTGCTCTTTCCCAGCTCCTACGGCGCCTGGCCTGAGGACATCGCCTGGGCGGTGGGGCCGATTCTCGATCCCAGCGAGCACTGCGTGGTGCTGGTGAGCCAGTTCGGCAACGGCCGCTCCAGCAGCCCCAGCAACGGTGGACCGCCGCTGGGCCAGGGGGGCTGGCCGATCGATCACCGCGACAACCTGCGGGCCCAGATCCGGCTGCTGGAGGAGGTGTTCGGCGTGAAGCGGCCGGCTCTGATCTATGGCTGGTCGATGGGGGCCCAGCAGGCCTACCACTGGGCGGTGCTCGAACCCCAGCGGCCCCGGCGGATCTGCTGCGTCTGCGGCACGGCCCGCACCACCCCCCACAACCGTCTGTTTCTGCTCAGCCTGCGCCAGGCCCTCAGCGCCGATCCGGCCTGGAACGGCAGCGGCTTTGACGCCGTTCCCGAGCAGGGGCTGCGCACGTTTGCGCTGATCTACGCCAGCTGGGCTGCCAGCCAGCCCTACTACCGCCGCGGCGCCCACCGGGAGCTCGGCTACGACACCGTTGAGCACTACGTGGAGGATGCCTGGTTGCCCGCCTACCGCCGCCATGACCCCCGCGACCTGATCGCCATGCTCGATGTGTGGCTCGCCAATGATGTGGCGGCGGCGGCCGACACGTCCCTCGCCGTAGCCCTGGGCCGCATCCAGGCCGCCACCGCCGTGGTGGCCGGCCGCCACGATCTCTATTTCCCTCCGGCCGACTGCGCCCACGAGGCGGCCCTGATCCCGGGGGCAACCTTCCACGTGCTGGAGTCCGACCTCGGCCACCGGGCCGGTAACCCTCGCCAGGCACCGGCGGAGCAGGCCCAGCTGCGGGCGGTGGTGGACGAGCTTCTGAGTCGTTGAAGGCTCAGATCCTCAGGAAGCATCGTCTCTTCAACGGGCTCTGCCCCCCTCCTTTCGGTTGCGGAGTTGTGATTCGGCCCATGCTGAACGGGCGGCCGCGCCGTTCAGGCCTAGATCCCCCCAGGCATGCATCCGCCTGGATTGCGCTCGCCCCCGGCCCCAGCCCATGGCGCCGCCCTCCCTCCCACACGCCATAACCCAAGGATCTCCAGAACCCCCCGATGAACGACCTGGCCCAAACCGTTGCCGACCGTGGCCTACGCCATGTGCTCTTCTCCTTCACCGATCTGTTCGGCGTGCAGCGGGCCAAGCTGGTGCCGGCTTCGGCCGTGGCGGCGCTGGCGGAAGGCGGGGCGGGCTTTGCGGGCTTCGCGGCCTGGCTGCATCTCACCCCGGCCGATCCCGATGTGCTGGCCCTGCCCGATCCGGCCAGTTTGATGGTGCTGCCCTGGCAGCGGGAAGTGGCCTGGGTGGCCACCGATCTGGTGGTGGAGGGTCAGCCGCTGGAGCAGGCGCCGCGGCGGGTGCTGCAGCAGCAGCTGAAGCGGGCCGAGGCCCTCGGCTTCCAGTTCCGCAGCGGTGTGGAGGCGGAGTTCTTCCTGCTCGATCCCGAGCAGGGGGGCGTGGCCGACCGCTTCGACCGCCAGTCGAAGCCCTGCTACGACCAGCTGAGCCTGATGCGGCGCTATCCGCTGATCAGCGAATTGATCGGCGCCATGGAGGAGCTGGGCTGGGGGCCCTATCAGGCCGATCACGAGGATGCCAATGGCCAGTTCGAGCTGAACTGGACCTACGCCGATGCCCTCACCACCGCCGACCGCCACGCCTTCTTCAAGGTGATGGCCGCCACCCTGGCGGAGAAGCACGGTTGCGGTGTGAGCTTTGATCCCAAGCCGATCGAGGGCCTCACCGGCAATGGCGCCCACCTGCATGTGTCGCTCTGGCAGGGCGGCCGCAACCTCTTCCATGACCCGGCCGGCGAGAAGGGCCTTTCGGCCCTGGCGTATCACTTTCTCGGCGGCCTGCTGGCCCATGCCCGCGCCCTCTGCGCCCTCACTAACCCCGTGCCGGCCAGTTATCGCCGCCTGGCCCGGGCCAGCACCAGCTCCGGTGCTACCTGGTCACCGGCCTGGATCAGCTACGGCGGCAACAACCGCACCCACCTGGTGCGCATCCCCGACGATCAGCGCCTCGAACTGCGCCTGCCCGATGGCGCCGCCAACCCCTACCTGCTGCAGGCGGCGGTGCTGGCGGCCGGCCTCGATGGCATCGAGCGCCGCCTCGATCCCGGCCCCCGCAGCGATGCCAACACCTACACCGACCCACCGGCACCGGGCACGGCCCAGCCCCTGCCCGGCAGCCTGGAGGAAGCCCTCGAGGCCTTCGCGGCTGACACGATTCTCCAGGATGCCCTCGGCAGCGAGTTCTGCTCGGCCTATCAGGAGCTGGTGGCGTTGCTTCCGGCGCGGGGTGGCGGAATGCGGCCTACCTAGCCTGGGCTCTCTTGCCCTGACTTCGGTGCTCCGAACCACCGCCGGCCTCAGCCTCGCCCTCACCCTGCTGGCGGTCCCCGGCCTGGCCCAGTCGAACGGGGTGGTGCCCGCTAAGGAACAGCTGCCGGCTGATGCCAATCACCAGTCCGGGGCCGCCAGCGTGACCCGGGGTGTGCTGGCGATCCGGCGGCTCGGCGGCCAGCCCCTCGACCAAGACTTCCCCGCCCTGGCGGGCCGGGAGCTGCGCCTCCGCGAGATCACCGTGGCGCCCGGTGGAAGCATCGCCTTGCACCGCCATGATCACCGCCCCGGGGCGGCCTACATCCTCGAAGGGCAGATGACCGAGCGACGCGGTCCCGGCTTCGCCCCCTTGGTGCTGGGGCCCGGAGATGTGGCTCTCGAATCCTCCGGCGTTACCCATTGGTGGCGCAATGAGGGCAGAGGCCCCGCCCGGGCCCTTGTGGTGGACATCGTTCCGAAGGGAACCCCCTGAACGCCACCTGAGCGGTGTCAACCCGGGCAGCCAGCTGGTGCGACCTGCCCCGGTTGATTACACCAGCGCTGGCACTGGTCCGCTGAGGGTAGAAGCCTCCGCCGAGTGGAAAGCGAGCCGCTCATTCTCCACCGCCACCGCGATCGTGGAGCCGGCGGCGAAAGCGCCCGCCAGGATCGCCTTGGCGATTGGCGTTTCCAGCTCCCGCTGGATGGCGCGCTTGAGCGGCCGGGCGCCGTACACCGGGTCGTAGCCAACGCCGGCCAGCCAGTCGAGGGCTTCGGGATCCACCTCGAGCCCCAGCTTCTTGTCCTCGAGCCTTCGGGCGAGCCGCTTCACCTGCAGCTCCACGATCTGGCGCAGCTCCTCGGCCTTGAGGCTGTGGAAGATGATCGATTCATCGAGGCGGTTGAGGAACTCGGGCCGGAAGTGGCCCCGCAGCGCCTCATTCACCCGACGCTCCATCTCGGCGTGGCGGGCCGGATCGCCGGCCAGATCGAGGATCGAGGCGCTGCCGATGTTGCTGGTGAGGATCAACATCGTGTTGGTGAAATCCACCGTGCGGCCCTGACCATCGGTGACGCGGCCGTCATCGAGGATCTGCAGCATCACGTTGAACACATCGGGGTGGGCCTTTTCCACCTCGTCGAACAACACCACCGCATAGGGTCGGCGCCGCACGGCCTCGGTGAGCTGGCCGCCCTCCTCGTAGCCCACGTAGCCGGGAGGCGCGCCGATCAGGCGGCTCACGGCGTGCTTCTCCATGTATTCGCTCATGTCGATCCGCACCATCGCCTCCTCGGAGTCGAAAAGCTGGGCGGCCAGGGCCTTGGAGAGCTCGGTCTTGCCCACGCCGGTGGGGCCAAGGAAGAGGAAGCTGGCGATCGGTCGGTTCGGATCGGAGAGGCCTGCCCGGGAGCGCTGGATGGCATCGGCCACCGCGGTCACGGCCTGTTGCTGGCCGATCACGCGGGTGTGGAGCTCCTCTTCGAGATGGAGCAGTTTCTGCATCTCGCTCTGCACGAGCTTGCTCACCGGGATGCCCGTCCACTTGGCGATCACTTCGGCGATGTCGTCCTCGGTGACCTCCTCGCGCAGGAGCGTTTTGCCGGCGTGGCCGCTGGTGAGCTCGGCCTCCTTGGCGGCCAGCTTGCGGTTGAGTTCGCCCAGGGTGCCGTACTCCAGCTCGGCGGCCTTGTTGAGGTCGTAGCTGCGCTTGGCCTGCTCGATCTGGAGCTGCACCTGCTCGATCTCTTCCTTGATGGCACTGAGTTCATCGATCGAGCCCTTCTCCTTTTGCCACTGGGCATTGAGGGTGCTTTGCTGCTCGCTCAGATCGGCGAGTTCCTTCTCAAGCCGCTCCAACCGGTCGCGGCTGGCGGTGTCCGATTCGCGGCCCAGGGAGAGCTTTTCCATCTCCAGCTGCAGGATGCGGCGATCGAGTTCATCGATCTCCTCGGGCTTGGAGGTGATCTCCATCTTCAGGCGCGCCGCCGATTCATCCATCAGGTCGATCGCTTTGTCGGGCAGGAAGCGATCGGCGATGTAGCGGCTCGAGAGCACCGCAGCCGCCACCAGGGCATTGTCGGCGATGCGCACGCCATGGTGCACCTCGTAGCGCTCCTTGAGGCCGCGCAGGATCGAGATCGTGTCTTCCACGGTGGGTTGATCCACGAACACCTGCTGGAAGCGGCGCTCCAGGGCCGGGTCTTTTTCGATGTGCTGACGGTGCTCATCGAGGGTGGTGGCACCGATGCAGCGCAGTTCGCCCCTAGCCAGCATCGGCTTGAGCAGATTGCTGGCATCCATGGCGCCGCCGGTGGCGCCGGCCCCCACCACGGTGTGGATCTCATCGATGAACAGCACGATCTGGCCCTCACTGGAGGTGACCTCCTTGAGCACGGCCTTGAGCCGCTCCTCGAATTCGCCGCGATACTTCGCCCCAGCGATCAGGGCCCCCATGTCGAGGGAGATCAGCTGGCGGTTCTGTAGGGCCGAGGGCACATCGCCATTCACGATTCGCTGGGCCAGGCCCTCCACGATCGCCGTTTTGCCCACGCCGGGCTCGCCAATCAGCACCGGGTTGTTCTTGGTGCGGCGGCTGAGGATCTGAATCGTGCGGCGGATCTCCTCATCGCGGCCGATCACCGGATCGAGCTTGCCCGCCTTGGCGGCCTCGGTGAGGTCGCGGCCGTATTTCTCCAGGGATTCGTAGGTGCCCTCAGGGTTCTGATCCGTCACCTTCTGGGTGCCACGCACCGCCAGCACAGCCTCCTTCAGCTTCGCGGCCGTGGTGCCGGCCTGGGAGAGCAGCTGACGGCCGCAGCGCTGGTCTTCGGCCAGGGCGAGCAGCAGGTGCTCGATCGCGATGTAGCTGTCGTCGAATTCCTTCTTGAGGGCATCGGCCCGATCCAGCACGGCATTGAGGCCCTTGCCCAGGTAGATGTTGTCGGGCGGGGCCGAGAGGCTGGGCTGGCTGGCCGTGTAGGCCTCCACCTTCTGGCTGAGGGTGCCCACATCCACGCCGGCCTTCTCGAGGATGCGGGTGGCCAGGCCGGGCTGGGCGAGCAGGGATCCGAGCAAGTGCTCGCTCTCCATCTGCTGCTGGCGCTTCTGCTGGGCCAGCTGCTGGGCCGCCACAACGGCGCCCCAGGCCTTTTCGGTGAACAGTTCGGCGGTGGGATGCATAAACAAACCTCCTGTGGTTCTGCGCTCAGGTGGGAATAACGGCACCGTATGGGATCCGGATGCAGCCGATGGGCCGGTGCTCCGAACTGTGGGGTTCGGGCCCCCCTACCCAGGATGGGCAGGCCGAACCGGTTTGGGGTGGGAACCGGCCAAGGGGATGGGTTGAGGCCTCAGCCGGGCTCAGGGTCCACCCGGTGGAAGGGAGATCTGGTTGCCCTTGGCGGTGCCGCACAACCGCTTGGGACAGCCATCAGCACCGTAGATCGCATCGGCCGCGGAGAGGCAGCCGAAGCTGTTCTTGAGGGGAATCTGGGCTGGGTGGAGGTGGAGCGGCTGCAGGGGCGCATCCTTCAACGGCACGATCAGGCGGCAGGGAGGGACGGGTGGCCGTGGTCCGCTGATCGCCTCGGGCTGGCTGCCTTTGGCGGGGTTGAAGCGCTGGCCGTAGCCGGGCAGCAGGAAGCTGGGCGGATCGGCACCGGGCAGGTAGGGACCGTTGGGATCGAAGGCCCAGGCTGGATTCAGGGGCGGGGCCGGAGGCAGCGGTTCCGCCCCCTGGGCTGCCGTCGCGGCCGGTGCCAACGCCAACAGCAGCGCGGCTGTGGTCCGCAGCCCGGCCAGGGCCGGCGGAAATCGGCACGGAGTCATGCGGCCTGGGCCTTGTGGAGGTGCGTTCAGTCTGCCGGTTGCGCCAGGATCCATTGGTGTGCTCCTGCGTTGTGATGGCCGTCCCCTACGTCGAGCCCCCGGCCGCCGATGGTGGCTCCGTGCCCCCGGTTCCGCAGCCCTCCCTGCCTCAGCTCTCCCTGTCTCAACCGGAGTGCGGATCGAACCCGCAGCCCCTGGAGAGCCAGCGATCGGCCAATCCCCCCTGCCTTGAGCCCCAGGGAGGGGGCAACCAGGCCGATTCCCTGGTGATCTCCCTGGCCGAGGCATCGCGGCAGTTCGATGGTACGGGCGCCGATCCGGAACGCAACTGCTGGATGGCGGTGCACCAGCATGTGCATGGCGTGCTGCCCTCCGAATACGACATCCGCGAGATTGACGAGGATTTATATCTTGCAGTCCTGGCTTATCGTCGCAGTCAGAATGCAGGGTAACCAAACCGCAGACTCAGATAGCGCTTTGAGCGGCGCTGCGCCGCTGGATTGAAAGTGTGACTGCGCGAAGGTCGGGGATGCGTAGCAGCTTGCTCTACTGCTGCAAATACCTTCATGGCAAATAGATAGCCAAGCATTGTCTCGCGATATTCATACTAATCTATTGCCAGCTTCAACTCAGATTGAGCCTCTGGGTGAAAGCAGGGCGCGTCAGCTGAAAAACCGTTCCCATTCCGTGCCGGCGGAAGTGGAAACGACCCGTTTTGGGTCCATGCTCAGTGCTCTAATGGTACTGCAGGATAGTGCTTTCCCCTGTAGTTTCAGCAAGTCCAAGGCGCCTCTGGATTCCAGTCCTGGGGGTGCAGATCAGCTGCCAAACGATCGCCACGATCCGTCGGGATGTGTGGCACTTAACTGGGGCAGGCCTGGATCACCCGATCGCTGCGACCGCACCTTGAGCAGCGATCAGCAATAAAACGCTGCGCTGCTGCTTCCCGGCCCCAAAAACGGTTAAGATTAGCGCCTGCATGCCAGCCACCTCAACCTTAGATCTTGGAGTCTTATTCCGCATGCATAGCAAAGGATTGGTCGGTAAAATCGCCCTGGTTACAGGGGCGAGCTCCGGTATAGGCCAGGCGATCGCCATTCGACTGGCGCAGGAAGGCTGCAACGTAGCCATTAACTATCGCAAAGATGTGGATGAAGCAGGGCAAACGAGGGCTATTGCGCTGCAGAAGGCGGCGGAATCGGGGCATTCCGACGTACAAGTTCGGCTCATTCAAGGGGATGCGGCGAACGAAAGCGACATCATTCGAGTCGTGAACGATGTGACGGGTACCTTTGGCGGCCTGGATGTTCTCATTAACAACGCTGGTATTCAATCCGAACATCCCTCCCATGACCTTCCAGCGGATCAGTTTGATCGTGTGATTGCTGTCAACTTGCGCGGAGCTTATCTCTACAGCCGCGAAACCATCAAACACCTGCTGGAGCAAGGTCGTCCCGGTGTGATTATCAATGTTTCCAGCGTCCATGAAATGATTCCGCGGCCCCAGTATCTCAGTTATTCGATTAGTAAAGCCGGCATGGGCAGCCTTACAAAGACTCTGGCTCTGGAGTATGCCAACCGTGGCATTCGCGTTAACGCGATTGCCCCCGGCGCCACCGTCACACCGATCAATGAAGCATGGACTGAGGATCAAGCCAAGAAAGATCTTGTTGAGAGCTTCATTCCCATGGGGCGAGCCGGCACGGTCAACGAGATGGCGGCAGCGGTGGTCTTTTTGGCATCGGATGAGGCTGCATACATCACTGGCCAAACTCTGTTCATTGATGGTGGGCTGACCCTCTATGCCGACTTCCGTGAAGCTTGGTCAGCCTGAGTAGTAGGATTATTCTAATTTCCTATTCAGACAATGGCCGACCTTAAATCCGAGGAATCCAAGCGGCTTGAGCAGGCAAGGGATGGGGAGGTTGATTGGTACAAGTGGGGTCCGTACTTAAGCGAACGCCAGTGGGGCACCGTACGCGAAGATACATCTGATGATGGTAATGCTTGGGCTTCCTTTCCCCATGACCATGCACGCTCCCGTGCTTATCGCTGGGGCGAAGATGGCCTGGGTGGTATCACAGACAGCCAAAATCAACTGTGTTTTGCCCTTGCACTTTGGAATGGAAAGGATCCGATCCTGAAGGAGCGATTGTTCGGGTTGACAAACAGCGAAGGAAATCACGGCGAAGACGTCAAAGAGTATTACTTTTATCTGGACAGCACTCCTACCCATTCCTACATGAGATATCTCTACAAATATCCCCAGGCTGCATTCCCCTACGATGATCTTGTTGCAACCAATAGGGCTCGCAGTCGTTATGAGCCTGAATATGAACTTCTGGATACAGGTGTCTTCGATGACAACCGCTACTTTGACGTGTTTGTTGAGTATGCCAAAGCAGCAGCTCACGATGTTTTGATCAAGATCAGTATTGCCAATCGGGGCCCTGAAGCCGCAACCCTGCAACTGCTGCCCACCTTGTGGTTCCGCAACACTTGGAGCAGCTCCGAGAATGGTGCCAAGCCATTGCTGCAGCAGCTAACTGCCGAAGGGCACAGCGTGGTGCATGCTCAGCTTGGTCCTGCGGATCAATCACAGGATTGCAGCGATTACTTTTTCTACAGCGAGCCGGGCGGGCAGCTACTGTTCACTGACAATGAAACCAATCATGAACGGTTGTTTGATACTCCAAATATCAGCCCCTTCGTTAAAGACGGAATCAACAACTATATCGTTCATGGCGCTAAAGATGCTGTGAATCCCAATGGCAAGGGAACTAAAGTCAGCCCACATTACGATCTCACAGTGCAAGCCGAAGCAACAACGGTGCTTAGATTCCGACTGACGACAACAGCCCTCGATCAAATTAGCGATCCATTTGGGCAGCTGTTTGAGCAGACTTTTGCAAGTCGGATTCAAGAGGCAGAGCATTTCTTTGCCACCGTGATTCCCCCTTCAGTCCTGGCGGATAGCGATCGCACCAATGTCATGCGGCAGGCACTCGCAGGCATGATGTGGACCAAGCAATACTTCCACTATGAACTTGACCAGTGGCTGCGCGAGCGCAACATCAATCCATGGTCTGCTCCTGCCGAGCGGCTTCACGTGCGAAACAGTGAGTGGTTTCACATGCACAATGCAGATATTATTTCAATGCCCGACAAGTGGGAGTATCCATGGTATGCCGCCTGGGATCTGGCTTTTCATGCCATTCCCATCAGTTTGATTGATTCTGAATTTGCCAAAAAGCAGCTTAGCCTTATGCTCCAAGAGGAGTACCTGCATCCGAATGGTCAGATTCCTGCCTATGAGTGGAACTTCAGTGATGTGAATCCGCCAGTCCATGCCTTTGCAACTTGGGACGTGTATCTGCGTGATCGCGAACTGAACAAGGGCGTTGGGGATTTGCAGTTTCTTCGCTTTGCTTTCTCCAAGTTGCTGATCAACTTCACGTGGTGGCTGAATCGTAAAGACGCAGGCGGCAATAATTTATTTCAGGGTGGTTTTCTCGGCCTCGACAACATTGGGGTGTTTGACCGCAGTTCCCCCCTGCCTACTGGAGGTCACCTAGAGCAGGCCGACGGGACTGCATGGATGGTTTTTTTCAGTCAGCAGATGCTCCAGATTGCTGTCGAATTGGCGCTCCACGATCCCCTCTACGAAGATTTCGTTGTCAAGTTCTTCGAGCACACCATGTGGATCTCCGGTGCCATGGACCGGATTGGCACAAACCAAGATGAACTGTGGGATGAGGAGGATGGTTTTTTCTACGATGTTTTGCAGTTTCCTGATGGCACGGCCACTCGCATCAAGGTGCGCTCTCTGGTGGGTCTGCTTTCCCTAATGGCGGTGGTTGTTTTTCCCCAGGAAACTCTGGACAAACTGCCTCGCTTTCGGAACAAGTCTCAACGGTTTTTTGAGAAGCACCCTGAGCTGCAACATAACATCCACCTTCCCACCCAGCCCGGTGTGCGGGGCAGTATGTTGTTGGCAATTCTTAGTGAAGATAAACTACGCCGCGTGCTCGCCAGAATGCTCGATGAGTCTGAATTCCTGGGAGATTATGGCATTCGTTCCCTCTCCCGCCATCACCTCGAGAATCCCTATTGTTTTAAGCATGATGGGAGTGAGTATAAGGTGGGCTATGTGGCAGGAGATTCAACCTCAAGCATGTTTGGTGGGAATTCAAACTGGCGAGGCCCGATCTGGATGCCTGTCAATTACTTGCTTTTGAGAGCGCTGCTACAGCTTTACGGCTATTACGGTAATTCATTTAAGGTTGAATATCCCACTGGATCTGGAATTTATCTTACTTTGTATGAGGTGTACACGAAAGTCGCCGAGCGACTAGAAAAAATCTTCCTAAAAGATGCAACTGGTTGTCGCGCTGTTAATGGGAAACACGAGAAGTTTCAGGCTGATCCCCATTGGCGAGATCTGATTTTGTTCTACGAGTATTTTAACGGCGACAGTGGCGCAGGCATTGGTGCTAGCCACCAGACAGGATGGACAGGTTGTGTGGCCCGGATCATCCAGACGCTGGGATACTTCACGCCAGAGATGGTACTGGATGCGATCAGCTCTGGCGGCGTTTCAAAGTTTACAGGTGAACACCCTGTTGAGGGCCAATGATATGAGTCCGTCTCTGCGCATTGTTCTTGCTGCACGAGCCCGCCTTGGTGAGTGCCCAGTTTGGCAGGCAGTCGGCCAGAAACTGTTCTGGGTGGATGTCTACAATCACCGCGTTCACCAGTTTGATCCTTCCACTGGAAAGGACTGCTACTTTGATACCGGGGATGTGGTCAGTGCCATCGCCTTGGCGGGAACGGATCGTCTGCTGATCGCCCTTCGTGATCGATTGGCTTGGTTGCATCTGCCAAGCGGCGAAGTAGAAATCATCCATCGAATTGAGTTTACCCATCCTGAGGGCACTCGCTTGAATGATGGCAAATGTGATTCCCATGGCCGCTTCTGGATCGGCTCCTGCAGTGATCGTCGTGGTCAGGGGGCACTCTATCGATACGATCCAGATGGTTCCCTGCACATCATGGAAACCGGTTTGACCATTGCCAATGGTTTGGCCTGGAGCCCAGATGGGTCCACTTTTTACTTAACTGATTCAGCTCAGCATAAAATCTTCGCCTACGACTATTTGGCTGAGACAGGCTCAATCGTAAATCGCAGGATTTTGATCGACCTCAGTGCCGAAGGAGTTGAGCCCGATGGTTTGACCATTGACATGGATGGCAATCTCTGGTCAGCCCTCTGGGATGGTTGGTGTGTTGCTTGCTTTGATGCCAGCGGTCAAGAACGATCAAGGATTGAATTTCCCATTCCACGCCCAACCTGTGTCACCTTTGGCGGCCCTGATCTAACGAACTTGTACATCACTTCGGCGTCCGTAGGCCTGAGTCAAAATGAGATCCAAAAATGCCATACGGCTGGTGACATCTTCTGCCTTTCTTCCATTGCCCAAGGAATGCCTACTCACTCATTTGGGCCCAACCAAATGAGCATGCTTTCCAAGTTCATGTGATTGTTGGGCGGATATTCACTTCCCAACGAAATGCACCCACTGCGAGTTTCCCAAGTTCGATTTAGCCTCGACGAGGGAGAGCAAAGCAGGTACAGCCATAACGGCATTTACTGCCACGCCCAATGCTTCCGCGGTTCTATCTACGAAAGAGCCGATTTCTACCCTTCGCAGCTTGTTGGATAAACTTTCACTGTTTTGACAGTTACGCAGAAAGCGGTAATTTATGAATTGCTTGGCCATTAATGGGAAAGCACTGTCCTCTACCTGGTAGTCTGCCAAAATAAAGCTATGTTTATTCCCAATTATGTTAAAACATTTTTTATTCCATCTTCCAATGTGATTGGGTGGCATGTCCAGCAAGGCGCCATTAAGTTCATTAAACTGGATCATGTTTTGATTGGGGACTGCAATAAAAACGCTTCCACCTGGCTTAAGCAACCAATTTAACTTCTCGAATAGCTCGTCAAGCCTATCCATATGTTCTAAAACTTGAAACAAACAAATGACATCAGCAAATTTCTCGAATTCTGGGCCTGATAACTCCCTGATGTCTTTAGGGACGCATTTAATGCCGGATTTCTCTATCTGATCACGCCCGTATTCTGAAAACTCCGTGCAGAATAGGTTCTCTTTGGGCAAAATTTCTGTCGCAATCTTCTTTACAAAAGCGCCATCACCTGCACCGATTTCGATCAATTTGCCGTTAGGACGAAGATTCCTTCTTAGTACGTCGTAAGTGACCTGAAATTCCCACTTCCACTTTGGATAACCGGAACGGACATAGGCAAGACTGTAAAATCGTTCATCTCCTGCAACGTAAGGATCGCTAAAGCAAAACCCGCACTGGGCGCATTGCATGACTTTACATGTACTTCGTCCCCAAAGTTCTTCTATATGCAATACTAATTCAGCAAATCTGTCTGGGTGTTTCTCGAATAAGACAAAATGTTGAGCTGCCTGTTTGCTGCTCACACGCCACAAGAGATCTGCGTCCTCCGTGCAACACAGCGGACATAGGGCTTTTTCTGGACTTCTTTCATAACTCTTCACAACTGGTTTCCCCTGTGTTCGTTAGCTCAGCGCTATACGGGTGGTTTCTGAGAACCACAGTACCGCTCCTGCTGCTTTCCGAGAACCACATCCCGAAGGACAATCTCCGGGCCAGGCTGCGCACAATGGTCAAGGCCTTACTGAAGCGCTAAACATACCCTCCAGACATAAAATCAGCATCTTGCCACCGTACGGAATCAACGCCAGATTTCCGGATTCATCCAGAGAAGGTTTATTGGATATCCACCAGCTGCCAAAGCGAGCATTTTCAGCCAAAACAGCCGGTGAAATGTTCAGAGAGCGAAGTACATCTTCGTCACTGAAGCTCACCAAAGATCCCTTGCTGGCGGCTGCCACAGATCCGCCGGGGTTGGGAGCTCGGGCAGGATGGCGAAGGGCCTGCGATGGCCATCTCCATCTCCGCTTCCCACTCGCCAGCAGGCCATAGTGATCACCCCCTCCTTCCTTGAGCGACTCCAGATTGAGACTGGAGGATCGTTCCATTGCCATGTCATTACCGAGGACCTGCAGGCGCTGGTGGAGCGCAGTGGCGTGCGGCAGGGGTTGCTGGTGGCGGTTGGGCAGCACACCACCACGGCCCTGGTGCTCAATGAAAACGAGGAGCGGCTGCTGCGCGACATCGAGGCCTTCTTCCTCGGTCTGGCGCCGCCGGAACGACCCTGGCTCCACAACGACCTGCTCCTGCGCCAGGGCATTCCGCCCGATGAGCCCCGCAATGCCCACGCCCACCTGATTGCGATGATGCTCGGCAACCAGCTCAGCCTGCCGGTGGTGGATGGCCGGCTTGGCATCGGTCGTTGGCAGTCGGTGTTGCTGGTGGAGCTCGATGGGCCGCGCCGGCGGGAGGTGTTGTTGCAGCTCATCGACACCGGCGGCCCATCCCCGCCAACGGGACGCGACCGGGCGTTGGGAGCAACGCCTGGAGATTGGCGTGGCCATTGAGCTGGTGCTCCAGCAGACGGAGGTGATTTCCGAGCAATGGGCGAGGGAAGATCTGGGCAGCAAGATGGATCCGCCCGACGGGACTCCCGTGATGGGGACTTCAGGAGCGCCACAAAAAAACCCGGCAAAGCCGGGTTGGATCAAATGGCTTGATCAAGCCGTCAATAAGGGCAAGCTTGAAGCAATCGGACAGGAGCAACCAAGCAGGATTTGTCCTAACTGGTTGATGCGTGGCCTAGGGATCACCAGCCCTTGGCGGACTGTTCGATCACATAGGCGGCCACGTCGGCGATGTCGCCGGCGCTGAGCTTGCCGCCGAAGGCGGGCATGGCGTTCTTGCCGTTGGTGACCTGCATGGCCACAGCGGCCTCAGGACCATCGGCATAGCCGGCCAAATAGGCCTTGAGGGCATCGGCCTTGAGGGTGCGTTCGGCGTTCACCACGTTGCCGCCGCCCATATGGCAGGCGGCGCAGTTGGCGGAGAAGACTTGGCCGCCATGGGCGCTGTCGGCGGCGAAGCTGGGAGCGGCACCCAGCACCAACGCTAGGCAGAGAGCGAAAAGAGAGAAGAGACGACGCATGGTCGGCGCGGATTAGCACGTTCAACCTGCTCAACCTACGGGCCAGGTGTCGGGTGGTGTTGGTGCTTGTTACATTCGCAACAATTGCCCAAAATCCTGATGGCCACTGGATTTGGCTCGATGCAGAATGGCTGCCAAAGGTACGGTTAACCGTACCCTTGGCCGAACTCTGCTTTGCTCCGCTGCTGGGGCCGCGGTGACCTCTGGCGGCGCAGCCATTGCCGCAGCCATTCATGGGGCTGGCGTTTGTCCATGCTGGAACCCTTCAGCTCGGCAGTCGGCCCCGGTGCGGCACTCCGGCTGTTTCCAGCACGGCCCCCAGGGTGGGCGCGTAGCTGGTGAGCCCGAAGCGCTCCGGCGGACTCACCGGCTTGTGCACGAAGTGGCGCTGGCGGATCGAGAAGCGATCCCAGGCATTCACCTCGATCCGCAGCAGTTTGATCAGCCCCTCGATCAGCCAGGGCGTTAGATCCAGCCCCACCGGCGGCACCCAGCCCCGCCGCCAGCGCACCAGGGTGGCCACGGCCTGGTTGATCGTGATTGGCGCCTGGCCCAGCACCAGCCGCCGCACCGCTCCCTGGCCCGGTTCCGGATTGGGCTGGTGCGGGGTGGTGGCTAGGTGGGCGCAGACCGTGGCGATGTCGGCGGCGTGGATGAAATGGAAGCTGGAATCGGTGCGCAGCCACTTGGCCAGCCACAGCCAGGGGAAGGCCTCCTTTACGCCGGATGTGAGGTAGCTGGTGGGGTGGGGATCCCCCGGCAGCACCCGCCCGCCAAACACCAGGGTGGGAAACACCGCCACGATCCGCTCCGCCAGCGGATGGACTTCCAGGTCTTGCAGGCACTGGGCCTTGGTCTGGATGTATTCGGTGCCGTAGGCCATCGCCTCGGGCAGGAGCTGCAGATCGCGGTTGAGGATGCTGGCGGTGGAGAAATAGATCACTTGCTCCAGCCGCGCCGGATCGAGCAAGGCGAGCAGCCTCTTGACCGCCACCACATTCACCTGCTGGGCCCGCTCCGGATCGCCCCAGGCGGTGGCCGTGTGGATCACGCGGGTGGCGCTGGCGATCGCTGCGGCATGGGGCTCGAGATCGCGAAGATCCCCCACCAGCAGGGTGATGCGCTGATCGTTGGCGGACACCACCTTCAGCTTGCTGGGGTCGCGCAGCAGCAGCAGCAGGTGGGCATCCGAGTGGCGGTAAAGGTGCTCGACCGTGTACTGCCCCACACAGCCGGCGGCGCCCGTGATCAGGATGCGGGCCGGCCCCCCGGCAGCTCCCGCCGTTCCGGCGGATGCAGCGGCGGTTGCGCTCAAACGGCCGCCCCCAGCAGCTCGTTCACCGCCTTGCCGGTTTCGAAGAACACGCGCGCGTTCTCCTCAGGGGTGCCGGGCAGGATGCCGTGGCCCAGGTTGAGGATGTGGCGGCGGCCGCGGGCCTTGCGCACGGTGTCGAGGATGCGCTCGCGGATGCCCTCGGGGGTGCCGAACAGCAGGCCGGGATCCACGTTGCCCTGCACGCCGATGTGCTCCGGCAGGCGGGCGAGGCCATCGGCCATGTCCACGGTCCAGTCGAGCGAAATGATGTCGACGCCGGTGCGGCCCATGCGTTCCAGCACGCCGGCACTGCCCGAGATGTAGAGAATCAGCGGTGTGTCGGGATGGGTGGCCTTCACCTGGTCGATCACCCGCTTCTGGTAAGGCGCCGCGAAGGTGTCGTAGTCGATCGGGCTGAGCTGGCCCGCCCAGGAATCGAACAGCTGCACCACCTGGGCACCGGAATCGATCTGATAGCGCACGTAGGTGGCGATCGAATCGGCCAGGTGGCCCAGCAGCTGGTGCAACAAAGCCGGCTCCCGGAAGGCCATCGCCTTGATCACCGAGTACGTCTTGGAGCTCTTGCCCTCCACCGCGTAGGCGGCCAGGGTCCAGGGGGCGCCCACGAAGCCCAGCACCGCGGCGGCATTGCCCACGTCGGCCCGGAGGCGGCCCAGCACCTCGCCAACGAAAGGAAGGGCCTCGGCGGGGTTGAGGGGCCGCAAGGCATCAACCTGGGCCTGGCTGCGGATGGCGGGCTCGATGATCGGGCCCTTGCTCTCGATGATGTCGAAGTCGATCCCCATGCCCGGCAGCGGCGTGAGGATGTCGGAGAAGAGGATCACGCCATCGGGTCGGAAGGCGTGAAAGGGCTGCATCGAGATCTCATAGGAGAGATCGGGGTTCTCGGAGCGTTCGCGGAAGCCCGGATGGCGATCGCGCAGATCGCGATACACCTTCATGTAGCGGCCCGCTTGGCGCATCATCCACACCGGCGGCCGCTCTACCTGCTCACCTCGGGCGGCGCGCAGCAGCAGGGGGGCGGTCTCGGTCATGGAGCCTGGCGGGTCGGCGATTCGGAAACCTAGCGGAACGACCCGGGCCCACCAGACAGCTCGTCATCAGTCGTGGCAGTGGGCGCCCTGAGCCGCCCCGACCCTGAGCGATGCCGGCAAACTCTGGCCCTGGGGCGCTGGCGCAGTTCGCCAGTAGCAAAACAATGGGCCCACCGCCACGGTTGAGCCGATCTTCACGCCATCCATCACGTCGACCTTCAAGACATCCATCACGCCCGCCATCACGATCCGAACGCGTCTTGACGGAACCGTGCCGAGATCCTTGACGAGCTCACGGCGGTGGCCCAAGCACCCAGGACTCTGAGTCGTATTCAGAGGGGCAAGGCTGCTGCTTGTTGGTATCCTTCTTCCAGCTCCGGCAGGCGAGCCGGATCGTGGCGGAACACCAGCACGCTGAGCGGCGGCAGGCAGAGTTCCAGGGAGCTGCCGTAGCCGTGCATGCCCAAGTCATCGGTGAACTTACCGCCCAGGTTGCCGAGGTTGCTGCCGCCGTAGCGGCTGCCATCGGTGTTGAATGCCTCGTGATAGAAGCCACTGAGGGGCACACCGACGCGGTAGTGGGAATGGCTTTGGGGCGTGAAGTTGGCCACCACCACCAGCCAGCGCCCAGTGTTGCTCTCACGCCGCATGAAGCTGATCACAGAATTGCGGTTGTCGTTGCAATCAATCCACTGGAATCCATATTCACTGAAATCATCGCCCCATAGTGCCGGCTCCGATTTGTAGAAGGCATTCAGGTCGTCCACCATGTTCAGCAGCGCCTGATGCGGTTCGTGCTGCAGCAAACTCCATTGCAAATCCCCCCAGACATTCCATTCGGCTCGCTGGCCAAACTCCATGCCCATGAAGATGGTTTTCTTGCCGGGGTGGGTCCACATGTAGGCGAGCAAGGCGCGCACATTGGCAAACTTCTGCCAGTCGTCACCAGGCATCTTGTGAAGCAAATTGCTCTTGCCATGCACCACCTCATCGTGGCTGAGGGCCAGCATGAAATTCTCGGTGAAGGCGTACCAGATCGAGAAGGTCACATTGTTCTGGTGGAACTGGCGGAACCAGGGATCAAGCTCGAAGTAATCGAGCATGTCGTGCATCCAGCCCATGTTCCATTTCAGGTTGAAACCGAGACCGCCTATGTCGGTGGGCTGGGTCACCATCGGCCAGGTGGTGGATTCCTCCGCGATCGAGAGGGCACCGGGGAAGTGTTGGAACAGCACATGGTTGGCCTGCTGCAGGAAGCGCACCGCCTCGGTGTTCTCGCGGCCGCCGTGTTCATTCGTCAGCCATTCCCCATCGGGCCTTAGGTAGTCGCGGTAGAGCATCGAGGCCACCGCATCCACTCGGATGCCATCGATGTGGTACTGATCAAACCAGAACACCAGGTTCGCCACCAGGAAGTTGCGGACCTCATTGCGGCTGTAGTTGAAGATCAGCGTGCCCCATTCTTTGTGCTCACCGATGCGCGGATCGGCGTGCTCGTAGAGGTGGGCTCCATCGAAGAAGGCAAGTCCGTGGGCATCCTTAGGGAAGTGGCCCGGCACCCAATCGAGGATCACACCGATGCCCTCGGCATGGCAGCGGTCCACGAAGGCGCGGAACTCATTCGGGCTACCGAAGCGGCTGGTGGGCGCGTACCAGCCGGTCACCTGATAACCCCAGGAGCCATCAAAGGGATGCTCGGAGATCGGCATCAGTTCGATGTGGGTGAAACCCCGCGCCTTCACGTAGGGGATCACCTTGTCGGCCAGTTCGGGATAGGTGAGCAGGCGGGCGCCGGGTTTCAGGTCCGCCGCAGGCACTGGCGGCCGGGGCGTGCCGTCGGCTTCGATGTAGGGCTGGTCGGTGGCGGCGTGGATCCAGCTGCCGAGATGCATCTCGTACACCGAGATCGGCCGGTCGAGGGGATTGCGTCCTTCGCGCTCCTGCATCCAGGCGCCGTCCCGCCAGTCGTAGCCGCCGAGCTGGGCCACCACCGAGGCGTTATCGGGGCGCACCTGGTGGCGCAAACCGTAGGGGTCGGCCTTCTGGTAGCAGTGCCCATTCTGGGCCCGCACTTCGTATTTGTAGATGGTGCCCTGACTCAGCCCCGGGATGAACAGCTCCCAGCCGCCGCCCAATCGTTGTTGCATCGGATGGTGGCGGCCATCCCAGCCGTTGAAATCACCGAGCACCGCCACACTGCGGGCGTTGGGAGCCCAGAGGCAGAACTGCACCCCGGCCACCCCGTTGTGGCTCACGGGATGGGCACCCATCCGTTGCCAGATGTGGTGGTGGTTGCCTTCGGCGAATAGATGGCGGTCCAGCTCACCCATCCACTCGTGATGGAAGGCCCAGGGGTCGTGGGCTTCATGCTCGATGCCGCCCCGCAGCACCCGTACTCGGTAGCCGCTGCCCGGATCGTGATCCAGATCCGCCTCAAAGATCCAGCGGTGGTGGGGATTAGCCATTGGCCGGGGGGGCTGACCCTCCAGCAGCAGCTCGACCCGCTCGGCGTCGGGCATCCACACCCGAACCACCCAGCCCCCCTCGGGAAGGCGATGGGGGCCCAGCACCGCGAAGGGATGGTCGTGGCGACATTCGGCCAGCCTGGTGGCGTCGTCGACCATCCAATCGAGGCTGGGCAGCACCATGGGGGCTCAAGGGGGTAGCGCCGGGAGCTTACGCCGCTTTGGTCTCCCTATTAGCGGCTTGGGGCCGGAGGGTTCGGTTCGGTGGGGAAATCGATGCCGATGATCTGGTTGCGGGCATCAAGAATCACAAACAGGGTGTCGGTGATGCGCCGGAATTCGCTCTTCACCAGCACCAGCTTCTGATCGCCACTGCTCTCGGAGCGGAAGACCCGCTTGATGGCCACGAAATCTCCGGTGAGGCGCTGCAGCCGCTGCCATTTGATCTGCATGGTGGCCGGCGGGATCTCGCTCTGCAGCTCCGGTGAAAGGAGGCTGTTGGCGCTGATGTACCGCCCCTGGCTGATCCACTCCACGAACTGCCGCGCCACGGTTTCGGCCGGCTGGTCGGCGGCATCGAAGTGGTAGCCCTCCAGCAGGCCATTGGCGTCGATCACCATCAGCAGGTCCCGGGGGCCGGCGCTGGTGATCAGGCGGGCGGTGATCGTGCTGGAATCCTGACCCGGCACCACCGGTCCGAGGGTCCAGCGCAGCAGCTTCGGCATGGTCGCCAGCCGCTGGCGGATCATCGTGGGGCTGGTCATCCGCTGCAGGCTGGGCGCGAACTGGCGGTAGCGGGTATCGGCATCACCATTGCGCAGGGCCACCAGGATCCGCTCCGCGGCGGCCGTGGTGCGGGCTTCCACCATGGCGCTGCTGGCCCCACGGGCCGGGGCCACGGTGGACGCCCCCGCCTGGGCACGGACGGGTCCATGTCCCAGGTTCAGGCCAGCGATGGCGAACGCGGCGGCAGCAACCAGGGGGAACGGGAGGGAGCGCAGGTGGGAACGCGGCATCGAGGCGGCGGCTGGGGCGGGCTCAGTTTGCACCAAGGATCCCGTGCCGCTGGCCGGGTTCCAGGAGAGGCGCGAACCGCAGCAGGCTCCCCTGCAGGGCCAGGGTGAGCGTGATCACGCGGTGGTTCGGCCCGGCGGCTCCCCAGGGCCGGGATCCATCGCCGGGATTCACGGCGATGGCCGGCCAGGCCGCCCCGGCGATCGAGAGCCGCAGGCGGTCGCCCGAACCCAGCTCCACGGCAAGGGGCTGCAGGTCCACCTGCCGCCGCCGTGCTTCCTGGGCGTGCGGCCCGAGGATGCGGGCAAATCCTGTACTCAGCTGCCGCACGTTGCTGCTCATCGCCGGCAGCAGGGAAAGGGCCACACAGAGATCGAAGCCTGGTTGATCGGCCTGAACCGTGATCTCCAGCCAGGGGCGACCCAGCAGGGTCAGACGCCCAGGCAGCGGCGCGGTGCTGAAACAGGCAACATCGGTGCGATGGTCCAGATCACCGCGCTCCACCACGCCTGGATCGGGCCCCAGGTGACCGCCCCGGGCTGGCACCGGGCGCCAGGGATCGTGGACCAGCCACACCCGACCCCCGGTAGCCCGATCGGTCGCCAGGGCGTCAGCGGCCTGGCGATCCTGCCCAGGAACCAGCTCTCCTTCGTCGGGCCGGATCGCGGCACGCCCATCGCTGCACAGGGTCCAGGCCAGCGGTCGATCCCCGTCCTGCGGGCCGGCTGCCGCTGTGATGGCGGAGGGGTTCCACCAGCCGCTCCCCCCTCCGGTCTCCAGGGCGATGCCGCCCTCAAGGGCACGGCCGAGACCGGCCGGCAGCTCCGCTGGCTGCTCTGGTGAGGCGGCTAGAGATTGCCTAGACCTGCCTGCCGCCTCCTGGGCGGCAGACGCCGTATTTGCAGGGGGATCCTCCCCCTGCAGATGCCGGCGGAAAAAGGCGAGCTGCAAGGCATCGATTCCTCCTCGCCAGTGCAGATGGGTCCAACCACCGATCACCAGACCCGGATGGCCACCGGCGGCCTGGGCACGCTCCCACAGGTCGAGCACCCCCCGCAGGTGGGGGTCGTGCCAGCCGCCGACCAGCAGCATTGGCCGCCGCAACAGCTCCGGTGCTACCTCGTGGTGCATCCATTCCTGCGGATCGGCGGCATCGCGGCGCAGCCAGCCCAGGCCCATGCCGGCTGGATCTAACCGTTCCAGCAGGGGAGGCCCCTCCTCCAGAAAGGTTTCGCTCTCCAGGCTGCGGCGGATCTGCCGCCAGCCGTTGGCGTCGTTGCGCCGGCGGCAGCCTTCGGCGGCCAGCTGCAGCGCCCAGCCCAGCCCCAGCCCCCACCAGTGGGCGCCGCCCTCGCTGGCCCAGTGCAGCCGTTCATCCAGCCCCGCCATGGCGGGCGCGAGGCAGTCGGGGAAGGGATCATCGCGGTGCTCGGTCTCGCCAACGGCTCGGGCAACCGCCTCCGTGCTCGCCTCCGTGCTCGCCTCAGTGCTCGCCTCCGTGCTTCCCTCCGCCTCCTTGGCCAGGAGCAACTGGGTGAGACCTTGGTAGGAGAAGCCGTAGGTGCCCACGCGACCGTTGGCGTTCTCCAGATTGCGGGCCCAGCGCACCGCGGTGGCGCCATCGGCAGCCTCGCCGGCAAAGCCGCGGAACTCACCTTCGGAATCGCCGCGGCCCCGCACGTCCTGCACGGCCACCAGGAAGCCCTGGGCCGCGTACCAGGCTGGGTGGGCATAGGTCACAGTGGAGGCGATCGCCCGGCCGTAGGGCTGGCGCATCAGCAGCACCGGCCAGGGGCCCCTCCCGTGGGGCCCGTCCGGATAGGGTCGCCAGAGCCTGGTGGCCAGCCGGATCCCGTCAGGGCAGGGCATCAACAGATCCTGGGCGGTCTCCACTCAGCGCACGTCGGGGCAGTGCAGGCCGATCACATAGGTGGTGAGCACCTCGGCATCGAGGGTGCTGAGGCCCTGGCTGGCTGCCACCCGGGCGATCGATTCCTTCGAGGTGGCCGACTGGCCGCTGGCATTGAGCTGCTTGAACTGCTCGCAGAGGCTGCGGGCCAGGGCGGGGTTCTGTTTCACCGTGTCCAGCATCCCGGCGGTCGCCGGCAAGGATGAGAGCAGCAGGGGGATCACTGCCAGGCCCAGCGCCAGGAGGCCCGCAGCGGAGCGGCGGGGTGATCCCGCGCCACTGGGGCTGGCGCCGCTTGACGACCCGGCAACGGCCACGGCTGGGGGCCGGAACGACGTGACCTGGAACGAAGTGGTGACCATGGTCGGTCTTGGGCAGGCGAGGAGGGCGGAGCAGGGACCTGCCTTGGTTCCATTCCACGCAGACGCTTCCTGGCGGTCGGTTCGGTTGGGGTCAGTTCCGCGAGCGACCGGTGCTGGCCCGGGCCTTCAGGATCCAGCTCTGCAGGGTCGCCAGGCTGGGGGGTGGCACCGCGCTGCCAATGAGGCGGCGCTGCAGCCGGCCGACCTGGCGCCGCAGATCCTCGGGGTTCGCCTCCGCCAAGGCGCTGGCATCGGCAATGCCCGCGTGGAGCAACAGGGCCGCTTCGGCTGGGGCGAGGTCGAGCGCCACCACCAGCCGGGCCTGGCCCCGCAGCCGGAGCAGCCGCGCTTCGCTGCCGGGGCTCGTGCTAGCGAGGCGGCGCAGGTGCTTCCCATCCAGGGATGCCACCCCTGGCCAGGTTTCGATCCCCTCCCGGACCAGCAGCTCCCGTTCCTTCCGGTAGGAGCCGGGGAGCTGAAACGGATGGAGGCTCACGGTTCGGGGCACACGGTTCGGGGCTCACGATTCGGGGATCACGATTCGGGGATCAGGGATTCAGGTTCACCCTGCCGGTGGCTAGTTCCACCCGGGCCTCCCCCAGCACCACCGGCCGGCCCGCCCCGGCGGTGGCCGGTTCAACGCGCCGCAGCCGCACATGCAAAAAGCCGTCCTCGCTGGTGCGACCGCTGCCATGAACGTTGCGGGCCACCTCCTCCAGCGTCGGCTGGATCGCTTCAGCGGGGAGGTCGGCCGGGGCGGCGGCAATCACCAGATCGCTGCCGTTGTCGTACACGACCGGCACCGAGCGGGCCCCCGGGATCGACACCCGCGGCACGTAGCTCAAGGCGAAGGCCAGGCAGGAGACCGCCAGCAGCAGGGTGAAGCTGCTGACGCCCACCAGGCGGAAGCGCACTGCCCAGCCGGCGAGGAAGGCCACCACGGTCACCACCACCAACGCCCCTCCGGCGGCAGCGAGCCACTGGCCAGCCTGGAAGAAGATCGGATCGGCGGCCATGGGCAACAGGGAAAGGCCCTTTATATTGCGGCCCAACCGGACGGTGACGTTCCCAGGGGGATGCCCGAACGGCAAGAACGCATCAGAGAACGCATCACAGAACGCATTACAGAAGGCCTCGCAGAACGCCTCGCAGCCCGCCCGCCGGAACCCCGCGGATCCGGGTGCGGCGCAGGGTGTCTCCTGCCCCTTGGACTCCTGGCCGGCGGCCTGCTCGTGGGTGGGGGCCTCGCCTTGCGCTTTGGTGTCGATCCGCTGTTCGAGCGGGCTTACGACCGCTGGCGCCCCCGCATCGAACAGCTCGTGGGCCATGTCATGGGCCACCCGCTCGAACTGGGCGCTTACCGGGGCATCGGCCCCGAAGGGCTGCGGGTCGGCCCCAGCCGCTTCCGGGCCGGTCCGGAGGATGGCTCCACCATCTCAACTCAGGAGATCCAGGTTCGCTTGCACCCGCTGGCGAGCTGGCGACAGCGCGGCTTGGTGCTTGATCTGGATGTTCGGGAACCGGTGGTGGATCTGCGGCCCAACAGCAAGGGCTGGCTCTGGGTGCTGGGCCGGCTGAAGCCCGGGGGGGAGCCACCGCGTCTGGATCTGCGGATCCGGGTCCCCAAGAGCGGAAAGCTGCGGATCTGGAATGTCACGCCCCAGGGCAAGCCCCTGGCCTTTCAGTTCCAGGGGGGAGCCCAGTTGCGGCTCCATGAACGCAGCATCCGCTTCCGGGCGGACGTGGCCGCCCCGGGAGAGGCGGGTGAGGCTCGGCTGGAAGGTGACGGCAACTGGCAACGCAACCTCTGGCGGGTCGAGCTGGCCACCCGCCGCTTCGCCGCCGCACCCTTTGAGCCGCTGCTGCCCGTGAAGGGAACCCTTCGTGGCCAGGCGGAGGGGCAGGTGAGCTTCCGCGTCGATCGCGGACGCCCCAGTTGTCGGGGCACGTTGATCGTGCGGCAGGCCAGCTGGCAACCACCCGCCCTAGAGCGCCCTCTTGCCAGTGACCGTCTGGCCTGGAGCTGTCAGGAGCAGACCCTCACCCTGGCGGACTCCCCCTGGCGGACCGGCGCCTGGGGAGGCCGCATCGCCGGCCGTACCGCCACCGATGGACGGCTCACCCTCGATCTGATGGCCCGCCCACCCGCCGCCAGTCCCCTGGCCACCCTTCCCTTGCGGGGCCGCCTGAGCGGGCGCTGGATCCGTGGCGGCGTTGGTGTGGATCGCCTGGAGGCGTTCCTGGGCCGGTCGCGGCTGCAGGCCCAGGGCCGCCTGACCCGCCAGCTGGCGTTCAACGGTGACTGGCGGCTGGAGCCCTCCGAGCTCCCCCAGGCCCGGGGCTTGCCCCCCTGGCTACGGCAACGGACCCTGCAGGGTGGTTTTCGAGCGGATGGTCTGCTGAGTTCCCCCCGTCTGCTGGCCACCACACGCCAGAGCGATCTCCCTTTGATCGGCACGGCGGCGGTGTCGCTGCTCTGGAGCGATGGCCGGTTAGAGCTCACCGAGCTGCGCAGCGATCACCTGCTGGCCTCCGCCAGCTTGCCGCTCTCCATCGAGCGGGGTCGGGGTGCGACGTGGGGTGATCTGAGCGGCCGGATTCAGCTCCGCGACTATCCCCTTTCCCGCCTGAACCGCCTCGTCGGCACCACTCTCACCGGCCGTCTCGATGCCGATGGCACCCTGCGCGGCCCCCTCCAGGGACTGCTGCCGGATCTGCGCCTGCGGCTCCGCAATCCCGGCGGCGGGCCGGTGCGGCTCCCTGAGATCTGGAGCGGCACCCTGGTGGGGGCTGCCGATGGGGCCCGTCTGCGGCTGATGGCAGAGCAGCCTGCCCCGGCGGGCCGGCTTGAGGCTCGCTTTGATCAGGGCTGGCAGCCCCTGGCCCTCGGATTGGAACGGGGTGGCGGCAGCCTGAAGCTCATCGCCTTCAACGGCTCGGAGCGAGCCGCCGCCGGCCGCTATCGCTGGCAGGCCCGATCCTTCCCGCTCCAGGGCCTGGCCGTGGCCCTCGGTGCCAGGTCCCGGCTCCGCAGCTTGCAGGGCGCCCTCAGTGGCCAGGGCGATCTGTCCCTGCGGCCCCTCAGTGTCCACGGCGATCTGGCCGTTGACCATCCTGGCTTCCTGCGCCTGGCGGGTCGCAGCCTGCGCGCCAACGTGGCCTATACCGGCCGCCGCTATCGCCTCCGGGGGCAGCTGGACGCGCTGGTGGGTGGTTCGATCGCTGCCCAGCTGGAGGGTCGCCGGGATGGGCCCTTTCAGGCCCGGGTCCAGGCCCGCGGCATCAGCGCGCCCTTCTTGCGGGAGCTGCTGGCCGCCTACGACCTCTGGCGTGGCCGCCCGCTCCCTTCCCGGGGCAGGGCTGCGGATCTGGGTACCTTGGCAATCGACACCCTCGGCCGCAGCATCGAGGAGCAGCTGGCCTTCCTTGCCGAGGCGCGCCAGCTGGCGGAGCAACGGGATCTCGCCCTGGCCAACGCATCCAGGGCCGAAAGGCTGGAGCGCCTTCAGCTCGCTCTCGATGCCGACTTGCTGCTCAGCGGAGCCGATCTCCGCCATGCCAGGGCTGAGCTGCAGGGTCGCGGCAACCTCTGGCTTGATGCCAGCGACCGCGACCGCAGCATCGCCCGCGAGCCCTTCCGCTTCCAGCTGGCCGGGCCGCTCCGCGGCGGTGAGGGCACGTTCGAGCTGGAGCACCTGCCGCTCTCCCTCCTGGCGCTGCTCACCCCCGTGCCGGCCAATCTGCGCGGCACGCTGCAGGCCCGCGGCCGCTATGGACTCGGAGGCGGCGAGCCCAGTCTTTCGGTGGATCTGGCGCTGCAGGGGGCTGGCCTGGGCTCCGAGGACCTGGTTCTGCAGCGGGGCCGGGTGGACCTGCGGGGCCAGGCGCTGAACCTCGACCTCTCCCTGCGGGCCGCGGGGGCTGCCAACAGCGTGGATCTGGCCGGCACCGTTCCCCTCGACCCCAGCAGCTCCGGCCTGGAGGTGCGCATGGCCAGCCGGGATGACGGCCTGCTGTTTCTCACCCGCCTGGCCGCCGGCTCCGGCACCATCGATTGGAAACGGGGCAGCGCCGATCTTCAGCTGCTTGTGCGCGGCAGTCTCTCCGATCCGATCGCCAACGGCTTCCTGCGGCTGCGCAATGGTGAATTCCGCTTCATCGGGCAGACCCTGCAGGGGCTGCAGGCCACGGTCCTCTTCGATTCCCAGCAGCTGGTGCTCCAGGAATTAGTCGCCCGGGTCGGACGCGGAGGTCGGATCCGCGGCCAGGGGAGGTTGGGCCTGGTGCGACCCCTGGAGAGCGACACGGGCCTGGCCATCGACTTGACGGCCATCCCCTTCGCCGCGTCCCGCATCACCGCCCAGGCCCAGGGCCGCCTCACCCTGGCCGGCAGCCTGCTGGCTCCCCGTCTGGGGGGTGATGTATCCATCGGCCAAGGCAGCATCAACGTGCGGCCGGCGACCATCGCGGAGGCGGAGCCGGCTTCCCATCAGAAGGCCCGGCCTACCAGTGTGCCCGAGCTCGTGGAGACAAAATGGGATTTCCGCAAGCCCCTGGTGCTGCTCGGGCCCGATGTGGCCTCTTCCACAGCCGCTTCGCTGGAGGAGGCGATTCCCCGGGCTCCCTGGCTGAGTTTCGATGGCCTGCGGATCGGCCTGGGACCGGACCTGCGGGTGGTGGTGCCGAACGTGGCCAACTTCCAGACCGGCGGCAGCCTGCGGATCAGCGGCCGCCTCGACCCCAGCCTGCGGGCCTCCGGTGTGGTGAAGCTGCTCAGCGGCCGCCTCAACCTCTTCACCACCAGCTTCAGCCTCGATCCCGACGCTCCCAACGTGGCGATCTTCACGCCCTCGCTGGGGCTGGTTCCCTACCTCGACATCGCCCTGCGCACCCGCATCGCCGACAGTCTCAATGTGATCGCCCCCTCCGGCCTTTCTGATGCGGCCTCCAGTTCCCTGGCCTTGACCCAGCAGCAGGCCCAGGGGGGGTTCTCTTCCCTCAACCAGCTCAACCTGATCCTGGTCACGGTGAGTGTGAGCGGTCCGGCCGATCGCATCGCCGAGAACCTGAGGCTGCGCAGCAGCCCCCCCTTGCCCCAGGACCGGCTGGTGGCCCTGATTGGCGGCAACTCCCTGGCCGGCCTCAGCGGTGGCGGTGCCGGCACGGCCCTGGCCACGGTGCTGGGCCAGTCGCTGCTCTCGCCGCTTCTCTCCAGCCTGACCGATGCCTTCGGCCAGCGGGTGAGCCTGGCCCTCTATCCCACCTATGTGACCCCCGCGATCCAGCCGACCCAGCAGCAGCGCTCCCGCAGGGTGCCGCCCCAGCTGGTGCTCGGCTCTGAGATCGGCTACGACCTCACCGACCGCATCAGCACCTCCGTGCTGGCCGCTCCCAACCGCTCCGACATCCCCCCCCAGGTGACGGTGAACTACAAGGCGTCCGAGCAGCTCAACCTGGAGGCCTCGGTCGACACCCAGGGCTCCTGGCAGACGCAACTGCGGGTGTTTTTCCGGTTCTAGAACTACTCATTCACTGGTCACTCGCTGACTGGCTCACTCGCTGACTGGCTCACTCGCTGACTGGCTCACTCGCCCGGCGCTGGCAATTGGTTGCCACGGATCGTGGTGGTGGCATCGGGGGCACCGAGGGTGCCGGTGATCGTTTGCGCCAACACGGGCGCCCAGCCCGCCTGCCAACCCACCAGCAGCGCCACCAGTGCCAGGGCTCCGAGGCGGGGAATGAAACGGGACAACAGGCCGGGGCCTTCGCTCGCCCCGAACCAGTCGCGGATGGCGCGGAGCCCGGTGAACAGGCGGTTGGAGTGGGGATCAGCCACGAAGGGGGAGGGCGGTGTTGAGGGTGGTGGCAGCTGAAGCTGCGATGGGGGCCGCCAGGCGGAAGCCGATGTGGGAGGTGCCGGTGTCGGGGCTCTGGGCCTCCCGGGCCGCCGGCCGGTAGCGGCTGCAGTAGGTCTCGGAGCAGAGGAACGAGCCCCCCTTGATCACATGCTTGGCCACGCCAGGATCACGCGGATCGCACGTTGCCGCTTCGCTGCTGACCATCGGATCGCTGCCATCAGCGAGGGGCTCGTGGCCCACGGGTTGCTGCGTGGAAACGTGCCCTGCCAGGTGTTGGCTCGATGGGGATTCCAGGTGTTACCCCAGGCAAAGATCTGATTTTTCAGGCCGCCTCGGGCCGCGAATTCCCACTGGGCTTCGCTCGGCAGTAACCCACCGGCCCAGCGGGCGAAGGCCTCGGCGTCCTCGTAGGCCACCTGCACCACCGGGTGCTGGCCCCGCCCGGCCAGGTCGCTGCCGGGGCCCTCGGGATGGCGCCAGTACGCACCGGGAACCCAGTGCCACCAGCTGAGCTCCTCGATTGGCCCGCTGCCGCTCACGGGCTGGAACACCAGCGAACCCGGGGCCCGCTCGTTGGCCTACAGCTCGGGTAACTGTTCGACCGTCAGGGGGCGTTCAGCGACCGTGACATAGCCGGTGGCTGCCACGAAGGCCGCGAAACGGTCATTGCTGACCTCTGTGCGGTCGAGGTAGAAAGGGCTGATCCGCAGGCTGCGAATCGGCTGTTCCTCGGGCAGCTGGGCACCGGCGCCGATGCGGGTGCTGTCACCGGGGATCAGCACCATGGAGGGCGGGCACCGGTCCGCCGCCAGGGCTGGGTTGGGTTGCAGGAGCAGGAGCAGCAGCTGGGCAACAGCCAGCGAGAACAACAGGCAGGCCCTTTGGAGGAAACTGGGGCGAGGAACGGGCAAGGGTTCGGTGGTGCAGCTGGACCAACATTCAAGACAAAGAAGCGATTTCTGTTGGGCAGCCCACTGTTTCCAGGCATCATGTTTTCAGGCATCAAGGAGATCGTTGAGCCTGGTCGTTGCGGCGTTGCCGTGCTGATTGGAACTGGGGGACTGTCAGCTCAACGGCTAGCTCGGCCATAGGGCAGGAAGGCCACAGAATTGGCCTGAATTAGGCTGCATCGTTGATTGGGTCGCCATGATTGGCCGGCCCGAACCGGTTTGTGGCTGCTGCTGTCTTGGTGTTTGCTCGGTCCATGTCGGCTCCCGGGCAGCGGGCTTTAGTTTCAGGCTTTCGAGTCGCGGCACTGGTGCCCGGCCAGCGTTCGCCTTCCCCGTCTTGTCCACCGTTTCCCCTTCCTCGGCTGAGCGCATTGGTGCGCAGCTGATCGGCATCGACATCGGCGGCACCGCCATCAAGCTCGGCCGCTTCGACCGGCAGGGAAACCTGATCGCCGAGCTCGACCTGCCTACGCCCCAGCCCCAGGTGCCGGGGGCGGTTTGTCAGTCGGTGGTGGAGGCGGTGGCAGCCCTTGATCCGGAGCGCCGGGCCGACCGGGTGGGGATCGGCCTGCCGGGCCCGACCGATCGCGACGGGCGCATCGCGCGGCTGGCGATCAACCTGCCGCTTTGGCGCCGCATTCCTCTGGCCGACTGGCTCGAACCCCAGCTGGAGCGTCCCGTGGTGCTGGCCAACGATGCCAACTGCGCCCTGTTGGGCGAGGCCTGGCGGGGCGCCGCTGTGGATTGTCCCGACACGATCCTGCTCACCCTGGGCACCGGCGTGGGCGGTGGCGTGCTGATCAACGGGGCGCTGTTCACCGGCCCCGACGGAGCCGGCGCTGAACTCGGCCTCATCGGGGTGGACCCAGAGGGTCCGCCCTGCCACAGCGGCAACCGCGGCTCACTGGAGCAGTACTGCAGCATCGGGGCCCTCGTCCAGCTCAGTCCGTTGGATCCGGCCGAGCTGGATCGCCGGGCCAGCGCCGGCGATGCGGAGGCCCGCTCAGTATGGGAGCGCTATGGCCAGAGGCTCGGCCAGGGCCTCAGTTCACTGCTCTATGTGCTCAGCCCCCGCCTGGTGCTGCTCGGGGGAGGGTTGAGCGCCGCGATCGACCACTTCCTACCGGCGGTGTGGCGCGAGGTGGAGCAGCGGGTGCTGCCGGAGAGTCGCGAGGGTCTGGTGATTCGGCGCTGCGCCCTCGGCAACGGCGCCGGCCGGCTCGGGGCGGCCCGGTTGGCGCTGGAGCGTTTCGGCTAGGAGACTCATGGGCAGAACCGGCTGGCCATCCAGCGGCTGACTTTCTGCGCCGCCGGGTCTGGCGGCGTGCCATCTCAGGCCCTTTGCCCCGGTCCTTTGTCGGGTTCGGTCCCCACGGCTCTCGCTGTCGCCGGGCGGGTCGGATGATGGGGGGATGGCTGTTTCCCCCACATCTCTGCCCTCCGAGGCTGCCGTTCCCGAGCCCTCGCCTGAGCTGTTGGCCCGGGCGGCGGCGGTGCGGCGGGCCGCCACCGGGCTGGCCCAGACCAGTGACGCCGAGCGCCGCGGCGCCCTGCTGGCCATGGCCGATGCCCTCGCTGCCGATCGGGAGGCGATCCTGGCGGCGAACCGTGCCGATCTGGAGGCCGCCGCCGCCGATGGCCTGGCCGCACCCCTGGTGGCCCGCCTCAAGCTCGATGCCGCCAAGCTTGATGGCGCCATCGAGGGGGTGCGACAGGTGGCCGCCCTCGACGACCCCCTCGGTCGCCGCCAGCTCCACACCGAACTCGATGAAGGGCTGGTGCTGGAGCGACTCAGCGTGCCGCTCGGGCTGGTGGGCGTGATCTTCGAGGCGCGGCCCGATGCGGTGATGCAGATTGCTTCGCTCGCCATTCGCTCCGGCAACGGCGCCCTGCTCAAGGGGGGCCGCGAGGCCAGTCGCAGCTGTGCGGCCATCCATGCCGCCCTGCAGCGGGGCCTGGCCGCCAGCGCGGTGGATCCGCTGGCCTTGGAGCTGCTCACCTCCCGAGCGGAAAGTTTGGCCTTGCTGAAGCTCGATGGCCTGGTGGATCTGATCATTCCCCGCGGCTCCAACCAGCTGGTGCGCTTCATCCAGGACCACACCCGCATTCCGGTGCTGGGCCATGCCGACGGCATCTGTCATCTCTATGTGGATGCGGCCGCCGACCTGGAGCAGGCCCTGCGGCTGGCGATCGACAGCAAGATCCAGTACCCGGCGGCCTGCAACGCGATCGAAAGCCTGCTGGTGCATCGCTCCGTGGCCCCTGCCTTCCTGGAGCGGGCCGTGCCCGCCTTCGCCGCCGCCGGTGTGGAACTGCGCGGCGATCCGGCCGCCTGCGCCCTCGGGGTGCCCCACGCCGCCAACCACGACGACTGGGCAACCGAATATTCCGACCTCATCCTCAGTGTGCGGGTGGTGGACGATCTGGAGCAGGCCCTTGAGCACATCCGTCGTTACGGCTCTCGCCACACCGACGGGATCTGCACCACCGATCCGCTGGCGGCGGACTGTTTCCTGGCGGGCGTCGACAGCGCCGGCGTGTATCTGAACTGTTCCACCCGCTTCGCCGATGGCTTCCGCTACGGCTTCGGTGCCGAGGTGGGGATCAGCACCCAGACCTTGCCGCCCCGCGGACCGGTGGGGCTGGAGGGCCTGGTCACCTACCGCTACCGCCTGCGGGGCCAGGGCCACATCGCCGCCGATTACGCCTCCGGCGCCCGCGCCTTCACCCACCGTTCGCTGCCGCTCTGAATCCCCGATGGGCCCAACCCCCGAGCCGGCTCCCTCCACGCCCCTGGTGCTGGTGCACGGCCTGTTCGATACCCCGCGCGTGTTCGACACCCTCCGCCGCCGCCTGGCGGGCCGCCGCTCCCCCCTGCTGGTGCCCCACCTGCCCCACGCCCTGGGCTCGGTGCCCTTGGAGGATCTGGCCGCCATGCTCGGCAGTCACATCGAGGCGGCCTTCGGAACGGAGCAGCCGGTGGATTTGATGGGGTTCTCGATGGGGGGGGTGATCGGCCGCACCTGGATCCAGCTGGGGGGCGGCCATCGCCGCACCCGCCGCTTTTTGAGCGTGGCCAGTCCGCAGCGGGGCACCCTGGCCGCCGTGCCCTGGCCCCGCATGGCCCTGGCCGGCATCGCCGATATGAAACCCGGCAGCGACCTGTTGCGGCGCTTGGCCCGAGATATCGAACCCCTGCGCCAGATCGAGTGCTGCAGCTTCTATTGCCCCACCGACCTCACCGTGTTCCCGGGCTGGGAGGCGGTGTTGCCGGTGGGCCCCAGCCATCCGTTGCCGGTGTTCTGGCACAACCTGTTGATGGCCGAGCCGGGCTCCCTCGATCCGGTGGTGGCGGAACTGCTGCGGCCCTGATCGCCGGGGCGTTGTGCCCGAACCAGGCTGGCCCCATCAACCCACCCGACCGCGGGTGGTTGCCCGCTCATCGAGCCCTGCGGCCCATCCACCCGTCGACACGCGCGGCTGTGCCGGATCGCCCGTCAGAGATGCGGCTCTTCGCGCGTTTCCTCTCTCAGGCCGCCGCCGCCATCGGCTGGGCTGTCTTGGCGCCCTCCACCAATCCCGTCACCGCCAGACCAGCCCCTCGCGTCAGCGGCACCAGATCGCGGCACTGGTGCAAGGCCAGGGCGGTGGCAATGGTGAGGGCCTCAGCCATCTCCACCGCCCCCAACCCATGGCTTCGAGCGCAGGCGGCCACCAGGGTTCCGAGCCGCTCGCGGGTCTGCTCCAGGCTCAGCAGGGCGCCGGCACTGCCTTCGCTCGGGCAGATGATCGCCTCCTCCGCCAGGGGCTCCCCGAGCTGGGCCAGGGTGGCCAGCAGCACAGCCACCAGGCGTTGTCCCTGCGCATCGCCGCTGGCTTGAGCGAGCCGGGGGCGCCGGCTCCAGAAGCGCCGGCCGCCACCTTCTTCGTCATCCTGGGTTGCCTCAGAGAGGATCGAACGCTGCAGCTCGGTTCCGGCCAGGCGCGCCACGGCCAGGATCCAGGTTTCGGCATGGAGGCCTTCGTCGCTGGTGAGGAAGAGGCGGATCGAGCGATCCAGCAGGAGGGCCGCCTCGACCAGGGGATGGTGCGCTTGGGACATGGGGGTTGCTCGGTGAACGGTGCAGCCCCGGACGGGGGCGGCCCATCGCTGGGCTGGAGGGAGCATTCCCCGGCCACGACAGAACCACGGCGAAATCCTGGGACCCCAGCACGGAGCTGTAGGGGACTTGCGTTGCTGCGCCTTGGACGATCCGTTGCTGGGCCTCTGCCGATTCGGCCGGCGATCCGGGGGTAACTGCTGTTCCCCTCAGGGCGTCAAGGGGCTCCAACGCACCGTGAGCACGGTGGAGGGGGCCAGCACCCGCCAGCTGTGCTCCAGCCCCTCGGCCCACAGCACGAAGTCGCCGGCCTGCTCCAGCACCAGGTCCAGCTGGCGCTCGCCGCGGCGGAACGTCAGCGCGAATGCTCCGGGAGCGGCCAGCAGTGAAAGGGTGCGGCCGGTGCTGCTCGGTTTGGAAGCGCCCCAGGCGGGGTCATCGTCTGGATGGTGCTGGAACCATTTCAGGCAGAGGTGGCTAACCGGATGGGCAGGCGATGGGATCGCACCGTTGGCTCCCGACCCTGTGAGGGGATCGCCGTGCTGCAGGAAGCGCAGGCCGTCACGCGGGATGGCCGGGTGATCTCCCACGAACCAGTTGGTGTGAGGCTGGCTCGGGTCCCGCAGGTCCCAGGCGTTGCCCCATTCCACCCCCTCCAGGCCCTCGCCGTTCTGCCGCATTGCGATGGCGCTCCAGCCGGATCAGGCCGGCGCCAGTCCGGAGTGGCGAATCAGGGCCTCGGCCGAGGGGGGGCGGCCCCGGAAGGCCTCGAACACCTCGGCGGGGTGGCGGCTGCCGCCCTGGCTGAGCACGGTGTCGCGGAAGCGGCGGCCGGTGGCTCGGATCGCCTCCTCGTTGCCCAGGTCCACCTCCTCGAAGGCGCTGAAGGCATCGGCGCTGAGCACTTCGGCCCATTTGTAGGAGTAGTACCCCGCCGAATAGCCCCCGGCGAAGATGTGGCTGAAGCTGCAGAGCATGGCGTCCTCCGGCAGGGGTTCCAGCACCGTGGTGGTGGCGGCGATGCGGCGGCGCAGACCCTCTGGGGAAACGCCCGATCCCGGCGCCCACTCGCTGTGGAGCTTCAGGTCGGTGAGGGCGAAGTGCACCTGGCGCAGGGTGGCGGCGCCCCCCAGGAAGGTGCGGGCGGCCAGGAGCTTCTCGAATTCCACCTCCGGCAGCGGCTCACCGCTCTGCCAGTGGCGGGCCATGCCCAGCAGGGTGGCGCGGTCGTAGCACCAGTTCTCCATGAACTGGCTGGGCAGTTCCACCGCATCCCACTCCACGTTGTTGATCCCCGCGGCCTGGGGCCGCTCCACGGTGGTGAGCATGTGGTGCAAGCCGTGGCCGAATTCGTGGAAGAGGGTTTCCACTTCCGCGAAGGTCATCAGGCTTGGGGTATCCCCCACCGGCGGACTCTGGTTGCAGACCAGGTAAGCCACAGGCAGCACGGGGCTGCCATCCGGGCGCCGCTGTCGCACCAGGCATTCATCCATCCAGGCCCCGCCGCGCTTGCTGCCGGGGCGGCTGTAGGGGTCGAGGTAGAAGGCGGCCAGGGGCTGGCCATCGGCGGCGTCGTTGACGCGGAAGAAGCGCACGTCGGTGTGCCACACCGGCGCCTCACCATCGGCGGCCACGATCGTGATACCGAAGAGGCGATCGCACAGGCCGAACAGTCCCTCCAGCACCTGGGGCAGGGGGAACCAGGGCCGCAGCGCCTCGCTGTCGAGCTCAAAGCGCTCCTGGCGCAACCGTTCGGCCCAGAAGCTCACATCCCAAGGCTTGAGTTCCGCAGCTTCCGGGGCTCCTGAGCTTTGCGCACAGGCCCGCAGCTCGTCCAGTTCGCGCTGGGCGGCGGGGTAGGCGGCCTGGCGCAGGTCTTCGAGCAGCCGTTCCACCTCGGCCTCGGAGCCGGCCATCTTCGAGGCCAGGCTCACCTCGGCCCAGTTGGCGTAGCCAAGGCGTCTGGCCTGCTCCTGGCGCAGGGTGAGGATCCGTTCGATCAGCGGACCGTTGTCGCTGCCGTCTTCACCGACACCGGAGGCCCTGCTCACGTAGGCCCGGTAGAGGCGCTCGCGAAGGTCGCGGCGCCGGCTGTACTGCAGGAAGGGCCCGTAGCGGGGGAAGTCGAGGCCGAGCAGCCAGGGCCCAGCCTCGGCGGTGGCCTCCTCCTCTCCCTTCTGGCGAGCCGCTTCGACCAGCAGGCCCCGCAGGCTCTCGGGCAGACCCTCCACCTCGGCCGGGTCGCTCAGCTTCAGGGTCCAGGCGTTGGTGGCATCGAGCACCTGGTTGCCGAAGCGGGTGGAGAGTTCGGCCAGCTCCTGGCTGGCGGCATTGAAGGCCTGGCGCTGTTCACCTTCGAGGCCCACGCCTCGCAGCTCCATGTCCCGCAGCTCGGCGGCCAGGATGCGCTGCTGGGTGGCATCGAGGCCACCCTGCTGATCCAGCCGTTTCAGAGCACGGTGAATCACCGTGCTCTGGCCGGCCCGGTTACCGAAGGCCACCACGGCCGCCTGCTGGCTGGCGTGGGCTTCGCGCAGTTCGGTGTTGTTACAGACGCCATTGAGGTGGCTCACCACCCCCCAGCTCCAGCGCAGCCGCTCCCCCAGCCGGTGGAGCGGATCCATCACGATGTTCCAGGCGAGCGGCTTACCCGCCGCCAGGGCCTCCTCCAGCTGCCCTTCGATGGCCCCCAGGCTGGTGTGGAGGTCTTCCAGCAGTACCGGAATGTGCTTCTTGACCTGATCGGGCGTGATCGCCGCGAATTCGGGCAGGCCCTCTCCGGCCAGCAGGGCGGGGATGGCGGATAAGGACAAGTCCGGGCTCACGGCGCTGGGGGTTTGGGTCATCGACAGGCCGTTGATCGCTGGAGTCCATTCCAGCGCAGCAGCGGCCCCGGCGTGAATCAGCCGAAGGCGGGCATCCGGCCGAGGGCAACCTGGGCCTGGCTGGCCAGGCTTGTGGCCAGGGCGGTGGTGCTGGCCTCGTAGAGGTTGATGGCCAGGCGCGGCCAGAAGCCGATCACCAGAGTGGGCACCAGCAGGCTCAGGCCGATCACCGCCTCACGAGGATTCATGTCCCCCACCTTCGCCAGGGCCGGGATGCGGGGTCCGAAGAACACGCGTCGGCAGAGCGACAGCAGGTAGACCGGTGTGAGCACCAGGCCGATGGCTGCCAGCACGATCGTGATCACCCGAAAGCCGGTGGTGAAGCTGGCGTTGGAGGTGATGCCAAGGAACACTGTGATCTCGCTCACGAAGCCGCTCATGCCCGGCAGGGCTAGCGAGGCCAGGGAGCTCGCCAGGAAGAAGGCGAAGGTGATCGGCAACACCTTGGCCAGGCCCCCCATGTTCGGGATGGAGAGGGTCTTGGTGCGTTCGTAGAACACGCCGGTCACGAAGAACATGGCGGCGGCGATGAGGCCATGGCTCACCATCTGGAGCATGGCGCCGCTGATCCCGAGCGCGTCGACGGCCCCGATGCCCAGCAGCACGAAGCCCATGTGGCTCACCGAGCTGCAGGCGATCCGCCGTTTCACGTTGTCCTGGGCGAAGGCATTGAGGGCGCCATAGATGATGTTCACGATGCCCAGCACGATCAAGGCCGGCGCTAGCACAAGGTGGGCCTCCGGCAGCATCTGCACGTTGAAGCGCAGCAGGGCATAGCCCCCCATTTTGAGCAACACCCCCGCCAGCAGCATGGACACCGGCGCGTTGGCCTCACCGTGGGCATCGGGCAGCCAGGTGTGGAGCGGGAAAATCGGCAGCTTCACGCCGAAGCCCACCAGGAAGCCCAAATAACAGAGGAGCCCGAAGCTGCCGCCGGCGGAACGGGCGGCCAGCTCGCTGAGGTTGAGGGTGAAGTGGTCGCCGGAGAGGGCCAGGGCCAGGCCGCTGATCAGGATCAGCAGCGAGGCGGTGGCTGTGTAGAGGATGAATTTGGTGGCGGCGTACTGGCGCTGGGTACCGCCCCAGATGGCGATCAGCAGGTAGACGGGCACCAACTCCAGTTCCCAGGCCAGGAAGAAGAGCAGGAAATCCTGGGATAGGAACACCAGGGCCTGGGCCGAGGCCTGCAGGAGCAGCAGGCCGAAATACAGACGGGTCTTGCGCGCCACGTTCCAGCTGGCGGCTACCGCCAACAGCGTCACCAGACCGCTGAGCACCACAAGCGGCGCCGAGAGGCCATCGGTGGCCAACGACCATTCCAGCCCGATGGTGGGTACCCAGGCGAAGCGCTCCACCAGCTGCAGCTGGCTGGAGGCGCCATCGAAATGGCGGGCGAATACCCAAAGCATCAGGCCGAAATCGGCCAGCAGAGTCACCAGGGCCACCGTGCGGGGTAGCCGGGGATCGTCGCCGTCGCCGGGGAGCAGAGGCATGATCAGGGCCGCCGCCGCCGGCAGCAGCACGATCAGGCTGAGCCAGGGAAAAGTTGCGCTCCCCTCAACCGGGAGGGACGCGGCCGAGAGGGGCAGGGTGGCGTCCATCACAGGCGGGATCGAAGGGGGAGCAGGGTTATGGAAGGGTTCAGGGACCGCAGGTGTCGGGCTGGACTGGCACCTAACCCTTGGTGCCTGCGCGGAGCGTGAGCGAGGCCGATCGGATCGGGGACCTCACGCGGTCGTCTTGAGAATGCCAGCCCGATCGATCGGGGGCACCGGCCCCCCGGGCGATGTCGGAATTGAACGACTGGGTAAATCTACTCATCAGCTATGCCTATTGGGTTCGACTGGGGAGCGGTTCCCAGCGGCTGCCGTTCATCTGGATGTCCAGCACGGCCCCGCTGCTCGGCACGCCCTCCGCCTCCCAGGCCTTCACCATCGCATCGCTCACGGCTTGGGCCACCGAGGGCCCGGCCAGGGCCAGCAGGGTCGGGCCGGCGCCGCTGATCACGCAGCCCCAGGCCCCGGCCTCCAGGGCGGCTTCGCGCACGGCCCGACCTCCCTGGATCAGTCCCCAGCGGTAGGGCTCGTGGATGCGGTCATGCAGGCCGTCGGCGATCAGGTCACCATTGCCGCTGCGCAGCCCTTGGAGCAGCAGGGTGAGGGCGCCGAGGTTGAGCACCGCATCGGGGATCGGGATGCTGCGGGGCATCGCCCGTCGTGCCTCGCTGGTGCTCAGCCGGATCGCCGGGATCGCCACCACGGCCTTCACCGAGGGGGCCCATTCGCAACGCACCACCCGCCAGCGGTGGGAGGCCGCCCGAGCCGTCATGCAGAGCCCACCGACCAGGGAGGGAACCACATTGTCGGGGTGGCCCTCAATGTCGATGGCGAGTTCCAGGAGTTTTTCTTGGCTCAGGGGTTCGCCCACCAGAGCGTTGGCGCCCATCAGGCCCGCCACGATGGCCGTGGCGCTGCTGCCCAGGCCCCGCGCCGGCGGCACAGCCAGCTGCACCCTGGCCTCCAGCGCCACCGGCTCCTCACCGGCTTCCCGCCATACCCGTTGCGCCGAGCGGTACACGAGGTTGTCAGGGCCGCCCCTGAGATGGCTGCCTTCGCTCCCCTGAATGATCAGGTCGAAGCGTTCGCCTCCCCCCTCGATCACCCGCAGCTCGAAACGGTTGCTGAGGTCCAGGGCGGCACCGAGGCAGTCAAAGCCCGGGCCGATGTTGGCAGTTGTTGCGGGCACATCCACCACGACACCCTGGCCGATCCGGGGACGCACCATTTCATCAATCTGACTACAACCACTCTCGCAGCCGGTGGCCCCCCCATCCGCCGGCAGCGACGGCGGATGCACTTAACCGAGCAGCGCCCGGGCCCGGCAGGCGGCGCTGAAGCTGCCGACGGCCGGATCCGTGATCGCCCGGATCGGAATGCCGCCGAGGGTGGATGCGAGCCGACCCTTGGCCAGGAAGGCCTGGCTGAAGGCCCGAGAACGCAGGCCATCGAGCAGCTTGGCGGCAGTGCCACCCGCCAGCCAGATGCCGCCGCGGCTGAGGCAGGCCAAGGCCAGGTCGCCCGTCACGGCTCCATAGGCACCGAGCCAAAGATCGAGGGCTTCCCGGGCCAGGGGGTCGCCTCCGGCTGCCGCCCCGGCTACTGCCGCCGGCAGGTCGGCGCCGCTGTCGCCCGCTTCCCAGCGCCGGGCCTCGCTGTCCAGGGGATGGGAGGCTTCCCCGGATCGGCAGGCCAGCAGCCAACGGGCCACATGGCCCAGGCCCGTGCCGCTTACCACCCGCTCGATCGAAACGCGGTTCAACCCCAGATCCTCACGGAGCCACTCCCGCAGCTCCCACTCGGCGGCGCTGCGGGGCGCGAATTCGCCATGGGCCGCCTCGCTGGCGACCGCCTGCAGCCCCGTGGCGGTGGGGATGCCGAAGGCCACCCCGAGGCCGGTGCCGGCCCCCAGCACCAACAAGGGTGCCGATCCCACGACTTCACCGGCACGCACTTGGGCCAGCTGGGGGGGCTGTAGGTGGGGCAGGCCATAGATCAGCACGGCGAAGTCGTTTACCAGCTCCACGCTGGCCAGGCCGCAGGCCTGAGCCAGGGCGGCCTCATCCAGGAGCCAGGGAAGATTGGTGAGCTGCGCCCTCCCTCCCTGCACCGGGCCCGCCACGGCGAGGCAGGCAGCTTCCGGCCGGGGATGTTCCTGCCCAGGACCATCGTGGAGGAAGTGGATCACCATCGGCCCCAGGTCGTTCCAGTCGGCCGAGGCGTAGCGCTCCTGCACCAGCAGCTCGGGGTGGGATCCGCCGGCTGAATACAGGCTCAGCAAGGTCTTGGTGCCGCCGATGTCACCGGCCAGCAGGGTCGCCATGGCACTTCAGGCAGGGACTCCAGTCTGGCCGTTCCCCTCGCGGCAGGTCAGAGATCGCCCGGTTCCGTGCCGGTTCGATGGCCCACTCAGGAGGCGATCAGGCAGCTCCCGCCCCCGCGGGCTCCAGTCCCAGGGAGGCGGCCCGCTGGCCGTTGGCCGCCGCCGCCGCCAACAGCAGTGCCTCAGCGCCCACCAGACCCAGATCCCCATCCGCTCGGCTGCGCAGGCTGGCGCCTCGCGCTTCCGCCTCCTTGGCACCGATCACCGCCAACACGGGGATCTTCATCGTTTCGCCATTGCGGATCAGCTTGCCGAGTCGCTCACCGCTCCGCTCCAGACTGGCCCGCACCCCGGCGGTCCGCAGCCGGGCAAGCAGCTCCTCGGCCCAGGGCAGCACCTCATCGGTGACAGGCAGCAGGCGGATTTGCTCGGGGGCCAGCCAGAAGGGGAAATCGCCGGCGTAGTTCTCGGTCATGATCCCGAAGAACCGTTCCAGGGAGCCGAAGATGGCTCGGTGGATCATGATTGGACGCTGGCGCGTGCCGTCGGCGGCCACGTACTCGAGGGCGAAGCGCTCCGGCAAATTGAAATCGAGCTGGATCGTGGAGCACTGCCACATCCGGCCGATGGCATCCTCGATCTTGAGGTCGATCTTCGGGCCGTAGAAGGCACCGCCGCCCTCATCCACCTTGTAGGCCCACCCCTTGCGATCGAGGGCTTCGATCAGGCCCTGGGTGGCGAGGTCCCACACCGCGTCGTCGCCGATCGATTTCTCGGGACGCGTGGAGAGGTTGATTTCGTAGCTGCGGAAATCGAAGGTGGAGAGGATCTGCTCGGTGAGATCGAGGATCGCCAGGATTTCACCTGTGATCTGCTCCGGCAGGCAGAACACGTGGGCGTCGTCCTGGGTGAAGCCGCGCACCCGCATCAGCCCGTGCATCACGCCGGGCCGCTCATACCGATACACGGTGCCCAGCTCGGCCCAGCGGATCGGCAGCTCCCGGTAGCTGCGGAGCGTGCTGGCGTAGGTGAGCACATGGAAGGGGCAGTTCATCGGCTTGAGCTGGTATTCCCGCTCGTCGACCTGCATCGGCCCGAACATCGACTCTCGGTAGAAATCCAAATGCCCGGAGGTTTTCCAGAGGCTGATATCGGCCACGTGGGGGGTGTAGAGGAGGTCGTAGCCGGCCTCGAAATGGGCTTGGCGCCAGAAGTCCTCGATCAGCAGGCGCATGCGGGCGCCGCGGGGATGCCAGAACACCAGGCCGGCGCCGGCCTCATCCTCAATCGAGAACAGGTGCAGGTCGGTGCCGAGGCGGCGGTGGTCGCGGCGCAGGGCCTCCTGTTTGCGGCGCTGGTGTTCCGCTAGCTGCTCCGGGGTTTCCCAGGCGGTGCCGTAGATCCGCTGCAGTTGGGCCCTGGTCTCATCGCCGCGCCAGTAGGCGCCGGCCACGCTTTCAAGCTCGAAGGCCTTGGCGTTGAGCTCGCTGGTGTTGGCTACGTGGGGGCCGGCGCAGAGGTCCCACCAGTCCTCACCGAGGGTGTAAAGGCTGATGGGTTCGTGGATGCCGGCCAGAATCTCCAGCTTGTAGGGCTCGTTCTGGGCCTTGATCTTCGCCTCGGCCTCGGCGCGGCTCACCTCCTGGCGCTCGAGCGGCAGCTTTTTATTGATGATCCGGATCATCTCCTTCTTGATCGCCTTCAGGTCGGCTTCGGTGAAGGGATCGGGGCTGTCGAAGTCGTAGTAGAACCCGGCCTCGGTCCAGGGACCGATCGTGACCTGGGCCTTGGGGAACAACTTCTGGACCGCCATGGCCAGCACGTGGCTCATCGAGTGGCGGATGCGCAGCAGCTTGGGGCTTTCGCTGGTTTTCGGCAGAACAAGCGGCGCGGCAATCGCCCCTTCCTGCCGGGTTGAATCGCTGGCCTGATGGCCCGAGCTAGCCGTGGTGCAACTGCCGGCCGGCGCCAGCTCGGAGCTGTTGCTGGTGGAGGCGGCAGCAGGCACGGGAATCCGACACACAGAACAGCGATCCTAAGCAGGAGAATCCAGGCCGTGCTTCTGCGCTGCCTTGATCACTCGTCTCCCCTCCCCTTCAGCGGCCCTGGGTTTGCTGCGGCAGGAGCGTCGCAGCGTGGGGCTCACCTATGTGTTCTGGGCGATGGGCCTGTTCGGCCTCTTCGGCATCCATCGCTTCTATTGCCGCAAGCCCGTCAGCGGTGGAATCTGGCTGATGAGCCTTGGACTGGTGGGCATCGGGCAGATGGTGGATCTTTTTCTGATTCCAGGCATGGTTGAGGAGGCGAACCGTCTGGCGGGTCCGGGGGCCCCAGCAGCGCTGGATGGTCCAGGGCTGCCGTCGCTGGAACGTCAGTTGCTGCGGCTGGCCCGGACCAGCGGCCGGGATGGATTCAGCCTCAACGATGCCCTGATCGAACTGGAACTCCCCGCCGGCGCCGGCAGTGCTCAGGTGAGAGGCGAGATTGACCGCCTTCTGGGTGAGCATCTGCTGGATGTGGGCAACGATGAGCGGGGCCGGGTTGTCTACCGCGAACCCTGAGCCACCCAGTTTCCTCAGACCGTCTTGATGCGCTGACGGGCTAGATCTTCACTGTAGAAGCGCCGCAATTCCTCCATCCCCTTCACCGGCTGCCCGTAAAAACTGGCGCCCTGGAGAGTTGGGAGCGAAGCCCATTCCTGGGCAAGCAGGGCCAGCACATCGTGACTGAAGCCCTGGCGATCAAATCGGGCCAGGGCTCCCCGCTTCTCCATCAGGTAGAGGGCCGCCTGGTCCTGGCTAGCGGGTTGAAAATCGGGCAATCTCAGCCGACGGGCTGCCTCATTCCAGGTGGCCGGCAGGAACTGGTAGGCACCGGCGGCGGCACTGCTATAACCGCTCGTGACCACGAAATCGGGATGGCGGGCCATGTCGCTGAACTGGCCTCCGCCGTAGAGCATCCGATAGCCATCACCCCGTCCATTGGTCCAGGTTCCTTCGGCAAACCGGATCGTGTTCAGCAGGGCCCGCCGTTCCGGTGTGATCCGGTAGAAACCTGGCCCGGCCGATCCAAAGGCCAGCTGCTCTGCCTGGATGCGGCCCGTCGGGGGCAGGCTGATGGGGGGGAGAGCGGCGTCGGCCGTCGGTACGCCGCGGAGGCTGGCCGGTTGGAGGCTCCTCACCCGTTGGGAGCTTGGAAGCTCGCCGATCACCAGAGGCAGGGCCACCAGCAGCGCTACGGAGCAGAGTGGACCCTTCAGCGGCGTTTTGGAACGGCAAAGGGAGGAGGCAGGCAGGCGGGACAGCAAGGGCAAACGACAACCGGGTTGGATGCAACCTTGACGGCAGGCCTGCAGTGCCGCCCACCCCCCTCACGCTGATCTGGACAAACGGGCTGATCTGTGCTGATGAGAAGAAGTGTTGCGTTCCTAAGCGGTGGGATCGCTGTGGACAGCAGGAAGTTCCAGCGACCGGCAGTGAAAACGGATCCTCTCTGTCAGTGTTTCCAGACGGGGCCTGAAACATCAGTTTGGCTGATCCATGCAGCGCCAATGATTCAGGCGTCAGGACCGATCGGCTGCAAAAAACCCAGGGCTTGCCGTACTCGCTGCAGGGTTTCATCGGCCACGATGCGGGCCCTTTCGCGGCCTTCCGCCAGCACTGCCAGCAGGGTGGCCGGATCGTGGCGCAGATCGGCATAGCGCTCCTGCACGGGCCGCAGCGCCTCCACCGTGGCCTCCGCGAGCAGCGGCTTGAAGGCCCCCCAACCCATGGAGGCGCATTCGGAGGCGGCGCTGTCCCGGCTCCTTCCGCTGAGCAGGGCATAGAGGCTCAGGAGATTGTCGGCCTCGGGGCGTTCGGGGTTGCCGAACTCAAGACCCATCACGGGATCCGTCTTGGCCCGCTTGATCTTTTTGGTGATCAGGTCGGGTGGATCCAGCAGGGTGATGCGGGAGCCTTCATTCGGATCGCTCTTGCTCATTTTGCTGCGGCCGTCCGTGAGGCTCATCACCCGGGCGCCCTCGCGGAGGATCAGGGGCTCGGGCACCTTGAGCAGGGGCAGGGGCTCCCCATCGGCCCCATTCGGCCCGAAGCGGGCGTTGATGCGCTGCTGAGCGATGTCGCGCGCCAGTTCGAGGTGCTGTTTCTGGTCTTCCCCCACCGGCACCCGATCGGCGTCATAGAGAAGGATGTCGGCGGCCATCAACACCGGGTAATCAAGCAGCCCGGTCGACACATCGGCCCCCTGCTTCAGCGCCTTCTCCTTGAACTGGATCATCCGCTCCAGCCAGTTGAGTGGCGTCACGCAATTGAGCAGCCAGCAGAGTTCGCTGTGGGCGCTCACCTGGCTCTGCACGAACACGGTGGAGCGCTGCGGATTGATGCCACAGGCCAGGTATAGGGCTGCGGTGGTGAGGGTGTCCTCGGCCAGGCGTGCGGGGTCGTGGGGCACGGTGATGGCGTGCAGATCGACCACGCAGAAGAAGGTGTCGTGGCTGTCCTGGAGCTCAACCCAGTTGCGGATTGCTCCCAGCCAGTTGCCTAGATGGAGCGCGCCGGTGGGCTGAACCCCCGACAGCACCCGAGGCCGCTGTGTCGTCATTGGGGTGCGGCTCAGGCGCCGGCGTCGACGGTGGCGCCGGCGTCGATGGTGGCGTCACCGTCGTCTGCAGGGGCGGAGGCACCATCGCTTGCAGGGGGGGCTTCGGCGCTTGCCGCGCTGCTGGTCTCGGGGGTGTCGAGAACCGCTTCAGGGCCGCTTTCAGGGCTGGCTGCGGTCTCGGTAGAAGCATCTACTTCGACCAAAGCTTCGGCTTGGGGTGCACTCACCACTGGCTTGCTGGGCCTGGCGAAGGGATTGGCCCGGGGCGCCCGGTTGCCGCCACCACCGTCCCCGCCGCGGTTCTCATCGCGAGGCCCACGCCGTTCGCCGCGTCCCGCGACTGCGGGCCCGCGCTCGCTGACCTGAGCGCGCTGCTGGGCCACCAGCTCATCGAGTTGGCCCGCTTCGAGCTGCTGGGCCAGGGTACGGAGCGCAAAACCGAGCACGGCCACCGTGGAGCGGAGGCCGAGGGCCTCCTGCAGGGCCCGGGCAGCCTGCATCTCGTTATCGCTCAGGCGAATCCGGAAGCCGCCGGGTTCCCGGTTGTCGCCCTGGCGGGGGCTCCGGCCCTGCCCCTCCTGCCGGGGGGAGGGAATGGAGCGGGGAGTGTCTTCTGCCATGGCCGCAGCCTGCAATCAGGGGCAAGTGTGGCGCATCGCTTCTCCCTCCCCGCGCCCCAGCCAGACCAGCTCATGAACGGCACCCCTGCCGCCCTCATCCCGGCGGGCCAGCACCATCAACGGAAGCTGACGCGACTCCCCGGTTTCGAAGCGACACCGGTAGTTGCGCAGCAGCTGGAGGTAGCTCTCCAGGGTCCAGCCCTGGTTGCCCCGTTCCTGGGCTCCCCAGAGGCGGAGCTGGGCTTGGCGACAGGCCTCTGTGCCGAATTCCAGCCAGCAGAGCTGTTCGGCGGTCAGCGGGGAGTGACCTTGCTCCACCAGCTCGCGGTAGCGCACGAGTTCCGGCGCATCCCAGCTGCTATCGGGTGGCAGGTGCCGGGCCAGCTCCTCGACCCGCACCGCGATGAGCCGCAGCCAGCAACGCTCCAGCAGCATCACCGGGAGTTGCCCGTGCCAGTGGGAGCTTGCCTCGAGCTGATTGAGCCAGTGGTCCAGTTCAGCGCGCTGACGGGATGTGAGCAGCGGCACGGAGGTGATGCCCGATCGGCGGGAGCCAGGGGTCATGGATTAGTTCCTGGACCCGTCCAGCCTATGGGCGCCGTTCGCGTTGTTCGGTGTCCCACCCGACAGCCTTGAAGCAGATCGGGCCCATCTGAGCTAGAGAAGCCTTGCCTGAGCTCCGAGCCCAGGCCCTGACGGAACCGATGCACCCTTCCGAGTCTCCTGTTGCTCCCTCTAGGGAGTTTCTTCACCAGTCCCGCTTCGCTCCAGCCGACCACCCGTCCAGCCCTGGCACGAGCCGAACAGCCGTGCCGTTGCCGTTTTCATCGGTGCTGTCGGGCGCGCTCGGACGATTGCCGTTATGGAGTCGTCCCGCCTTGTTTCTGGCGGGCGGAGCGGTGGCCCTCGATGCTGTGCTCCATGCGTTGCATCCGGGCGGGGGCTTGGTGCTGGGCCTTGGTGCCCTGGCCGGTGGTTGGTGGATGCTCACCCCCATCGGCCGCTCCCCTTCGCCGTGGCGAGCTGGCAGCCTGGCGGACTGGGTCGGGCGCTGTGAAGCCCTGATTCCCCGATTCACCTCCCTTGAGGGCCATGGCGCCGGAGAGGAGGTCCGCCGCTCCCAGCTGGCCCAACTGGAGCGGGATCGGCTTAGCCCTGAACTCCTGCTGGCCCTGGTTGGGGTTGAGCGTCCTGCCCCGGTCCAGACGGATCGTCTGGGAAGCCTGGCCGCCGCCATGCGCGGGCGCCATCTCCTGCGCCTCCAGGTGGGTGAGCCGCTCGGCAGCCGCCCAGCCGATTGGAGCTGGCCCGCTGGACCCGCCGCCGCCGATGTCCTGCTCTTTTCGCTGGCCACACCCCTGAAGGCCTCGGAATTGCGCTGGCTCGAGTCTGTGCCGGATGGCCAGCCGGTTTGGCTGCTCCTCACCCTGGAGTCTGAAGCCGACGGCGAGGGCGCCAGGGCTGATCTTCAGCGGCAATGGCCGGCGGCCGATCCCCAGCGTCTGCTGCTTTGGGATGGGGAGGCGGAAAGCCTGCCCGCAGCCCTGGCTCCCCTGAGCGACTGGCTGGCCCGGGAGGCCCCGCTGCTGCGCTCCCGCACGGCTCGACGCCGGATCGAGGCGCTGCACGGCCTCTGGCAGGCGGATCTGGAACGCCTGCGGCGGCGGGAGTGGCAGCAGCTTCAGCGGCGCACTCAGTGGGTGGTGGCGGGCGGGGTGCTCGTCACCCCGTTGCCCAGCCTTGATCTGTTGGTGTTGGCCGCCGCCAATGGCCTGATGCTGAGGGAGATGGCCCAGCTCTGGGATTGCCCGTGGAGTGCCGATCAACTCAGGGCCGCTGCCACCGAACTCGGCAAGGCTGCCCTGGCCCAGGGGGTGGTGGAGTGGAGCACCCAGGCCCTTGCAGCCGCCGTGAAGTTCCATGGCGCCACCTGGCTTGTTGGCGGTACCCTTCAGGCGCTGAGCGCGGCCTACCTCACGCGGGTGGTTGGCAGGGCCATGGCCGATGTGCTCGCCCTTTCCGCCGGTGTGAGCGAGCCCGACCTGGCCCGGATCCGCCTGGAGGCCCCCCTTCTGGTGGCTCGGGCCGCCGAGGAGGAGAGGCTCGATTGGGCTGGCTTTCTTGGCCAGGCGAGGCGTTGGTGGGATGGGCAGCAAGTTCAGGGAAGCTACAGCTGAGTGTTCAGCAACTCGCCATCGCTTCGCTATCCAGTCCAGCAGGCTGTGATGGTGGCCGGAGACAGGTCAGTATTGATCCGTAATCTTATGGATTTAGGGATCTATTGTTCCCCCTTTAGACCAGCAAAGTCGCTATAATGATTCACAACTGATGTGTGCCGATCGGCGCTTCACCATGCTTACGCGTTGAACGGCAGTCTCCACCCCATTGCCCAGATCTGATCCTTGTTCATGAATTTTGCTTTCAATCTGAATAGATTTTCCTTGTTGGCCCTTGTAACTCGTTAGTGCTTTCGCATTTACTGCGTCTGCTTTCGTGGGCTCACCGTGGTCTTACCGCGATCTAACCGCGGTCTAGTCCTCGACCAACCTTTGGTCGGTTCAGTGATGCACGAGCGCAACGCCCACAACTTCCCGCCGACCTGGCCGCCACCACCGCAACCCCCGTGGCTCCGCTCTGCCCTTGTCTGGCACGAGCGGCTGCCAGCCGTCATGCAGCGGAGCTACGCCGGCTGCGATCATGTGAAGTGCGCCTTGGCGCCCACTGGAGGACACGCCTTGCCGGGCCTGGATCAGCACGTTCATTTCGCCCTGCTGCTGACGCTGTTCACCGGATTGTCCACCGGCATTGGCAGTCTGCTGGGTTTGCTCAACCGCAGCTTCAATCCCCGCTTGCTCGCCCTCTCGCTGAGCTTCTCCGCCGGGGTGATGATCCAGGTATCCTTCCTGGAGATCTTTCCCAAGGCCCGCACCGCCCTCAGCGCCGTCCTCGGCGTCAGAGCCGGCTACGTGTGGACCACGATCGCCTTCTTCGCCGGCATCGCCCTGATGGCCGCCCTTGACCAGGTGCTTCCGAGCCACGGTGATGCCGCCCTCCTCCGTCTTCACCCATCCCAGTCAGCCAGCGCCGAGGAGAGAAACACCCTGCTGCGTATGGGCCTCTTTTCTGCCCTGGCGATCGCGATTCACAATTTCCCCGAGGGGCTGGCGACGTTCGTGGCCGCCGTGAGCAACCCAAGGTTTGGGTTCAGCATCGCCATGGCGATCGCCATCCATAACATTCCGGAAGGTCTGGCCATCTCAGCCCCAGTGCATTACGCCACCGGCAACCGTGCCCTGGCCTTCTGGCTCTCCTTCGCGTCCGGTCTTGCCGAGCCGCTCGGTGCCCTGCTCGGCTACGTTCTGCTCCGGTCTGTTCTCACACCCCTGGTGATGGGTGTGGTGTTCGCCAGTGTGGGAGGAGTGATGATCTACATCTGCCTTGATGAACTGCTGCCTGCCGCCCAGCGCTATGGCACCCACCATCAGATGATTGCCGGCGTGATCGCCGGCATGGTTGTGATGAGCACGAGCCTTCTCTTTCTGGCCTGACGTGAGCAGCCTCCAGCTATCCCCCGCAGACACCAGCAGCCAGCGATGGGCCTGGTGGCCGCTGCTGCCTCTCTATCCCTATGGCCGTCGTCTCACGCTGATGCGCGAGCTGGTGCCCAACCGGGTCTGGTGCTTCGAGCAACTCCACGGGGTGTGGTATGTGGCTGTGCCGATCAGGATGACGGTCGTGAAGGTGGAGGGTGGCCTGATGTTGTACGCGCCCCTGGCCGCCACCGAGGAGGTGATCCGAGGCATTCACGCCCTGGAGAATGCACATGGTCCGGTGCTCTCAATCGTGCTGGCCACCTCCTCCGGGCTAGAGCACAAGTTGCCTGTGCCAGCTCTCTGCCGTGCCTTCCCCAGGGCCGCTCTGTGGGTGAGCGATCGACAGTGGAGTTTCCCGCTGCAGCTCCCATCCAGTTGGCTTGGCTTCCCGGCGGATCGCACCAAGATCCTTTTTCGTGATGGACTGCCCCATCCTGATCAGTTGAGCTGGATCCCGCTGGGACCGATCAATCTTGGACTGGGCACCTTCCATGAAGTTGCCTGTTTGGATCATTACAGCGGCAGTCTTCTGGTCACCGATGCCCTAGTTTCGTTCTCCTGCGAGCCCCCCCCGATCTTTGCCCTCGATCCAACACCCTTGTTGTTTCATGCCCGAGATCGGGGGGCGGAGGCGCTGATCGATACTCCGCTTCAACGTGTGAAGGGCTGGAAACGGATTCTGCTGTTTGCCAATTACTTTCAGCCAGGATCAGTCAGTGTGCCGCATCTATCCGAACTTCTGGCTGACGTTGCACAAGCTGAGCATCGCCAGCCGGCTACTCATTTCGGTGTATTCCCATTTCGTTGGTCGGAGCATTGGGAGCATGAGGCAGATTCTTTGATTGCCAATTCCGCATGCGACATCTCTTTTGGCCTTGCTCCTGTACTGGAACGTCTCGTTTTTGTCCGATCTAAAGGGCCCTTCTTGGCCTGGTTGGGAGCCCTATCAAAGCTGCAGGACGTACGTCAGTTGATACCTGCTCACTATGACGCCCCTAAGCCGATCTCCTCAGCCAGCCTTGCTGGACTTGCCCAACGGATCAAGCAGCGCACTTGGGCTCCGTCGGAAGGAGCATGGCAGTTGCTCGCATCCATCGACAGCACGTTGATCGCATGGCGTCTTGTTCCGAAGCAGAATGAAGTTCCAGAATGATTCGGTTTGCTGGTGTTCCTGATGACTTTCCGATGGCTTGCACAGTTTCAGGGGTTTCTTACCAATTGGCGGCGGATCATGCACCTGGCTTTAAACACTGTCTGTTGTCATCCTTGCTTCCATGGCGGTCCGGCAAATGCACGATGGCAGGCGACTTGATCGCAACACGCTCATTAGGATTAGGGACTCCTGAAATAGCCAGATCGACTCCGGCGCAGCTTATTTCAGTGATCGAGAGCCGGCAAATTGGGCTCGATCAGGGCAATTGACGATTACGGTAGCCTCTGAAGGCCGTAGGAGTCGATGAAGATGGGATAGCCTAATGCCAAGGTCTTTCTGATCAGCGTTGTCAGTGATCAGGTAGATGCGCAGGTCTCTTGTTATGTTGCTTTCCCACAGTGACTGGAGCATGGCCACACAGTGCGGTGGGAAATCCCCATCCGTTGCGCAGACGATGTCAGTCGGTTGGTCTGTGATTTTCATCAGGCTAGCAGTCGATTGTCGTCTGCCGGTCTTGTCTGCCGACGAGATGCATCTGCGAATGTACGCGTAATCGTGATTGGCCAATGCATATAGGATCCTGATCAGCAAGAAGACTCCGCAGACGCCACCAAGCCCCGCCTTTACATTGCCTAGGATCGTAATGAGCCACTGGAACAACGGCAGTTCTTTTGGCTTTCGGCCTCCTGCAATCATCGCAATATGTTTGCAGCCGGCCTCTGTCACTCCCGCGAAACACCCCAACCGTAGTGTGCACCTCCTCCTAGTCGCTGCAGGGTAAGCTTCTCTCAAGCGGTTTACCTATCCAAAGGTTGATGACACATCGCTTGACAAGCTTCGGCTGGCGGCCAATGAGGATGATTTTCACCTATCATTAATCCATTTTAGTGATATATTTGTCACTGTCAACATGGAGCCATGCAAGCCTTGGGAATGCATCGTGTTTGTTGACCAGATCCATGTCTACTTGTAATGATTATTCGATGCGACCAAGAATGATACAAATTCAAAGGGCAACAAGTCTTAATCGCCAATTGAATCTGAACCGATTGTCGCTACTTCTTGCGGAGGTGTTAAGTGCAGCTAACTGCCCGACCGCCTAAACGGGTCATTTCTTGATTAATTATTCTTCATGCCCTGACCCTGGCCTAACTGTGCCCGATCCATGGTCCGCTCATTCAATGGCCATTCCAAGGTCTGGGCATCAGCAGGATGGCCTTCAACCTGAACGGCTTCAACCCCAACTAGTCGATCCTTGATGCCCAGGGCAAGGTGATCCCCTCCCGGGCTGAGGTGATCAACCGTGCCAACTTGCGTATGCAAGTGATGCACGTGCGCAACGCCCACAGCGTCCCGCTTGACCTGGCTATGGCCAACCCCACATCTGTGGCGCTGACGGCTCTGGCGATTGGTCGAATCAAACACGAATAATTGCACGACACCTTTCTTTGCATTCTCCCCTTCCAGGGTGATCTTTATTCGAGGATCCGGGTTTGATCAACCTGTTTTCCCCTACAGCGACAGGAAGCCGCTTTGCTATGCTTTAATACAGAACGACAGATTCGCGACATGCTGCTCCGCCAACTACGGCGATTTGTATCTCCGCCGAAGTGCCTTGAGCTCGATTCTTTATCCCTAAAACAGGAAACTAGCATTTATTTAGTCAAGTCTTGTAATCATCCTTTACGCCCGCCGGCATTGTATGTGATTCGACAGAATGGTGCTGGTCGTGGCTTGTTTTCTTTAGTATCATCAGTAGTTTGCCATTTACATCTTTCAGAGCGGTATGGGCTGGTCCCATGCGTTGACTTTAGTCGAGTTCCTTCCGAGTATCGAGATCCAAAACTTAACGAGGCTGGTAATTTAAATAGAGCCAATCCATGGGAATATTACTTCAAACCCGTTGTTGAGATCCCTGTTGCCGCCGAGCGTGATACACGGTTTTCCATGACTCTGGCTTCCTCAACAGGTTTTCCTGATGGTTATCCTCGCAAAATGCTTATCTCACATGCGCAAGAACTAAGAGATATTGCAGTGCGCTATATTCAGCCTTCTGATGAATTGGCATCCGAATTGGAAGAGGTAAAGGCACATGTTCTAGCCGGGCACAAGGTTCTAGGTGTTCATTTTCGCGGACAAGAGCAGAAGACTATGCCGTACCACCCTTTGTCGCCAACACTGGCACAAATGTTTGCGGCCATTAATGAGTCAATCGCCAAGCATCATTTCACCCGTATATTTGTAGCTTCTGAAGATCAGGATTATGTTGACGCTATTCTCAACCGATATCCAGATCTTGCACTCACGCTTCCGCATTTTCGAACCCGGTCCCCCGTTAATGCCTATCGCATTAATCCACGGCCCATGCATAAGTATTTACTCGGAAAGGAGATTCTTTTTGATGCTTTTATTTTGGCAAGTTGCGATGGCCTAGTAAGCTCAACATCAAATGTTACCGAGTTCGCCCGTGCCTACAATAATGGCCGTTACCTCACTGATCTTGTGATTGACAATGGACTCAATGCAGCGAATCCACTGCTTGCCAAGTATGTTTGGTCACTAAAAAATATTCTTCCGGAGCGAATGGGAGGTTTTTCAATGTCTGCAATCCAACAGTTTCCAGCTCTCCACGAGTAGACCAAGCTAATCATGTTATGATTCATTTATGAATTCAGTCAAGCAGTTCCCCGGCGCCGTACTCGTGATGGAAGCCGCCGTGGCGACGTTCTGGCGTTTCTTCTCCGAGGCCACCATGGCCAAGATCCCCGATCCGGAGGAGCCGCTGGGTTCTCTGAGAACGATCCAGCCGGAGCCGTGGCGCTTGCCAGCAGCTGATCGAACCCGAGCCAGTCGTTGATGAACAAGAATCCGTGACTTCTCCTGTTCACCCTCCAGAAAGGGTCACAGGAACTCCTGAGTTACACCACTCGAGGGGGCGCTACCGCTGCAAGCGATCTGGGTTTTCATCCCAGCCCTCAGGCAGCCTCCCGGCTTTGATTTCATTGTTCTCATCGCGGGTATTTTGTTGCCTGGGAACCGGGACAAGAGTCGCATCGATGATCTGACCTCCACGGGCTTCGAGACCCTGGGAGCTGAGGTATCCCTCAAACATCTCGAAGATCTCCTCGATCACTCCCGCCTTGCGCAGCCGCTCTTTGAAGAAGGTGACTGTGGTGGCATCTGGAATGCTGTTGATCACACCAAGCCTGACAAACTCCTCAAAGGAGCGTCTGTCGTTCACCTGGAATTCAAGCTCTTCATCGCTCAGGTTGAAAAGCTGCTGGAGAACGAGCATCTTGAAAAAGATCAGCGGATCAATCCTCTTGCGCCCTGCATTGCTCTTGCGCTCGTGCTCATAGCCCTTGTCAAGCAGTGGGCGGAATTATTCCTAGGGGATTGAATTAGCCAGACTCTTGAGAACCGGCTTTTTATCCTGGAGCTTTGCGACTCTTTGATGTTCGTCCCACAACCCTCTCTGACCCACTGTTGGCATTTAAACTGCTCAATCCCAGGCTACTGTGCGCTGCTCTTTGTGGCAGAGACATTCAAGCCACGTTCTGGAGCAGTTGGCTGAGTCAATCGAGACTCGCCCTTGGGCCCCTGAGCATGGTTCCTGGCAACTTCTCGCGAGACTCGACGCTTTGTTGTTTCGTTACCGGTTTGTGCCGGCATCCCCAACCATTCCGGAAAATTGAAGCCAGCGGCTGTTCGTGACCCGTTTTGACGAGATTTGTTCTATGATGGAGATCTTCTGACTGCGGCGAAAGCCAGTGCAAACTCATGTCCATTACAACCTCATTCAAAAAATCAATACCGTCATCGATTAAATCCAAACTCATCAAGCTAGTTTATCCAGAAATTGATACACCCATTTCTTCAACCAAACCGGCGTTTGAATTCTGGATTGATATCGTAAGTGGCTGTAATTTGCGCTGTGCGGCTTGTCCTGTAGGCATGCCAGAGTTTTCCAACAGTATTGGTCAACAACTACGAGAAATGGATCTCGATGTTTTTGAGCGAATCTGTGTGAAAGCCAAAGAAGAGACACAGGGCAACTGCCGTTTCGGCTTATATAACTGGACCGAGCCAACGCTTCATTCGCGCCTCAATGAATTGATTGCTATTGCGAATCGTCATGCTATACCATGCGGTATTTCTTCTAATTTGAATCATTTTTATGATTGGTCTTTGTTGAAGCCTCTAGATCTCTGCAATTTCACCATAACTGTATCCGGCTTCACCCAAAAGACATATGCGATTAACCACAAGGGTGGTCGCATTGAGCCTGTTTTGAAGAACTTAGTGGATATCTCATCGATCCTGGGAGATTCGCCTTTCTATAAGAATATTCAAGTTCGTTATTTGGTTCATCGCGATAACAAGCATGAGGTCTCTACTTTCAAGCATTTGTGTGATCGCTTAGGGCTTGAATTCACCGTTTATCACGCGTATTACATGCCCATCGACCGTATGTTTGAGGGACTTGAGGGTGTGCCCGATGGACTCGATTATATTGAATATTCTCCCAAGTTGGTCAGAGGAGCCATCGGTGACTACCGCACATCAAAATGTGCTTTGCGTGATGGACAAGTTGTTTTGGATGTGGATGGTAATTTCGGAGTATGCTGTGTCGAATCTCCATCAGCACCTCAAATTGCTAACTTCCTAGACACTCCATTCCGCGATATGCAAAAGGCACGCTTTGCTAGTGAGCTTTGCACAAAGTGTATTGACCAAGGCATTAATGTGTTGGCAACCTATGCGCAATATGAGCCTCAATCTGTCCAAGATGCTGTTAACAGCTCCCTTCCCTTTGACCTTAAAAGCTTGATCTAATGTCTTGGTGATAGCATTTCAGAATGTTATCATTGGCCATTATTTTTAAATTGTTTGATAATTATAACTTTCTTGCTAATCCACGTATAACTGGTGTCATTCCATCAAGGTGGAGGAAATCAATTTCACCAATCTCTGTGCCAATGACTTCAACAATGGCTGTTTGCTGCAAAGCTGCAATCGCATTGAGGCAAAACTTGTTAATGTGCTCGTGGCAAATTGGTAATTTGCCAGCCTTGATTTCTTCTAATCCAGGAAATTCTATGGGAACCTCAATGAAAATCAGTCCGCCCCTGCGGCACTGCTTTACGAGTTTTGCGTATGTGCGCTGCGGATGCCCAACGTGCTCCAGCACGTGCAGGCACTGGACAAAATCAAATCCTTCGAACTGCTCTTGGTTGGCTTGTTGATCGGACTCAACATCATGAACGGTGCCCTTAATCCAGCCCAGATCAGGGATGATCAAGCCTTCTCCGCCGCCATGATCTAGGAGGTGAACCACGCCATCGCTGCTGACTTTGCGTAAATCCAGTAAATAGGGAAGGACATAATCTTGATGCTGTTTTCGCCTACTCAGCGCTTCGGCTTGGGAACCCATGACTTGACCAAGTTGAGCAAAGCCTGGCTGGAATGCGGTCCTGGCGTGTTTGTATTCTTCAGTTAGATAGTGAGCATAGTAATCGCTCAATTGGTCATCGCCGATTTCGTGCCAAGGTGCCAAGAAATGACAGCTTGAGCAGAACCCGTAGGGAATCCTGATGGCGGAGGAGGTTAATAGGTGTTTTTCCCTTAGCTGATCCAGGCGGCGATGCAGCTGGCGAGCAAGGGCCTTCGGAAAACGATCAATCTTTCCCCTTAGTCCCCAGTCAATCAGAGGAATATCGATCTGTTGCTCATGAATGATCTGAAGCCCGTGTCTGGCAAAGAATGGATCAACATTGACTTCCGTCTTTTGACGCTCAAAGTTTGGTTGGCCACAGCATCGGCAGATCTTGCGACTCAGCTTCATGATCAGAGTCTGAGTTCACCGGGATCATCAAGATGGCTCAATTCTCTGTTGGCTGTTCCCAACAAAGCCCCCTCCAGCTCCATCCGCTGCTCCATCTGGCGCAGAAAATAACCCGTCATCATGGCGGATGCCAGCAAACCGGCAAGGTTGTCACGGCTGGTCTGGATCTTCACGTCGAATTGGTCGCCGGGGAGCATCCCCAGCAGTCCCTGCACGTTGTGGCGAATGATGTCCTGGATGTCGCCACTGGCGGAGCGGGCCACCCGTTGCAGAACATCCGGGGATTGCTCCTGCAGGTACTGGATCAGGGAATTGCCGCTGATCGCCTCGTTGTCGCTGGTCAGGAACTCCGGATTGAACATGGGACTCCCGCTCGGCTGGCCAGTCCCCGGACCAATGCTGGCCCCGGGTTTGCGGAGAACCATACCGCAGCTGATCAGACTCCCCCAGGGGGCTCACTGGATAGGGACCGTATCGGGCCAAAGCGCTGCAGGGGCCAGTAGCGCCAGAAGGCCGTGCCGATCACCTCCTGGCGGGGCAGGGGCCCCCAGACATGGGAGTCGAGGCTGGCGTTGCGGTTGTCCCCCAGGACCAGCAGGTGGCCCGGAGGAACCACGACCGGTCCGAATTCGTAGTCCATCGCCTCGGCATTCCAGTCGGGCTCCACCCGAGCGCCGTTGCGCAGCAGCCTCCCCGCCAGGATCTCGACCCGGTCACCGGGGCCTGCCACCACACGCTTGATCAATGCGGAGCTGGGGCTATAGCCCGCATCAACCAGCTGGGCGGGGGGATGGAACACCACCACCGTGCCGGGCTTGAAGTTGCGGCCGAGGTGGGGGCGGACCTTCTCAACCAGGATCCTGTCCTGCAGTTGGAGGGTCGGAAGCATCGATCCAGAGGGTATCCAGCGCGGTTCCACCACCAGCCAGCGCAGCAGCAGCGCCACCATCAGCCAGAGAAGCAGGGAGAGCAGCTGACTTCGAAGGCCGTTCGTGGGTCCAGAGGCCAGCGCTTCGGCCTGGTTCCGGAGCCCGCCCCGGGGCAGCTCAACCGATCCGGGTCCTGCCGGAGATTGCGCAGTCGGCTTTGAACTGCCGTCGTCCATCGGCGGGGCCTCGTGAGGATGATCCATGCATCCATCCTCTCGTCCCTGCCGCCGTGGCCGCGGAATCCTCCCCTGCCGATCGGGCCGAAGCGAACCTCAGGGCCGCTTTGCTGCTCCTGGGAGGCTTCCAGCGGGCCGGCCTCGGGCACGCAGTGCTGTGCCCGGGCAGCCGTTCGGCCCCGCTGGCGTTAGCGGCGGGCCTGCTCCAGCATCGGCGACTCCATCTGCACACCGCCCTCGACGAGCGTTCGGCCGCCTTCTTCGCCCTTGGGCTCGCCCGGGCCACAGGCGTGCCCGCCGCCGTGATCACCACCTCCGGATCGGCGGTGGCCCAGCTGTTGCCCGCCTGCGTGGAGGCCGACCATGGAGCCATCCCCCTGTTGCTGCTCAGCGCCGACCGCCCGGATCGGCTCAAGGGATGCGGGGCTAACCAGAGCGTGAACCAGGAGGACTTCCTCAGGGGGAGCTGCCGTTGGTTCGGCCAGGCATCCGGAACCGGCATGGGGGGGATGGAGCCTGCCGCTGTGGAGGCGCTGGCTGCCGAGGCCTATCTCAGGAGCCTCGGGGGGAACGGAGCGCTTCCGGCTGGCCCCGTGCACCTCAACCTGCCCTTCGAGGAACCCCTGCACGTCGGTGCCGCCTCCCTGGCCTCCCTGGCCGGCTCCCTCGCGATGGGGCCTGCCCTTCTGGGTGAGCCTGCGCTTTCGATGGGCGCGCCTACGACCATGCCAGCTCCGCCCAGCTCGGTTGCCGACCCGGCCGGCTCGGTCGATGGGGCCAGGGCTGCTGCCAGCCCCTCAGCGGCCCTTCCCGCCCTCGATCCCGACCGTCCCGGGGTGGTGGTGGCCGGCCCTTGGCGGGGCAGCCCGCACGCCTGGCACACCCACCTGGATGCCCTGATCCTTTGGCAGCGGCGGAGCGGCTGGCCCGTGCTCGCCGATCCCCTCTCCGGCCTGCGGGGACAGCCGCAACTCTCCTGCGTGGGCGGCTACGACCTCCTGCTGGAGTCCCCGGATCCGGATCTCGCCCCCTCCCAGGTGCTGCGGCTCGGAAGCCTGCCCGCCAGCCGCCGGCTGGAGCGGTGGCTGGCGGGCCTGGATGCCGAGCAGGTGCTCGTGAGTGAAGGGGACTCGCGACCCCTCGATCCCCTGGCGGTGGTGAGGGCCCAGACGGCCGCGGGCTTGCGGGCCTGGGTGGGGGGCCAGCTCGAGGGCCCCCCGGCGGTGCCATCCGCCGCCGCCTGCCGTCTGGCGACAACCTGGCGAGATGCGGAGGCGAGGCTCCAGGCTCTGCTGGATCAGGAGCTCCGCACGGGTCCGCCCTCAGCCGCTGCATGGAATGAACCGGCCCTTGCCCGCCATCTCAGCCGCCTGCTGCCGCCTGGGCTGGCGGTGATGCTGGCCAACAGTTCGCCGGTGCGGGACTGGGAGACCTTCGCCGATCCCGCGGCCCCGTCCCGGCCCATGGTGGGCTTTCGCGGCGCTTCAGGAATTGATGGAACCCTCTCGGAGGCCTGCGGCCTGGCGGAGGCCCTGGGCGCCTGTCTGCTGATCAGCGGCGATCTGGCCCTCCTGCACGACGCCAACGGCTGGCTGTGGCGGCCCCAGCTGCAGGGGCGGCTCACGGTGCTGGTGATCGACAACGGCGGCGGCGGCATCTTCGAGCAGTTGCCGATCCGCATCGAGCCCGCCGAGTTGCTTGATTTTGATCGTCTGTTCGCGATGCCCCAGCCGGTGGATCCCCTCGCCCTGGCCCAGGCCCACGGCGTGCCGGCCCGTCTGATCGCCTCCCCTGGAGCTCTGGCGGAGGATCTCGCCTGGGCCCTGGCTCAGCCCTTCAGCCTGTTGGTGGTGCGTACGGATCGTCGCCACGATGCCGAGTTGCGCCGCCGGCTGCGCACAATGGCGGCACTCGCTTCCGCCTCCAGATGAGCGCAGCGCCCCCCGCCAGCCAACCGGCCCCGGTGCAGTGGGAAGCCGTAGGCCCATACCGCGACATCCGCTTCCTGCGCAGCGAGGAGGGCATCGCCCGGATCAGCATCAACCGACCCGAAAAGCGCAACGCCTTCCGACCCGGCACGGTGCAGGAACTCTGTGATGCCTTGACCCGGGTCCGCGATGACCCCGGTATCGGAGTGGTGCTGTTCACCGGCGACGGCCCCGCCGCCGATGGGGTGTGGGCCTTCTGCGCCGGCGGCGACCAGAGCGTGCGGGGCGACGGGGGTTACCTCGACGACACGGGCCTGCCCCGACTCAACGTGCTCGACCTGCAGCGCCTGATCCGCAGCCTGCCGAAGGTGGTGATCGCCTTGGTGGCCGGGTACGCGATCGGTGGTGGCCAGGTGCTTCACCTGCTCTGCGACCTCAGCCTGGCGGCCGATAACGCCGTCTTCGGCCAGACCGGGCCCCGGGTGGGCAGCTTTGACGCGGGCTTCGGCGCCGGCTATCTGGCCCGGGTGGTGGGGCAGCGCAAGGCTCGGGAGATCTGGTTTCTCTGCCGCCGCTACGACGCCCGCGAGGCCCTGGCCATGGGGTTGGTGAATGCGGTGGTTCCCTTGGAGCGTCTGGAGGCCGAAGGGGTGGTCTGGGCCCGGGAGGTGCTGGCCCACAGCCCCACGGCGATCCGCTGCCTGAAGGCGGCCTTCAATGCCGAAACCGACGGCCTGGCCGGCATCCAGGAGCTGGCGGGACAGGCAACCCATCTCTTTTACCGGACCGCCGAGGGACAGGAGGGACGCAATGCCTTCCTGGAGAAGCGGGATCCCGATTTTTCCCAGAGTGGGTGGTTGCCATGACGTTCGTCAGCCACTGGCTGGGCTGGGTAAGGTGCGCCTTGCTCAGAACTTTGGCCGCCTTCCGGGATCCGTGTTCCCTTCATCGCTCAGGCCCATGCAGGGCGGGCTTGGCCACCGGTTGCGTCCGCTGGCGGAGAGCTTCTCTCTGGCCAGTCGGCCCCTGGGCCTTTGCCGTTTCCGGCTCCATCTCGCCCCGCTCCTGCTGATCTGGTTGCTGCCGTCGCTGACCAGCCCAGGGCAGGCCCAGACCCTCCCGCCTGCCTCAGCCCTGCCCGAGCAGGCCGCTACTCCAGCGTTGCCGGCGGCACCACCCCCCCTGGGCGCGGCTGCCCTGCTGGGACCGGAACCGTTGCGCATCGGCGGCGACTCCATTCCACCGGCGCCGTCCCCGCTGCCGATGGTGCCGGCCGCCCTGGAGGGACTCAGCTCCTCTCCGAGCGCGGCTCCCGCCCCTTCCCTCACGCCATCGCCCACGGCCGCCGCTGCCGCTGCCGCGAAGCCAGCTTCCACGACCTCCCCCGCCAGCCCTCTCCTCAGCACGCCCGCCCCTCCCCTGCCAGCCGACCCTGCCCCTGGCAGCATCCCAGCCGCGACTTCCGCCAGCGGTGCCCCCACCACGGTGCTGCCTCCGGCCAGCCCGTCAGCCCCGCCGGGTACCGCGCCATCCCCCGCTGCGACCGGACCCGCCACTCCGCTCGATCGGGCCCTCATCCTCGACCGCCAGCGGCGCCTGCTCAGCCTTTTGGAGAACGGCCGGTTGGTGCGTCGTTTTCCTGTGGCCGTTGGTATGCCGGGCTGGGAAACACCGGTGGGCCGGTTTCAGGTGCTGAACAAGACGGAGAATCCCGTGTGGGAGCACCCAGAGAAGGGCACGCACACCCCAGCCGGCCCTGCCAATCCCCTCGGCAGCCGCTGGATCGGCTTCCATCAGGACTGCCTGGGACGCCGCGGCTGGGACGGCGAACACATGCTCGATGTCAAGGGCTGTGTGGTGGCCGGCTTCCACGGCACCCCCCATCGCTGGACCGTAGGCCAGGCCCTCTCCCACGGCTGCGTGCGTCTGTATGAGGAGCATGTGCGGCAGGTGTTCGATTTCGTGTCGATCGGCACACCGGTCACCGTGCTCCCCTGAGGACCGAATCCGGCTGAATGCCGGCAGATGAGGTCCGTACACTGGCGCCCACCATGCCTTGGAAGGATGCGGGTTCTTTTCGCTGCGGCCGAATGCGCCCCGATGGTCAAGGTGGGGGGGATGGGCGACGTGGTGGGATCCCTGCCGCCGGCTCTGGCGGACCTGGGCCATGACGTGCGCATCATCATGCCGGGCTATGGAAAATTGTGGAGCCGGTTGCAGATCAGTCCGGAGCCGATCTGGCGCGGCCACACCATGGGCACGGACTTCTCCATCTTCGAGACCCGACATCCCACCAATGGCCTGCCCATCTATCTGGTGGGTCATCCCGTGTTCGATCCTGAGCGGATCTACGGAGGTGAAGATGAAGACTGGCGTTTCACCTTCTTTGCCAGCGCCACCGCTGAATTTGCCTGGAACGGTGGCTGGAAGCCCCAGGTGCTGCACTGCCACGACTGGCATACCGGCATGATTCCGGTGTGGATGCATCAGGACCCGGAGATCAGCACGGTCTTCACCATCCACAATCTCAGGTACCAGGGGCCCTGGCGCTGGAAGCTCGACCGCATGACCTGGTGCCCCTGGTACATGCAGGGAGACCACACGATGGCGGCGGCCCTGCTCTATGCCGACCGGGTCAATGCGGTGTCGCCCACTTACGCCCAGGAGATCCGTACCTCCGAGTATGGCGAGAAGCTCGAGGGGCTGTTGAACTACATCAGCGGCAAGCTGCGCGGCATCCTCAACGGCATCGACACAAGCGACTGGGATCCGTCCACCGACTCGGCCCTGGCCTCCACCTTCAGCTCCCGCAACCTCGAGGGCCGGGCGGCGAACAAGGCCTTGCTCCAGGAGCGGATGGGACTGACGGTCAATCCCAATACCTACCTGATGGGCATGGTGAGCCGTCTGGTGGATCAGAAGGGGGTGGACCTGCTGCTGCAGGTGGCCGATCGGGTGCTGGCCTACACCGACAGCCAGTTCGTGGTGCTCGGCACGGGCGATCGTGGCTACGAATCGGGCCTCTGGCAGATGGCGTCCCGCCACCCCGGCCGCTTCTCGGTGTTCCTCACCTATGACGATTCCCTCTCCCGCCTGATCTACGGCGGCACGGATGCCTTCCTGATGCCCAGCCGCTTCGAGCCCTGCGGCATCAGCCAGCTGTTGGCGATGCGCTACGGCTCGATCCCGGTGGTGCGCAAGGTGGGCGGGCTGGTGGACACCGTGCCGCCCCACGATCCCCGCGCCCACACCGGCACGGGTTTCTGCTTCGACCGCTACGAGCCAGTGGACTTCTACACAGCGATCGTGCGCTCCTGGGAAGCCTTCCGCCATGCCGACAGCTGGCACGAACTGCAGCGCCGCGCGATGGAGCAGGACTTCAGCTGGGAGCGTTCAGCCCGGGAATACGACGCGATGTACCGCGAGGTCTGCGGGTTGAAGGAACCCACCCCGGCGGCTGAGGAGGTGGAGCGCTTTTCCCAGGGGCAGGGGGCTGACCCCAGCCTGCGCCAGGGAGTCACCAACCAGGAGCTGGAGGTCGGCCCGGACTCCGAGCCGTCCCGTTCCCGCAATCCCCTCTCGCTGCTGCGCCGCCTCAGCGAGGGTTGAGCGGTCCCTGAGCGGCGACCTTCCCGCTCAGGTTCAGGAACTCCATGGCATCCCCTGCGTCCTCCCGCGAGGAACCGTCCTCCCGGGAGGAACCTTCCTCCCCCCTGCCGGCTCCCTATGTGGATCCCTGGAGGCGTTTGGCCACCGACCTGGCCGCCGTGGTCGCCACCGCCAGGCTGAAGGCCCAGGAACTCTGGCGGCTCAATGGCGAGGGCACTCTGGCCACACCGGCCTTCTGGCCCAGGGGTTGGACCGCCTTGTTCTGGCCATTGCTGCTGGCACTGTGCCTGCTCCTGCTGGTGGGATTGGCCCTGCGGCTGCCGGGAGGGCGGGGAGGGCCCCCGGCAGACCCTGCGGCCGAGCGGACTCCGGCTGCGGCCCCGCAAGCTCCCGGTCAGGGGACGGGCTCCTGGCCCCCGGGAATCCCCGGCGCCAGCCAGGCCCCGGATTCCCTTCAGGCCGACCAACTCCAGGGCGATGTCGCTGCGGCGCCGCCTTCCTCGACTCTGGTAATCCCGGAGGACATGGGTTCGGCTGGGGGCCCAGCGGCGGCTGCCAGACCTGTTGATCGGGGTGGCAGATCCACAGGTCTGCCGACCCCGTGGCCCGCTGGCGCCCCATCCCGGACCGTTGCTGGTGATTCCTACCCGCTGGGTTCCGGGGACGGACCCGGTGCCGAGGGCGCTGCCGACAGTGCTGCCGGCGGTGCTGCCGACCCTGCGGCGGCGTCAGCTGCTTCGCCCCTGGCTGAACTGGTGGGGGCCGACCCTCCCGCCTGGGTTCTGGCTCTGGAGCAACGGCCCGCGGAAGGTCTGCTGCGGCTGCGGCTGGCCGGCGGGTATGGCGCTCTGCCCCTTGCCGAGCGCCGCAGCCTGGCGGAGCGCTGGCTGGAGCGCGCTCGGGAGCTGGGCTACGAGCGCCTTGAACTGGTGGAGCCGGCCGGAGGCCTGCTAGCCCGGCCCGCCCGGGTTGGCTCGGGCATGATCCTGCTCGACGCCGACTCCACCCCTCGATGACCCTGCCCCTGGATCCCCTGCTGGCGCTCTGGGGCGAGCCCCTCGGTGAGCCAAGCCGGCGTCCCGCCAGCCTGGCTGCCGTGAGCACCGACAGCCGCGCCGATCTGAACGGGGCCCTGTTCGTGCCGCTGCTGGGGGAGCGGTTTGATGGCCATCGCTTTCTGGAGACGGCCCTGGCCGGCGGGGCCGCCGCCGCCGTGGCCCAGCGCGACCGCTTGAGCCCCAAGCAGCTTGAGGCCGTGCTTGCCCTCGGCCGGCCCGTGTGGCTCGTGGACGACACGCTGCTGGCCTATCAGGAACTCGGCCGCCTCTGGCGCCGCCAACTGGGTGTGCCGGTGGTTGCCGTGACGGGTTCGGCCGGCAAGACCACCACCCGCGAGCTGATCCGCGCCTCCCTGGCCTGCCTAGGGCCGGTGGTGGCCAGCAGCGGCAACGAAAACAACGATGTGGGGGCCCCGCTCACCCTGTTGAAGGCCGATGCCACCACCTGTGCTCTGGTGGTGGAGATGGGGATGCGGGGCCTCGGTGAAATCGAGCGGCTGAGCCGTTGCGCCGAGCCCGACGTGGCCGTGATCACCAACATCGGCACCGCCCACATCGGCCGGCTCGGCAGCCGCGAGGCGATCGCCACCGCCAAGTGTGAGATCAGCGCGGCCCTGCGGCCCGATGGTCTGGTGGTGATCCCGGCTGGCGACTCTCTGCTGGAGGCGGCCCTGGCTGCCGGCTGGAGCGGCAGGGTGCAGCGGGTGGCTCTGGCCGACGACGAGCTGGCGCCAGGAACGCCGCCAGCGGACCTAGTCGGCCGACTGGTGGCGCCCTCCCCAGCCTCTGGCAGCGACAGCGAGCGCCCCGAAGCCGAGCGTCTGGACGCCGAACGTCTGGATGCCGAGCACCTGGCCACTGAGCGCCTTGAGGTGGAGGGCCTGCCCCCGATCACCCTTCCCCTGGCGGGCCGCCACAACGCCCGCAATCTGCTGTTGGCTTTGGCGGTGGCCCTAGAGCTGGGGGTGGCGCCCGCCGCCCTGAGCGACCTGGCGGTGGAGGTGCCGGGCGGCCGCAACCGGAGGCTGCAGCTGGGTGGCGTGACCGTGCTGGATGAGACCTACAACGCCTCGCCGGAGGCGATGCTGGCGGCCCTCGACCTGCTGGCGGCCCAGCCCCTGCCGGCTGATGCGGCCCGCTATGCGGTGCTGGGCACGATGCTTGAGCTCGGGGAGAGCAGCCTGGCGCTGCATCGTCAGGTGGCCGAGCGCGCCCGCAACCTGGGCCTGGATGGTCTGGTGATCGTGGATGGGGGCGCCGAAGGGGCGGCGATGCTGGAGGCGGCCGCTGGTCTGGAGCGGCTGGTGCGGGTGGCGCGGCCCGAGGAGGCGCTCGAGCCCCTGTTGGGCTGGCTTCGGCGCGGCGATGCCCTGTTGCTCAAGGCGAGCCGCGGCGTGGCGCTGGAGCGGTTGCTTCCGCTGCTGCAGGAGCGGCTGGGCTGATCGGGAGGCGCAGGGTCCGGGCGAGCGGCTTGGCGGATCGAGAGGCGCAGCAATGGGGCGTGGAGGAGGGCCCACGGCCCGGCCCACTCGCGTGGTGGGAGGGCCATCGAGATCCTCAGGGGTTCCCCAAACGGCCGGTGACATCGGCCATCGGCAGATCCCCGTTCCCCCACCCCTGAGCGGGCAGGAGTGGGGAGGCTCCTGGGGCCGGGCGCACGGCCGGTCCGGCCGCAAAGGCGGCCTCGGTCCAGGCGAACAGCAACGGACCGAGCACGCCGCCATCGGCCGCGCCCTGCGGCCGCAGATTGAAATGGTCGCCGCCCTGCACCAACACGAGCTGATTGCCGATTGCTCTCCCCCAGCGCATCGGCGCGATCGCTTCGGGATCGGGAGGCACCACCCAGTCGCGGTTGCCGCTCACCAGCAGCACCCGACCACCCTGCTCGCTGGTGAATCCCCTGGCGAACAGCAGCGACATCGGTGGACTCACGGCCCCCACAGCTACAACCCGCGGATCGGCGAGGCCGGCATAACGCACGCCGCGCAGCCAGCTGCACTGCAGGGTCCAGCTGAGGTTGCGATCCGGATCGTCCAGGTCCGAACAGCGTTGGAGCAGGGTTTGCTTGCTCGGCTGGAGCCCTGCCAGCTGCAGGGCGGTGGTGGCCCCCCAGGAGTGGCCCAGCACCACCACCCGCCCGGCATCCACCTGCCGGGCCAAGCGGAGGCGGCCATTCCCGATTGCATGGAGCACGGCGATCAGATCCTTAGGACGGCGGGCCAGCTCCTCAGGGTCCGGCGGCGGCGCTGCTCCCGCCAGAACGGCCCGCTGCTGGCTGCTGTCACTGCCGGGATGGCGGGGCAGCGCCACGCTGTAACCCCGTGAGGCCAGCAGGATCCCCCAGCCCTCGAAGGCGGCGGGGCTATCCCAGAGGCCATGGGAGATCAACACGAGCCTGCCGTTGGATGAGCTCGCCGGCTCCACCAACATGATCTCCAGGGGATCGGGGCGGTGCGGCACCAGCAGGGTCACGATGCGACGGCTCACGGCCCTCCCGGCAATGGGACTGGCCGTGGTCGCTGCTGAGACGGCTGGGGCTAGCAGTGGCGAGAGGGGTGGCGAGGCGGGTGGCGAGGCGGCGGGTGTAACAGCCAGAAGGGACTCGGCCTGCTGGCGTTGCCTCAGCATCCGGTTGAACAGCTGCCGGGTCTGGCCGAGATCGAGCGTGAGCCGCTGGCCGGGGATTGCCTTCAACAGGCTCAGCAGGGTGGGCTCACCGTCGCTTGCGGCCTGGCGCAGGGCCTCAGTCAGGGTGCGGCCGCTGAGATCGGCGCTCCGGCCCTCCACGAATCCGATTGAGGAGAGCACGAGCATGGCCTGCTCCACCAGAGGCGACCCCACCGAGCCGTCGGCCACTTGCTTCACGCTCAGCGGCACAGGCTGACGCAACAGCTCGATCACCTGGCGGCCCACGGCGCCGTTGCTGGCGCGATCCAGCTCCGCCAGGTCGCTGTTGCCCTGGCGGAGGGCCTCCGCCGACTTCAGTTCCCGCAGCTTCACCGTGAGCTGGGTCTTCAGCAGGGGGAGCTCGATCACCACCTCCTCCAGGGCCAAGGCCGGAGCGGTGGGGATCAGGGGGGCCACCAGGGCGAGCAGGGCGATGGCCCGAAGGTCGTGGCGCCACTGGCGAGGTCTGCGGCGATCAGGAAGCCTGGTCTGCGGCATGCGACTGGTCTGCGGCATGCGAATAGTGGGGCCCCTTCAGCTTGCTGGGCTGGAAGTCTGGCGCCGTTCCTTCACCACCTGCCGCGCCCGCCCGAAGGCCAGGGCGCCGTCGGGCACGTTCTGGGTGAGGGTGGAGCCGGCCGCCACGGTCACCCCCGCGCCGAGGCTGATTGGGGCGACCAGCACGGAGTTGGCGCCGGTCTTGCTGCCAGCGCCGATCACGGTGCGGTGCTTGTGAACACCATCGAAGTTGGCGGTGATGGTGCCGGCGCCCACGTTCACGTTGGCGCCCAGGTCGGCATCGCCCAGGTAGCTGAGGTGGTTGGCCTTCACGCCGGCCCCCAGGTGGCTGTTCTTCACCTCCACGAAGTTTCCGATCCGGCAGCCGGCTTCCAGGTGGGCGCCGTTTCGAAGCTGGGCATAGGGCCCTACCACGCAGTCCGTTTCGACGCTGCTATCGCGCAGCACGGAATAGAGCACCTCCACCCCATCGGCGAGGCTGCTGTTCTCGATCAGGCAGCCCGGCCCGATGCGGCAGCCGTTGCCGATCTGGGTGGCGCCGCGGAAGTGGCACTGGGGTTCCACCAGCACATCGCGGCCGAAGCGGGTGCCCTCGCTGAGGGTGCAGCTGGCCGGATCGGTGAAGCTCACCCCCTCGGCCATCCAGTGGCGCCGCAGCCTCTCCTGCAGCACGGCCTCGCACTGGGCCAGCTGCAGGCGGTCGTTGATGCCGTTGATCTCGTCCGGGTCGGCCACCTCAAGGTGCACCGCCGGGCTCAGCATCGCCACGGTGTCGGTGAGGTAGAGCTCGCCCTGGTCGTTGTCGGTGGAGAGCAGGGGCAGCACCGCAGCCAGCTTCGCCCAGTCGAAGCAGTAGATGCCGGCATTGGTGAGGGTGTTGCGGCGCTGCTCCTCACTGCAGTCGCGGTGCTCCACGATTCCGCTCACTAGGCCCTGCTCGTCGGCGAAGACGCGGCCGTAGCCGCTGGGATCGGCCAGGCGGGCCGTGAGCAGGGTCACGGCGGCGCCGCTGCAGCGGTGCTTGGCCAGCAGCTCCTCCAGGGTCCCGGGACGCAGCAGGGGCACATCGCCGTTGAGCACCAGCAGCTCGCCCTGGAAGCCGCTGAGTGGCTCCAGCAGCTGCTGCACCGCATGGCCGGTGCCGTGCTGCGGTTGTTGCAGCACGAACTCCAGGCCCGGCACGCTGCTCAACGAACGCTCGACCCGCTCGGCCTGGTGGCCCACGATCAGTAACTGGCGCTGCGGGTCCAGGTGGCGACAGCTGGCCAGCACCCGCTCCACCAGGGTGGCGCCTGCCAGGGGCTGCAGCACCTTGGGCAGGTCGCTCTTCATGCGGGTGCCCTTTCCGGCGGCCAGAACGGCAACGGCGAGCATGGGGCTTGGACTACTGCGGCGAAATCTAGGTGCCTGTCTCGCACCCTTCTTCGGAGTATCAGGCAGCGGCTGCGATGGCGTGGTCGGGTTGGTCGCAGGGTCGTATACGGCTGCCGCCGAGGCTCGGCCCCGCAGGCACTGCCATCAGGGCGCTGGAGCCGTGATTGAGCAGGGCAATAACCCCAAGGAATGGGCCCAGACCGGCGAGCCCGAGGTACTGGTGATCCTCGACTGGAACCAGGAACCCCGGAGCAGCGGTGTCATGGAATCAGAACGGCTGTGAGTCGACTATGTTGATGTGCTTGTACAATAAAGAATATCGAAAAAATAAATTTTGTTGAGACTGCAATTGTATAAAACCCTCAGGTCCGCTTTTTTGGGCGGTAGCCTGATCTTGGCCACCAGCCTGATTGGATCGGAGCGACAGGCAAAAGCGGCAGGAAATCTGCAGATCGGTTACTCGGGTTTGTGCCATGAGTCAATCGGGGTGACAACGGTTGACCGGTCGGCTCTCATGCCGTTATTACCTGCATATTATGGGGCTCGTTACGGATTTGGTGGTTTCGGTTCGACCCCAGGGCCTACCGAGGCCCAGATCATCATCCGGAGTGTGGCTTGTGGCAATGCCAGCCTCGGCAGCATCACGCTTGGGCCCGTGGTGAATTCACAAATCGGGGTGATCACCGCACGGAGCGATGCCGAAGACTTCGATGCTATCGCCGGCAACGGGATTGATAATTTTCAACTGGAATTTGCCACCAGTTCCCCAGCGATCGCCGCTGCCATGGGCGCCTTGGGGATCCCCGCAACGTTCGATGCCGATCTATCCCTGGTCTTCAGCGGCGACAACGTGAGCAACGACAGCTCTCCCTTGTTCACGGCGACAGGGAGCCATGCGGGGCCGCCCGTGTCCTGGCCAGGGGGATTCATCGCTGATTGGTGGAGCCCCGATCCCTCTGGCGACATCCGAGCTCGCCAAGTGATCTCGGCGATCGATTTCCGTTTTGGAGGCGGCTTGACGATCACGGCCGGCAACTCCGGCTCGCTGAATGCTCTGCTCGGAGCAGCTCCTGTGGTGGCGCAAGTCCCCCTTGGCGGAACCTTCGCTGAGGGTCCGGTGACGATTTCGGCTCCCGCCGCTCCAGGCCCTTTACCGTTCGCCGGGGCTGCTGCTGCCCTGGCCTGGAGTCGCCGGCTGCGCCTCAGGATAGGGGTTGTTCAAAACATGGAAAGGGGGCTATGGAAAGGGGGCATCTGATATGGCCCCGCGGTTGATACCGCCAGCCGATTTTTTCCAGCTTCGCTCTTGGGTTGTCAGCGATCGCACCTTTCTATCCAGCTTGTCTACTTTGCCAGCCCTTTTAAACTCTCCAGCTTTTGCGCCAGGCGCTGCTGGTCCTGCGTTCGCTGCGGGCCAGGCCCTTGCCTGGGCACTACGGCGCTGCTCCAGAATCTCGGCGGCATTCGCTCTACTGGTAAGGTCGCGATAGGGTTCATTGGCGTGGCAGCTCATGTGCTCCAGGAAGCTGCACCGCCAGGGCTTGCAGGTGCGGTTGCTGGAGGCCCGCGAACGCTGGGGGGTCAAGATGCATGGCCACACGGCAACTGGAACAAGGAGCCCTGGAGCGACGGCCCTTCATCAGTTTTCTCATCCCAGGCGCCTGGCCCCATTTAACAAGCCTTTGGTGAAGGCATCAGCCAAGTGAAGCTACCGGCCCGCATCGAGGCGCTCCTATAGCTGGCCAAGGAGCGATCAGGACGTGCTTCGCACCAACCGAAGCCGCCACGCCTGCATGAACTGCCACTTCCTTCGGCACCACCCGGGCCCCAGCTGCTAGTTGATGCTTCTGGGGCCAGCAGAAGGAGCCACAGGTGCGGCAGGAGTTGGATTGAATATACCAAGCTCGCAACGCAGCTTGGCTTCCTCAAGGCTGTAGGGCTGTTCAAGCTCAATACTGCTCTTCTGGCACCACCCCTGCCGGAACCATTCATAGGATCGCTCAGAACTCCAGAAGGTGGTGTTCTTATCGCTTTGGCGCTTGTAGGGCCCCTGAGTAAAAGCAGCGCATCCTTTTCCCTGCCACTGCTTTCCTTCAAGCCAGCGGCTCTCGGTGTTGCCGATATCGATCAGATAGCCTCTCTCAGTGGGTTTCGCAGTGAAATCATCACCGGAAACAAATTTGATCGAGCTGGCCACGAACTTGGATTGGAGCAGTTTTTGGACGCAGCCAACCACACTTGCTTTCTGGCACTGGGCCAAGGCCGCATCGGCTGAGATGCCCATAGCTGTGTACTGCTTGATGCAGGCGAAGACTTGCTGGTCATCGGCCCTGGCCGCAGATGCTGAGGCCATCAAGGCAAGTAAGCATACCCCGAAGAGAGGGTAGCCACGCCGAAAGAACACCATGGACTGATTGAGGTAGTTCTGCTGAATATACACACCTACACAAGTACCCACAATATCCTTTACGTTCTGTATGGGTTCTCTCGCAAGGCGCAGCCGTCAGGCCCTTGGCTTCTGGATGCTCCTGCCAAGGCTTCGCGAGCCGAACAGATCGTTGCTATGCAGTATTTGCATCCTTTCGGCTCCGCCAAAACGTTTCTGGTGGATCCCCTTCCAATCCAGGCGAGTCAGGGGGATGATGAGATCAGCTGATGCAGCACTGTGCTCCGATCTGGGGTGCCGATACCGCTAACCCGCTACCTCACCCAGGACTGCAGGCTGCCCATTCGATGACGGCTCCACCTTCACGCCAGCGGATCAAGCTCAAGCCCGGTGCGGTGGTGCGCTGCCGCACCCGGCGCTATCTGGTGGAAGAGGTGCAGGCCCCCCAGGAGCCCGGCGCCGACACGGTGGTGGCGCTGGCCTGCATGGAGGACGACGCCATCGGGTCGCGGCTCACGGTGTTCCGGGAGCGGGAGATCGACTTCGAGGTGCTGGGGGAGAGCAGCTGGGAGGCGGTGGCCC
>JBIJAG010000016.1:0-81118 GCA_044345855.1 Cyanobium sp. | reverse complement strand
GCGGTCTGATCGATGCGGGCCGTCGCCAGGGGCAGGCCAATGGCCGCTTTCTGTTGCTCGGCTCCGCCTCGGTGGAGCTGATCCGGCAGAGCAGCGAATCCCTCGCCGGCCGGATCGCCTTTCTGGAGTTGGGCGGCCTGCATGCCCTGGAATTGGGAGCCGACGCCCTCGACAAGCTCTGGATCCGCGGCGGCTTCCCCGGCAGCACGCTCGCCGCCACCGATGGCGACAGCGCCGAGTGGCGGCGGCAATTCATCCGCACCTACTTAGAACGCGACATCCCCCAGCTGGGGCCTCGATTGCCTGCTGAAACCCTGCGACGCTTCTGGACCATGCTTGCCCATGGCCAGGGTTCGCTGCTCAATGCCGCCGAACTGGGCAGGTCGCTGGGCGTGGACGGTAAAACCGTGGGCCGCTACTTGGATCTGCTGGTGGACCTGCTGCTGGTGCGTCGGCTCCCTCCTCTGCTGGCCAATGTGGGCAAGCGGCTGGTGCGCTCCCCGAAGGTGCTGGTGCGCGACAGCGGTCTGGTACACGCTTTACTTGGCCTGGGCGATGCCGATGCGGTGCTGGGCCATCCGGTGGCCGGGGCCAGCTGGGAGGGCTTCGTGATCGAAACCCTGCTGGCAGTGGCGCCCCAAGGCTGCCAGGGCTGGTTCTATCGCACCGCCGCCGGGGCGGAGATCGACCTGGTGCTCGAGTGGTCGCCGCAGCGGCGCTGGGCGATCGAGGTGAAGCGCAGCCTCAGCCCCCGCCTCGGCAAGGGCTTCCATCAAGCCCGCGCCGACCTCCAACCCGAGCGCACGTTCGTGGTCACGCCATCAGCCACGGGGTATCCCCTGGCCGATGGCGTGGAGGTGATGGGGCTGGCGGAGCTGGCCGCTGTGCTGCGGCAGGTTGGCTGATCGCTGGCCCGGGTCGACCCGTCTTCGCCAGCTTCGTGGCCGAGCCGCGCCATCACCTCTCAGACCAGCAATCGCTACACACCCCCAGAGGCGCTCCCATCCACCGCCGGGCCTTCGACAGGTTCTGGCAAAGGGGTTCCCGCCGATCCCCGCCGCTGCAGCCCCCCCTCCAGCACCTTGGCCACGGCCCTCTGGCGGATTTCGATCACCTCGGCCAGATCGGCGGCCAGGCGCGGCGATTCCACCAGCACCTCCTGCAGACGCTCGTAGGGGATCACCAGCACCTCAAGGTCATCGCAGGCGAGCACGGTGGTTTCGGCGATACGGCCATGCAGCAGCGAAGTCTTCTCGCCGAAGCATTCCCCCCGCAGCAGCACCCCCAGGCTGCAGGGCCGACCCGTGGCATCGGGCAGCACCAGCTCGGCCTCGCCGCTCAGGATCAGGTAGAGGCCATCGAGGGGCATCAGGCGATGCAGCACCACCTCATGGGTGGCATAAGAGCGGACCTCGCACGCGGCCAGCAGCTGCTCCAGCCGTTCGCTGGAGAGGGAGGCGAAGCCGGGTGTGTTCTTCAGCAACTGCAGCGAGGCCAGTCCTTGCTGAACGGGCGTGGGGGCGGTGGACTCGTAGGGAACCTCCTGCTGCATCGGGTAGGGCATCGTGAGGCCATGGCGCTTGGCCAGATACCAGATGCGCCGGTTGAGCTCATCCTGGATGCCGTCACCGGTTAAGAAATCGGGCGCAAAAACCTGCACCTTGTAGTTGATCGCGAAATCGCCATAACTCACCACCACCACATTCGGCGGCGGCGTGCTGAGAGCACCGGGAATTTCCAGCACGGCGCCAATCAGCAGCTGGCGCACCCGATTGGGGGGATCATCGTAGGAGAAGGAGATCGGCACCTCGACGCGATGCAGGGATGTGGGACGGGTGAAGTTGATGAATTGGCCCTTGGCGAGTTCCGAGTTCGGAATCACTCTCAGATCGTCATTGAAGGTCTTGAGATGCACCGAACGCCAGTTCACCTCCACCACCTGGCCGAGGCTGTCGCCGATCTGCACCCAGTCGCCCATCGCGATCGGCTGCTCGAATAGCAGGGCCACGCCGGAAAAGATGTTGCCGAGGCTGTCCTGCAGGGCCAGACCCAGCACCAGCGATCCCACCCCCAGGGCGGTGAGGAAGCCGCCCAGATCGGCCCCCCAGACGCTGGAGAGCACGATCGCCGAGCCGATCAGCACCAGCAGGAAACGGCCCAGATCCCGGAAGAGCTTCGGCACCTTGGCCTGCCAGCTGCCCTGCGGCGCCCCCTCAAACAGGATCACATTGAGCAGCGAGAGGGCCGCCAGAATCAGGGTGAGCCACACCAGGGTCTCGCTGATCCGCACCCCCACGTCCGATCGGGGCCGCGCCAACAGAGCCACGAGCAGCAGATAGAAGGCCAGGGCCGGCAGGGTCCAGTTGCGCAGGATGGCCAGCGGCGCCACGAAGACCGGTAGATGGCGCTGCAGCCAACGGAGGGCCTCGCCCAGCAGGAGCATCAGCAGCGGGAAGCCCAGCACCAGCACGAACACCCAGAACGGATTGACCTGTCCGAGGGCTGCCGCAGCAGCGCCGCCCGGCCCGATCAGGGTTGCGCTGCCGCCGGGAGTGGCGGCGGTGGCGGCGGTGCTGGAGGGCGCAGCGGCCGAGCTGGCGGCCGCAGCAGCGAACAGGAGCGCACTGTTCATGCTGCGCCTCCCACAGCAGCAGGAACCAGGGCGGGATCCAAGTGGGTCAGCTCCCAGATGGGAATGACCCCCTCGCCCTTGACTTCAACCGGCGCCAGCGGCTCAAAGCTGTAGAGCCCCTCAAGGGCCTGCCGCACCGGCTCGGTCACCTGAATCACATTCTGCTTGGGGGAGATGTGGATGGCCCGGGCGATGGTCACGGTTTCGCCCCAAACGTCGTAGTAGAACTTGCCACTGCCCACCACCCCGGCCGCCAGGGCGCCGGCATGGATGCCGATATCGAGGCTGAGCCGCACGCCATGCTTGGCGCTGAGCCGCTCCACCACCTGCAGCATGGCCAGGGCCAGCTCCACCGTGCGCTTCTCGTCGTCGATCCGCGGCACCGAAAGGCCGCAGACCGCCAGATAGTTGGAGCCGGTGCTGCGCAACTTCTCGACGCCGCAGCGTTCAGCGGCATCATCGAAGGCCCCGATCAATTCATTGAGCACCACAATCGCCTGGTCGGGCTCCAGTTCGGCGGAGAGGTCCTGGAAGCCTTCGAGGTCGGCGTAGAGCACGCTGACGCTCGGATATTGCTCGGTGATCGACTGTTCGCCCTGCTTGAGCCGCTCTGCCGTGCGGGCCGGCAGGATGTTGAGCAGCAGCCGGTCGTTCTCCTGCAACTGGGCGCGGATCGACTCCTCCCGTTGCTGCAGGGTGGCGGCCATGCTGTTGAAGGAGCTAGAAAGCTCGCCAAATTCATCGGCAGAATCCACCTTCACCTGCACAGCGCTATCGCCGGCAATGATCTGCTTGGTGGCACCCATCAAGCGCTGTATCGGCTGGATGAAACTGCGCGCCAGCGCCAGGGACATCAGGGTGAGCAGGGGGATCAGAATGGCGCCCAGCAGCAGCATGGCATCGCGCAGACGGCGCACCCCCTGCAGTGCTTCGGCCTTATCAATCTTGACCACCAGCCCCCACTCATGTTTGCCAATCCGGAGCGGCTGATAAGACTTCAACACCCGCTTGCCGCGGTAGTCGACCTCCTCCATTTCACCGGTCTGGCCGGCGAGAGAGCGCTTTGCCCCCTCGGTTTTCACCTCCTGAATCAGAACCGGACTATTGGCCCTCTTGATCCAATCAATCTTCTCTTGCGAAACGCCGCCAGAACGAAGGGTTTTGAAATATTGATCTGGGTTTTGCAGAAACGTCCTCAAGGAGGAGCGCAACTTGAAATCCTGACCCACCACAAAAGCCTCACCAGTTTTGCCAAGCCCCTTCAATTCCCACTTCCTGTTGAAGGTCATCACCCGATCGATCTCCTCAGGATTGATCTGATAGATCAGGGCACCAATAAATTTATCACCATCAAACACGGTGGAGCCAATGAAAATGGCAGGCTCACCGAAGCTTGCTTTATAGTGCTCAATGTCCGAGATATACACAAAATTGGGATCACGCGACTTACGGACCTCCTCAAATGTCTTGGCCAAAGCCGTGTCCGCAAAAACGCCTGTCTTAAGGTTTGAACCCATGTCCGCTTCCTTTGCAACGCTGTAAACAACATTGGCCGTATCGATATCGACAAGGAAAACATCGCGATAGCCAAAAATCTTGGCGAGACGCCGGAAAGGCTTGTTGTATTTTCGATGGAAAGCGCTGTATTCGCTGCCATCACCAGCATCATCCAGGAGCTCGAAATTCTCGGGGTTGGGATTATTTGCTGTATAATAATAGCTGAAAAAGCTATCAGCACCATTCTGGGGCAGATAGGTGGCCAGTGCAGGGTCGCCTTCTACATTTTTTTTGAGCTTGGGGATGAAGACATCGGTGTAATAGGCAACGAGTTTTTTCCGCTGCTCCGGGTTCAGCTTAATATTCTGAAGCTTTGGATAGGCGGCACGAAAATCCCTGATGCTATCAACCACCAGAAAGCCCTCGCTCATCGTGAGCACGTGGTTGCGGAGGAAGCCGAAGTAATCCTTCAACGCCTCCGCGCGGGCGTTGCGCATGGCCACCAATTGATTCGTGACCGCGGTGGCGACCACATTGCTGCTGATGCTGAAGCTCACCAGGCCGGTGAGCAAGAGGCTCAGCAGGCTGGCCAGCAGCACCATGGCCAGCACCTTGGACTGGACACCGAGTCGTCGAAAAAGCTTCAGAACCATGGCTTCAAAGAGATGAACGTGGGAGCAAACTCAATCAGGAGGCTCAATCAGGCAGGTTCAATCAGGCATTGCGCCTCCTCGGGCCAGCAATCGCTGCCGGCAGGAATTCAAACCGGATAGGTCAATATCAACGCAGGAGCTGCCGTCGTATTGGAAGGGATTATCAAGATCACGAATCAGCAGCAACAGATAGGTGAAGGAGGTGAACAAGAAGCAGGAAACCACCATGTTCTCACTGAATCGATCAGCCCCGATCAGCAGCAGCGCCACAACGGCGCCCACCAGAAAAATCTCGAGCATCGCATAGGCGGGGCCCAGGAAATCACTGTCTCGATTGCTGGCCATTCTGTTGACCAGGATGCGCATCCTGGCGAGCTCGGGTAAACCTCGATCGACAACCGAATCACCGCTGCTGTGGCGCAGGTCGGCCAAGATCAAGTTGAGATCAGCAAGGCTGGCATCGATCACCTCAAAGCCAACCTGATTGGACAGCCATTGCCCCAGCTGCCCCAGCAGATCGGCAAGGCATGAGCTGAGCTTGGCGATTTCGAGGCCGGGCTGCAGCCTGGCCACGTAGTTGTTGATATCCTGAATCGATTCAATCGCATTGATGAACTGCGCCACCATGTCCTCGCTGGCGCTGTAAGCGGCCAAGGTGCCGCTCAACACGAACGCCAGCACGAAGGTGGATGCACCAAACAAGGAGCCCGTGAGCGAATCGAACTCCCAGGGTTCAAAACCAAGCGTGTGAACGCCAAGCTTGGCCAAGGCAAACAGGGCCGTGAGGGGCAGCACCTTGAGAAAGAGTCTCCATTTCGAGGCCGCTGCAGGGAGCGCTTCAGGGGGCGGTAAACCAAACACGGCGGTCGTTGCTGCTTGCACGCTTGGGAGACTGCCAGTGAACCCCAAACTTAGGCAGGGCCCCGGCTGCAGGCATGAGTAAAACCTTCGCTAGACCTCAGCCTGCCGCTGCCTCAGTCCGCCGCTGCCTCGGCGGGGCCGGGCTGCTCCCCGAAGAAGTCCTCCAGCCGCAGTTCCGGGCGACGCACCAGGGCGAACAGGGTGCCGGCGTTGCCGCGGCAGACCCGCAGATCGTCATCGAGCACGGTGATGTCGAGCCAGGCCGGGAAGCTCTGGTTCACCTCCCGCAGCAGCTGCAGGCGCCGATCGCCGATCCGGGGTCCGAGCCAGCCGCCCCGCACAAAACGCACCCCCACCCGCTGCAGACCTTCCACCGAGATCCGCGCCTGCACGGCAATGCCGGCCAGGGGAGCGACCGGTCCGGCGAGCCGCAGCAGGTTCATGGCCCGGCCCTGCCGCGGATCGAGCAGCTGGAGGTTCTCCAGCCACGGCGCCACCGTGAGATAAGGCTGCCGGCCGCTGCTCCAGCGCAGTTCCCACACCCCTGTGAGCCGATCGCTCTCGGCGGCCAGGTTGGCGGGCTGAAGGTGCTCCAGGCGCTGGAGGAGCTCCCGCACCCGGGGCGCCTCGGCGGCCGAACCGGGGTGGCCCCGATCCCGCAGCAGCTGAAGCAATTCGCTGCGGCAGTCTGCGGCGGATTCCGCCGGAATGCCCGTGCTGGCAACGCCCGAGGCCATGGCGGCGAACAACGTTCTTGGACTCGCATCATGGTGGACGACGTTGGGCGATGGCGGGGCGCCCCGGAATCGTTGGCGGGTCGGCAAAGGACGATCGCGATCAGGCCAAGAACCGCATCAAGGCGCCAGCACCCGGGCCAGCAGACCAAGCTCCCGGTCCCGTTGCTCGATCAGGCCCCAGCGCACGCTCCAGGGCGCCGTGGCAAACAACCGCACCATGGCCCCCACCAGCCGGGGCAGGGGCAGGGTGTTGGTGAGAAAGCCACTCCATTCCTCGCGGGGCATCGCGAAGAAGGTGGTGAAGAAGTCCCGCAGTTGATCCTCCGGATAACGCATCAGCTTCTCCAGGCCGAAGCGGAACAGGGCGTGGCGGCGGCGCAGCTCCAGGGGCCAGAGACCCTCCCAGGCCTGCCGGGCCACCGCCTCGCCATCGAGGGCCGGATCGGAGAGGGCCGCAGCGATGGCGGCGGCCAGATCCGGAGCCCGCCGCAGCAGGGAGCCCACCAGGTAGCCGGAGGCGGGATGGACCATCGAGGCGGCGCCACCAAAGCCCACCACCCGTTGATCGAGATCGGGCAGGGGCAGGTTCATCGGAAACAGGCAGAACTCCTCGTGCTCGATCGCCTCCACGGTGATGCCGGCGTGGGCCAGGCGACGCAGCAGCCGCTCCCGCAGCAGCAGATTGGGCAGCGGCGGGGCCAGGGCGAGGGAGGTTTCCTCCACGAAGAAGCGGCCCGCGCCCAGGTCCATGGCATAGAGAAAACTGGGGGGCTCCGCCTGCCGCTCAGCCGCGCTCAGGTGGTCGGCGCGGAAATCCATCAGCACGAACTGATCCGGATCCACCGGCGCTGCCGAGAAGCGCCCCACGATGCCGTAGGCGGCCTGGCCGGCGATGGGCTCCCCTTCCGGGCGTTGCACAAACACGGGGTCATGGCCGCTGGCATCCACCACCAGCCGGGCCGCCAGCTGATCACCGCCGGCCATGGACACCACCGAGTGGGCCTGGAGGTGCTCGATCGTCACGGCCCGGCCCCGATGCCACATCACCGGTGCGGCGGCGAGCAACTCCAGCCAGTGCTGCTGCAGGCCGCGTTTGTCGAACAGGCCGTAATCGATGCCGTGGCGGGTGGGCTCGGGGCCGAACCAGCTCACGGTGTCGCTCCAGCGGTGCGCCAGCAGGTGGCCCAGACCAGCCCGGTCGGCCTCCGGCCCCCAGATGCCATAGGTGTTGGGCCAAGGAGCCGCCGGATCGTCCAGGGCCAGGGCCTCCAGCCGCAGCCCCCGCGCCACCAGTTCGGCGGCGATCGCCAGGGCGGCGGGCCCGGAGCCGATCACCAGCACATCGGCGATCGGGGCGGAGGCTGGCGTGTTCACAGTCGCACCTCCAGAACGGCGCGATTGTTGGCCTGGAGCTCGGGAGCCTCGAGAATCTGCTGCTCCGGATCGGCGATCACCTCCAGCCGGTGCGGTCCAGGGGAGAGATCGAGGGCAAGGGTGAAGTGCTCCTCCTCCCCGGCCGCCAACCAGGGCAGGCGCAGATAGCGGTGGCCTGAGTAGCGATCATCGATCACAACGGCAACCCCCACATCGCTGACGTCCATCGCACCGCGATTGACGACGCTGAACTGGAGGGCACCGGCCGCGAACACCGGCCGCTCCACCGCCAGATCGCTCTCGAGATGGTGCAGACGCTGCAGGGGATAGAGCCCGAAGCGCTTCACAGCCAGGAGCGAAGTGCCAGGGTGCTCATGGTGGAGATGGCCGCCATGCCGCAGATCCACGCTGCAGCCGTGCAGATGAAGAAAGGCACCCTCCTGGGGAACCGTGACACGGCCACGGGCGGGGTCGGTGTCATAGAAGCCGCAGCACTCCCAGTGCAGCGATCGCCCCAGGTAGCGGATCGGATCATCGGCGACACCAGGATCCTGGGCGGCAAGCCGGTAGTGCTGGAGAGTCTGATAGATGCTGCTGACAGCCGCGCTGTCGCTGGCCTCACTGTGGGCGATGCGGCTGTTGCGCCGCTGCTGCCCCATGCAGAGCTTGGAGGCCACCGTGATCACCAGGGAACTCCATTCCAGTTCCATGCGTAGGCCATAGATCGGAGCCTCCACCAGCAGCCCCTGGTCCCTCAGGCCGGCGATGTTCTTCCCCACCAGATCCTGGAGCGGCCTGCCGCGCACATCGCCGAGATCAGCTGGATCCACCGGCAGCCGCACGCCGCTGGCATCGGCGCTGAAGCACACATAGGGGAAATGGGCGTTGCCATCGCCCCTCTGCAGGGCCCGGATCCTGCCATCGGCTGCCTGACACTTCCAGATGGTGGTGTTGCCAGCGCCGTTGGGAAGGAAGCTGAGCTCGCCGTTATCGAAGCTTGTGGTGGTGCCGAGGCCCAGGACATCACCCGTGAGGGGAATGGCCTCCAGGGGCAGATGCTCGTTGATATTCCCCTGGATCAGATCACTCACCGAGTTGGCGATCCAGAGATCGCCGCCATGCTCAGGCATCGGTGGCAGCCGGCTCCGTGCTGCCTGAATCTGCACCCTCGGCCTCCTCGCCCTCAGAGTCCTCGTCCTCCGGCGCCGGGGGCACCAGCACCACCTCGGCCAGCCGATCCCCCGTATCGATGCGCTGCAGGCGCACACCGGTGGCCGCCCGCGACTGCTGGGGAATGGCATCGGCCTGCATGCGCACGATCACGCCCCGCTCACTCACCAGCAACAACTCCTCACCGGCGCCGAGCACCTTGAGGCCCACCAGCACGTCGCCATCGCGGCGGAACTTCATGCAGCGCAGGCCCATGCCGGCCCGCTTCTGCAACCGGAACTGATCCACCGGCACCCGTTTACCCAGGCCGCTGGCACTGGCCACCAGCACCCAGGGGCCCTCGCTGGCCGCCACCTCGTCGCCTTCGTCGTCGTCAGCAGCGACGTCGTCGGCCTCGCTGCTGGCCACCCGATCAGCAAGCTCGGCGGGCAGCACATCCATGCTCACCAGCCGGTCGCCCTCGCGCAGGTTCATCGCCCGCACCCCCCGCGCCGTACGCCCGAGGGGCCGCAGCTCCTCATCGCTGAGCCGGAAGTGGATCGTCATGCCCTTGAGGGAGCCGATCAGCACGCTGTCGCCGGGGAGGGCCAGCCGCACCCAGCGGAGGTCGTCTCCCTCCTCAAGGGAGATGGCAATCAGGCCGTTGGAGCGGATGTTGCTGAAGGCCGAGAGGCGGGTGCGCTTCACATAGCCGCCACTGGTGAGCATCAGCAGCTGCACGTCGTCATCGAAGGCACTCACCGACACCAGGGAGGTGATCGCCTCCTCGCGCGGAATCGGCAGCAACTGCACGATCGGTGTGCCCTTGGCGGTGCGGCTGCAGATCGGCACCCGGTAGGCGGGAACGGAATACACCACCCCGCGGTCGGAGAACAGCAGCAGGGCATCGTGGTCGTTGCAGCTGATGAACAGCTTCACCGCCTCCTCGCCCTGGCTGCGGGTGCCTGCCTTGCCGCGGGTGCCGCGGCTAGTGGCCTCAAATTCACTCACCGGCATCCGCTTCAGGTAGCCGTTCTCTGTGAGCAGCACCACCGAACGCTCATTGGCGATCAGGTCGATGTCATCGAGGCCGCCTTCAAGGTCGAGGATTTCGGTGCGGCGGGGGGAGTTGTAGCGGCTGCGGATCGCGTGGAGCTCCTCGTTGATCAGGCCGAACACCCGCTCCCGCCGCGCCAGGATGTCTTGGTAATCGGTGATCTTGGCGAGTAGATCGTCGTGCTCCAGGCGGATCTTGTCGGCCTCCAGGGCGGTGAGGCGCCGCAGCTGCATCTGCAGAATGGCGTCGGCCTGCACCTCGCTGAGGCCGAACTGATCCATCAGGCCCTGGCGGGCCGAGGCGGTGTCGGCGGCCGAGCGAATCAGGGCGATGATCGCGTCGAGGTTGTCGAGGGCGATCAGCAGGCCCAGCAGGATGTGGTCCCGCTCCTCGGCTTTGCGCAGCAGGTAGCGGGTGCGCCGCTCGATCGTCTCGACCCGGAAGTCGAGGAACACCTCGAGCAACTTGCGCAGGGTGAGCAGGATCGGCTCCCCATTCACCAGCGCCAGCATGTAGGCGTTGAAATTGTTCTGGAGCGGCGTGAGCTTGAAGAGGTTGTTGAGCACCACCTGGGGGTAGGCATCCCGGCGCAGCTCAATCACGATCCGCATGCCGTCGCGGTCGCTTTCGTCGCGGATGTCGGCGATGCCCTCGAGCTTCTTGTCGTTGACCAGCTCAGCGATCCGCTCGATCAGCGCCGCCTTGTTGGTCTGGTAGGGGAGCTCGGTGATGATCACCGCATCGCGATCGGGCCGGCCCTTGGCCTCAATCGTTTCGATGTTGGCCACGCCCCGCATCGTCACCGAGCCGCGGCCGGTGGTGTAGGTCTCGCGGATGCCGCGGCGGCCGAGGATCTGGCCGCCGGTGGGAAAATCCGGGCCCGGGATGATCGCCAGCAGGGCCCGCTCCTCGAGCTCCGGATTGGCGATCAGGGCCAGCAGGCCATCGATCAGTTCGGTGAGGTTGTGGGGGGGGATGTTGGTGGCCATCCCCACGGCGATGCCGGTGGAGCCGTTGAGCAGCAGCTGCGGAATCCGCGCCGGCATCACGGTGGGCTCCTGCTGGGAACCATCGAAGTTGTCGATGAAATCGACGGTTTCGCTTTCGATGTCCTCCAGCAGGGCATCGGTGGTGAGCGCCTGCAGCCGCGATTCGGTGTAGCGCATCGCGGCGGGCGGGTCGTTGTCGACCGAGCCGAAGTTGCCGTGCCCATCAATCAGGGGCATGCGCATCGAGAAGTCCTGGGCCATGCGCACCAGGGCGTCGTACACCGCGGTGTCGCCGTGGGGGTGATATTTGCCCAGCACCTCGCCCACCACCCGGGCACATTTCCGGTAGGGGCGGTCATTGGTGAGCCCCAGCTCGTACATGGCGTAGAGAATGCGCCGGTGCACGGGCTTGAGGCCATCGCGGGCATCGGGCAGGGCCCGGCCCACGATCACGCTCATCGCGTACTCCATGTAGGAGCGCGACATCTCATTGCGGAGATCGGTCTGGATGATCCGTCCGTCGGATTCGCCGGGACTGTTTTCGCCGGGTCCGGTGGGATCCGCCATGCACGACCGCCAGGGATTCCTCCTACTTTATCGAACCCCGCTCCCCTGCCATCCCGTCGGCCCTAGATCGGCCCTAGATCGGTGGAGTGGGCGCCTGGCCGGTGCTTGGAGTAGGGCCTTGGCCAGAGCTTGGAGTGGGGCCCTGGCCAGAGGGTGATGATCGCCGCCACCCTGGAGTCGCTCTGATCGAACGGAAGGGGAAGCGGCCATGGCCCCACGCAGCACCTCCGCCGATCGGCCGCCCCGGAGCGAGCTTCCCGATCTGCCCCGCCGCGGTGAGGAGGAGTTGCGGGATCGTCAGCGGCGCCGGGTGTTGCGGGTGCGGGTGGCCGCCGATTTCCGCCGCCTGGTGGCCGAGGTGGGGCTGGCCGAGGCCTATGGCACCACCGATGTGGTGGTGGCGGCGGAGGCCACCTTCACCGACCAGGCCAGTCTGGTGCTGAACCTGGGGCCCACCGATCCGCCGATCCGGCCCCGGGAACCCCAGATCGATGGGGTGGCGGCCCTGGCCGGTGGGTCCGGCAGCGATCTGGTGCTCCCGATCGGGGGGGGCGATGGTTTCCGCCACGGCGGCGCCCAGGCGCTCGCCACCCTGCTGGCCGGCGGCAGCGTGGAGCTGAGCGCCGCCGGCGACCCAACCCCGCTGCAGCCCCGCCGGGAACTCCACACCCGCCTCGACCTCGAACGGATCGGCAACGGCCGGCTCCTTCTGCACCGGGGCATCGTGGAGAACGGTGTGGTGGCAGTGAGCAGTGCCGAAGGGGTGATCCACTCCGCCTGGGGGCCCTTGCTGGGCCCCTTCGGCAATGCCCTCTTCAGCGCCTCCGGAGCCGACAGCATCGGTCTGGCGATGCCGGGCCTGGCTCTCCTGGGCCCGGGTTCGCCGGTGCTGGTGGGTGGGGGCATCGGCTGGGTAGTCGGCACGGGCAGCGCCCATCAGCCCCATCCCCGCAGGCTGGCCAGCGGCCATGCCCGCAGCCCCGGCGCGGTGGCGGCCCTCAGCGTGGACCTCCATGCCCTGGAGGGCCGCTGGGTGCGCGCCTGCCAGTTCGAGGGCCACGGCAGTGCCCTGCTGGTGGCGATCGCCGCGCCGATCCCGCTGCTGGATGGGCCCACGGCCGCCCAGGCCGCCACACCGGATGCGGAACTGGAGGCTCCGGTGCTCGATGTCTCGATCCCGCGGCGGATCAAGCCCAGCTTCGGCGGAGTGTCGTACGCAGCGCTGAAGGCCGGCGCCATCGCGGTGGATGGGAACCGGATCCCAGCGGCGCCATGCCATAGCCCACGACTGGCCCAGGAGCTGGCCGAGGAGTTGGCGGAACGGCTGCGGGCCGATCGCTTCCCACTGCGACTGCCCCTGCTACCCCTGGCTGCCCGGCCTGCCCTGATCCCGCTCGAAGCCTGAGCGGTCCACCTGATCGGATCCTTGTCGGGACGGGGCGTTGGCGGAAAACGGCCGTAAGCTCCGGACAGACCTTACGCCCACCATGGCCGAGACCCCCGAGATCCCCGCTGTCCCGGCTGAAGCCCCACCGGCGGTGGCGGCGGCCCCCCACCCTGATCCTTCGGGAGAGTCCCTCGGTGGCGCACAGCCAGCCGAGGTGACCAACCAATCCAGCTGGGTGGACGGCGGCAGCCCCGCGGTGGTGGGCTCCTATGCCACCCCGGCCCCATCACTCTCCGCAGAGGCACCAGCGCCAGCCGAGCCCGCTTCAGCTGTGTACGTGGCGGGCTACGGCTCAGCATCCCCCGATTTGCTCCCAGAACAGCCAGCTCCTGAAGCCGCTCCAGCCGTGTTCGTGGCGGGCTACGGCTCAGCATCCCCCGATTTGCTCCCAGAACAGCCAGCTCCTGAGACAGCTCCAGCTGTGTTCGTGGCGGGTTACGGCTCAGCATCCCCCGATTTGCTCCCAGAACAGCCAGCTCCTGAGACAGCTCCAGCCGTGTTCGTGGCGGGCTACGGCTCAGCACCCTCCGAAAGCGTGCCGGCAAGCTATGGGGCCTCCGCTTCAGACACCACCGCCGCTCCGGCAACAACCCTTGGAAACACACCTGGTGCGGAGTTCTCGGCGGTGAGCCGGACGCTGGAGTCGGAAGCCACCCCGGCGTCGACGGTTAAGGCCTACTCCCAACAGCCGGAACCCCCCGGCATCGCCACCAGCATCGTGGTGCCGCCGCTGCCCGCAGGCGATGCCGGCGAAGGCGGCGAATGGGACCTGCTGCGCGGCAAGGTGAGCACCTGGTTCGATGGCGCCGATCTGCAGGGTCGCTGGGAGAGCCTCGGCGGACCCCTGCGGGCCGCTGGTCTGCTGCTGGCGGCGGTCGTGCTACTGCGGCTCTATTCCGCCTTGCTCGAGACCCTCGGGGACCTGCCCCTGGTGCCCCGCCTGCTCCAGCTGGTGGGCCTTCTGAGTGTGGCGCGCTTCGCCCTCACCAAGCTGGTGCGCAGCAGCGAACGGGAACGGATCCTGACCAGCTGGAGTCAACGCTGGAACGACTTCCGCGGCCGGGTTTAAGGCCCCCCGGCGAGGGGCCGAGGAAGACCGGTTGATAACTTGTGCCGATTGCATCCATCCCGACGGTGACCATCCAACTGGGCCGATCCCGCACCGTTCGCCGTGCCTACGGCATCGATGAGATCGCCCTGGTGCCGGGGGGTCGCACCGTGGATCCGTCGGTCACCGACAGCAGCTGGAGCCTGGGGGGCATCCAGAGGGAGATCCCGATCATCGCCAGCGCCATGGATGGGGTGGTGGATGTGGCCATGTGCGTGGAGCTCACCCGCCAGGGCGCCCTGGGGGTGCTGAACCTGGAGGGCGTGCAGTGCCGCTACGACGACCCCAACCCCGTGCTCGACCGGATCGCGGCGGTGGGCAAGGAGGAGTTCGTACCACTGATGCAGGAGCTCTACAGCCAGCCCGTCCGGGAGGACCTGATCCGCCAGCGCATCGCCGAGATCAAGGCCGGCGGCGGCATCGCGGCGGTGAGTGCCACTCCCTTGGCGGCCCTCAAGTTCGGCAAGGCGATCGCCGAGGCAGGCGCCGAGCTCTTCTTCGTGCAGGCCACGGTGGTGAGCACCGAGCACATCGGCCCCGAGGGCCAGACCAGCCTGGATCTCGAGGCCCTCTGCCGCGATTTCGGCGTGCCGGTGGTGATCGGCAACTGCGTCACCTACGAGGTGGCCCTGAAGCTGATGCAGGCCGGGGCGGCGGGCGTGATGGTGGGCATCGGGCCCGGAGCGGCCTGCACCAGCCGCGGCGTGCTGGGCATCGGCATTCCCCAGGCCACCGCCGTGGCGGACTGCGCCGCCGCCCGTGACGATCACTTCGAGGCCACCGGCCGCTATGTACCGATCGTGGCCGACGGCGGCATCGTGACCGGGGGCGACATCTGCAAGTGTCTGGCCTGCGGCGCCGATGCCGTGATGATCGGCTCGCCGATCGCCAGGGCCAGCGAGGCCCCAGGCCGCGGCTTCCACTGGGGGATGGCCACCCCGAGCCCGGTGCTGCCCCGCGGCACCCGCATCAAGGTGGGGACCACCGGCAGCCTCGAAAAGATCCTGCGGGGACCGGCCAGCCTCGACGACGGCACCCAGAACCTGCTGGGCTGCATCCGCACCTCCATGGGCACCCTCGGAGCCCGCACCGTGAAGGAGATGCAGCAGGTGGAGGTGGTGGTGGCCCCCTCCCTGCTCACCGAGGGCAAGGTGTATCAGAAGGCCCAACAGCTCGGCATGGGCAAGTAGGGATGCAGCACATCGGCATGGCCGGTCGGTCGCACTTCCGGAAGCCACGATGGCGCTACCCTCAAGGATGTGGGGGCTACGGCTCGCACACTCCTCACACCCCCCGGCCCGGCGCGCCCGGGCTTTTTGTCTTCTCCCTCCCGGAGCAGCTGTCCCGGGCCCGACAATGCCCTCCGCCTACGAGCTGGGCTTGAGTTTGCGAGATGGGCTTGAGTTTGCAAGCTGGGCTTGAGTTTGCGGCATGGTTTTCCCTCTGCGCCATGGTCTTGCGCTTGCGGCATGACTTCACCGCCTGAGCCATGGTCTTGCCGGTTGCGGCATAACTTCCGCACGCGACACACCCTCCGCCCGCGGCAAGGCCGATGCGGTTGCCCCCGCTTTTCCCACGGCATGCAACGCTCGGTTTCAACCTGTGTATGCGGATCAACAAGGTTGCTAGATTCGCAACAATGCGAACCAGCCCAGTATGTCCAGTTCCGCCGCCGTCACCGACGCCTCCTTTGAGCAAGACGTCCTGAAGAGCGACGTGCCCGTGCTGGTGGATTTCTGGGCCCCCTGGTGCGGCCCCTGCCGCATGGTGGCTCCGATCGTCGATGAAATCGCCAAGGAATTCGAGGGTCAAATCAAGGTGTTCAAGCTCAACACCGATGAGAACCCCAATGTGGCCAGCCAGTACGGCATCCGCAGCATCCCCACCCTGATGCTGTTCAAGGATGGCCAGAAGATCGAAACCGTGGTCGGTGCCGTACCCAAGACCACCCTCCACACCACGATCACCAAGTACGTCTGAGTCCTGAAGCCCACCCACCGGCCCTGACACTCCCACAAAGCCCGGAACCCACCCACGGGCGAAGCCCACTCGAGGTTCTGGAGGAACAGATCCAGGGCCACCCACAGCGACGGCTGATTGAAAAAGCCGTGGTCTCGCTGCTGGAGGTGGCGCGGCGCGAGAGGGACTTATCGGAATGGCGGCTGATCAGTGGCGCCCTGGCCGACATCAGTGACGCCCTGGAGGTATTCCAGCCCCACCGCAGCGTGCGCAAGATCAGTGTGTTCGGCTCGGCACGCACCCGGCTGGAGGACCCCTGCTACTCCCTGGCGAGGGAGCTGGCCGCTCTGGCGGTGGAGGCCGGCTTCGATGTGATGACCGGGGCCGGCGGTGGGGTGATGGAGGGGGCCAACCGAGGGGCGGGCTGCGACCACAGCATCGGTCTGAACGTGGATTTGCCCTTCGAGCAGCATCCCAATCCCTACGTGAGCGGCTGCGGCGGCCGCCTGCTGTTCTTCCGCTACTTTTTCACCCGCAAGCTCTTCTTCCTGCGAGAAAGCGATGCGGTGGTGGTGATGCCGGGAGGCTTCGGCACCCTCGATGAACTCTTCGAGTGCCTCACCCTGATCCAGACCGGCCGCACGCCGCCGATCCCCCTGGTGCTGCTGGCTCCCCCGGGGGATGACTTCTGGACTGTCTGGCGCCAGAACGTGCACCAGGAGCTGGCCAAGCGGGGCCTGATCTCACCAGAGGATGTCGCCCTGGTGATGGAGGCCTCCTGCGCCTCTGAAGCGGTGGCCCTGATCAGTCGCTTCTATCGGGTGTTCCACAGTGCCCAGCCGGGTGAAGATCGAATCGAGCTGCTGCTCAAAGCGCCCGTACCCCGCAGCCTGCTTCCCAACCTCAACGACCACTTCCATGACCTGCTCGACAACGGCGCGATTCAGGCTGGCGAAGCCTGTGACGACAACGGCATCCTGAGGCCCTCCCTGCGGCTGCGCTTCGACAAGCGGCGGGTCGGCAGGCTGGTTCAGCTGATCGACCACCTCAACGGGCTGGACCTGGCGGAGGCCACCCCCCTGGAGCAGCCTGGTTGTCGCTTCACCCCCCAGGCCAGCCCCGCCTGACCCTCCCGCAAGCCTGATCTCCGCCATGCCTCGCCTCGGACTGATCGATTACGGCATGGGCAACCTGCACTCGGTGCAGCGCGCCTTCGAACGGCTCGGCGCCGCGGTGGAGCCGGTTCACGACGGCGCCGCAATGGCCCGATGCGATGCCTTGGTGCTGCCGGGGGTGGGGGCCTTCGATCCGGCCATGGAGCGGCTGCGGGAAGGTGGTCTGGCCACCGCCCTGCAGCGGGCCTGCGCGGCCGGCCAGCCCCTGCTCGGCATCTGCCTGGGCCTGCAGCTGCTGTTCGAGGCCAGTGATGAGGGCAAGGCCACCGGTCTTGGCCTGCTGGCCGGGCGGGTGAGGGCGCTGCCGCGCTCGCCGGGCCAGCCGATTCCCCACATGGGCTGGGCCCCCCTGCTTCCCGCCGAACCCAGCCCCCTGCTCCCGGCCGAGGAGCCGCCGACCTGGGTCTACTTCGTGCATTCCTATGCCGCCGATCCCACCGAACCAGCCAGCGTGACGGCGCGGGTGGACTGGGCCGGCACCCCGGTGACCGCGGCAATCTGGCAGGGGCACATCGCCGCCTGCCAGTTCCATCCCGAAAAATCCGGGCCCGTGGGCGAAGCGATGCTGGCGCGCTGGCTGGCCTGGCTGGGGCGGCCGTGAGTCTGCGCCTGAGCGGCGGGCGGCGGCTCCAGAGCCCACCCGGTGCCGTGGCCAGGCCCACCGCCGCGCGGGTGCGGTTGGCGGTGATGAACCTGCTGGCTCCGCGGCTGAGGGGATGCCGTTGGCTCGATCTCTGCTGCGGCAGTGGTGTGATGGCCTGCGAAGCCCTGCAGCGGGGAGCGGCGGCGGCGGTGGCGGTGGAGCGCGACCGGCGGGTGGCAGCCGTGGCCCAGGCCAACCTGGAGCTGGTGGCCACCTCGCTCCCACCTGCTGCCGTGACGGTGCACCGCCGGGAGGTGCTGCAGTGGCTGGGTTCTGAAAAGCCCATCCCGTTCGATCTGATCTATTGCGATCCCCCTTACCGGGCGGGGCTCCACGGGGCGGTGGCTGAAGCGGTGATGCGGGGGGGGTGGCTGGCGCCGAAGGGGGTGCTGGTGTGGGAATGCGGTAGCGATGCCCTGCCCTCAGTACCGCCGGGGTGGCTGGTGCGGGACCAACGCCGCTACGGCGGAACCACGCTGATGCTGCTGGAATTGGAACAGCAGGAAGAGCTCGCCGTCGGCGCTACCTCGGTGAATCGGCAACCGCAGGGTCAGGCCTCAGCCGCCGAGGGCACCGCCGCGGCGGTACTGGTTCCAGGCGGCCACGAACAGCCCCACCAGGGTGACCGGGATCAGACCCAGAACGATGCCGCAGAGGAGGGGTTCGATCATGGCCAGCAGTCGGGTGGTCGTTCAGGCCACAATTCTCCCACGGCCGGGGCTTCCCTGGCGACCCATCGCCACCAACCGTGACCGGCTCCCCCCCTCCCTTGCCGAACGGCCCCGATCTGGGGGCGATCGCCAGCGGCCAGGCCGCCGCCGGGATGGCAGCGGCTGCCACACCCAACCGCCGCAGCCTGATCACCGCCCTCGTGGTGCTGGCCGCCGTGGCCTGCGCCGTGCTGGCGCTGGTGCTGCTGCAGGCCTCCCGCAACGACCCTTACACCACTGCCACCCTGGATCGGTTGGGGTCGGTGGAGGATGGCGGCCGCCTGTTCCGGCTCAACTGCGCTGGCTGCCACGGCTTGGCGGCCCAGGGTCTGGTGGGTCCGAATCTCCACGGGGTGGATCGCCGCAAGAACGACCGCCAGCTGATCCAACAGGTGGTGAGCGGCCGCACGCCGCCGATGCCCCGTTTCCAACCCGATCCCCAGGCCATGGCCGACCTGCTGGCCTTCCTGCACAGCCTTCCCTCCTGAGGCGCCGCCGATGAGCCTGCAGGTGGTGCTGGTGGAGCCTGCGGGTCCGCTGAATGTGGGCAGCGTGGCCAGGCTCTGCGCCAATTTCGGCATCGACGGTCTGCGGCTGGTGGCACCCCGCTGCGATCCCCTCGGCGAGGAAGCCAGGCGGATGGCGGTGCATGGGGTGGAGCTGCTGGAGCGGGCCAGCCTCTGGCCAACCCTGGAGGCCGCCCTCGCCGACTGCGATCGGGTGGTGGCCACCAGCGGCCGTCTGGAGGGTCCGCCCCTACCCCTGCTGCCCCCCGCCGATGCCCTGGCCTGGCTGCTGGAGGGATCCGCTTCACCCCAGGCCGATCCGGTGCCTCAGCCGATGGGGGCGCCGGGCGCCCTGGTGTTCGGCCGGGAGGACCGGGGGCTGGCCAACGGGGAACTGCTGCAGGCCGGCCGGCTGCTGCAGATCGGCACGGGCCCCTCCTATTCCTCCCTCAACCTCTCCCATGCGGTGGCGGTGGTGCTGCATGAGCTGCACACGCTCCGCCGGGGCGAGCGGTCGCTGGCCGCCTCCCCTCCCCCGGCAGCGGCCGGGGGTGCCATGGTCTGGGCCGATCCCTGCCGCCGCCACGACCTTGAGGCCGCCCTGGCCGATGCGGAGGCGCTGCTGCTGGAGGTGGGCTTCCTGCTGCCCCACACCAGCCGGGCCCGGATGGCCAAGCTGCGGGCGCTGCTGCAGCGCGCCCAGGTGAGTGAGGGCGAGGTGGCCCTGCTGCGAGGCATGGTGTGCCAGTTGCGCTGGGCGAGCCGTCGTCGGGCCCGCTCCGGGTCCGACACCTAGCGTCGAGAACCCATTCGCTCGACTACCGATCGTGAGTGCTGGCCGCCCGCCCCGCCGACCCTGGCTCCAGCCCCTGCTGCTCCTGTTGCGGCTCGGCGTGATGGGGGTGGGGCTCGGGGTGCTGGTGAGCACAGCCCTCAAGACCCTCGCCCCCCGGCTGGCCCAGGGCAGCGTGGGCATGCCCCAGCTGGATTCGGCGCAGCGGGTGGTCGGCAATGGCCTGGCCCTTGGGCGTTTTGTTCCCCGCACCGAACTGACTGCCCTGAGCCAGGAGTGGGCGCGGCTGGCGGCCGCCCAGAAGGGGCTCACCGCCTCCGGCTTCCTGCTGGTGCTCGATGACGGCCGCTATGCCCAGCTCCAGAGCGACCTGCCGATGCCGGCCGCCAGCTCGATCAAGAGTCCGATCCTCCTGGTGGGCCTCGACGAGCTGGACAGGGGCAAGGTGCGCTGGAACGAACCGCTCCCCCTCACCAAGGACGTCATGGGGGAGGGGGCCGGCTGGATGGCGAATAAGCCCCTCGGCACCCGCTTCCCCTTCTTCGAAGCCGCCACCGAGATGATCCGGGTGAGCGACAACAGCGCCACCAACCTGCTGATCAAACGACTCGGCGGCATCGAGATGGTGAATCAACGCTTCCAGGAGCTGGGTCTGCCGGCCACGGTGCTCCGGAACTGGCTGCCCGACCTCAAGGGCACCAACAGCACCAGCGCCCGCGACCTTGCCCGCACCATCGCCCTGGTGGACACCGGCGAGAAGCTCAGCCCGCGCGCCCGCGACCTCTACCGCGAGATCCTCTCCACATCGAACACCAACACCCTCATACCCATGGGACTGCTGAAGGGTCTGGGCAAGGGCCAAACCAACACCGATCCCGACGACGACCTGCTCGCCGATGGGATCACCGCATACAACAAGACCGGCGACATCGGCATCGCCTACGCCGACGCCGCCCTCATCCAGCTGCCGAACGGCCAGCGGGCCGTGGCGGCCTTCCTGGTGAAGGGTCCCTTCAATGACCCCCGCTCGGCCGAGCTGATCCGCGCCATGGCAGCCACGGTGTCGCGGACGCTGGTGGGCAAATCATGAGCACCCTGCCGGCCGCTCCTTCCCGCACCGCAACCGGTCCGTTGCGGTCGGGCCGTTCCCGATCCGCCCGTCGGGGGTCGATCTTCGCCATGGCCCTGCTGGCCTTTGTGCTGGCCCGTCCGGTGGCCGCCCAGGATGGGGAGGCTTCCCAGGCTCCTGCCGCCGCAGCTCCCCCTGCTCCCGCCGTGCCCACCAGGCCCCAGAGCGCCCCCACCGCGCTGCGCCGCCAGCGGGTGGAACCCCTGCCGGGGGGCCTGGATGGGGTGTTGCTGGTGAATGACAACAACCCCGAGCTGATCCGCAGCGAGGGGATCCTGCTCTCGGGCTTCGATCCCGGCCGCGGCTGGGATGGTCGGCCGCTGGGGGTGAGCGCCGCCCACCTCAACGTGCCCCTGTCCGGCGGCTTCGAGCTGTTCAGCCACCACGTGTTCGCCGGCAAGCCAGAGCGCCTCGATTCCACCCTCTGGCTGGCGGTGGTGGGGGCCCCGCGGGGTACGGCGGCGGTGAAGCTGCGGCTGCGGGGCGGATCCACCGCCCTCTCCCAGGCCACTGCGGCGGGACAGAGCGCCGCCCCCTTTCTGCCCCTGCCCCCGCTGATGCTCCAAGAGAGCACCCAGCCGGTGTGGTCGGGCCCCGGCAGCCGGGTGGCCACCGAGCTGCTGCAGCGCAGCCGCAGCCCGGAGCTTCCGGGCGAGTGGAGCCTGCCGGCGGGGATGCTCACCCCGCTGGTGGTGCTGCCCCTGCCGGTGCGGGGCCTCGATCCCCTGCTCAACGGCCGCAACCTGCAGCTGCTCCTGGCCAGCGAGGCCCCGATTGATCTGGCCGTGCTGGCGGCCTTCGGCCCGAACGACCGGCCGCCGGAGGCGGCCGTGTGGAGTCGCATCCTCGACGGCCCCCTGAGCCCGAAGGAACACCAGCCCACCCCCCGCGGCGCCAGCGGCCCGATGATTTACTCCAGGGTGAGCGGCGTGCAGGTGGGCGGCACCTGGCGGGGCCGGATCACCGATCCAGGCAGCCCCGTGCTGACGGCCAGCCGGGCGCCGATCTCCTGGCCGATCTCCTCGCTGGCCAAGGGGAGCCTGGGCACCGGCCAGGTGCAGACCGCCGAACTCAAAGCCTTTTACCCCGGCACCGCCTGGGCGGCCCACGGCAACTACGGCGTGACCTACGACCTCACCCTGCCGCTGCGCAATGACACCGCCGCCCCCGTGAAGCTCCAGCTGGCGCTGGAGTCGCCCCTCAAGCACGACCAGCCGCTCGGCGGCCTGCGCTTCCGGATCACGCCGGCGACGGCGGTGATGTTCCGCGGCACGGTGGAGGTGGCCGGCCTCGATGGCGCCGAGGGGCGGCCGGTGGGTCGCCAGGCCTTTCATCTGGTGCAGCGGGCCGGGCAGCAGGGTCCGGCCCTGGGCACGGTGAGCCTGGCGCCGGGCCAGGAGCGCACCCTGCAGGTGCGGCTGATCTATCCGGCCGATGCCACACCGCCCCAGGTGCTCAGCCTGCTGCCGGCCGAGGCGGGGGCGGCAGCGGCGGGGGGGGCTGCTCCGGGACTGGCGATGCCCAGCGCTGCCCCGGCGCCGGGCGCGCTCAGACCCGCGCCGGCGCAGGGCGCCCCGGGGGCCGGGGCGGCTGTGAAACAATCGCCCTCAAAGCCGTCAACCGCTCCGTGAGTCAGCCCAGGAAGCGCAGGGTCTTCCCCTTCACCGCCATCGTGGGCCAGGAGGAGATGAAGCTGGCTCTGCTGCTCAACGTGATCGACCCGCGCATCGGCGGCGTGATGATCATGGGCGATCGGGGCACGGGCAAGAGCACCACGATCCGCGCCCTGGCCGACCTGCTGCCCGAGATCGATGTGGTGGCCGGCGACCCTTACAACAGCTCCCCGGAGGATCCGGATCTGCAGAGCACCGAGGTGCGCCAGCGGGCCGATCTGGGGGAGAACCTGCCGGTTGAGCAGCGCCAGGTGCCGATGGTGGACCTGCCGCTGGGCGCCACCGAGGACCGCCTCTGCGGCACGATCGACATCGAGAAGGCGCTCAGCGAAGGGGTGCGGGCCTTTGAGCCGGGCCTACTGGCCAAGGCCAACCGCGGCCTCCTCTACGTGGATGAGGTGAACCTGCTCGACGACCACCTGGTGGACGTGCTGCTGGATTCGGCCGCTTCCGGCTGGAACACGGTGGAACGGGAGGGCATTTCGGTGCGCCACCCGGCCCGCTTCGTGCTGATCGGCTCGGGCAACCCGGAAGAGGGCGAGCTGCGGCCCCAGTTGCTCGATCGCTTCGGCATGAGCGTGGAGGTGCGCACCGTGCGCGATCCCGAGCTGCGGGTGCAGGTGGTGGACCAGCGCACCAGCTTCGATGCCGACCCAGACAGCTTCAACGACGCCATCCAGACGGGGCAGGACGCCCTCCAAGCCCTGGTGGTGGACGCCCAAAACCGCCTGCCCCTGGTGGCGATCGACGACGACCTGCGCATCCGCATCTCGGCGGTCTGCGGCGAGCTGGATGTGGATGGCCTGCGCGGCGACATCGTGACCAACCGGGCGGCCCGGGCCCTGGCCGCCTTCGAGGGCCGCACCGAGGTAGGCGACGACGACGTGGCCCGGGTGGTGGCCTGCTGCCTGCGCCACCGGCTGCGCAAGGATCCGCTCGAGCAGATCGATTCCGGCGATCGGGTGGTGAAGGTGTTCTGCAAGGTGTTCGAGCGGCCCCTGCCCACGGGCGAAGCCGACCGGCGGGCCTTCGAGCTGGCCCTGGTGGGGTGAGGGGGCTGGGCTCCCCCGTGCCGCAAAACCAAAGGGTCAGCGGCCGCGCACGGCGGCAACGCTGCGGCGGGAGGTGCAGGATCTCGGCCCCGGCGGCGTGCTGCTCACCAGCTATGGCGTGCTCAGCCGCGATGCCGCCGCCGGCCTGGGCGGCGAGCGCCGGGTTGCCCTCACCGGCACGCCGGTGGAAAACCGCCTGCATGAACTCTGGGCGCTGCTGAACTTGCTCAATCCCGGCCTGCTGGGCAGCCTGGCCCAGTTCCGCCAGCGCTTTGCCATCCCGATCGAACGCGATCAAGACCAAACGGCGGCCGAACGGCTGCGGGGCCTGACGGGCCCTTTTCTGCTGCGGCGCCTGAAGAGCGACCGGGCGATCCTGCCCGATCTACCGGGCAAAATTGAGCAGATCGAGCTCTGCCAACTGAGCGAAGAGCAGGCCACCTTGTACCAGGCGGTAGCCGATGAGCTGCTGGAGCAGGCCGCCGCCAGCGATGGCATCGAACGCCAGGGTTTGGTGTTGGCAGGCCTGACCCGGCTCAAGCAGGTCTGCAACCACCCGGCCCGTTACCTGGCAGACGGCACCGATCTGGCCGGCGCTGCGGCCGCAATCCGCTCTGGCTGCATGGCGGCCTGGGCCGCAGCGCCCATCGCCTCGGCCAGCTGCGCTGCGTGCATGTGCACAAGTTGGTGTGTGGCGGCACGGTGGGGGCGAATCCTTCGCGGCCGAGGCTCGGCCTCGTGTGCAGCAATGGCTCCAGCGCCCCTGGTGCGGCCCTGCACCAGCCCCCACAGTGGGGCGTATCCAGCGAACAGGCCCCCTGGAATCCCCTGACGACGCCCTGGCAACGGCCCCATGATCATCCTCGGCATCGACCCCGGCCTGGCCCGGGTGGGCTATGGCGTGATCGAGGTGCAGGAGCGGGCCCCCTGGCAGCCGGGGGAGCCCCGGGCCGAACCAGGCGTTCAGCGCCTGCTGGATTGCGGCATGATCCGCACCGATCCGGGCCGGAGCGAAGGCGAGCGGATGGTGGAGATCGCTGCCGACCTGCGCTGGCTGATCCGCCGCTGGCGGCCTGAGCTGGCGGCGGTGGAGAAGTTCTTCTTCTACCGCTCCAGCAACACGATTGCGGTGGTGCAGGCCCGTGGCGTGGTGCTGATGACCCTGGCGCGCTTCGCCGTCCCGGTGGTGGAGTTTCCGCCGATGCAGATCAAGCTGGCCGTGGCCGGCCATGGCCACGCCGAAAAAGATGAGGTGCTGGAGGCGGTGATGCGGGAGCTGAACCTGGAGCATCCCCCCCGGCCCGACGACGCCGCCGACGCCCTGGCGGTAGCCCTCACCGGCTGGTTCCAGCGATGAGCGGCTCGGGAACGGCAACCGTGGCGGGTGAGGGGCTGCCGCCACCGCACAACAGAGCAGCGCTGCGGCGCCACTTCCGGACCCTGCGGGCGGCGGCCCTGGCCGCTGCCGAGCCCGGGATCCTGGCGGCGGCGCGGCGGGAGCTGCCGGAGCTGCTGCCGGCACACCATCATCTGGGGCTCTACTGGCCCCTGCAGGGCGAGCCCGACCTGCGGCCCCTGGCCCCGGCCCACCCGCATCTGGCCCTCCCCGCCGTGGATGGGGATCCGCCCCGGCTGCTGTACCGGCCCTGGCGGCCTGGCACCCCTCTCGCCCCGGACCGCTACGGCATTCCGGCACCCGCGGCCCCACTGGAGAACGCGCCTGAGCAACAGCCCGAAGCGCCGCCGCCACCGCCAGCGCCAGCGCTGCCAGCACCGGCTTCGGGCTGGGAGCTCTCCCCCCCCGCTCTCGGTCTGCTGCTGGTGCCGGCCCTGGCCTTTGATCCCCACAGCGGCATTCGGCTGGGCTACGGCGGTGGCTGGTACGACCGGCTGCGGGCCGATCGTGCCTGGCGGGCCGTGCCGGCCCTGGTGGTGCTGCCATCCGCCTGCCTCAGCGCCAACCTGGCGCGGGAACCCTGGGACGTGCCCTTCCAGGGCTGGCTGGATGAGCATGGGGTGCACGGCTGTGCTGGCCGCTCCGCTGGCAAGCCGGAGAACGGCCAGCCGGCTCCCACCTGCTTGTAACGCATCGCAGCAGCTTTCTCACCACGGCCGGGAATTTGCCAGGATCAGCGGGTTACGTCCCTGCGTTTCCTTGGAACCTCTCCGCACCGCCCCCTGGAACGCAGCACCCCACGCAACACCCCACGCAACATTGCCCGCAGCACCCCACGCAGCCTCATACGCAACCCGTCCAGCAGCCCGTCTGTTCTCGGATCAGAGCGGTAGTTCCGCCGGCCCCAAGGCGCTCACCGCCTCCGAACGGGTGATCGCCGCCGAACTTCAGGCCCGTGGCCAGGCCTGCGACGCCCTCTCGATGATGGTGAGTTCGGTGGCCAGAATGGTGCAGGCCGGCCGTTGCAGCGAGAATCGCTGGAATGCCGGCTGACCCCGGCTCCGGCCTCCCCCTCCACCCGTCCACCATGCGCCGCCCCCTCCTTCCGGTTCTGCTCGGAGCTGCAACCCTGGTTCTCGCTCCAGGCCTGGTGCGGGCCCATGCCATCCAGACCGACCTCACAGTGGTGGGGCATTCCCACAGCCACCTGGAGGCCAGCCTTCCAGCCGCGGGCAGCAAGCTGGAGCTGGTCAGCCACTTCTCCACGGGCCTGCCCGCCCGCGATGCCAGCGTGCTCCTGATTCCGGCCCAGGGGGGAACCCCGATTGAGCTGGGCCGCACCAACGCCGATGGCCGTCTGGCCTTCGCCCTTCCCGCCGGCACCGGCCGTGATGCCGAAATCCAGGTGGATGCCGGCGCCGGTCACCGCGACTGGATCGAACTGTCCGAGCTGGGCCGTCCGGCCCGTCAGGCCGCCCTGCCCTGGGGCGCCCTGCGCGGCAACCTGCTCACCCTGGCTCCCTTCGCCGCCCTGGGCCTGCTCGGTGGCCTGGCCCGCCTCAACCGCCGACGCGGTTGAAGGGCTCATCTGGAATGGCGAGCACCGGCAGCGCAGCACTGGATCGCATCGTGGAGCGGCTGGGCGCCGCCGCCGACCCCAAACGCCGCTACGAATACGTGCTCTGGCTGGCCAAGCGCCTTGGTCCCCTGCCCGAGGCGCTGCGCAGCGAGGAGCGCAAGGTGCGCGGCTGTGTGTCCCAGGTGTATGTGGTGGGCGACCTGGTGGAAGGGAAGCTCCACTGGCAGGGTGATTCCGATGCCCAGATCACCAAGGGGCTGCTGGCGCTGCTGATCGAGGGCCTGGAGGGGCTCACGCCCCAGCAGGTGGTAGCGATCGATCCAGCCTTCATCGCCGCCACTGGCCTGCAGGCGAGCCTCACCCCCTCGCGGGCCAATGGCTTCCTCAACATCCTCCGGGCCATGCAGGCCCAGGCGGCAGCCTTCGAGGCTGGGCGAAGGGCTCCAGAGGAAGCCAAGGGCGAGCCGGGTAGCGGCAGCGAGGGTTCGCCCGAGGGCGGCGGCAAGGGTTAAACGGAGCAGGGCTCCGCCCCAGGGGGCACCGCGCGCTCAGAACGTTCGCTTCATGGCGCCGATCTCGCCGCGGGCCGAAGGCACTGCCGGCCGATTTCTAGGATCAGTGGATTGTGGAATGGGGCCCCATGGCGATCGGTGTTGGCCTGCTGGGGCTGGGAACGGTGGGGGCGGGTGTGGCCGCGATCCTCATGGGTCCGGAGGGCCGCCATCCCCTTGTGGGCGAATTGGCGCTGCGACGGATAGCGGTGCGCGATCTTGAGCGCCCCCGCCCCCTGGAGCTCGATCCGCAGCTGCTCACCACCAGCCCCGAAGCGGTGATCGACGACCCCGCCGTGGAGATCGTGGTGGAGGTGATGGGCGGCCTGGAGCCGGCCCGCAGCCTGATCCTGCGGGCGATTGCGGCCGGTAAGCCCGTGGTGACCGCCAACAAGGCGGTGATCGCCCGCTACGGCGAGGAGATTGCCGCGGCCGCCGCAGCTCGGGGTGTCTATGTGCTGATCGAAGCCGCCGTAGGCGGCGGCATCCCGATCATCGAGCCACTGAAGCAATCGCTCGGGGGCAACCGCATCCAGCGGGTGAGCGGCATCATCAATGGCACCACCAATTACATCCTCAGCCGCATGGCCGATGAGGGCGCCGCCTATGGCGACGTGCTCGCCGATGCCCAGCGGCTGGGCTACGCGGAGGCTGACCCGGCCGCCGATGTGGAGGGCCACGACGCGGCCGACAAGATCGCGATCCTGGCGGGCCTGGCCTACGGCGGCCCCGTGGCCCGCGATGCGATCGCCACCGAGGGCATCGATCGCCTCCAGGCCCGGGACGTGGCCTATGCCGCCCAGCTGGGCTACGTGGTGAAGCTGCTGGCGGTGGCCCAGCGGGAAGGGGAGGGTGAGCCGCTGCCGCTCGATGTGCGCGTGCATCCCACCCTGCTGCCGAAACACCACCCGCTGGCGGGGGTGCATGGGGTGAACAACGCGATCCTGGTGGAGGGCGATCCGGTGGGCCGGGTGATGTTCTACGGCCCGGGCGCCGGTGCCGGCCCTACGGCCTCGGCGGTGGTGGCCGACATCCTCAACATCGCCGGCATCCGCCGGGCCACAGGCTCCCAGGCCGGCGCCCCCCTCGACCCGCTGCTGGCGGCCAGCAGCTGGCGCCGCTGCGCGCTGGTGGATGGTTCCGCCACCAGCCACCGCAACTACGTGCGCCTTCAGACCCGCGATGAAGCCGGCGTGATCGGCCGGATCGGCACCTGCTTTGGGGAGGCGGGGGTGTCGATCCAGTCGATCGTGCAGTTCGAGGCTCGCGAAGGGGAGGCAGGCGGTGGCGCCGAGATCGTGGTGATCACCCACGAGGTGCGCGAATCGGCCTTCCGATCCGCCCTGGCGGCGATCGAGGCCCTGGAGGAGGTGCGCACGGTGGCGGCCTGCCTGCGCACGCTCTGAGCCATGAAAAATGCCCCCGCCAACAGACGGGGGCCCCTGCCGAATCAGGCAGGTGGCAAACCAGGGGCCTCAGCCCCTTCGAGCGGCCAGCACACGAGTGCGGAGGCTACGGGAGAAGCCGAAGGCGGCACCGACTCCGAGCAGGGGCAGGGGGCCGGGGACTTCGTCAGGCGGGGCGAAACTCTCTATCTGGGTGTAAGAGTTCTGGAAAGAGTTGACCGAACCAGCTGTAACTTTGTATGTGTCTACGACGCTGATTTTTTTCAAAAGACTATCGAACGATCCAAGCTGTTTATCTTTAATTTGATCGACCATCAACGTGGGTGGGATCATGCCGGTTGCGGTCTTAGTCGCTGAGAAGACCGGACTATTCACCGGAGGGCCAATGATCGCTAAACCGGCCTCCTTGAAATAGAAATTGTTAGCAGGAGCCGGATCAATTTCAATTTCGTACTCAAAACTTCCCTCAGCGAAGGCCATCAAATCTTGAATGAAATCCACATCCACCACCCAGACGTTCTTGGTTTGCTCGGTGAACTGAACCGTGCCAGAACCAGCCGTTGGCGCTTTAATCACCTTGAGCGTCTTATCCACCTGCTTATCGAAGGTGAACGAGGAGCAAAGTGGAAATTCCACATTACCACCAAAAGAGCAGGTATCTGCGCCCAACGCATGAACCGAAGCGGGCGACAGGGCGCCAACACCAGCCAACAACAAAGAAGTTGTCAATAAGCCGGCGCTGCGATAACTAAGCGTGTTCATGAATAGTTCAAAGGGAAGTGAACCCCGACAACTTAAATGGCAAAAGCCTGAACAAAAGGACTCAAAGCATCGCCAACGAAGCAGAAATGATGCATGCATGCTATCAGCGGAACATGGCGACTTATTCGCATAACCGATGCTGCCCATCCGCCTCAGTCGTTCACTGATGCACACACGGGTTGCCGGCCCCGCTCAAACGCCCCCGCCCTGATCTCGGTATCCGCACAAACATTCCGAACCGCTCGCCGCGAACACCTGGTCTGTGATGCAGTAGGAATGCTTAAGAAATACAAGAGGTCGTCCCCAGCCGGCCTTGCCGCCCATCAACCACCCATGGACCTCCAGCAGGGCATCTGCATCCTTCTTGAGCCTGAAGCCGTCGATGACCTGGCGATCGAAGGCCTGGACTCCGCCTCCCTATCCATCCGCCAAGCAGGGACCGACCAGGGCCAGGCTGAGGTGATGTTCCAGGTGATCGGCGTGGATCACAGCGGCGACCGCTGCTGGTTGCGGCGCTGGCCCTTGGCGCGCCATGGCTCACCGGTGTTCGAGATCTCGCTGCATCAGCTCGAGGCCAGGAGGCACCACAGGCCTTCAGCGCCGGTCGGCGGCGGCGGCGAGGCCTGAGGAGCGGAGGCGCTGGCCAGGTGGCGCAAAGTTGCCTTCGGGCCGGAGATCGCCCCGGTGCGGGCGAAGGATACGGAGACGACGACGCAGACGCCGGCTGTAGCCGAAGCCCATGGCAACGCCGCAGAGGGGCAGGGGAGCAGGCACGGCTTCTGGAGGATCGATGTAAAAGATCCCAAAACCATTGTGGAGGCTGCCCATGCTGCCGCTATGGAGCGTGTATTGGCCCAGGAGCGTGATCGATTTAAGTGGATCGGTCTCGCGGTACAAGCTCACCGGATAAGCATCGCTGGCACTGAGGCTCAGGTTGGCTTCAGGAATCTGTTGCACCAGCGAGATCGCCGCAGGTTCGGCGGGCGGATCCTCAAGCGGAGGGGTGATCGACAGGCTGGCGCTGAAGAAATAATCGCTGTCGAAGGGGGAGATCGAGAGCTGGTAGTTGAACGCACCGCTGAGCGGAGAGCTTGAGCCGGCCCTCTCCAGCGGGGGAATGAACTTCACATCCACCGCCATGATCTCATCGGAATGGGTGAGGGTGAAGTCGATCGTGCCCGCACCCTGGGTGGGCAAGGTGATGATGCGTAGGTAGAACCGATCGATCAATGCAAAGGAGAAAGCGGGATCGCTGCAAGCGGGCAGCTCCGCAGCCGGACTGGCGGGTTCGCCAAACCAGCAGCTGTTGGCGGCCAGGGCCGGTGCCGCTGGCAAGCAGGCGGCGACACCCAGCAGGAGCGCCACCATCAGCAGCCAACGGGGAGGGCGGGCATGGCTTGCTTCAGGCCAAGGATCGCGGGTCATAGCGTTGCTGGAACTAGAGACCCCCCCCGCCTCATGGCGGGGGCAGCTGCTGTGGTGAGGAGGAAGGCCCGATGGCCAACCTCAGGCGCGCCGAACCTCAGGCCAAGCGTGCCCCCTTGATCCGGTTGCGGATCCGACGACTGAAGCCGAAGGCGGCACCGGCGCCGAACAGGGGCAGGGGGCCGGGGACCCGATCGGTTTGGGTATAGGTGTTGCTGATCGACATGATAGTACCCGTAGCTGGATCTAAATCCCATGAATCCGTCACGGAAATAGAGGTTCCGGAAAGGGGTACGGGTCCAACGGCATCACCATCCATGGAAACCAAAACAGGGTTGCCGCCGCCAACAATCGTTTTAGTAACTTCTTGCCCTGAGCCTGCATGGTCTACGTCAAGTTCGACATCTTTAAACATCCAACCCGCAGATTTATACGGTTCGATGATTGCGAGATCGTATGAATAGGATCCTGTGATGGGGGGCGGAAGGGAGGGGTTAAATGTTGCCAGAGTTGTCCACATGTCTTCTACACTAAGACCCGGAGCGCCCAAATCGTCATAGATGAAGGAAAAATCTCCGCTTGGTGGTCCGCCTGCTGGAATGATCGGGTCGAAGCTAAAGTTCGTTAGTTTCTTGTCTTCAAGAGTCCATCCCATCGCCCAGTCGATAGAATCGCATGTGGGATTCATCGATGTGGAACCGCCAAACTTGCAATCTCTTCTATCGCTCGCCGCCTGCGCCGAGCCAGCGCCGAGGGTAGAGAGGGCGGCGCCGCCCAGCAGGCCGGCGGTGAGGAGGGTCTTGGAGAGCGTGGTGGCACGCCGCTTGTGGGTGGCTTTAAGCATGGGAAAGGAAGGTGGAATGTGGGGACAGAGGGCAGTTCCGGAGGAGCCATGCTTCCAGCTGCAAGAACAAGAAGGGCGCCATGGATGGCTGCATCCCTAACCGTAATGAGGTTTTCAGTGATGGAGAGTTGGCGCCTTGTGCACGTATCAGGAAGACCTATATGCCATCAATCACTGGCGTACCTGAATGCCTCAAGCTGCGCAAACGATGCCGCATCCGCGCCCGAATTCATCGCAAACTGCTCCGCGATGATGCCGATTTGCCGCCCTGGTTCCTTGCCATTTCCACCCCCATGCAAAGCAACGAATCAATTCGGGCCTGCGCCACTCCAGGCCCGCTTGCGCCCCACCTCACGCGTCCTCCAGTCCCCGCCGCCTAGAATCCCGCCCCCCTTGAATGGAGCCGCACCACCACCCGCGCCCGCCCCTTCGGGCTCGCGGCACGAGCACAGCGAGGGGTTGCATAACCTATAATGAGATGGCCTGCGTTTGGCTTGAACATGGAAAGCTCGCGGGCATGCCGATCAGCGGTTCATGGGGGTCAACCTCTCGTTGATCTGAACAATTTTAGCTGTCCAAACCCTTCGATTGCATGCCGGGATTGATGCAAGGCTGACGCCATGAAAAACTCTCTCCAGACCGTGTCATTGCCGGCTCTTTTCCGCCACTGGCATTCACTCGATGATCGCAATCTATGGTCTCTGCTGGTTGGCTTGGTCGCATTGCATTTGTTGCTGATCAGCATGCTCGCCCAGCCGCCGGATGTGGTGCTCAATTTGGTCCTGGTGATGGGCGGGGCACTGTTGGTGCTCCATGTCCCCCCGGCCGGTTGGCAGCCTCGGCCGGGTCGCATCGGGCGCTGGGTTGGGGTGGCCCTGCTCGTGGCCATGCTCTGGTTCGGCCAGCGCCTGATGAACTCGGTTTTCGTCTCCAGCCTGCTGCCCCTGTTGGCCGGGATGGCACTGGCTCTGCTGGCGGCGCCAGCGAGCAAATTGCGTCCCTTTCTGCCATCTCTTTCCACGCTGGCCCTGTTGCCGGTTGTCCGTGCAGTGGATTCGCTGACTCCACTAGGCCCTCTATCGGTGACAACCGCTTGGCTCACCCAGCAGATGCTCACGCTATCCGGCTATGCAGCAGAGCAGTTTGGAACCTTGGTGAAACTGCAGGGAGGAGGGGTGATTGTTTCTGGCGCCTGCGCAGGTTTGGGCATCCTTTTGCAGCTCCTGCTCGTGTCTGTAATCTTCGCGATGGCGTTTCCGATGCGCCATCGCTGGCAAAACGGCCTGATGATCGTGGTGGCTCCCTTGATCGGGATGGTCGTCAACGGGATGCGGATCACGCTGTTGGCCTTGTTGATCACCAGCAGCCTGCCCAACAGGCAATGGTGGTTTGATTTCTTTCATGATCACTGGGGTGCCCTGATGTTCAGCGGACTTGGCATGCAGCTGTTTGTGTGGCTCTACCTGTATTGGATGGCGCGGCAGGTGGCCGCCCTGGGGACCCGATGAGCAGCTCCTCGCAGCCGAGCGCCAACCGAAAGCGCGATCACGACGCCTTTCCCCTGAGGCACCTGCTGGCTGGGCTGGCGCTGCTCACATTGATGGTGACGATCGAGAATGTGGTGGGGCCCTCGGCCCCCATGCCAACAGTCGAGGCCCCCGCCAGCATGGCTTTGCCGGGCTACCGCATCAGCACCCTGCCGAGCTCGGCGCCGCGGCGTGGCCGCGATCTCAGCTTCGGCACGATGCACCAGTTCCGCTTGGTGCCGCTCTCAGGTGAACCGCCGTTGACGTTGACCCTGCTGCCTGTGCGCAGCCGCACGGGCACGAAATTGAGCACAACAACGCTTGGGGGCAAGGCCCTGGGCATGGAAGAGGTGGGGAGCTTGGTTCCCGGCTTTGCCTTGCAGGAACAGCGCATTGTCTTTCAGCCTCTCGCCAAGGCCGGGGGTTCGGCGCCCCGGGCCGATCAGCTCGCCCTGGGGCACGGCGCGGCGGATCCAGCCGGCAGCAACACTCGCTTGCAAACCTGTCTCACCAGTTCGGAATTGGCGGCGTTTAATGGCTATCTCCTGCGGACCATCTTGGCAGCGGGCATGACCGAAAACCGCTGGGCGACGAGCCGCCTGCTGCGCCTGGTCGGCCTCCAGCAGGCCCGCTATGAGTGCCTGGCGGTGCAGCTGGAGAGTGGATCTACTGGTGGTGGCAAGGGTGGAAGTGGGAGCGGAGATCGCCAGCGGCAGCTGGAGACGGTGTGGAGGGAACTGCGGGGGGTGTTGGTAAAGGGTGGGGGAGCCTGAGAAGGGCTCCTGAAACGGTTGCATAAAAAAGCCCCCGCCATTGGCGGAGGCCCTGGGATCCGAGCAGGGATCTTCAACCCATGGAGAAGGTCTTCAGCTGGGAGGAGAATTTCCGCAGCTTGCGGATCGAGCCGAAGGCGGCACCGACTCCGAGAAAGGGAAGGGGGGCTGGAACACTTGCCGCTTCGATAGCATCTAGATTGACATCTTGACCAAGGGGCGTGGTGCTGAGAGCCATGTCACCGAATCCTTCGGCAATGAGCTTGCCGCGAAGGTCGAATGCCGTATCCCAGGCGTGGCCGCCATGGATCAGCGGAACAGCTAAATCCCCTGGTACTCCACTCCAGTCCCAAATTTCAGCGCCGTCTAGCCCGCCAATAGGCCTCACGCTGAAAAGCATTTTGAGATAGGGGAGGCCACCAGGATCAAGAGTTCCTGATAAATTCGTCATCAATCCATCGACGTCAATAGGGCTGGCAGGATCAAGTCCGATTGCCACAGCGATCTCGGCTGGTAAGTAGGTGTGACAGGTATTGGCTGTTCGACATTTTACGGAGAAAGTACTATCGCCTTCGGCTGAGAATACATTGGCATCAGAAGCTGGATCATTTGTAACTGGGTTGTAGCCTAGGTCTGGCTCTGGCCCCCACACCTCCAAGCCATCAACATCAATCAGGTGTCCGTCTGCTGTGACTGGATAGGTCGTGCTTGGATCAAGGACATCAGATGGGTTGCCGTTTTTCAATAAAGCACCAAAGCGTGCGAAGTATTCACCAACCACCTCTGGGGTGTTGTTGGTTGACTTACATCCTTTGATGGACCACAGACAAATCTTTCCTGTCCTAGGAGCTTCAGCAAAGATAGCGTTACCATATCGGTCATTTTGAACCGAGAACAGCAGCCAGGTTGAATCATTTCTTACTGCCTGGAACAGGACATCTTGGATATTGGCCAAGGCATCAACCTGCAAACCATCAAAATTCCATGCGTTCCTAAGACCGGACTGAGGCAGCGTGCGAACGCCATCAAAAAAGACGGCTTGACCTGGCTCACTGACAAACAGCTGATCGCGATCTCCTTCCATTGCAGGAAGGTTACCAAAGCTAACTTCCTTGCCGGGTACATGGACAGGCAAGGGTAATTTTGGGCTTGGGACGGGAAACACAAAAGGGCCGGGCGGGATCGGATCCCCATAGGGTTGCGCCTTAGCAGCTCCTGATCCCAGCAGTGCTGGCGTACCAACGAAGGCGGCAAGACAAGCAGTCAGCGCAAGCCTGCCAAGTCCCATGACTGGAGAAATTGACAGTGTTTTGGTCACTTTAAATGTTAAAGTCAAATATTTGATGCAAGAGCTTTCAGTCAAATGGGCGGCACGCCGCTTGATCTTGATTCTGGTTTCGATCATGGCTATCAAAATTAAGGACCGGTGAATGTGAGAGGTTCCAGAAAGGACAGGTTTGCAACTGCCAGAAGAAATCTCCTTGACAAAGTAGCTTAACCTAGGAAATAACGCATCCTTGCATAGATTAGAAATGCTTATAAAGCGTGGATTCAAGAACTCCGAATCCCGCAATCTGCGCCAATAGCGCTACATCAGTACCGCAAGCTGCGGAGCTCATGTAGCGAACTGCAGCGGTGATGCGGCGCACGAAGCCAATGGGCCGCTCTGGTATCCAACCCCTTCTGCCCCTTTTGATAGCGATTCGCTCACAAGCAGGCGATTTGTAGTCCTTGCAACTCCACGCCCACGAGCGCCCCACCCCATGCCTCCTCCCGCCCCCGCCGCCGAGCCCCACGCCCGCCGACCCCCTTGAATGGGACCGTTTCGAGCATCCGGGCTTGCCTCCCGCATACGGTCCAATCGTGTCAGCTGCGTCCCCACCGCCATTGTCGCCAGCAGCTGCGTTGGGGTGGATGCCCCGTCTGCGAGCCTGCGGGGTACCGCATCAGCGCCCTGCCGGCTGCGGGGCCGCGGCGGGGCCGGGAGATGAGCCTCGGCACGATGCGCCAGTTCCGCCTGGTGAATGCAAATCGCCAGCGGCAGCTGGAGACGGTGTGGAGGGAACTGCGGGGGGTGTTGGTAAAGGGTGGGGGAGCCTGAGGAGGGCTCCTGAAACGGTTGCATAAAAAAGCCCCCGCCATTGGCGGAGGCCCTGGGATCCGAGCAGGGATCTTCAACCCATGGAGAAGGTCTTCAGCTGGGAGGAGAATTTCCGCAGCTTGCGGATCGAGCCGAAGGCCGCACCGGCGCCGAGAAGGGGCAGGGGGGCGGGGACTTCTTGGGTGTAGTCGTTTTGAATTATATCTATGTCTGCGGTGGAGCCAGAAGGGATACTCCAGGAGTCTCTGACGAAGATTTCATTTCCACCGATATTCTTCATGGCTGGAGTTGGCGGGTTTTCGAGCGCCCAGGCTACGATTTCAGTTGTAAAAGAATCATCTGTGTAGAATTTTTTTGCAACATTGTAGTCTCCATTGGCTCCCAAAAGTGTGGAAAGCGTTGCGGTTTTAAAGTAGTAGTCAGGGTCTGTGATTTTAATTTTATAGTCTATGTGGCCAATCGGATTCATTGTGTCGGTAATATTCATGCTAGGATCAAATCTGAATTGCCATTTATCGTCCGGTTGATAGGTGAATGAAATCGTGTCGTCAGCAGCCAGGCCCGCTTGGCCCAGAAGGGTCAGGATCTTGTCTTCTGGCCACAGGCCACTACCAGGCCGAGCGACCGGAGTAGGCGTGGGATCGGTTCCACTGAAGTCACATAGTGCGCCACCCGTTGTTGACGCTACAGCGGTGCAAATGTATCCAAGTGGCTCATGAAGATCCCAAGCCGCCTGCGCCGAGCCAGCGCCGAGGGTGGAGAGGGCAGTTCCGCCCAGCAGGCCGGCGGTCAGGAGGGTTTTGGAGAGCGTGGTGGCACGCAGCTTGTGGGTAGCTTTGAACATGATTATGGGAGGTCGAGGCTAGTGAAAATGGGCAGATCCAGAGGAGCCATGCTTCCAGCTGCAAGAACAAGAAGGGCTCCATGGAAAGCTGCTTGGCAAACCATAATGCGATTTTTTTGGATGGAAAACGACTATCTCTTTTCAAGCGTCAGGAAAACTTATCAACCATGAATCTCTAGTGCTTCTGAGTGCCACAAGCTGCGCCATTAGCGCCGCATCAGCACCGTAGTTCCCCGCGACCTGCTCCGCGATGAAGCCGATTTAACGCCGTGTTTCCCTAGCTTTTCTCCCCAACTGATAGCGATTCGCTCATAAGCCATCGATTTGGCGTCTGCGCCGTTCCAGGCCCATTAACGCTCCAGCCCACGCCTGCTCCAGCCACCGCCGCCGAGAATCCCGCCAACCATTGGCCAGATCGTGCCCGCCGCGTCCCCACCGCCCTTGTCGCCAGCAGCTGCGATGGGCCGGATCTCCCGACTCCGAGCCTGCGGGGGAGCGGCGCAGCGGCCCGCGGTCCGTGCCAGCGGCAGCGCCTCCCCAGCAGGCTCGACTCCTGGCCGGCCTGGTGGCCCTCGCCTCTCTCACCACCGCCTGCGCCAGCCCATCCCGCCGGCACCTTGATCGTGGCCAGCAAGGCCCGCATCGATTCGCTCGATGAATCCCTGGCATAGAGGACCAGTTTGGCTTCATGGGGCGATCGAGAGCTGGCCGTTGAACGCACCGCTGAGGGGAGGTCTGGAGCCGGCACGCTCAGGCGGCGGGATGTAGCTCCCATCCAGCGCCATGAACTCATCGAAATTCGTGAGGGCGAAGTTGCTCGTGCCCGCCCCCTGGGTAGGCAAGGTGATGATGGGCAGCTAGAACCTATCGATCAGTCCAAAGCAGAGAGCTGGATCCCTGCAGGCGGCCAGAGCCGCAGGCGGACTGAAGGGGCGGGGGCGCCAAACCAAGCGACTGGTGGCCGCCAGGGCAGGGGCTATCGGTTTGGAGACAGAGGCGCTGAGAAGGAGGGAGGCAACCAGAAACTGGTCTGCCGGGGCCGGGCTTGGCTACAGGGCATAACTTGCATGGATTTCATTACCGCTGCATGGGTTAGCAGTGTTGGTTGCTGGGGGACCCATTCGAGGCTGCCGTTGACGCACACCTGCGCCAACCCCACCACGAAGCATCAAAAAAAGCCCCGCCAAGGAAGCGGGGCTCGGGAGATACGAGATATCAGGACGATCAGTGCAATGAAACCATTGCAGACGCTGAAGGGTTCAAACTAGAGCGCTCATTGCCTCAGGCAACTTGCTGGTCTTGATCCGCTTCCTCAGATTGCGGCTGAACCCGAAGGCGGCACCGACGCCTAGGAGCGGAAGGGGGCCAGGGGTTGCAACTGCACCTTTGCAGCTCCCAGGACAACCTGCGTAGTCCCCAGCTTTGAGGGATTCACCGGTTGTAGTAGAGGTGCTGGCATAAGGAACGGTGAATAGCTGGTATGGCTCTTCAAATGTAAACGCTGTTGAATAATCTCCCGGAGTGGCAAGATGACCGATGTCAAAAGTAATGCCTCCAAAAGAAAAATAATTGTCTAGGGGGCTAGGTAGGGTGGCGCTAGTTGGAAAATTTGTAAATGCAGCTGGATCGCCAAAAACAAATCCAGTTGGGTCAAACCCAAACCCCTTGCCCCCGGGGTTGAATAACTGGTCGGGAAGGGAGTGGGGTATTGAGTCTGCATCCACAATTGGCCCCGGATTGCCTGGGTTGCCCGGATTGTTGGGAGGATTAGGTGGCGCGGGTTCAGTTGGATAGTTGAAGACGCCTGTCGTGGCCGCAATTCCTGGGCCCTTAACATCAAAAGTCATTCCGTTCTCTTGAGCGGTGCCTTTGATATTCAGGATTTTGTAGCCTGTAAACTTATACTTTGGAGATTCAAGCTGTGCTCCATTGACACCCGTTACGCTTGGGCAATCCCCGAGGCCAGCAGGTTGGCATATTGGCAGGGGACTATACTTTGCCTGCGTTGTTGTTGTTAGAGCATCTTCGGTCTCGATTTTTAATTTGAAAATTTCTCCGTTAGAAGGAAGCGTAATTTTAATATCGAAAAACCTACTCGCAGCATTGGCCGCATTTCCGTAGCCAACGATACCTAGAAGACCGGCGGTAAGCAGAGCCTTGGAGAGCGTGCTGGCACGCCCCTTGTGGTTGTGGTTGTGCATGTTTATGGAGGATGAAGGCTGGCGAAGATACGCAGATCCAGAGGAGCGAAGCGTCCAGTTGCAAGAACAAGAAAAGCTCCACCGGAATGCCGCTCTTTTACCTTAATACGGTGCATAGTGCTGGAGAAGTGGCGCCTCTTTACATTCATCAGAAATACCTATAAGCCGTGAGTCATTAGCGCTCCCGAGTGCCACAAGCTGCGCTACCTACGCCGCATTAACGATGCGGTTCGCCGTGAACTGCAGTGCTAAGAAGTTGATTTGCCTCCGTGTTGGCCTAGCTCTTCCGCCCCCCTTTATCGCGATTCACTCACAAGCAATCGATTTGTAGCCCTTGCGACTCCACGCCCACGAGCGTCCCAGCCCACGCCTCCTCCAGCCCCCGCCGCTGAGCCCCCCGCCCGCCGACCCCCTTGAATGGGGGCGATTCGAGTATCCGGGCTTGCCTCCCGTCACCGGCCAGATCGTGCCTGCTGCGTCCCCAACGCCCTTCTCGCCAGCAGCCGCGATGGGCCGGACGGCCCGCCTTCTGGCCGGCCTGCTCGCCCTCGCCTCCCTCACCAGCGCCTGCGCACCGCCCCATCCCGGCACCAGCCTGATCGTGGCCAGCAAGGCCCGCATCGATTCGCTTGATCCGGTCCAGGCGTCGCGCTCCGGCCAGATGCAAGTGCTCAGTGCCCTGGGCGATCCCCTCTATGCGATCACGGCCGATGGCGCGATCGAGCCGCGGCTGGCCAGCGGGCCGCCCGTGCTCAGCGCCGATGGCCTGCGGGCCCGCATCCCCTTGCGCAAGGGCGTGCAGTTCCACGACGGCACCCCCTTTGATGCGGCCGCCATGGTGTTCTCGCTGCAGCGCTTCATGGCGATCGGCACCCTCGGCTACCAATTCAGCGACCGTGTGAAAGCCGTGCGCGCCACCGGCAGCCACGAGATCGAGCTGGAGCTCAAGGCCCCCTTCAGCCCCCTGCCCCGCCTGCTCTCGGCCATCTTCCTCACCCCCGTCTCCCCCACCGCCTACCGCGCCCACGCCGAGAAGCCCCTCAACGACCGCTTCGTGGGCACCGGGCCCTACAGCCTCAGCTTCTTCAACGGCCAGCAGCAGCGGCTCACCCCCTTCCCCGGCTACTGGGGAGCCCGCCCCGCCAATGGCGGCATCGACCTGGTGACCCTCAGCAACTCCACCGCCCTGCTGGGGGCCCTGCGCAGCGGCGAGGTGGACGTGCTGCTGGCCAGCGGCCTGGAGATCGACCACCAGCAGGCCCTCCACCGCGATGCCGCAGCCGGCCGTCTGCGGGAAGGCAGCGGGCCGCCGCTCTCGATCGGCTTCTTCTCCCTGCTCACCGACCAGCCACCGCTCAACAACGTTGCCCTGCGCCGGGCCCTGGCCCGCAGCCTCGATCGCGCCACGATCACCGAGCGGGTGAGCCTGGGGATGCGGCCGCCCCTGCGCCAATTGATTCCCCCCAGCCTGCCCGGCTCCGATCCCGAAGCCTGGCCCGCCTACGACCCAGCCGCCGCCCGCGCCCTCTACCGCCAGGCGGGCTACTGCAACGGCAAGGTGCTGGCCCTGCCGCTCACCTTCCGCTCCGATATTCCCTCCGATCGCCTGCTGGCCCTCACCTGGCAGGCCCAGGTGCGCCGCGATCTCAGCGATTGCCTGGAGCTGCAGGTGAGCGGCATGGAGTCCACCACCGCCTACGACCAGCTCGGCAAAGGCGCCCTCACCCTCTTCTTCTACGACTGGATCGGCGACTACCCCGATCCCGAGAACTTCCTGGCCCCCCTGCTGGGCTGCGAAAAGGCCGAAGGCGATCGCTGCGCCAAGGGCAACAGCGCCCTGAGCGGCTCCTTCTGGAGCGCCCCCGGCCTCGATGCCGAGCTGCTGCGCAGCAGCCGCCTCGATGGGCCCGAGCGGGAGCGCTTGCTGCGGGCGATCCAGCGGCGCACCGCCGCCGCCGTGCCCTACCTGCCGGTGTGGCTGATGGCCGAACAGGCCTGGAGCGGCCGCCGGATCAGTGCACCCCAGTTCGATGGTTCCGGCCGCCTGCGGCTCGATCAGCTGCGGCGGCTGCCGGAGGCCCGCCGATGAGCCGCCGCTCCGACCTGCTCCGCTACCTCGGCGCCCGCCTCGCCCTGGCGCCCTTGATGCTCTGGCTGATCAGCAGCCTGGTGTTCCTGCTGCTGCGGGTGGCGCCGGGCGATCCGATCGATGCGTTGCTCGGCCCCAAGGCCCCCGCCGCCGCCCGCGCCGCCCTGCGCCAGCAGCTCGGCCTCGATCAGCCCCTGCCGGTGCAATACGGCCACTTCCTGGGCGATCTGCTGCACGGAAACCTGGGGGTCTCGCAGGCGAGCAAGGAGCCGGTCACCTCGATCATTCAGGGCAGCCTGCCGGCCAGCCTCGAGCTCGGCCTGGTGGCCCTGCTGATCGCCGCGGTGCTGGGGCTGGCGGTGGGCTTTAGCGGCATCGCCCGGCCCGAGGGCAAGGTGGATCTGGCCGGCCGCCTCTTCGGCATCGGCACCTATGCCCTGCCCCCCTTCTGGGCGGCGATGGTGGTGCAGCTGGTGTTTGCCGTGTGGCTCGGCTGGCTGCCGGTGGGCGGTCGCCTGCCCGCCACCGTGCTGCCGCCACAGGGAACCGGCTTCTATCTGTTCGACAGCCTGCGGGCCGGCAATCTCCAACAGCTGCAGGGGGCCCTGCGCCACCTGGTGCTGCCCGCCTCCACCCTGGGCCTGTTGCTCAGCGGCATCTTCACCAATGCCCTGCGCCTCAACCTGCGCCGCGCCCTCAGCTCCGACTACGTGGAGGCGGCCCGCAGCCGCGGCCTCAGCGAAACCCGGGTGGTGCTGCGCCATGCCCTCCCCAACGCCCTGCTTCCGGTGCTCACGATCACCGGCATCACCGTGGCCTCCCTGATCGGCGGCGCCCTGCTGATCGAGGTCACCTACTCGTGGCCGGGCATCGCCGCCCGGCTGCAGGAAGCGATCGCCCAACGGGATTACCCCCTGGTGCAGGGCATCGTGGTGGTGGTGGCGGCCCTGGTGGTGCTGATCACCGTGGCGGTGGACCTGCTGGTGGCCCTGCTCGATCCGCGGGTGCGCTTCTGAGCGCCTTCTCTTGCGCGGGGTTCCGCTAGAGCTCCGAGCGCCAGAGGCGAGCCGCCGCCGGATCGAGCACATAGGCCGTGATGCCCTCCTGCAGCCTTCGCTGGGGCGGTAGCGGCTCCGCCGGGGATCGGCGCCCGGCGCCTCCCTCCGCACCAGCCTGCTCCAGTGAGCTCAGAAAGGCGCTGGTGACATCGAGCAGCACCCCCTGCACCCGCAGTGGGTCCGCCCCCACCAGCTCCCTTCCCAGCCGCAGCAGCGCCTCATCGCGCTGGGTCATCCGCAGCGGCGAAAAGTGGCTGGCCCCCTGCACCACCACCAGCCGGCTGCGGGGATCACGCACGGCCAGGAACAGGGCCAGCTGTTCATCGAGCGGGGGCGTGACCAGATCCAGGCTGCCGCCCACCATCAGCAGCCGCACCGGCAGGGCCCCCAGGCCGGGCTCGGGCCAGAGCAGGCTGCCGAATCCATTGAAAAGAACCAGGCCCCGCAGGTCGGCGGGCGGCCGGGAGGGAGGGGGCAGGGCCCGCTCCGGCAGCTGGCACTGAATCAGGCGGGAGGGGTTATGGATCGGCAGGCGTTCCAGGGCCGTGCGGCAACGGCCCTCCAATCCAGGCTGGGGGGCGATGCCCGCCGCCAGCAGCGCCGTGAGCCCTCCGAGGGAATGGCCGGCCAGCACCAGGCCCGCGCCGTTCACCGGCAGCCTCCCCAGCCGCTGGGCGGCCACCACCGCCTCCACATCGGCCAGGCGGATGCCCAGGGTTTCGGCTCCCGGGGGTGGCTGCTGCCCATTGAGGGCAGCCCGCAGGGCCAGCCCATCGCTGCCAGGGTGCTGCACCACCACCACCGGCCAGCCCCGCTGGGCCAGGGCCCTGGCCAGCCAGCCCAGTTGGTCGGCGTTTCCCCCCAGGCCTGGCATCATCAGCACCCAGGGTTGGTTGGGGCGGCGCTCCACGGTGGCAGCCCAGATCTCCAGCGGCAGGCCTTCGCGCCGGCCCGGCACCGCAAGCTGCAGCCGCAGCGGCGGCGGAGCGGGGCGGCCCGCGTCGGCAGCGGCGCTCTCCCTGGCGGAGGCAGGAGGCTGGATCGGCGGCAGGGGCAGGCTCCCCAGGCGCACCATCGCCTGCTGTTGGCGCTTCAGCTGAAAGCGCCAGCGCTGGCCCAGGCTCACCAGGGCATCGAGGCGGAGATTCAGGGTCTGCGGCGGCAGTGCCTCCAGCAGCTCCAGCAACGTGACCTCCCGCCGCTGCTCCAACAGCCGCCGCAGGGTGATCTGCAGCAGGGTCGTGGTGCTGCCTCCATCCGACGTGGTGAGCAGGTTGCCCAGCTCCTCCAGCAACTGCCCACCGGCCCAGGTGTCGAGCAACTGGCGGCCGAAGCTCTGATCCCTGAGCAGGGGGGCCCGCAGCATCCGATGCAGGTCGGCGCGGCTGCGGGCATCGAGCAGGCCGAGCCACGGCCCCAGATCGCCCGCCAATGGCCCATCACTTGCCGGCTGCCGGCTCCAAGCCGCCAGCTGGTCGAGGTGGATCGGGATCTGGAGGGAATCGATGCGCAACTCCAGCAGCTCGGCCGCCCGCACCGGCTGCGCCGGCGCCAACGGCAAGGCCACCAGGCCGATCAACAGGCTGCAGAGGGCGACCCTGCGGCGACGACCATTGGTGGTGAGAGGCGCAGGGCGCATCCGGGGCCTCAGCCTGGCGGCACCAGTCTCCCGCAGGCCTGCAGCAGAGTGGCGATCATGCAGGGTCGGCGGGGGTGGACTCGGCCAGCTTCCAGGCCTCCTGGGGCAGGGGCTCGGTGCCGTACTCCCAGTCGTCGTAATCGGGATCGTTGCGGATCTGGCGATGCACCTCCTTCTGCACGCTGAAGTTGTGCGGGTGGTCGTCGGCTTTGGGCTGCGGAGCTCCGGAATCGGAGCCGCCGTCGGAGCCGGGGCCGAGGGGGCCGGCCGCAGGGGAGGTGCCGGACACTTGGCTCATGGCAGGGGCTTGGGAGAACCGGGCAGAGACATCCTCACCGATCGCGGCGAAGCCCCCCCGTGGAAGCACACCGTCCGTCAGGCCTGCGAGCAGCACCAGCCCGCCAGCGGCCGGATGCAACGCCGGCAGGCGCGGAGCTGCCACAGGCACTCAACCCGCCGCCATCAAGGTCGCCTCCAGCGCTGGATCAGAGATGGATCACCGGATCAGAGATGGATCAGACGTTGAACAAAAACTCCATCACATCCCCCTCGGCCACCACATACTCCTTTCCCTCGCTGCGCAGCCAGCCCCGGTTGCGCGCCTCCGCCAGGGAGCCCGCCTCCAGCAGCTGCTGCCAGGCGATCGTCTGGGCGCGAATGAAGCCGCGCTCGAAATCGGTGTGGATCACACCGGCAGCCTGGGGGGCCGTCATGCCGGCGCGGATCGTCCAGGCGCGGGTCTCCTTTTCGCCGGTGGTGAAGTAGGTGCGCAGACCCAACAGTTCATAGGTGGCCCGGATCAGGCTCTGCAGGCCGCCCTCGCTCACCCCCAGGCCCGCCAGAAACTCGCTGCGCTCCTCCTCGGGCAGCTCGATCAGCTCCGCTTCCACCTGGGCCGAAATCTTCACGCAGAGGGCACCCTCCTGCTCCGCCAAGGCCTTCACGGTTTCTACGAAGGCATTGCCGCCGGCCAGGTCGTCCTCGCTCACATTGGTGGCATAGATGATCGGCTTGGCGGTGAGCAGGCCCAGGGGCCGAATCAGGGCCTCCTCCTCCTCGGCCAGGACCACCGAACGGGCGGCGCCGCCCTGCTCCAGCACCGCCTGGATGCGCTCCAGGGCGCCATCCTCGAGCTGGGCCTCCTTGCTGGTGCGCAGCTGCTTCTTAAGACGCTCGCGGCGCTTCTCCACCTGGGCCAGATCGGAAAGCCCAAGCTCCAGGTTGATGATCTCGGCATCGCGGCGAGGGTCCACCGAGCCCGAAACGTGGATCACGTCATCGTCCTCGAAGCAGCGCACCACGTGCACGATGGCGTCCACCTCGCGGATGTTGGCCAGGAACTTGTTGCCCAGGCCCTCGCCCTGGCTGGCGCCCTTCACCAGGCCGGCGATGTCCACGAACTCCACCCGGGTGGGGATGATCTCCTTCGAGCTCGAGAGGTCCGAAAGCTGCTGCAGGCGCCCATCGGGCACGGCCACCACGCCCGAATTGGGCTCGATCGTGCAGAAGGGGAAATTGGCAGCGGTGGCCTGGGCGTTGGCCACCAGAGCATTGAAGAGGGTGGATTTGCCCACGTTGGGCAGCCCCACGATTCCGGCTTTGAGCATGGCTGGAATCTACGCGGGCCGGTTCTGCCCACCAGCCCGGGCCGGCCTGGCTTCGGCTCTCCGCCACCCACCAGCGGGCGCGACCGGCGAGAGTGGGAGCAGCTTGGCCGCTTCCGATCTCCGCCCCTTCCCCCCTCCGACCCGTGGGCGCGCCCCCCTCCCCTCCGCTGGCGCCGGCGCCCCCGATCGCCCTGCCGACTCGCCGGGCTGCCTGGCGGCGCTGGCGCCCCTGGCTGCTGCTGGCCGTGGTGGCCGCCCTGCTCACCGGCCTGGGCCTCTGGCAGCGCCAGCAGAAGGCGGGCGGCCGCGATGTGGCTCCATACACGGTGCTGGCCCAGTCCGGCGAGCTGCCGGGGGTGGTGACCGCCGCCGGTGAACTGGATGCGGTGGAGCGGGTGAATGTGAGCCCGAAACGGCAGGGCCTGATCGAGCAACTCTTTGTGGACGAGGGCGACACGGTGAAGGCCGGCCAGGCCATTGCCCGCATGGATGCCGGAGACCTGCGCGATCGGGCGCAGGAGCTGGCAGCCAACATCCGCTCCGCCGAAGCCGAGCTGGAGCGCAGCGCCAGTGAGCTGCGGCGCAATGAACCCCTCTATCGCCAGGGAGCGATCAGCTTCAACGACCTCAACCGTTTCCGCGCCGATGAAAAGGTGAAGCGGATGGCGGTGAATGCGGCACGGCAGCGGCTGGAGCAGCGCTACGTGGAAAAGGAGGAATTGATCGTGCGGGCTCCCTTCGACGGGGTGATCAGCCAGCGCTTCGCCGATCCGGGCGCCTTCGTGACCCCCACCACCACCGCGTCGGCCAGCGCCGGTGCCACCAGCTCCTCGATCGTGGAGCTCTCCCAGGGCCTGGAGGTGCTGGCCAAGGTTCCCGAAAGCGATCTCGGCCGCCTGCGGCTGGGCATGCCCGCCAGTGTGCGGGTGGATGCCTTCCCCGACCGCCGCTTCGCCGCCCGCGTCCGCCAGATCGCTCCCCGGGCCGTGAAGACGAACAACGTGACCTCCTTTGAGGTGAAGCTCGAGCTGGTGGATCCCGCCCCGGAGCTCAGGATCGGCATGACCGCCGACGTGGACTTCCAGACCGGGCGGCTTCAGGCCCGCACTCTGGTTCCCACGGTGGCGGTGGTGACCGAGGAGGGAAAACCCGGGGTGCTGCTGGTGGGTAAGGAGAGCCAACCCACGTTCCGGCCGGTGGAACTGGGCGTGAGCAGCGGCCGCAACACCCAGATCCTCTCCGGACTGGAGCCCGGCAGCCGCGTGTTCATCGACCTGCCGCCCTGGGCGAAGAAACGCAAAAACTGAGCCCCCGGCCAGGCCCGTTGCTCAGGCCCGATTGCTCAGGCCCGTTTGGTCAGGTTACGGGGGCGAGGGCCTCGAGGTAGCGCCGGGTGGTCTCCACAATGCGGCCACTGGCCAGACCATCCCCGAAGGGGTTGTGGGCCCTGGCCATCGCCTCATAGGCCGCCCGATCCTCCAGCAACCGGGCGCTCTCCTCAAGGATCGTCGCGCTGGCGGTGCCGATCAGACGGGCGGTGCCGGCCTCCACAGCCTCAGGACGCTCGGTGGTGCGGCGCAGCACCAGCACGGGCTTACCCAGGGCCGGCGCTTCCTCCTGCAGCCCACCGGAATCGCTAAGCAGCAGGGTGCAACCCCGCATCGCCGCCACCAGGCGGTCGTAGTCGAGGGGTTCGGTGAGGAAAGCCCGGGGGTGGGTGCCCAGCAGCTCCTGCAACGGCTCCCGCACGGTGGGATTGCGATGCAAGGGGAGCAGCAGGGCGGTGTCGGGGAAGCGCTCCAGGACGGCCAGGAAGCCGCGGCCGATGTCCTGCAGCCGCTCGCCCCAGTTCTCGCGCCGGTGCACCGTGGCTAGCAACACCCGCTGCCGCTCCCAGTCGAGGCCGGGGATCTCCAGGGTGGGGGCCTTCTCGGCCATCAACAGCAGCGCATCGATCACCGTGTTGCCGGTGGTGGTGATCTCCCCCACCACGCCGGAGGCACGGAGGTTGGCGGCAGAGCGCTCGGTGGGGGCGAAGTTGAGCTGGGCCAGCTGGGAGATCAGGCGGCGGTTGGCCTCCTCCGGAAAGGGGTCAAACAGGTTGTCGGTGCGCAGACCCGCCTCCACATGGCCCACCGGGATCTGCTCGTAGAAGGCCGCCAGGGCACTGGCGAAGGCCGTGGTGGTGTCGCCCTGAACCAGCACCAGGGCGGGACGATGCAGGCTGAACTCCTGCTTCAGGCCCTGCAGCGAGGCACAGGTCACGTGGGTGAGGGTCTGGTTGGGGGCCATCAGGGCCAGATCGTGGTCAGCCCGGAGGTCGAACAACTCCATCACCTGGCTCACCATCTCGCGGTGCTGCCCGGTGAGCACCACCCGGGTGCGGAAGGCGGAGGAGGCCTGAAAGGCCAGGATCACCGGGGCCAGCTTGATCGCTTCAGGGCGGGTGCCCAGCACGATCGTCACCAGGGGCGCGCCTGGGGATGCGGCCTGGGAAGTGGGGGATGCGGCAGCGGAGACAGCAGACAAGACCAGGCCGCAGACCCTCTAATCCTACGGATCTCCGCCCGATGGCCCCCTCGCTTCAGCGCTGAGCCACTGACGCCCTCCGGCAGAGGATTCGGCGATGGTGGCCCTGCCGGGGGAACGGTGCGACCATTGGCCCTAAAGCCTCCGCCCCGGAGCCATGGCCGAACTGCCCTTTGCGTTCAGCCCCGGCACACCACCGGCGGCGGCGCCCCCGCCCCCACCGCCAGCAGCCCCCCCCCCCCTGGAGGAAGCAAGCGAGCTGGGAACCAGAGCCGCCATCCCGGCCGCACCACCGCCTCCGGCTGCCCCCGCCCCTCCGGCCACCCGGGCCTGGGTGAACCCGGAATCTCCCGGCACCCCGGCCGAATCGCCGGCCAAGCTTGAGGCGATCGTGCAGATCGCCTTCGACAACAACTATTCCGATATCCATCTAGGCGTGGGCGAGGTGCCCCGCTTCCGCAGCCTTGGGGACATCGTGGCCACCGCTTGGCCCGTCACCAACGCCGATACGTTTCGCGACTGGCTGCGAGAAGTGCTCAACCCCGGCCAGTTTGACAGCTTCAAGCGGGAGAAGGAATTCGATGGATCACACTCCTTCTCCTTCGTGAGGGTGAGGATCAATCTGCTCGAAACGGTGCAGGGTCCGGCCATGGTGCTGCGCCTCATCCCCAAGGAGATTCCCAGCCTTTCAAGCCTGGGAATGCCGAGCGTGATAAAGGACCTCGCCGCCAAGTCTAAAGGAATGATCCTGATCACCGGAGCTACGGGCTCGGGCATCACCACCACCCTGGCTGCGCTGATTGATCATATCAATACCACCATGAAGAAGCATGTGCTAACCATCGAAGATCCGGTGGAGTTCGTGCACAGCAGCAAGCTTTCTCTCATCCGTCAGCGGGAGATTGGCAGCCACACCAAGCTGTTTCAGAATGCTCTGAGATCAGCCCTGCGCGAAGATCCGGATGTGATCCTGATCGGTGAGATCCGCGACCAGGAAACCTTCAGTACTGCCATCAAGGCAGCCCAGACCGGTCATCTCGTTCTCGGCACCATCCACGCCACTTCCGCCGTGCGCACATTGGAATTGGTGCTGAGGATGTATTCCCCACAGGAGCAGGAGGGTATGCGGCGGGCCGTCGCCGAAACGCTCCTGGGGGTGATCTCCCAGGGTCTGGTCAAGACCACCGATGGGAAAAGAACCGCCTTCCACGATATCTTCATCAACTCCGATACCTGCCGCGACTACATCATCAACGGCGAACTCGATGACATTGAAGCGATCATGACCCGCAGCACCTTCGACGGCATGCAGACCGCCAATCAATCCCTGGCCCGCTTGGTGCAGGAGGGAAGGGCCACCGCCGAAGAGGTGATCTCCAACAGCAACCGGCCCGGCGAACTGGCGCAGACCCTTCGTGGCAGAACCTGAGGGCTTCCGCAGCAACCGTTAGGCAGTCAAGCCAAATATGGGCTTCAGTTGGCGTGGGCTGTGAGTCGAGCCACCAGCAACACGGTGAGGCCCACCGAGAGTCCGACCATCGCAAGGCGGCCGTTCCAGATCTCGGCCTGGGGCGTGAAGCCACGGCGCCAAGAATTGAGCTCCTCCTGGGAGACAGGCTCAGGTCCGGCGGATTTCACCACGGCCGGTGGTGCGGCGCCGACCTGCATCCCGGCGGAAGGGATCGGAGCTGATTCAGGGGTGGAGTCGTACGGCACGGGATTCGCCGGGGCCATGGGCACTGACGGCCTGGGGCCGTGCCTGCGAGGATCGCTACACCCTAGGGCGATTAAAAGCAGGGCTGGGTTTCGTAAAGCCGATCGGCCTCGGCCAGGGCCAGCCGGGGGGCCACCCCGAGGCTGATCGGGCTCCTGCAACCGCCCCTCAGCCGCTCGCACGCCGCCACACCCACCATGGCGGCGTTGTCGGTGCACCAGGCCAGGGGGGCCACCCGCCAGCCCAGGCCGACCGCTCCGGCCCGCTCCGCTAGCAGCGCCCGCAGCCGCCGATTGGCGGCCACCCCGCCCACCAGCACGAGGGTGTCGAGCCCCTCATCGAGGGCACAGCGGCAGCTGCGCTCCACCAGAACCTCGGCCACCACCTGTTCGAAACTGGCGGCCAGATCGGCGAGGGGCAGAGGGATCCCGGCGGTCGTCAGGGCCTCCACCTGCCGCAGCATGGCGGTCTTGAGGCCGCTGAAACTGAAGTCGTAGGGGTGGAAACCGCCGCCGGGCCGCGACACCCGGCCCTTCGGCAGGCGGAAGCGGTGGGGATCACCCGGGCGGGCGGCGGCCTCGATCGCGGGCCCACCGGGATAGGGGAGTCCGAGCAGGCGAGCCACCTTGTCGAAGCACTCACCGGCCGCGTCATCGTGGCTGCGGCCCAGCCGCCGATAACGGCCCGGCCCATCCACCCGCACCAGTTCGGTGTGGCCGCCGCTCACCAGCAGCACCAGGGACGGCCCCTCGGGCGGATCCTCCCCGAGACGCACCGAGGCCAGATGCCCCTCCAGGTGATGGATGCCCAGAAAGGGCTTGCCATGGAGACGGGCCAGGGTGCGGCCGGTCACCGAGCCAACCAGCAGGGCACCCACAAGGCCGGGCGCCACGCTGGCGGCGATGGCATCCACGGCGGCGAGGTCCACGCCGCTCTCCGCCACCACCCGCGCCACCAGGCCCGGAAGGGCCTCCACATGGCGGCGGGAGGCGATCTCGGGCACAACCCCACCCCAGCGGGCGTGCTCCTCGATCTGGGAGGCCACAGCGCTGGAAAGCACCCTGCGGTCGGTCACAATCGCTGCCGCCGACTCGTCACAACTTGTTTCGAGGGCCAGAACGGTGGGCATCGGCTCCAGTGGGCTCCCCTACTGTCCGCTGGTGACATCCTGCCCTGCGGCAGTCCCTGCCCGGCTCCTCCCCATGCGCCGTCTCTTCGCCGTACTCCTCTCAGCCTTCCTGGTTCTCGGCTTCGCGCCGGTGGCCCACGCCGACATCGGCGGCCTCACGCCTTGCGCCGAGAACGCTCGCTTCCAGCAGCGGGCCGGCACCGCCACCACGACCCAGGCCAAGCGCCGCTTCGAGATGTACAGCAAGGCCCTCTGCGGCGCTGATGGCCTGCCCCACCTGATCGTGGACGGCCGCTGGAGCCACGCCGGTGAATTCATCATCCCTGGCCTCGCCTTCCTCTACATCACCGGCACCATCGGCTGGGCCGGTCGCACCTACCTCCAGGCCGTGGCCACCCGCAAGGACGCCACCATGCACGAGATCCAGATCGACGTGCCCTTGGCCTTCAAGAGCACCCTGGCCGCCGCCAGCTGGCCCTTGGCCGCCTTCGGCGAGTTGACCAGCGGCAAGCTCACCCAGGCCGACAGCAAGATCACCGTTTCGCCCCGCTGATTCGCCCCGCTGAATACGCCGAGTTGATTGCTGGCTTCACCGGCGCTTCACGCGCTCATTCCACCCGCATCCCTGACTTCCAAGACCATGAAGAAGTTCCTCACCACCGCACCGGTCTTCGCCGCGATCTGGTTCACCATCACCGCCGGCATCATGATCGAATTCAACCGCTTCTACCCCGATATGCTCTTCAGCCCCTTCTGAAAATGAGATGCTGGGAGTCCAACCCCAGCCGAGCATCCATCCCAGCGACGACCCTTCGGGGTCGTTTTTTTTGGTCCGTGGCTTCGATTAGTTCGATTAGGTCGATTAGTTCGATTGGTTCGATTGGCTTGAGGTTTCGAGCTGATCCGGGAACTGGATTCAACCGATCGGCATCAACCAGCCACCGCCAATCCCATCAGCCCCTCAAGCTCCAGCAGGGCGGTCTCAAGATCGGCATTCACCAGCACAGCGTCGAATTCCGTCGCCGCCTCCAGCTCCACCCGCGCCCGGGCCAGGCGCCTCTGGATCGCCTCCTCGCTATCGGTGCCGCGGCCGCGGATACGGCGCTCCAGCTCGGCGAAGCGGGGGGGGGCCACGAACAGCTGAAACGCCCCGGGGAAGCTCTGGCGCACTTGGCGCGCCCCCTCCAGCTCGATCTCCAGCAGCACGGGGTGCCCCGCCGCCAGCTGGGCCTCCACCGGCTGCCGCGGCGTGCCGTAGAGGTTGCCGGCGAATTCGGCCCACTCCAGCAGGCCGCCGCGGCCCACCAGCTGCTCGAAGGCCGGCCGCTCCAGGAAGAAGTACTGAACCCCCTCCTCCTCCCCGGGGCGAGGAGCGCGGGTGGTGGCCGACACAGAGAGCCAGATGGCGGGATGGCGCTCCAGCAGCCGGTTGACCAGGGTGCCCTTGCCGACGCCGCTCGGTCCGGTGATCACAGTGAGCCGGCCGGGGCTGGGGGTGGAGGACATGGCACGGAGGGGTCTGGCCGCAGAGTAGAAGCGGCAAAGCGGCACGATCCATGGCGGCGATCCAGGCGATCGATGCAACCACCCTGCGGGCCCTGCTCGCCGAACTGCGGAGCAGCCTGCTGCCGAGCCGCTTCGAGAAGGCTCAGCAGAGCGATCCCCACACCCTGCAACTGGCCCTGCGGGGCCTGGAGGGTTGTCGGTGGATCGAGCTGGGGTGGCAGGCGGAGGCGCCCCGACTCCACGGCATCAGTGCTCCACCCCGGCAGGGGGACGGCAGCACCCTGGCTCAACAGCTGCAGCACGGTCTCCGGGGTCTGGCGCTGGTGTCGATCGAGCAGCAGGGCTGGGAGCGCGTGGTGGAACTGGGCTTCGCCCGGCGGCCGGGGGAGCCCGATCAGCGCTGGCTGGTGCTGGAACTCATGGGCCGCCGCAGCAACCTCTTCCTGCTCGATGAACGGCGACGGGTGGTGGCGGCCGGGCGGCAGGTGCGGCCAGAGCAATCGCGGTTGCGGCCGATCGGCACCGGCGACCCCTACAGCCCCCCGCCACCACTGGCCGGCGAGCCGCCCAGAAGCGAGGAATCCTTCGACGACTGGCGCCGCCGCCTCAGCCTGGTACCCCTGCCGCTGCAGCGGGCTCTGCAGGACGCCTACCAGGGCATCAGCCCAGGCCTGGCCAGGCAGCTGGTCGATGGGATTGAGGTCGAGCACGGGCCGCCGCTGCTGGAGCGACCGGTGACGGATCTCCAAGCCGCCGACTGGCAGGCCCTGCACCGCCGCTGGCGAGCCTGGCTGCTGGCGGTGGAGCAGAAGCGGTTCCAGTACCGCGAAGGGGGTGGCTGCGATTACCGCTGCTGGATTGGCGATCACGCCGGGGCTCGCGGAACCGGTGATGGCGCTGAGGCGGGCAAGGGTGAAGGCGATCTCCCCTCGCCGTGGACCACAGGGGCCGGGCAGCCGGAGGCGGTGGATCCCGGCCCGGACTCCCCGGCCGCAGGTCCGATCAACCGGGCCCTGGCGCACTACTACGGCTCCCGGCTGGCCAGCCGGGCACTTGAACAGCGTCGGGCGACCCTGCGGCAGCGGCTGGCGACGGCGGCCAGCCGGGAGAGTCGCGAAGCCGACATGCAACGGAGCCTGCTGGAGGCCGCCGCCGGCAGCGAGGCGCTGCAGCTGCAGGCCGATGCTCTGCTCTGCCAGGGGAATCCCCCGAAGGAGGTCATCGCCAAGGCCCAGAAGCTCTACCACCGGGCCCGCCGCCTGCGCCGCTCGGTGGCCGCAATCGAACCCCGCCTGGCCCTGCACCGGCAGCGGCTCGACTGGCTGGAGACCAGCCTTCATTTCCTCGACCAAAGCGCATTCCTGGAGCAGAGCGAAGCGGTCGGGGCCCTGCGGGACCTGGAACAGGAGATCGAGGAGCAGCTCGAGCCCCGCCAGGGTCAGCGCCGTCGCCGCCGCGAGGCCCCCACCCCCCAGCCGCTTGAACTGCGCAGCCCCGGGGGCCTGCGGCTGCAGGTGGGCCGCAACCATCGCCAGAACGAATGGATCAGCCTGCGCCAGGCCCGGCGGGGGGATCTCTGGTTCCACGCCCAGGAATGTCCCGGCAGCCACGTGGTGCTCAAGGGCTCCGAAGCCAGCCCCCGGGAGAAGGATCTGGCGGCCGCAGCCGACCTTGCGGCCCACTTCAGCCGCGCCCGCGGCAACAGCCGGGTGCCGGTGGTGATGGTGGCGGCTGAAACGTTGCAGCGGATCGCCGGCGCCGGCGCCGGCACGGTGCGCCACGGGAGCGGCGAGATCCTCTGGGGAGAACCGGAGCGGGGCCTGAGGCTGCTCGCCCAGAGGGCGGAAAACAAGGCCGGCCGTGGGTCGGGCGGAGAACCAGGGGCCTGATTCCAAGGGGCTGATTCCCCCCCCCCGCCGATCGGAGCCATCGCCGCCGTGGCAGAACCATGAACAGGAAACGGAACCATGAAGCGAAGGACGGGCAGAAGCGGCCATTCAGACCGTTAAAGCACCAACTTCTGAACCAGCCACCTCCACGCCGCATCCGCAGCGGTGCTCCCTCCTGCCCAGGCACAATTTCAGTAGTCCTCCCGAGACAGATCCCCTTTGTCCGATCCCGACCTCCAGCCGGAGGCCGCCCCGGCACCAGCGCCCCTCTCCCCGCCGGCGGCGTCCGCAAGGGTGCAGGCTGGGACCACCTCCGAGCACCATCCGTTGGCCCCCCCGAGCGACGCCAGCGCATCCAGAACCGCGGCAGCGGAGGTCAGCGCTGTGCCGGTCTCAGCCACCTCTCCGCTCCCCCACACCGACAACGACTTTCCTGGCGAGGTGGAGATGACGCTGGTGGAGCACCTCGAGGAGCTGCGCTGGCGTGTGCTGCGCAGCCTGCTGGCGGTGGTGATCGGGGCCGGCCTCTGCCTGTTGTTCGTGCGACCCTTGGTGCGCTGGCTGGAGATGCCGGCCGCCGGGATCCGCTTCCTGCAGCTGGCCCCGGGAGAGTTCCTGCTGGTCTCCCTCAAGGTGGCGGGCTACGCCGGTCTCACCTTGGCCCTGCCCTGGGTGCTGTTTGAGCTGCTCGCCTTCGTACTGCCCGGCCTGACTCGGCGGGAGCGGCGGCTGGTGGCCCCTGCCGTGGCCGGTTCTTCTCTCCTCTTCCTGGCTGGGCTGGCCTTCGCCTGGTGGGCCCTGGTGCCGGCAGCCCTGCGCTTCCTGGTGAGCTACGGCGCCGATGTGGTGGAGCCGATCTGGTCGATCGAGCGCTACCTCGACTTCGTGCTGCTGTTGATGGTGGCCACGGCCCTGGCCTTCCAGCTGCCGGTGCTTCAGTTGCTGCTCGGTGCCCTGGGATTGATCGACGCGCCCACCATGCTGCGGGCCTGGCGATGGGTGGTGCTTGGCAGCGCCCTGGCGGGGGCCGTGCTGACGCCCTCCACCGATCCGATCACCATGCTCCTGCTCGGCGGAGCGATCACGGCCCTTTACCTGGTGGGGGTGGGCCTGGTGGCTCTGAGCGGCTCACGGCCCGCCAGGGCCTGAGCGAGATACGAACCTCACCCGATCGGATCCGGCTCGGGCCTGAGCCAGTCCGCAACCGCGGCGGGATCGCGGCTGGCCCTGGGGCTCAGAGCAGAAATTCGCTGGCGCGGCCCTCCGGCAGCTGGAGCGGCAAAGAGAGCGCCTTGCCTAGCCGGGGTCTGTCGCGGGTGGTGGTCAGCCACTGCCGCACCTGGGCCGCCACGCCCAGGCCATTGAGACTGGCCACGATGGCGGCCAGCTTCTCGCCGTAGGCCTCGGTGGTGAGCGGAAAGGACTGCTGCTCGAGATGGCCCCACATCACATGCAGGTAAAGACGTCCCTGGCGCCGCACCAGCTGGAGGTCGTAGGAGGCCTGCCAGCGCCCCCGCAGCAGGGAAAGCAGCTCCTCCACGCTGAGGGGTGCCCCACCGGCGGCCTCGCTTTCCGACATGGGCCATGGCCGCGGCATCCAGACAACTCTGGCAGGCCCCCCATGGCCGCGCGCCCAGCTCTTCGTGAAGCGTTCCATCCAGGGCCCGCCCACGGCCCCGCTCGGGACCGGACGCAGTTCATAATGGCGCCCAATGCCCCTTTGACACCGGAAAGGTTCGTATGACCCAGATCCCTGCGGCCTCCTCCAACCCATCCAATGGTGATGTGCCCGGCATGGGTCGCCGGCAGTTCATGAACCTGCTCACCTTTGGTTCGGTGACAGGCGTGGCCCTGGGCGCCCTCTACCCGGTGGTCAACTACTTCATCCCCCCCCGGCCCGCCGGTGGCGGCGGCGGCACCAGCGCCAAGGATGAAGCCGGCAACGCCGTGACTCTCTCCGGCTGGCTCGCCGGCCACAAGGAGGGTGACCGCTCCCTGGTGCAGGGTCTCAAGGGCGATCCCACCTATCTGGTGGTGGAGGGTCCCGAGGCCATCGGCAACTACGGGATCAACGCCATCTGCACCCACCTGGGTTGTGTGGTGCCCTGGAACAGCGGCGCCAACAAGTTCATGTGCCCCTGCCATGGCAGCCAGTACGACGCCACCGGCAAGGTGGTGCGTGGCCCAGCTCCGCTCTCCCTGGCGCTCGCCCACGTATCGACCGAGAACGACAACGTGTTCCTCAGCCAGTGGACCGAAACCGACTTCCGCACCGGTGACAAGCCCTGGTGGGCCTGATTCCCGCTCCCAACCCTGCGCTTCACCCCCTGCCGCCCGCGTCCGCCCGATCCTCCGCCATGCGACGTTCCATTTCATCCCTGCTCGGCTGCCTGCTCTCCCTCACCCTCGGGGCTGGGGTGCTTTTGAGCGGTGCCAGCGCCAGTTGGGCCTATCCCTTCTGGGCCCAGCAGAACTACGCCAGCCCCCGCGAAGCCACGGGCAAGATCGTCTGCGCCAACTGCCACCTGGCTAAGAAGATCACCCATGTGGAGATTCCCCAGGCCGTCTTCCCCGACACGGTGTTCAAGGCTGAGGTCGAAATCCCCTACGACTCCAGCATCCAGCAGGTGGCCGGCGACGGCAGCGCCACGGGTCTGAACGTGGGCGCTGTGGTGATGCTTCCCGAGGGCTTCCGCCTGGCTCCCCCCGAGCGCCTTAGCGAGGAGCTGAAAGAGGAGACGGCCGGCATCTATTACACCCAGTACAGCGAAACCCAGCCCAACATTCTGCTGGTGGGTCCCCTTCCCGGTGACCAGCACAAGAAGATCGTCTTCCCGGTGCTCTCACCCGATCCCGCCACCGACAGCAGCATTCACTTCGGTAAGTACCAGATCCACGTGGGTGGCAACCGCGGCCGCGGTCAGGTCACCCCCACCGGTGAGAAAACCAACAACAACCTGTTCACAGCTCCGGCGGCCGGCACGGTGAGTGCCATCACCGTCGGCGAGAACGGCGCCACCCTGGTGGAGATCAGCACCGCCGATGGCAGCGTCACCGAGACAATCCCCGCCGGACCCACCCTGGAGGTGGCCGTGGGTGATGTGGTGGCCGCCGGGGCCCCCCTCACCAACGACCCGAATGTGGGTGGTTTCGGTCAGCTGGATGCCGAGGTGGTTCTACAGAATCCCGTTCGAATTTACGGTCTGCTGGCTTTCTTCGCTTTGGTGGCCCTCTCCCAGATTCTGCTGGTGCTGAAGAAGCGCCAGGTGGAGAAGGTGCAGGCTGCCGAAGGCACCATCTGATCGGTCTCTCACGCTGGCTGCCTTCCCCCACGCCACAACCGTGGCCATGCTGATGCCGCCGGAAGCGCCCATGCTGGCCGTGTTCACCTCCCCGGGCCCCCTGGTCTTCCAGTTGGGGCCCTTGGCCTTGCGTTGGTATGGCCTGCTAATCGCTACAGCTGTGCTGCTGGGTCTGTTGTTGGCCATGCGGCTGGGCCGCCGCCGCGGCATCGACCCGAACCTGATCGCCGATCTGCTGCCGGTGCTCGTGGCCGGTGCCGTGATCGGGGCCCGCGCTTACTACGTGGCCCTGGAATGGCGCCAATACCAGGGCAACTGGCTCGATGCCCTGGCGATCTGGCGGGGCGGCATCGCCATCCACGGAGCCTTGATCGGCGGCAGCCTGGCCACCGTTCTCTTTTGCCGCTGGCGGCGGCAGCCCTTCTGGGCCCTGCTTGATGTGCTGGTGCCGGCGGTGGCGCTAGGCCAAGCGATCGGCCGCTGGGGAAACTTCTTCAACTCCGAAGCCTTCGGGCTGCCCACCGAGCTCCCCTGGAAACTCACCATCCCGATTCAGAACCGGCCGATCGAGTTCCTCAATGCCGAAACCTTCCACCCCACGTTCCTGTATGAATCGCTCTGGAATCTGGGCGTGCTGGCCCTGTTGCTCGCTCTGTTCCGTGCCGCCTCCCGGGGCCGCATCCAGCTTCCGGCCGGTGCCCTGAGCTGCGTCTATCTGATGGCCTACAGCAGTGGGCGTCTCTGGATCGAAGCGCTGAGGCTCGATCCCCTTTGCCTGCTCTCCGATCCGCCCTTCTGTGAGGGGGGCCTGCGCATGGCCCAGCTGGTGAGCCTGCTGCTCATCTGCGGCGGCGCCCTCGGCCTCTGGTGGCTGTACGGCCAGCGCCGGGCCCTGCCGGATCCCTGCCTCGCGAGCGGAGATCCCCACCCTTGAACCTCACCCCGATGACCGCCGCGGCCGAACGCCCCACTGTCCAGATCGTCGGAGCTGGACCGGGTGCCACCGATCTGCTCACCCTGCGGGCCGCCAGGGCGATCGAAGCAGCAGAGGTCCTGGTGTGGACCGATTCACTGATCAATCCCCAGATCGCCGCCCTGGCTACGGAGAGTTGCCAGAAGATCCGCACCAGCACCCTCACCCTGGAGGAGGTGCTGGCGGTGGTGGTCGAGAAGGCTCGCGCTGGCCTCCGCGTGGTGCGGCTGCACGATGGCGACCCCTGCCTCTACGGTGCCCTGGCGGAACAGATCTGCCGGCTCGCCGATGCCGACATCGCCGTGGAGGTGGTGCCCGGCCTGAGCGCCTACCAGGCCACGGCCTCCGCCCTGGGCCAGGAACTCACCATCCCCGGTCTGGTCCAGACCATCGTGCTCAGCCGGGCCGGCGGCCGCACCGGGGTACCGGAGCGCGAATCGCTGCAACGCCTGGCCGCACTGGGAGCCTCGCTCTGCCTCTATCTCAGCGCCCGCCACGTGGAGGAGGTGCAGCAAGAGCTGCTGCTCCACTATCCCCCCGAAACCCCTGTAGCGATCGGCTATCGGGTCAGCTGGCCCGACCAATGGCTCTCGGTGGTGCCTCTGGAGGCCATGGCCGCCACCAGCCGGGAGCGGGAGCTGATCCGCACCACCCTCTACATCGTGAGCCCCGCCCTAGCGGCGGCTGGCGAAACCCGCTCCCTGCTCTATTCGGCCAGTCACAACCACCTGTTCCGGGGCGGTGCTGATTAAGGCAGGCCATCAGGTCTCGATCCGCCTAAGCAGCCTGGGGCGTGGCCTCAGCCGAGCCTTCGTCGCCGGGATTCCCCAGGAGTTCGGCCTCCAACCGCCCGCGATCGAGATGGCATCCCAGCCGGGCCGCGATCGCCTCCACATCCCGCAGGGCGTTGCCCAGGCAGCAGGTGCCCCCCGGCGACGGCGTGACATTGAAGCTCAGGCCAGGCATCGCCTCGATCCGGATCTCGCCGAGCAACAGGCGTTGGGAGCGGCGATCGATCAGCTGGGGCCGGATACCGCCGTAGCCCCGAGCGAAGCTGAGATCCTCCAGCTGCAGGGAGGGAACGATCTTGCGGGCATCGGCGAGGAAGAGCCGGCGGCGCAGCCAGGGAACCTCGAACAGGAGATTGCGGAGGATGTAGTTGCGGATATCGGCCACGCCGAAGAGCTGCCACAGCACGGCCAGAACGGCCCCATCCAGCCGCAGCACCCGCAGGAACTCCCAGAAGGAAGCGGGCCGGTAGCGCTCCAGCAGCGGCAGCAGCAGGGCCGTGGGGCCGAAGCGGGTCTTGCCCGGAGCACGCACATCGGGATCGCCATGGATGGCGGCGAAGGGGAGTTTGTCGTTCTGCACGGTGTAGACCTTGCCGTTGAGCAGGTCGGGGGTGAAGTAGAAGCTGCCCGCCACCGGCAAGCAGGAATACTCCAGGCCATAACCAAGGCGCTGGGCCAGCAACAGGCTGTGGGCGCCGGCGGCCACCACCACATGGCGGGCCCGCAGTTCACCGGGGGCCACCGCACTGCCAGGCCCCGGTCGCAGCCGAACCCGGAAACCATCCCCTTCCGGCTCGATCGCCTCCACCATCGTGCCGAGCCGCAGATCGAGCTCACGGGCGGAACCGGCGAGCTCGCGCCGGGCCTCGGCCACAAAGGATTCCGCCAGGGCTTCGTAATCCACCGCCGTGGGGGAGTTGCGGATGCCGATCGCCACAATCGGCTCGGGGCGGAACTCGCCGTTCACCAGGGCCACCCGCGGCTCCCATTCGGCGATCGCCTCGGACTCCAGCAGTTCCATGGCCGGGAAATGGGGCGAAAACTGCTCGAAACGGCGGCGCAGCAGGGCGCACTCAGCCTCCCCCACCGCCAGCACCATCTTCGGCGTGCGGAACACGCAGCGATCGCGCACGGCCGGGTCGAGGAGCTCGCCGTAGCGGCCGATCATCGCGGCGGTGCGTTGCACGCTGAGGGCCTTCTCCAGGGTGTAGTTGGTCTCGATATCGCCGCAGTGGATGGTCTGACTGTTGCTGCTGGCCCTCGAATTCACCTGGGCCAACCGGCCGTAGCGCTCGACCAGGGCCAGGCGGGATAGGTCCGTGTAACGGGCCAGCTCGAACAGCAGGGCCGTGCCGCACACGCCACCGCCCACGATCAGCACATCCACCCTGTCCGCCGCCGCACCGGGGCTGGGCGCATCAAGAGAAGCGATCGGATTGGGCACGGTGGAAGGCACGGCGGCGGAATCGGACGGTGAAGGGAAGCGCCCAGAGTTTTGCCCCAGACCATGCTGGCGATCGGAGCCTGATCCGGTCACCCGGTCCGAAGGTTCCCATGCCGGAATCTGCGGGAGCCACAACCTGAGGCGGCGACCGGAGACCATCGTGATGGATAGCAGCCTGGCCTGGCGTGACCGCTGCCAGGAAAGGGATCGGTTGGTGGTGATCTATATTGATCCACGGCAGCGACGCAAGGAGCGGCCAGTCGGGCGATTAGCACAGCGGTAGCGCACTTCCTTCACACGGAAGGGGTCACTGGTTCGAATCCAGTATCGCCCATCCCATTCCAGTGCCGATGAACACCATCTTGTGGTGATTCGGTGATTGAGTTGGCATAATTTTTGCATCCAGGATTTCAACCTGCCGTGCCCGACGAACCGGTACCACCGACCGGCCCCGATTCCACCCTCCCCCAGCCCCCCCCTGCCCCCATCCCTGAACTGGAGGCCCTGGGGCGCCAGTTCAGGGCGGCCAGGCAATCCCGCGGCCTCGATCTGGAGACTCTGGCCGAGCGGCTCTGCATCGGCCAGGAGCAGCTCAAGGCGCTCGAAAACGCCGACACCAGCCGCTTTCCGGAGTTGGTGTTTGTGATCGCCCTGGTGCGGCGGGTGGCGGCGATCCTCGAGGTGGACGCGGAGGAGGCGGTGGCGGCCCTGCGGGCCGCCACCCCGGCCCGGACCAAGGACGCCACCCCATCAGCGGCTCGGCGCCCGCGGGTCCAGCCTGCCCAGGCCGGCTGGACCCCCACCCCAGCCCGTGCAAAGGCCCCGGAACGGGCTGGCAGCAGGCCGGCGGGGCCCCTGCTCGCCGGGGCCGCCCTGCTGCTCAGCACCGCTGCCGTGGGGCTCGGGCTCCTGTGGCAGCGCAGTCCTTCGGCCCCCGGCAACACTGGGCAGGTCAGCAGCAGCGCTCCACAGGCCAGCTCCGCTCCAACCACCGCTGCCGCAATCCCCCCCTCCGCAGCAGTGGCCAAGGCACCGGCCCCAGCCGGCCCCGCCCTCCTGATCCTCAGCAGCCAGGAACCCAGCTGGCTGGAGGTGCGCGACAGCCAAGGTGCCACCCTCTTCGAGGGCACTCTGCAGGGGGAGAAGCGATTCCCGCTGGGGCAGGGGCTTCGGGTGATGGCCGGTCGGCCGGATCTGGTGCGGGCGGCGGTGGACGGCCAGGAACCCCGGGTGCTGGGGCCCATCAACCAGGTGATCTGGCGCTCCTTTTCCGTAACCCCGCAACGTGCCGAGGCAGCGGCCCCGGCGCCGGATTCGCCTAAGGCTCCGGCACCCTGAGGCGCAGGTCCGAAGCCTCCAGCACCGCAGGCGCGCAGGAGCGCAAGCTCCACCGCTCCAGGCTCAGGTCGGCGGGGGTCTCCCCCGCCGCGACGGTCGGAAGCAGCCTCACCGCCAGCCCGGTGGTACCGGCACTGCGGGATCCCTCAGCCTCCACCTCCAGGCCGGCAACCACGGCCGCGGGCCGCCGGTCAAGGGCCGCCGCGAGCCGCAGGAGCAGGGCCATCGAGGACACGGTCTGGCGATTTTCCCGGCCCTCGATCACCTGCCATGACTCGTGACGCTTTTTGGGCAGGCCGCGGCGGTGATAGCGGGCGATGGCGGCCACCATCAGGTGCTCCGCCTCGGTGTAGCCCAGAAGTTCCCCGTGGCGGATCAGGTACCAGGTGTGCTTGTGGTAAGCTGCGATGTTGATCTGCTTGCCGCAGGTGTGGAGCTGGGCCGCGGCCCAGAGCAGCTGGCGGCCCTCGCCGCGGTCGTCATGGAGCAGACCCCGGGTCTGGTCGTAGAGGGCTAAGGCATGGGCTGCCACCCGGTCGGCTCGCACCGCATCCACGGCATGGGTGCGAGCCAGGTGGCGCACGGTGCGCTGGCGGATCGTGCTCTGGAAGGCGAAGCGGTCGGCCAGCAGGCCATTACGCAGCATCCAGTCCACGATCAGGCCCTCCCGCAGGGCCCGGTCGCATACCACCAGGTCGGTAGCGCCGAGCATGGCCATGGCCGTCTGGAGGATCAGGGCTCCCGGCACGATGATCTCGGCCCGGCGGTCATTGATCGGAGGCAGGGCCTTGCGCTGCTCCGGGGTGAGGGCCACGAGCCGGGCCACCAACTGGTCGACCCGGGTGCGACTGAGGCGATACCCATTGAGCTTCAGGGTGGGCTTGGGATCCTCGGCGGCCGCCAGGGCCGCCAGGGCCATCGCCGTGCCACTGGTCCCCACCAGCACGGGCGTTTCGCGCGGCTTCAGCTGCCCCTTCACCTGGGCTACCGCCGGATCGAGCGAGCCCTGGATGTAGGCCTCCAGGAAGGCGCGGCGGCTGGCAGGGAGCGGATCGACCTGGCAGAACTCCCGCTGCAATCGCACCGCACCAATGCGGGTGCTGGTGAGGGCCCGGGCCTCGCCGCGCCCATCCGCCAGGATCAGCTCGGTGGAGCCGCCCCCGATGTCGAGGATGTAGTGGGGCGCCTCGCCGAAGGGAAAACCCGAGAGCACGCCGAGATAGATCAGGCGGGCCTCCTCCGGCCCGCTCACCAGATCCACCGCCAGGCCGAGCTGATCGTCGAGCGCCTGCAGGAACTCGCGGCCATTGGGGGCCTCCCGCACGGCGCTGGTGGCGGCGGTCACGATCTGTTCCACGCCATTGCTGAGAGCCAGATCACGGCAGTGGCGCAGGGTAAGAAAGGCCCGCTCGATCGATTCGGGAGACAGGGCGCCGGTCTCCGGGTCCCGATCGCCGAGGCGGGTGGTGGATTTCTCAGCCACCACCACATGGAAGGAATGCAGGGCCGGATCGATCGCCGCGATCAGCAGGTGGATCGAATTGGTGCCGATGTCGATCGCCGCCACCCGGCGCTGGCCATCGGCCGGGGCCACATCCGCCAGGGGGGTCTGGGCCATCGGGAAGGAAGCGGCCTGTCGGCGCCACACTTTGCCACCGCACGGCGGCTCCCCCACGCCCAGGAGGTGGGAACGCAAACCCGGCTGAGAACGCAAAGCTGAGAACGCAGAGACCTTGTTCAGCAGGCTCCTAGGGTGCCGCCACCCCCGGATCGGCCATGGCCACGGCACAAGCCCTGCTGGAGCTGGTTCGTTGGCACCGGCCGAGCGGCCGCCTGATCCTGCTGATTCCGGCCGGCTGGGCCCTGTGGCTCAACCCCCAGGCCCCGCCGCCGGCACCCCTGGTGGGCTGGATCGTGCTGGGCGGCCTGGCGGTGAGCGCCGCGGGCTGCATCGCCAACGACCTCTGGGATCGCCGCATCGACCCCTTGGTGGAACGCACCCGCAACCGCCCCCTGGCCTCTGGCCGGGTCGGGGTGCCCACCGCCTTCGCCTTGTTGCTGGTCTGCCTGCTGGCCGCCCTGCTGGTGGTGCTGGCCCTGCCGCAGGCCGTGCGGGGCCTCTGCCTCGCCCTGGCCCTGGCCACCCTGCCGCCGGTGCTGCTGTATCCCTCCGCCAAGCGCTGGTTCCCCTACCCCCAGCTGGTGCTGGCCCTCTGCTGGGGCTTCGCGGTGTTGATCCCCTGGGCAGCCGCCAGCGGCACCCTGGCGGGCGGCTGGCCCCTGCTTCTGGTCTGGCTGGCCACCCTGGCCTGGACCTTCGGCTTCGACACGGTGTATGCCATGAGCGACCGGGACGACGATCGGCAGTTGGGGGTGCGCAGCAGTGCCCTGAGCCTGGGCAAGGCGGCTCCCACGGTCGTGGCCGGCTGCTACGCGATCACGGCCGCTGCCCTGGGCGGTGCCGCCCTGCTCCGCGGGCTGGGGGGTGCCGGGTTTTGGCTGGCCTGGGCGATCGCCTCAGCCGGCATGCTGCGAGAGGCCTGGCAACTCCGCCGCCTCGACCTGCCCCGCTCGGCCTATGGGCTCCACTTCAGCCGTCAGGTGCAGCTTGGTGCCCTGCTGCTGCTGGGCCTGATCCTGGCCAGCAGGGGCTGAAACCCACTGCTCGTCACCCCAGCGAAAGCCGGCCTGCTTCACCAATCGGGAGCAGAACCTGGGAGAATCCGCCGATTCAGGGTCACCCGAGCGTCTGGCCGCCGTTCCATGGACCCTGCGATTTCCCGCGCGATGCCCCCAGCCATCGACCGAACCGCCCAGTCGCTCGCCCTCCCGCCACCCCTGCGGCCCGGTGACCGGGTTCGGCTGGTGGCAGCCAGCTCGGCCCTAGCCGATGGCGAACGGCTGGAGGCGGGGGTGGCCCTGCTGCGCCAGTGGGGCCTGGCGGTGGAGGAACGGCCCGCCTTGGTGGGCCGCCGTTGGGGCTACCTCGCTGGCCGTGATCACGAACGGGCGGCTGATCTATTGCCCGAGCCGGAATCCGCCCCCACCGCCCCGCCAGCGGCCCTGCAGGCCTGCGTTCGGGGGGGCTGGGGGTCAGCGCGGCTGCTGGAGCAGCCCCTGGCCCAGCCGGAGGGCTGGCTGCTGGGCTTCTCCGATGTCACCTCCCTGCTCTGGGACCGGGTGAACCGGGGCCAAGGCGGCGCGGTGCACGGGCCGCTGCTCACCACCCTGGCGGCCGAGCCCGCCTGGAGCATCGAGCGGCTGCGGGCCCTGCTGTTCGGCGAACCGGTGGACGACCTCGAGGCGGTGGGCTGGCGCGGTGGCGTGGCCGAGGGGCCGCTGCTGGTGGCCAACCTCACAGTGGCCACCCACCTGCTGGGAACACCCCATCTGCCCGCCCTGCGCGGCGCGATTCTGGTGTTCGAGGACGTGGGCGAAGCGCCCTATCGGATCGAGCGGATGCTCACCCACTGGCGCCTCTGCGGAGCGCTGCAGCAGCTTGCCGGCATCGGCTTTGGCAGCTTTGAAGGCTGGCGGGAGGCCGATGGCCGCGCCGAGGAGCCCGCCGACCATCGCTTTGATCTGGATCAGGTGCTGCGGGAGCGCAGCCTCGACCTGGGCATTCCGGTGGTGGCCCACCTGCCCGTAGGCCACAGCCCCGGCAACGCCGCCCTGCCCCTCGGGGTGATGGCGCGGCTGGACGGGGGGCGGGGGCATCTGGGGCTGCTTCGGCCCTGAGCGGGCTGAGCCCCCTCCGCAGGCTGGCCCCGGACGGCCGAAGGCGGCTTCACCGTTCCGCCCCCCCTCCAGCCACGATCAACGAGATTCGCCACCGCCCGCCAGGGGCCCAAAGGCGACGGGGCGGGGCGGCGGAGGCGGCACGGTGCTCTTCCCGCCCTCCCGATTGGCCTGGTAGAGGGGGGAAAGGATCTCCACACCGGCCTCAGCAAAACGGTCCTGCAGGGAGGCCAACAGCTCCGAGAGGGTTTCCCGGTAGAGCTGCACATCCCGCACGCTGGCATTGAGCTCGTAGCTGATGTGGAAGTCGTTGAGGGAGGTCTGCAACACCAAGGGGGGCGGATCCTCCGCGATGCCGGGCACAGCGCGGGCGGCAGCGAGCATCAGGGCGTGAACCTGCCGCCAGGGAACGTCGTAGCCGATCGTGATCGTGGTGGCCAGGGCCACGGGCCGCTGGATCTCGCGCCGACCGAAGCTGAAATTGAGAATCGACGAGGTGATCACGGTGGCGTTTGGGATGCTCACCAGTTCGTTGCGCGGGGTCTGGATGCGGGTCACCAGCAGATCGCGGTCCTGCACCACCCCCACGACCCCATTGATCTCCACCCGATCGCCCTCGCGGAAAGCCCGGGTGTAGATGAGCATCAGGCCACTGATCACATTCGTGGCCACGGCGCTGGAGCCCAGGGCCGCCAGCAGGCCCACGAACAGGCCCGCCCCCTGGAACGCCCGGCTGCCGGAACCCGGGATGTAGGGATAGGCCGTCACCAGACCGGCCAGCAGCATCCCGGCCGCCACCAACCTCCCGGTGGGCCGCGCCCACTCCCGGTAGAAGCCCGGAAACTGAAGCTGGCCCCGCTCGATCGCCCCGAACCAGTCGAGGCAGGCCCGCATCACCAGGCGGGTGATCAACAGGATCATCACGATGGCGAGCAGGTTGGGGATCGCGGCCACCACGCCGTCGAGCAAACGTTCCAGCACCCCCCGGATGTGGCCACGCAGCCCCTCGGCCACCATCTGGGTGGGCGGAAAGAAGCCCAGCAGCGAAGGGATCAGCAAATAGCTGGCCAGCAGCAGCAGGCCCCAGTGCACCACCCTCAGCAGGCGCAGCAGGGCGGCGCGTTCCTGGGAGCCATCCAGCACCTTGCTGCCCGCCAGTTTCAGTCCCCCCAGCCAGGGGGTCGGTGCGGCGGTAATCCAGTGGCGGGCACGGCGCACCAGCAACCCCTGCACCTGCACCCAGGCCAGGTAGCTGCCCAAGATCAACAGGGCCAGAGCGGTGCTCTGCAGCCAGGCTCCGAGGGTGTGGCTGCTGCGGTACTGACGCAGCGCCCCCCGCAGCTGGTCGCGGTACCGCTCGGCCAGCTCCTCGCGGGAGGTGTCGAAGGCCCGGGCCGCCCGGTCATCCACGGCGAGCAGCGGTGTGAAACGACCGTTCGCCTCCAGCCCCAGCATCGAATAGGGCGGATCCTCCCGAACCTCCAGCTGCTCCGGTGCCACCGCCGGGTTGTCCGCCAGATTGCGCAGCACCACGGTGCCCCGCTCGGCCACGGACTCGGGGGTCTGGGCGCCGGCGGCGGCGCGGATCTCCAGAATCCGGCGCCCCTCCAGGGTCACCCAGGCGGCGGGTGGCTGGGGGGAGGAGCCGCCGGCCACCGGCCCTGGGGCCGGAGCCAGCCCCGCGGCTCCCCGGGATGGAGGGCTTAAAGGCTGAAGTCCAGAGGGGCTGGAGGGGCCCGTCAGGGTCGCTCCAGCGACCGCGGCAGCCGGCAGCGGCCGGGCCGATGCGCCGCCCCTCTCCCCTGCCCAGGGCGCCGGGGAGAGGAGAAGCCCCAGCAGCAGCACGACCCCCAGCAGGAGCGGTAAGCGGCGCAGCCGGCGCGGGAACCGGCCAGCGATCCACAGGGGCAGAGGGGCGGCCATGGACGTTCGCAGGGGCACGGCCCGATCCTGGCGAGGCTTGCCCGCTGCGCCCACGGTTCAGCCTGCATAGGACGCCGGCGAACCGTGCTCCAGAGCCACCATGCGGCCAGCAGCCCGCCACCAGCGGCCTCCGGCAGAGCGGCTGGAGGCCGGATCGGCCTCCTGTTCACAGCCTTGGAAGTGCAGGCCCTGGCGATTCAGGAGCTGCTGCGCTGAACCGTTCGGCCAGCACCGCCGCGGCGATGGTGAGGTCGAAGCCGGTGGTGAGTTTGATGTTGGAGGGGGGAGCCGCGAGCACCCGCACCGGCAGGCCGAGCCGCTCAAACAGGGCCGCGTCGTCGGTGACGCTCCAGCCCTCGGCGCTGGCGGTGCCATGAGCCCGCCGCAGCTGGGCCACCCCGAAACCCTGGGGGGTCTGGGCCGCCCAGAGCCGGCTGCGGTCGGGCGTGGCACGGATGGTGCCGTCCTCCACCTCCTTGATCGTGTCGGTCACCGGGGTAGCGGCCACGATGCCCGCCCCTTCGAGCATTGCCCGTTCCAGGGCCGTCACACAGGCCGCCAGCAGGGCCGGCTCCACCAGGCAGCGGGCGCCGTCATGAATCAGCACAGCCTCCGCCGCCGCCGGCAGGGCCTCGAGCCCCCGGCTCACCGATTCCTGCCGCGTTTCGCCGCCCAGGATCCACTCCACCGGACGATCGGGCCGGGCCGCCGCCACGAGGGCCCCGATCGCGTCGGCATCCTGGGGCTGGCCCACCACCCCGATCCAGCGGATTGCCGGACAGGCCAGGGCGGCCTCCAGGGTCCAGGCCAGCACCGGACGCCCCGCCAGGGGGAGCAGGAGCTTGTTACGGTCGGCCCCCATGCGGCGGCCGCTGCCGGCGGCGGCGATCAGCAGATGCACAAGCAGCTCCCTCTTAACGGAAGAATCCGGACCCTCTCCATACAATCAGGCCGAGGCCCAGTTCCCGGCGAGACCAGAACGATGCGTGCAGTGTTTCTGATCCCGGGAGATGGCGTCGATCAGCTCCAGGCCCTCCCGGCGGTGGCCGCCACCGCCGAGGCGCTGGGCTTTGCGATCCAGGTGGCCTGTCCGCCGGAACAGGCTCCGATCTGGAAACTGCTGCCGGCGGTGGAGAAGGTGATCCCCTTCGCCTATGGCGACGCCTCCCTGGCCGACTGGACCAACCTGCTCGGCTGCGTGCGCGATCCCGACTTCCAGGTGGCCGTGAACCTGGCGCCAAGCCGCCAGATGGACCTGATGCTCTCGATGAGCCACATCCCCACCCGCATCGCCAGCGCCGGCTTCTCCGCCACCGAAACCGTGGCCCCCACCACCACCACCGCTGGCTGGCCGGCCCAGGCCCTGGCGGGCCACCTGCGCCCCATCGGCGTGGAGCTCCAGGCCGGTGCCTTCCGGCTACCGCTGGCCCCCAGCGCCCTGGCTGAAGCCACGGCGGCCCTGCCGGCGGGAGATGGTCCGATGCTGCTCCTCGCTCCCGGAGGTGGCCCCAACGACTGGCCGGACGCCCGCTGGCAGGAGCTGCCGGAGCGGATCCGGGCCAGCCTGCCGGGCCTGCGCAGCACGGTGGTTGCCCCCGCCGCAGCCGGCCAGGCGGGCCGGCGGGCAGCCGAGGTGGCCGCCAGTGATGTGGTGCTCTCCAGCGATCCCCTCACCACGGAGCTGGCCCTGCTCTGCGGCACCCCGGTGGTGGCCCTGGGCAGCAGCCCCGCCAGCCTGCCGGAACGGGCCGGGGTGCGGGGCATCGGGGCCGCCGATGACCTCCCCTCCCTGGGGGTGGACACCGTGCTCCAGGCCCTCGGGCTGGCCTGAAGGGAGCGGGGGGGGATGCATCCGGTTCCACGCCCTCCCCAGTCCAGGGCCAACGGCAAGAGAGCCCAGCGCTTCGGCGGCTTCCGGAAGCCTGGCTCTCCCCTGCGCCGCACCCGCCATCCCTGGCGCAGGCCCCTGCTCGCCTTGGTGGCGATCGTGAACCTGGCAGCCCTGGCCTACCGCACCACGGAAGGCTGGGACTGGGGAAACGCCTATTGGATGGTGGTGATCACGCTGAGCACCATGGGTTTCAGCGATGCCAACACCATCCCCCTCACCGCCAGGGGCCGGGTGGTCACAACCCTGCTGATCGTGGGGGGGTTGGTGGTGGTGCAGCTCACGATCCAGGGATTCCTGGCCCTGAATGAATCGGGCTACTTCCGGCTGCTGAGCGAACAACGCTTTCGAAGGAGACTACGGCGCATGCACAATCACGTGATTCTCTGCGGCTATGGCCGCATCGGCCGCGAGATCGCCGAACAGCTCACCCGGGAAGGGGTGCAGCTCCTGGTGGTGGAAACGGATCCCGAGAGCCGCGATGCGGCCGAGGAGCGAGGCCTGCCGGTGCTGAATGCCGATGCCACCCTGGATGAGACGCTCCTCGATGCCGGCATCCATAATTGCCGGGCCCTGGTGGCGGCCCTCACCAGCAATGCCGCCAACCTCTACGTGGTGCTCAGCGCCCGCGGCCTGGCGCCCGGCTGCCGCCTGATCGCCCGGGCGGAAAGCGACGAAGGGGAGCGCAAATTGCGCCAGGCCGGAGCCAGCCAGGTGGTGAGTCCCTACGTGGCCGGCGGTCGCACCATGGCGGCCACCGCCCTGAGGCCCTTGGCAGTGAACTTTATGGAGTTGCTGTCCGGTTCGGACTGTGAAGTGGACGAGTTCCAGCTCAGCGACGACCCTGCCCTGCTGGGTGACCTGAACGGCAGCACCCTGGCGGAACTGGAGCTCAGGAGCCGTACCGGAGCCCTCGTGCTGGCCGTACGTACCGCGGATCCGCTGCTGAATCGGGGTGAGAGTCGGTTGATTGCCAATCCCGGTGGCGACGTGCGGCTGGGGCCTGGCCAGCTGCTGGTGGTGCTGGGAAGCCAGCCCCAGTTGGCCAGCTTCGCCAAGCTGCTCGGCACGGCCCTCGTGGATGTGGCCGAAATGCCGCGCTAAATCGCGCTGCCACGTCCCCCTGGCGCCATACGATCGCCCCAACCCGAGCAGCATCGCGATGGTGGCCAGCATCCCGGACTCCGCGAACCCCGAGCAGGCCCCCGATGCCCCACTCCAGCCTCAGCCCAAGCCGGCCCCTGTGGCTCTGGTCACCGGGGCCAGCCGGGGCATCGGCCGGGCCATCGCCCTGGAGCTGGGCCGTTTCGGGGCCACAGTGGTGGTGAACTATTCCAGCTCCCCCGAGGCCGCGGAGTCGGTGGTGGCGGAGCTCACGGCGGCCGGAGGCCGGGCCTGGAGCGTGCGGGCCGATGTGGCGGATGAGGAGCAGGTGGAGGCGATGGTGAAGACAGTGCTGGAGCGGGAGTCCAGGTTGGATGTGCTGGTGAACAATGCCGGCATCACCCGCGATGGCCTGCTGATGCGGATGAAAACCGACGATTGGCGCCAAGTGCTCGATCTGAACCTCACCGGTGTCTTCCTGTGCACGCGGGCGGTGAGCCGCAGCATGCTCAAGGCCCGCCACGGCCGCATCATCAACATCACCTCTGTGGTGGCCCTGATGGGCAATCCAGGCCAGGCCAATTACAGCGCCGCCAAGGCCGGTGTAATCGGTCTGACTCGCAGCACCGCCGCCGAATTCGCCAGCCGGGGTATCACGGTGAACGCTGTGGCCCCGGGCTTCATCGACACCGCCATGACCCGGGAGCTCAACCAGGAGCCGATCCTGGCGGCCATTCCGCTGGGACGCATGGGCCAACCGGAGGAGGTGGCCGGGGCGGTGCGCTTCCTGGCCTTTGATCCGGCGGCCGCCTACATCACCGGCCAAGTACTCCAGGTGGATGGCGGCATGGTGATGCGTTGATCAGGCGATGGGCTGGCGAAGATCCTGGCGCAATCGCCTGATCTTCTGCAGCAACTTCAGCCTACGGCTACGGGCCGTGATCGTGAGAAAGAGACGGATGGGGACATACACCAGGGCCATGGCCAAACCCAGGGTGGTGATCACCAAAAACACCATGCCATTGGTGGAGGATGAAGGATCCAGACCACTTCCTGCAACGGCTTCTTCCAGGGTTTGCTGCAGGATGTCTTCCATCGACCAAAACGATCATCTTGATGCTAGTCACGTCGATCGATCCCTGTTTCTGAACCGCCGTTGGCGCGAGGCCCTCAGAACCACTCGGCCACGGAATCCTCTGAGCTGTTCACATTGGCCTCCGGAGTGGTGCGACTGAAGGCCAGGGTGATGGAGCGCTTCTGCACGCCATCGGCTGCCACGGCGCTGATCGGGTAGATCTGCTCGCCATCGCGGAAGGGAACCTGCACCTTGAAGGTACCGTCGCTGGAGAGGGGAACCACCTCCTCCCCGATCCGCAGCAAGGCAGAGGGTTCGGTGGCGCCGTAGACGATCAGTTCGGCGTCGGCTACCAACCAGAAGCTGCGCTGGCGGGCCGCCAGGCCGGCACCGGAGTCGTTCCGGCCACTCGCCCAGAGGCCAACCCCGGAACGCTGGCCGCCGGCGGCAGCCCCCTCCTCATGCCGCTGCTCCTGGAAGGCCTCGGAGCCGTGGCCCAGCCGACGATGGGCACCGCTGGCCTGCTGGTAGACGCGTTCATGGAGCCCCAGGGATGGGTTGGGAGGTCCTTCAACGGGGGTGCTCGTCACCCCATCGAGGGAGAAGGGGATGAACCGATCGGCCACGATTCCAGCGGGGCCCTGGGCCGGCATCCTGGCCACACCCGACACCGCCAGGGAGATCAAGCCACCTCCAGTGCGGCGGAAGCCCAGTTCCACCCGGTAATCCCGATCGCTCATGGGCACCGGCAAATACCACTCGTGGGCGCCGGCATCCACCACCACTTCCTGAAGGGTGTGGGGATGGGCGTGACCATCCTGCCGGCCGGTGACATCTTCAAGCCGCAGCACCAGCGGCCCTGCACCGGCCGCCATAGCGGACTCTCGATCCGCCGGGCAGATCTCCCAAAACACATAGGCCCACTGGGGATCGCGGGGGAGGAACACCACCCGGGTCTCCCCTTGGGACGCGGGGCGGGGAGGAAGCTGGGCGCCAAGCCCGGGCAACGGCTGAGCTTCGCCAGCGGCGGACGATGGGGACCCTCCTCCGGGAGCAGAGCCCGATGCGGCGGCGGCACTGGCAAGCCCTAAGTCCCGAAGGGGCTCGGCTTCAGGGGCGCTGCCCTCGGTTTCAATCGCCAGCAGCCACTGGCGCTTGAGGCTGCGGCTCATGCGGCCGATCCCCAGGCGGCTCGCAACGTCCCGCAACGAAAACAGGCTCAACTGGCCCAGGTTTTCCGAGGGAAATCCGGAAGCCGCCATGAAGTCGCGTTGCGAAAGTTGACCTATCGTCTAGGGAGAACGGATTTTCACGCCGCTGTGTCAGCAGATGGCCACGCTCTCCGGGAGCGAGCCCAGCCGACGCCTCCCGGCGCGCCAACTCAACTCTGCTGTGAAGAGCAGCATCCTGAAGCATTACTGCAGCATCAACACTGCCGCTTCAACGCTCAAGCCGCAGCGCTGAGTTGATCCCCCTGTCAGCGGATCAAAGTTTCTCGAACCTGGCAGCTTCAGCAGAGCCGTGGCAGCAACCATCCATCAATAGCGTTGCGGACGGCGTCTCCCTGGCGGAGTTTGTCGAGCGCAACAACCGCTGATCCCAGCCAAGCCCTGGTGGGCCAGTCACGAACTGGCTCACCCAAACCGCGGCAGCTGTCTACGTTGAATCAACGGTTGGGGAGCAGGAGATGCCCAGCGCGATGCCCAGCGAGCTGGCCAGCGAAATGGCCAGCGAGATGGCCAACGCGGTAGCCAAAGTGGCAGCCGCCCCTGGGGGGCAACCCTTTGAAGCCCTGGAGCCGATCCTGCGCCGGCATCACCGCAGCCCCGACAGCCTGATCGAGATCCTCAACCAGTCCCAGGAGCTCTACGGCCACCTCAGCGACGATCTGCTGCGCCATGTCGCCCGCAGCCTGGAGCTGCCGCTCAGCCGCGTCCATGGCACGGCCAGCTTCTATCACCTGTTCCGTTTTCGTCCGCCGGCGCGGCACAGTTGTGTCGTCTGCAACGGCACGGCCTGTGAGGTGAAGGGGGCGGCCCCCTTGATCGAGGCCCTGGAGCAGGAGTTGCGGATCGGGCTGGGTGCCTGCAGTGCCGATGGCTGGGTGAGCCTGGGATCGGTGCGCTGCCTGGGCACCTGCAGCGCCGCGCCGGTGGTGGTGATCGACGGCGAGGTTCGCAAACACCAGACCGTCAGCTCGGTGCTGGCGGCGGTGCGTGAACTCGATGCGGAGCACGGACCTGAGGGCGGAGCGAAATTCCAGCCATGACCTCCCTCTCCCAGGCCCACGCCTCCCCGACCCCGAGCTCCCCGAGCCCGACCTCCGTGCTGCGGGTCCGTTGTTGCAGCTCCGCCGGCTGCCTGGCCGGAGGTGCCGCCGAGCTGCGCCAGGAGCTCACCACCGCCGTGGCCCGGCGGGAGCTGCAGGAACGGGTGGCGATCACCGGGGTGGGCTGCCTGGGTCCCTGCAGCCAGGGCCCGCTGCTGGCGATCGATCCCGATGGCACCCTGTTCGCGGGGGTGACGGCCGCCGACGCCGACGGCCTGATCGCTGCCCTTGCCCACCGCCTGCAGGCCGCCAGTGCCACCGAACGGGAGGCCCCCCTGATCTGGAGGCCGGCGGCGGGGGAGCAGGTCGACACCGGGCGGCCCTTCTTCACGCGGCAGCGGCGCGTCGTGCTGGAGAACTGCGGCCTGATCGACCCGGAGCGGATCGAAGCGGCGATCGAGCGCGGCGCCTACGCGCAGCTGCGCCACGTCGTGACGGATCGGACCCCGGCTGAGGTGGTGGACACGATCCGCCGCAGCGGCCTGCGGGGCCGCGGCGGCGCCGGCTATCCCACCGGTCTGAAATGGGCCACGGTGGCCAAGATGCCAGGGGAGCGCAAGGTAGTGGTCTGCAACGCCGATGAGGGCGACCCCGGCGCCTTCATGGACCGCAGCGTGCTGGAGGGGGACCCGCACCGTGTGCTGGAGGGCATGGCGATCGCCGCCTACGCCGTGGGGGCCGAGCAGGGCTTCATCTACATCCGAGCCGAATACAAGCTGGCCATCGTCAACCTGCGGCGGGCGATCGAGCAGGCCCGTCGGCGCCATCTGCTCGGTGCGGGGCTGTTCGGCGCCCCCTTCGGCTTCACGGTGGAGTTGCGGGTTGGGGCCGGCGCCTACGTGTGTGGGGAGGAAACGGCCCTGATTCACTCGATCGAGGGCCAGCGCGGCACCCCGCGGCCGCGCCCCCCCTACCCGGCCGAAGCGGGGGTCTGGGGGCGGCCAACCCTGATCAACAACGTGGAAACGTTTGCCAATGTGGTGCCGATCCTGCGCGAGGGCGCCGAGTGGTTCGCCGCCATCGGCACGGAGGGCAGCAAAGGCACCAAGGTGTTCTGCCTCACCGGCAAGGTCCGCCGGGGCGGGCTGGTGGAAGTGCCGATGGGCACCAGCCTGGCCACGATCGTGAGCGAGATGGGGGAGGGATGCCCGGATGGAGCCGGCCTCAAGGCGGTGCAGACCGGCGGACCCTCCGGTGGCTGCGTGCCGGCCTCCCTGCTCCACACATCAGTGGATTACGAGAGCCTGCAGGCGCTGGGCACGATCATGGGCTCCGGCGGCATGGTGGTGATGGACCACTCCACCGACATGGTGGCGATCGCCGCCTTCTTCATGGCCTTCTGCCGGGATGAATCCTGCGGCAAGTGCGTGCCCTGCCGCGCCGGCACCGTGCAGCTCCATGGGCTGCTGCAGAAGCACCTGGCCGGCGACGCCACCGCCGCCGATCTGGCCCAGCTCGAAGCCCTCTGCCCCATGGTGGCCGAAACCAGCCTCTGCGGTCTGGGCCAGAGCGCTCCCAAGCCGGTGCTCAGCACCCTGCGCTACTTCCGCGAGGAATACCTGGCCCGGCTGAAGCCGGGGCCCACGGCAGCGGCGACCAGCCGATGAGCGTCCGCACCCTCACCATCGACGGCCACGCCGTGGCGATGGCCACGGGCACCACCCTGCTGGCGGCGGCCCGGGAGGTGGGGGTGTCCATCCCCACCCTCTGCCACCTGGAGGGGCTGAGCCCGGTGGCCGCCTGCCGGCTCTGCCTGGTGGAGATCGAGGGCAGCGGCAAGCTGCAGCCTGCCTGCCTCACCCCGGTGGCGGAGGGGATGGTGGTTCACACCGACACCCCGCGGCTGCAGGACTACCGGCGCACGGTGATCGAGATGCTCTTCACCGAGGGCAACCACGTCTGCGCGATCTGCGTGGCCAACGGCCACTGCGAGCTGCAGGACCGTGCCGTGGAGGTGGGGATGGACCACTCCCGGCTGCCTTACCGCCATCCGGATCGCCCCGTCGACCTCTCCCATCCCCTGTTCGGGCTCGACCACAACCGCTGCATCCTCTGCACCCGCTGCGTGCGCGTCTGCGATGAGGTGGAGGGGGCCCATGTCTGGGATGTGGGCTGGCGGGGCGAGCACTGCCGGATCATCGCCGGACTGAACGAACCCTGGGGCGCGGTGGATGCCTGCACCGACTGCGGCAAGTGCGTGCAGGTGTGCCCCACCGGCGCCCTGTTCGACAAGGCCGACACCACCGGCGAGAAGCACGCCGACCCCGGCCGGCTGGGGGCGTTGGTGCGGGCCCGGGCCAGGGGGCAGCAGACACGATGAAGCTGCGCTTTGCCACCGTCTGGCTGGCCGGCTGCTCCGGCTGCCACATGTCGTTCCTCGATCTCGACGAGTGGCTGATCGAGCTGGCGGAGCGGGTTGATGTGGTGTTCAGCCCGGTGGCGTCCGACATCAAGACCTACCCCGAGGATGTGGATGTCTGCCTGGTGGAGGGAGGCGTCGCCAACGCCGACAACCTGGAGCTGATCCTTCAGGTGCGCGCGCGCACCCGGCTGCTGGTGTCGTTCGGGGATTGCGCGGTCACCGCCAACGTGCCGGGCATGCGCAACAGGCTGGACGGCGCGGAGCCGGTGCTGCGCCGCGGCTACCTGGAGCTGGCCGATGGCAGCGGCCAGCTGCCCCACGCCCCTGGCCTGGTGCCCGAACTGCTGGAGCGGGTGCTGCCGCTGCACGAGGTGGTGCCCGTGGATCACTACCTGCCAGGCTGCCCGCCTTCGGCCGCCCGCATCCGCGCTTTCCTCGAGCCGCTATTGCGGGGCGAGCCACCACGGATGGAGGGGGCGGCGATGATCCGCTTCGGCTGAGCCATGGCCCGCACCATCCTGATCGACCCGGTGACGCGGATCGAAGGCCACGCCAAGATCACCATCCAGCTGAACGAGGCCGGCGCCGTGGAGGGCGCCCGCTTCCATGTGGTGGAGTACCGGGGCTTTGAGGCGTTCTGCGAGGGGCGGCCGTTCACCGAGATGGCGGCGATCACCGCCCGCATCTGCGGCATCTGCCCGGTGAGCCACCTGCTGGCCGCCGCCAAGACCGGCGATCGGATCCTGGCGGTCACGATCCCGCCGGTGGCGGAGAAGCTGAGGCGGCTGCTCAACCTGGCCCAGATCACCCAATCCCATGCGCTGTCATTTTTTCATCTGAGCAGCCCCGATTTCCTGCTGGGCTGGGATAGCGATCCCGCCAAGCGCAACATCTTCGGCCTGATTGCCGCCGACCCGGAGCTGGCCCGCGGCGGCATCCGCCTGCGCCAATTCGGCCAGGACCTGATCGAGCGGCTGGGGGGACGCAAGATCCATGCCGCCTGGGCGGTGCCGGGAGGGGTGCGCACCCCCCTGGATCCGAGCGATCGCGACGCCATCCGCGCCCAGCTGCCGGAAGCCTTCGCCACCACCCTTGCGGCCTTGCAGCGCTTCAAGGCGCTGCTGGATGGGCCATTGGCCACGGAGGCCAGCACGTTCGGCTGCTTCCCCTCGCTGTTCATGGGCCTGGTGGGCACCGATGGCCGCTGGGAGCACTACGACGGCCAGCTGCGCCTGATCGACCCCGACGGCACCGTGCTGGCCGAGGCGCTGCCGCAGCAGCGGATCAGCGAGGCGCTGGCGGAGGCGGTGGAACCCTGGACCTACCTCAAGTTCCCCTATTACAAGCCGCTCGGGCCGGAGGCGGGCAGCTACCGGGTCGGCCCCCTGGCGCGGCTGAATGTGTGCGAGCGCATCGGCACGGAGCGGGCCGATGCTGAGCTGCTGGAGCTCCGGGAGCGCGGCGGCCGTGTGGTGACCAGCTCCTTCCATTACCACCTGGCGCGGCTGATCGAGATCCTGGCGGCCCTGGAAGCGATCGAGCTGCTGCTCAACGATCCGGAGATCTGCGCCACCCACGTGCGCGCCCATGCGGGAGTGAACGCCTTCGAGGCGGTGGGCGTGAGCGAGGCGCCGCGCGGCACCCTGTTCCACCACTACCGGGTGGATGCCAACGGCCTGATCGAGGCGGTGAACCTGATCATCGCCACCGGCCAGAACAACCGGGCGATGAACCGCACCGTCACCCAGATCGCCCGCCAATGGATCCCGCCGGGGGCGGCCGAGATCAGCGAGGGCCTGCTCAACCGGGTGGAGGCGGGCATCCGCTGCTTCGATCCCTGCCTGTCGTGCTCCACCCACGCTGCGGGCCAGATGCCGTTGCATGTGCAGCTGATCGGCCCGAACGGCGAGATGCTGCAGGAGCGGTGGCGGCAGTGAGCCCCGCCGCAACCAACCGGGAGCAGCGGCGCGATCTGCTGATTGGCTGGGGCAACGGCCTGCGCCAGGACGATGGGGTGGGAGGCGCCATCGCTGCCGCCGCCGGGAGCTGGGAGCTCCCCAGCCTGGCGGTGATCGAACGGACCCAGCTCACCCCCGAGCTGGCGCCGCAGCTGGCCGCCTCCCGGCGCGTGCTGTTCGTGGATGCGGAACCGCCTGCGGCGGCGGGCCCGGGCGGTTGGCGGCTGGAGCCGCTCCTACCCCTAGCGGCTGAAGGCGCTGATGCCGGCGACTCGGCCGGGCTGTTCAGCCACCATGTCAGTGCAGCTCAGCTGTTGCGGCTGGCTGAATGCCTCTATGGGCGCCGTCCGCCGGCCTGGCAACTGCTGGTGGCGGCCCACGGCTACGGCTTCAGCACCCGGCTCTCGCCCGCCACCGGGGCCGTGCTGGAAGAGGTGCTGGCGGCGGTGCGCCGCTGGTGCGGCGATGCATGAACTGGCGCTGATGGAGGAACTGCAGCGCATCGCCCTGGCGACGGCCGCAGCCGAGGGTGCCCAGCGAATTCACACCGTGATGCTCCGCGTGGGGCGACTCTCGGGGGTGGATCCAGACGCACTCGCCTTCGCCTTTGAGGTGGTGATGGCGGGCGGAATCGGTCAAGGGGCAACGCTGAAGCTGGAGGTGGTGCCCACGCAGTGCCGCTGCGGCGGATGCGGGCAGCAGTTTGAGCCGGTGGATGTGATCTTTGCCTGCCCAATCTGTGGAGAGCTGTCGGCGCACGTGCTGCGGGGCCGAGAGCTGGAGCTGACGGCATTGGAGGTGTCGTGAAGAGGGAAGGAATCGGCTGGCTTGGATGAATCGGCAGGCTTAGATGAACAAGCCTGCATCAGCAAGTTGAACGCTTCGCCCGCAGCAGAAACGTCTCAGGATCCAACTAGCTCATGATGAACGACACCGGCTCAAAGCCCGATGCGGCGGGAGAAACGACTGAAACGAAGACAAGCGGTTCTTGCCCGGTGTTCAGCACACCGTGAACTTCTCGGCGATGGGCGACTAGCACATCTCCCTTGGCGATAGCAATCGACTCCCCATGAGCACTGACGCGGTACTCGCCGCTACCTGAAAGGATGGTCCATGTGTCTTGGCCATGAGGATGGACATGGGCCGAGATCTGCTGGCCTGGCTTGACATACCAAGCCACCACCGCTGCGTCAGCCGACTCGGTGATGACTGAGCGAATCGGCTCACCGTCTGCTGGGTGGAGGAAATCTGAGACCTTGAACAGACGCCCCGGGCTCATTGTGGACTCCATGGAACGGGGTATGGCGAGTTTGCGCAAAAATGGCGGCATGACCGGGTTCGCCGCGGCGCCTGGTTAGGCGATTCGGTCGAACTGGATCAGAGGTCGAACTGGATCAGAGACCGAGGTCTGAAAGAGAAGGATGGTCGTCGGGGCGGCGCCCGAGGGTCCAATGATACTTCCGGTCGCTGTCTGGGATGGGAAGGTCGTTGATGCTGGCAATGCGTCTGCGCATGAAGCCATGGTCGTCGAACTCCCAGTTCTCGTTGCCGTAGGAGCGAAACCAGTGGCCTGCATCGTCGTGCCACTCGTAGGCAAAGCGCACAGCAATCCGGTTACCTTCAAACGCCCATAGTTCTTTGATGAGGCGATAATCGAGTTCCTTGTTCCATTTGCGGATCAAAAACTCAAGAATGGCCGGACGGCCTGAAACGAACTCCGAGCGGTTGCGCCAAGTGCTATCGGGTGTGTAGGCAAGCGAGACCTTCTCTGGGTCGCGCGTATTCCATGCGTCTTCCGCCATACGGACCTTCTGGGCTGCGGTCTCAGCATTGAAGGGAGGGAAGGGCGGCCTAGGGTTTTCAGTAGAGGTCATCTTGGAAAAAGTTAAGCAGAAGTGCCTAATCGCCATCTTAGTCGAAGCTGAGGTGATAAGCGCCGAGCGAGCTTGGCGACTTGTCCCGCACTGGGGATCAGATACCACTGCTGTGAGCGCTCTGCACGCGCTCGTGTAGTGGCGGGGGGTTGCGTCGCGCAGCTATTCAGCATCTAAGCATGCTACGACCAGAGAGGTTAACGCTAGCCATCACCTGGCCGCAGTGAACTGGAGGGTCTAAAGATAATAATGGGAGGCGGCTCAGGTGAATGGCATTGTTGGGCATGCTTATAAACAACTAGGGATGGACCTGTATTTCCACATTCCCAAGAAAAAAGGCAAAGCCATAGAAACATATGTATCAATCAGTTCTCGCCCTGCGCGGTTGTTTCAAGCCGTTTATTTGAGGCCGATAACATTAGCATGAAAAGCTGTTGCATTTCTTGCGTTCTCTCCCATCCAGCCTTGAAGTCTTTCATGTCTTCTGGTCCCTTAATGATGCATTCAGGCGCGACAATATGTGCAAAGTTTGCCGTCGCGATTAATAAACGGCGACCATGCTCGTATAGCTCCCAAAAGCATGCATCGCTCTGGTACCAAATGTCATCACTTATACCAGGAATAGCAGCGTCCCGTGGAGTGGTGTAACTCAGGAGGAGCAGCCCCGGCGTAGCCGGGGCTGACGGCTCGCCTCCCTCAGTTCTCTGTTGTGGCAAAGGGTGGGCCGGTCTGTGACCCTG